>JAGXGZ010000071.1 GCA_024636495.1 Roseobacter sp. | reverse complement strand
GATGTCGCCGCCTGTCGAAAGATTGGGAGAAATCCATCGCCAGCGCTGAAGCTTGGATTCTCATCGCACACATCAGACGCGTCACACGGCATCTCGCAAGGAATTGAGAAGGTTAAGTTAGTTTTGAATCAGACTCTAAGACAGAAGTGAGGGGGCTGTCTGCCCCCTCAAACTCCCCCGAGGATATTTTAAAGCCAGAGAAGGGGGCAAGACGGTTCCCTTTTCTCTGGCTCTTAAATATCCCTGCCGGAGGCATCTTTTGGAGCTGCCTTTGATACAATCGGAAGGGTGACAATGGACCGCGTTCAGATCGTGCACGAAAACTTTTTGCGTCGTGTTGCTGCGCAGGATTTTCCCGCTGGAAGGGCCGCTACCCCCGGCCTAAGCGGTGACGAGGCGGTGGGGCTGTTTCGCGCTCAGGTCTTGTCGCGGGCTTTGGATTTGCAAAGCCGTGTGATGCAGAGCAAGAAACAGGGCTTCTACACAATCGGATCCAGCGGGCACGAGGGGATGGCTGCGGTCGCCCATGCGCTACGCCCAGATGACATCGCTTTTTTGCATTACCGTGATGCGGCGTTCCAGATTGCGCGGGCGGATCAGGTTGGCGGGCAGGATATGTTGCGCGACATGCTTTTGTCTTTTGCCTGCTCGTCTGAGGACCCCACCAGCGGTGGGCGCCACAAGGTGCTGGGCAGTCGCCGTCTGATGATCCCGCCGCAGACCTCGACCATCGCCAGCCATCTGCCCAAGGCCGTGGGGGCCGCCCATGCGATCGGCCTTGCACGGCGCAACCCGCCCGAGCATCGGGTGCTGGCCCATGACGGCATCGCCATGTGCAGCTTTGGCGATGCGTCGGCCAATCATTCGACGGCCCAAGGGGCAATTAACGCCGCCTGTTGGACGGCGGTGCAGGGCGTTCCGCTGCCGCTGCTCTTTGTGTGCGAAGACAATGGCATTGGTATTTCGACCAAGACCCCAACGGGCTGGATCAAGGCCTCGATGTCGTCGCGCCCCGGTCTTGCCTATTTCGAGGCTGATGGCTTGGATCTATTCGCCGGGTTTGCCGCAGCGAAAGAGGCGGCTGATTTCGTCCGTAAACACCGCAAGCCCGCGTTTCTGCATCTGCGCACAGTTCGGCTGTATGGCCATGCCGGTGCAGATATCGCGACCAGCTATCTGCCCAAGGCAGAAGTCGAGGCCGATGAGGCGAATGATCCTTTGCTGCACAGCGCGCGGTTGTTGGTGACCTCGGGCGCGCTTGGTGCTGAGGACGCCTTGGCGATCTACACCCAAACCGTTGATGATATCGCCCAAGCGGCGGCCGAGGTGGTCACCCGCCCGCACCTCAAGACTGCGTCGGATGTCATGGCCAGTATCGTTCCGCCGAAACGCGCCTGCGCGCCAACCAACGGCCCCTCGACCGAGGCGCGCAGCACCCTGTTTGGCAGCGATATGGCGCAGATGGACACGCCGCAGCCGCTCTCAAAGATCATCAACTGGACGCTGCATGACCTGATGCTGGCCCATCCCGAAACGTTGCTGATGGGCGAGGATGTAGGCCGCAAGGGCGGCGTCTACGGTGTCACGCAAAAGCTGCAATCGCGGTTTGGGCCGGCCCGCGTCATTGATACGTTACTGGATGAACAATCCATCCTTGGGTTTGCCATCGGTGCTGCGCATAACGGGTTCGTCCCGATGCCCGAGATCCAATTTCTCGCCTATCTGCACAACGCCGAAGACCAGCTGCGCGGCGAGGCGGCGACCTTGCCCTTTTTCAGCAACGGTCAATGGACCAACCCGATGGTGCTGCGCATCGCGGGGCTTGGCTATCAAAAGGGGTTTGGCGGGCATTTCCACAATGACAATTCGCTTGCCGTGCTGCGCGATATTCCTGGGATCATCATTGCGTGCCCGTCGAAAGGGTCAGATGCCGCGATGATGCTGCGCGAGGCACATCGCCTTGCCCGTGAAGAGCAACGCGTGGTGGTTTTTGTCGAACCGATTGCGCTTTATCCGATGCGCGATCTGCTTGAGGCAGGCGATGGCGGCTGGATGACCACCTATCCCGCGTCTGACCAGCGCATTGGTCTGCAAGACGTCGGCGTCCATGGCGACGGGACGGATCTGGCGATTGTGACCTATGGCAATGGGCACTATCTAAGCCGCCAAGCGCAGGTCGATCTTGCGGCGCAAGGGATCAACGCCCGCGTTATCGACATGCGCTGGATTGCGCCTTTGGCCGAGGATGCGATCATTGCAGCCATTGGAACTCGCCCCGTGTTGATCGTAGACGAATGTCGACGCACGGGCGGGCAAGCCGAAGGGCTGATGGCGCTGATGAAAGAAAGTGGCATCGCGCAATACGCGCGTCTGTCAGCCGAAGACAGCTTTATCGCGACAGGCCCTGCCTACGCGGCAACACTTCCATCCCGAGAAGGGATCGTCGCCGCCGCAACAGGTTTGCTGGAAACCTAGTCTTTCGAGGGCGGCGCTCCGCCCTCGAACGCATTGCCGTTTGCATAGTCACAAGGCGCTTCTTGCATTTGCAAATGCAGGGCGGACCCGACGTAAGGGTGCGCGCGGGCAAGGGTTTCGTCGACCTCAATCCCCAGACCGGGTGCGGTCGGCGCTGTGATGAACCCGTCTTGCACCCGGATTGATCCTTTGATCAGCTGGTCATGAAATGGCGTCTCGATGCATTCACACATCAGGATGTTGGGAATAGAGACTGCCAGTTGGATATTTGCCGCCCATTCAACGGGGCCTGCATAAAGATGTGGTGCGACCTGCGCGTTATAAACCTCGGCCATGGCGGCGATCTTTTTGCCTTCCCAAATGCCGCCGGACCTCCCCAAGGCGGGCTGCAAAATCGAGGCTGCACCAGCGCGCAAAACGGGTGCGAATTCCGCTTTTGTGGTCAGCCGCTCTCCTGTCGCAATCGGTATGCGCACGCTGCGCGCAACAGTCGCCATCTGTTCGACGGCATCCGGCGGGATCGGCTCCTCGTACCACAGCGGGCTGTAGGGTTCGATCGCTTGGCCAAGCCGGATGGCCCCGGCGGTGGTGAACTGCCCATGGGTGCCAAACAGCAGATCGGCTTTGTCGCCCACTGCCTCGCGGATGGCTTTGCAAAAGGCGACGGATTGGCTGATATCGGTCATCGCGGGCATATGCCCACCACGCAGGGTATAGGGCCCGGCGGGGTCAAATTTGACCGCGGTATAGCCGCGCGCGACACAGTCCAGCGCAGATTCCGCCGCCATATCGGGTGAAGTCCAAAAGGCGCTGATGTCATGATGTGGCAGCGGATAAAGGTAAGTGTAAGCGCGCACCTTGTCGTTCATCTTACCGCCGATCAGCGCATAGACAGGCCGGTCACGGTCCTTGCCCAAAATATCCCAACAGGCGATTTCCAGCCCGGAAAATGCGCCCATCACTGTCAGATCAGGCCGCTGAGTGAACCCTGAGGAATAGGCGCGGCGGAACATCAACTCGATGTTCTCGGGGTTCTCGCCCTGCATGTGCCGCTCGAACACATCGGCGATCACCGCGCGCATCGCTTCGGGCCCTACGCTTGATGCATAGCACTCGCCCCAGCCGACCACGCCGGTATCCGTGGTAACCTTGACCAATATCCAATAGCGCCCACCCCATCCGGGGGCGGGAGGGGCGGTTACGATCACATCCAAGTCCTGCAATTTCATGGTGCGACCTTCTTTTCCAAATGGTTCAAAATCCCGGGGGCGTGGGGGCTGGCCCCCACTTGGTATTGGGCGTGGGGGCTGGCCCCCACTTGGTGTTGTGTGTGGCGGCTGGCACCCGCATTCACCAAGGTGTCGGCCCGTTGCTGATCTTGCAAGGGACAACCTTGATCAGACGAGATTTTCATGAGGTGCTCGCCATCTGACAAAGATCGACACGGCGACCAATGTCAGCAGCATCGACAATAAAAAGGGCGCTCCAGGAAAATAGATTGCTGTTCCGGGTGCGGTGAACGCCGCAAAGGTTGCGGTCATAACCAAAGGTGCGACCACCATCGCCAGGGCCGAGGCCGAGGTCAGCACCCCCTGAAGCTCGCCTTGTGAATTCTGGGCAACCGATTGCGACATGATCCCTTGAAGGGCAGCCGGGATGACCCCAGCAAGGGCGGCCATCGGGGTCAGCACCATAATTGCCGTGCCCGATGTTACGATTCCGATCAGAAAAAACGTTGCCACACTGAACACATAGCCAAAAAGCACGGTGCCGCGTTCTCCGAACCGCTTTAGCACCGGGCGGATGATACCTGCCTGCACCACGGCCATTGCCAGCCCGAACAGGGCCAGCGATCCTCCGATCATTGAAGGGGACCAGTCAAACTGCGCCTTGCCAAAATAGCTCCAGACCGATGGATAGACGGCAAAGGCGAGGTGATACAGAAAATAGACCAGCAACAGCCGTCTGATCCCGGGCAATTCGCCCAAATGTTTGACTGCGCCAAAGGGGTTGGCGCGCCGCCATGAAACGGGGCGGCGGTTCTCCGGCTTTACCGTTTCTTTGAGTACGAACCAGCCGAAAGCGACGTTTCCCGCCGCGAGGGCCGCAGCGGCCCAAAACGGTGCGCGCGTGCCATATTCGGCCAGAAAACCGCCCGCCACAGGCCCCAGCACAAAGCCGATGCCAAAGCCCGCCCCGATCAGCCCGAAATTCGCTGCGCGGTCCTTGGGCTCGGTGATGTCGGCCATATATGCGCTGGCGGTTGCCCCGGTGGCTGCCGAAATCCCGCCCACCACGCGCCCCAAAAGCAACAGCCAGATCGATCCGGCCAAGGCCACGACGACGTAGTCCAGCGCCATCACCGTCAGCGAGATCAGCAAAACCGGGCGGCGCCCAAAGCGGTCAGAGAGCCCCCCCACCAACGGGCTGAACAGAAACTGCATCACCGCAAATGTTGTTGCCAGCACACCGCCCCACAGGGCAGCACGCGACAGGTTGGCGGCTTGCACCTCTTCGATCAGATCGGGCATGACGGGGATGATCAGGCCAATCCCCATGGCGTCGATCATCACCGTCAGGACGATAAAAACGACGGCAGGGCGCATCAAGATCGATGCTTCTGTGCACGGGCGACAAAGGTCTCGGCCTCGGTAACGGCGTGGCCAGTTTGATGGGACGGATCGAAGATACCTGGCGCCAGGTCTGGATAATCGGCGGCCACAAGATCGGCCAAAGGCACTTGTTTTTCCTGCGCCTCAAGGCACAGCATTTTCGTGATCTTCTGCGCTTTGGGGCGTGGCATGGTATCGGCCAGCGCAAAGCTAAGCGCTTCGGCGTGGATCAGTCCGAGGCTTGCGGTCAGCGCGCTGTGCATTTGCACAGGATGTGGCGTTAGGCCTGAAACCATCGTTTTGGCGTGGTGCAAGGCGGATGCGAGGCAAAGGGTCAACTGCGGCACGGCCATCCATTCTGCAAACCACGCCCCGCCATCGCGCTGGTGCTGGTGCGCTGCGGCGGCCTGTAGTGTCGCGCGTTGTCCGGTGAAGTTATGGCCAAGGGCGATAATCGCTGAGGGGCCAACGGGGTTTTGCTTTTGTGGCATTGTCGAGGATGCACCTGACGTGCCAAGTGCGATCTCCTCGATCCCGGTCATGGTCAGGCCAATCGTGCTTTGGGCGATGTGCGACAGGGCCGCCATCACACGACCCTGCCAATCCGCGATGCGCAGGATAGGGCTGCGGTCGACATGCCAGCTGCGCTTTGGGTCATTCAGGCCCAAGGCTTGGGCAAGGTCCGCGCGGGTTTGGGCCGCTTTGGGGCCAAGCGCAGACGCGGTGCCTGCCGCCCCCGAAAGCGACACAAACAACGAGGAGGCGCGCACGGCTTCCAATTCATCCAGCGCGGCGATCAGCGGCATCCCCCATTCTGCCAGCACAGCCCCCCAAGTGGTTGGCGTTGCATGCTGCCCGTAGGTGCGCGCGGGCATTGGCAGTGTTTTATGCTCGTGTGCTGCGTCAGCCAAGGAGCTAACGATGGCTTTGATATCAGTCTCGGCAAGCGTGAGCGCTTGACGGAGCCGCAGCATCAGCGCGGTGTCGATGATGTCTTGGCTGGTGGCCCCCCAATGCACGTGTTGGGCAAATTCGGGGGCCTGCATTTCGGCGCGGAATTGCGCCAGCAGACCCGGCACGCTGACGCCGTTTTCGCCCGTCGCCTTGGCGATGGCACCGGGGTCGACCTGAATTTCCAAAGACGCGCGATGGATTGCGGCGGCGCTAAGCTCAGGGATCACCCCAAGCGCACCTTGCACTTTGGCCAGTGCGCCTTCGACCAGCAGCATCGCGCGGATCGCGGCGGTGTCGGAAAACAATCGCCCGGCATCCCCCGTGGTAAAGAGTTGCGCGTAAAGGGGGCTGTCAAAAACGCTTGCGGCCATGGCTTACCTCGTCAAAATCGTATCAATGATCTGCGCCAAACCTGCGGGGTCAGCAAAGAAGGGCGAATGCCCGGTGGACATCTCATAGACATCCGCGCTTGGCCAGTCCCTGGTCATGGTGACCTGATAGGCTGGCGGGATGGTGGCGTCGTTCATGCAGCGGATATAGCTGCGCCGCTTGGCGTCGGCTCGGGCTGTATCGGGCAGAGCTTTTGTCGTGGGGGCGACGGCTTGCGCGCATAGCTGCGGGGTCGCGAAACTGGCGATCTGCGGCGCGCAATCTTGGTAAAACAACGCCTGCGTCATGGTCGGGTCAAGCGTAAAGCTTTTGCCATCTTCGGCCATGCGCACGGCCGGCATCAAGGGCTGGCTGGGGGCTTGCTTGCGCATGTCGGCCAAGGTCAGGCCGGGGGCAGGGACGTAAGCGCATAGATAGATCAACCGCGCCATCGCGTCTGGGTTTTTCTGCGCGGCGGCACTGATGGCAAAGCCGCCCATGGAATGGCCCAGCACGACCGTTTCAGGGGTTGAGGCCGCTAGCACCGCATCGGCGTAGCTGTCCAGTGTCACGTCATTGACCGGCGTTTTATCGTTGCCGTGGCTGGGCAGATCAATGGCGCGGGGGCTGTGGCCAAGCGCACGCAGCGCGGGGATCAGATCGCGCCAGCACCACGCGCCATGGCACGATCCGTGAACCAATAAAATATCAGACATGCCCGACGCTCTTTAGGAAATCAGTCAGAACTTGAGCATATTCTATGGGGTTTTCAACGCAGGGCAGGTGGCCCGTCTTGCGGATCACATGGAACTTCGACCCCGGGATAAGGTCAACGGTTTCACGCACCAGATCGGGCGGAGTCGAACCATCTTCGGCCCCTGCGATCCCCAGACAGGGCAGGCGCAGCGATGCGGTGGGCGTGTAGAAATCCGTGCCGGAAATCGCAGCAGAGCATCCCGCATAGCCTTCGTTTTCTTGGCGAGTGACCATATTGCGCCACAGTTCAAGCTCTGGCGTGGCACGGAAATCTTTGGCAAACCATCGCTCCATAATGGCGTCGGCAAGGCTCTCGATACCATTTTCCTGCACTGCTTTGATCCGGTCGGCCCACATCTCGGGCGTGCCGATCTTGGCGGCGGTGTTCGACAGCACCATTGCACGGATCAAATCAAGACGCTTGGTCGCGAGGCCTTGGGCGATCATGCCGCCAATGGAAAGCCCGACAAAGACGCAATCCTTGACCCCCAGAAAATCCATCAACTTTTCGGTGTCCGTGATCAGCGCGCCCATCGAATAAGGCGCAGGCGGGCAGGTCGATAACCCATGGCCGCGCTTGTCGAACCGGATGATCCGCAAGCCTTGGGGGATGAGGGGCAGGATCGGATCCCACAGGCGCATATCGGTGCCAAGCGAGTTGGCAAACACGACAGGTGCGCCATCATCGGGGCCATCAACGCGGTAATGCAGGCGAACGTCGCCAGTATCGAAAAGCTTCATGTCAGGCTCCTTTATGGTTTAATCTAAGGTGCTTAAGGCGCGGGCAAAAACATCGGCATCCACATTCCCGCCCGAGATGGTGACGATCACATCATCCCCCTCGATCTGATCCTTGCGGAACAAAGCTGCGGCAAGGGCGATGGCCCCACCCGGCTCTGCCACCAGTTTCAAACGGTTGAAGGCATGGGCCATGGCGTGCAGCGCCTCGTCATCGGTTGCGACCAGACCCGGACCGCACAGACGTTTCAGGATCGGAAAAGTGATATCGCCAGGCTGCGGTGTGACAATCGCATCGCAGATGGATCCGCTTAGCGCGGGGTTGCGTGCAATGCTGCCCTGCGCAAGCGACCGTGCGACATCATCGAAACCGGCAGGTTCTGCCGGACGGGCACGCAGGCCGGGGGCGTCCGCCTCGAGCGCCAGGGCAATGCCCGATGTCAGCCCGCCGCCACCGCAACAGACGATCACATCGGCTTTCGTGATGCCAAGTTCGGCGGCTTGCTGGGCGATCTCAAGCCCTGTTGTCCCTTGGCCCGCGATCACCTGCGGATCATCGAAAGGTTTGATCAGGGTCAGCCCGCGTTCCCCTGCCAGACGCGCGCCGATGGCATCGCGATCTTCGGTAGCACGGTCGTACAGCACCACCTCGGCCCCTAGCGCGCGGGTGTTGGCGATCTTCAGTCGCGGCGCGTCCGAGGGCATGATGATCACCGCCGGCACCCCGTGCAGTTTGGCGGCATAGGCGACACCTTGCGCGTGGTTGCCACTTGAAAACGCGATGACCCCCTTGGCGCGGGTGTCGGAATCAAGAGCGGAAACGGCGGACCAGCCCCCACGAAACTTGAAACTGCCGGTGTGTTGCAGGCATTCGGCCTTTACCCAGACCCGGCGGCCTGCGATCTCGTCCAGAAAGGGCGAAGACAACAGGGGCGTTTTGCGTGCGTGGCCATGTAGCCGCGTTGCAGCGGCGCGGATCATATCGATATTCATTGCATCAGCCCGATCCATTTGTGCAGCGCCTCGACCGCCTCGGGTTCATCTAGAAACGGAATATGTCCGCGCCCCGGCACCCGTGCCACAACCATATCAGGGCGGCGCTTTTCCAACTCGGCCAAGGTCTCTTCGCTTAGCAGATTGGAATTCATGCCGCGAATGCACGCAACCGGCAGTCCGTTCAGGGCATCGAAAAACGGCCATAGATCGGGCGAGGGCGCACTGAAGGCTTTTTCAACCGCGTCGCGCAAATGCTTGTCATAGGTGATTTTCAGACCAGTTTCATCTTGGGTGTAATGCTTGACTGCTTCCTCCATCCAGCGGCTGTCTGGCACGCCTTCAAACTCGGGAAAGACGCGGGGCATGGCGGCGGCTGCCTCTGCATGGGTCTTGGCGGCAGGATTACGTCCAATATACTGCATGATGAACTCCAACCCCTGCGGATCAATGAACGGCCCCACATCGTTGAATGCCACGCCAAGCAGACGGTCTTTGGCCCCCATCGCCAACCCCATGGCATTCAAACCCCCGCGCGACGTACCAAGGATCGCGACCTTGTCCAGCCCCAGATGGGCCAGCAGTTCCAGTGCATCACGGCATTCAACGGGGGGCGAATAATGTGACCAATCAGGGTCGAAATCCGATTGCCCGCGTCCGCGGTAATCCGTCTTTATCAATCTGTTGCCCGCCAGATGCGGCGTCACATAGTCGAAATCGGCGGTCGTGCGGGTGAGCCCCGCAAGGCACAGGATCGGCAGGCCGTCACCCTCATCTGTGTAATACAGATTTAGCCCGTCAGAGGTGGTGAAATGCGCCATCACACACCTGCCAAGGCAGGGATGCCGGTCAGATCTTTAAGCGTGTGGGCAGGTGTCCAAGGCAAGCGGTCCATCGGCTCGTTGCTGCGATTGACCCATGCGGTGCCAAAGCCATAGCCGGTCGCTGCCGCCGCATCCCAACCGTTTGAGGACACGAACAAAACCTCGTCTTTGGCGCAGCCGAACTTCGCGCCGACCAGATCATAGACTTTTGCGTCTGGCTTGAAGATGCCGACGCTTTCAACCGACAAGAGCGCATCCAGATCGGCACCAATTCCCGCAGAATCAACGGCACCCTTCAACATCGCAGGCGAGCCGTTTGAAAGAATCGCCGTATTCAGCCCACCCGCTTTCAGCGTTTGCAGCATCTTGTGCACCTCGGGATAGGCCTGCAATTCCCAGTAAAGCGCCAGCAACCTTGCGCGCAACGCGGCGTCGCCAGCATGCCCGGTTTTTTCAAGCGCCCAATCCAACCCGTTTTGGGTGACTTCCCAGAAATCACAATGCGCCCCGGTCACGGCGCGCAACCATGAATAATTCAACTGTTTCGTACGCCAATGCTCTGCCACTTGCGGCCAACTGTCTTTGAGGGCTGAAAAGTCTGGCTCGCTTGCCGCTTGTCGTGCCGCTGCGGCCACGTCGAACAAGGTGCCGTAAGCGTCAAAGACGCACGTCGTGATCGCCATTCTGATCTCCCATCAATGCTTGTGGGGCAGAGTGTCACGGGGTGCAGCAACAGAAAAGACCGAAAAACTGATCCGCTGGGGGTTTACGACAGTCCGCAGGCTTGAAACACTAGGTTATGAACCTTGGAGCACCTGCGCAGATACGCGGCCTCTTGTATTTATCCCCTTTCCAGATTGGAGCACTTTATGACGCAGGTTAAATCCGGCGATACCGTAGCTATTCATTACACAGGCACGCTGCTGGACGGCAGCACTTTTGACAGTTCCGACGGTCGTGAACCGTTGGAATTCGAAGTCGGGTCGGGCCAGATCATCCCCGGACTGGATGGCGCTTTGCCCGGTATGGCCGTTGGCGACAAGAAGGTCGTCAAGATCGGCAGCGAAGACGCCTATGGCCCGATCAACCCTGAAATGCGCCAAGCGGTACCGCGCGAAGGCATCCCCGCAGACATCCCCCTTGAGGTCGGTGTTCAGTTGCAGATGCAAACGCCTGACGGTCAGGCCATGCCAGTGATGGTTGTCGAAGTGGACGAGGCAACCGTTACGCTGGATGCGAATCACCCATTGGCGGGCAAAGACCTGCAATTTGACATCGAATTGGTCAAAATCGCTTAATTTTTTCCAAGGGCGGGGGATATTCCTCGCCCTCGGACCAAAAAAGTCCGGATTTTCCGCCGCGGGTTTTTTAAAACTCCGTCAGCGTCTGAAAAGAAAGCGCTCGAATACTTGCACCTTGCACAGTAAGCAGCGCCATGGACACTCAAAACACCTTTGACATTTTTCTTGTGGCGATGCCGGGTCTTGAAGACATGCTGTTGGCCGAAGCCTTGGAAAAAGGGTTCGCCGGGGCTGTGCTGTCACCCGGAGGTGTCACGATCCAAGGCGGCTGGCCCGAGGTTTGGCGCGCCAATCTGGAACTGCGCGGTGCCTCGCGGGTGCTCGCGCGGATCGGGTCATTCATGGCATTCCATCTGGCGCAGCTTGATAAACGGGCGCGTAAATTCCCTTGGGCAGATGTCTTGCGGGCGGATGTCCCACTGCGTGTTCAGGTGACGACAAAAGCATCCAAGATTTACCATGCCGGTGCCGCAACACAGCGGATTGAAACCGCCTTGCGTGAAAGCCTTGGGGCAACGATCTCGGCGGATGCGGCTTTGATCTTAAAAGTGCGCATCGATGATAACGTCGTCACCTTAAGCATAGATACCTCCGGCGAGTCGCTTCACAAACGCGGCCACAAGGAAGCAGTGGGCAAAGCGCCGATGCGCGAAACGCTCGCATCGTTGTTGCTGCGCCAAGCAGGGTATGTCGGGACTGAAACCGTTGTGGACCCGATGTGCGGTTCCGGCACGTTTGTGATCGAGGCGGCCGAAATCGCCATGGGGCTTAACCCCGGACGCAGTCGCAGTTTTACTTTTGAAAACCTGGCAAGTTTCGATGCCACGATCTGGGAGACGATGCGTACAGCGCCACCGCGCTCCTCGGATCTGCGTTTTTACGGGTCGGACCGCGACGCGGGCGTTGTTCGGATGAGCATTGCAAACGCGCAACGGGCAGGCGTTACCGAGGTCGTCCATTTTGAAAATCACGCCGCCGGTGAACTGACGCCGCCCGAGGGGCCACCTGGTCTGGTCATCGTGAACCCGCCCTATGGCGGGCGCATCGGCAACAAAAAATTGCTTTACCCGCTTTATGGAACCCTAGGCCAAACTTTGCTGACCCGTTTCAAGGGCTGGCGCGTGGGCCTTGTCACGTCAGAGCCACCTTTGGCCAAAGCAACAGGCTTGCCTTGGAAACCCCAAGGCCCGGCAATTGCGCATGGTGGCATGAAAGTCTGGTTCTACCAGACTCCGCCTCTGCGCTAAAAAACCAATCTTCTCTGGCTTGTAAATATCCCGGGGGAAACGCGGCAGCGTTGGGGGCTGGCCCCCTTCTTATGCCTTAAGTCAAAGATGTTCCGCCTGTGGCATCCCCAGCACATGAAACCCGCCATCGACGCGGATAATCTCGCCCGTGGTACACGCCCCCGCATCGGAAGCCAGATATACCGCCGTGCCGCCTACGGCTTCTAACGTTGCATTTGCCCGCAAGGGTGCGTTCAGGTCAGTGTGCTTGTACGTCTTGCGCGCCCCGCCAATCGCCGCCCCGGCAAGCGTTTTCATCGGGCCAGGGCTGATCGCGTTCACACGAATGCCTTCAGGCCCCAGATCATTCGCCAAATAGCGCGTCGCTGATTCCAGAGCCGCCTTGGCCAAGCCCATCACGTTGTAATTGGGGACAACACGGTTTGAGCCTTGATAGGTCAGCGTCAGCAGCGTGCCGCCATTGTCTTTCATCAAGGGATGCGCGCGGCGCGCGATCTCGATGAAGGAATAGGCCGAAATATCGAGGGAGTGTTTAAAATTCGCGCGGCTTGTGTGCAAAAAACGGCCCGTCAGTTCGGACTTGTCCGAGAACGCAATCGCGTGGACAACAAAATCAATGGTCGGCCACCGTTCAGCCAATTGGTCAAACGCCGCATCCAAAGATGCATCATCGGTCACATCTACGTCGACCATAAAATCCGACCCGACACTTTCGGCCAACGGTTTCAGGCGCGTACCAAAGGCGTCGCCTTGATAGGTGAATGCCAATTCCGCCCCGGCTTCGGCCATTGCTTTTGCGATGCCCCACGCGATGGAGCGTTCGTTCGCGACGCCCATGATGAGGCCGCGTTTCCCCTTAAGCATATCTGACATGTGCTGCCCTTACTCTTTAAAATTGGACAGGATCATCGACCCGTTTGTGCCGCCGAACCCAAAGGAATTTGTCATCACTGAATCAAGACCTGCATTGTCGACCCGCTCAAGTGCGATCTCGGATGCGTCCAGCTTGGGGTCCAGATCGACCACATTGATGGATTTAGCGATAAAGTCATGTTTGAGCATCAGCAGGCAGAAGATCGCTTCGAGGGCACCCGCGGCCCCTTGGGCATGGCCGGTCATGGATTTGGTCGAACTGACGGGCGGGGTGCTGCCCTGGCCAAAGACGCGGCGGACCGCCTCGATCTCGCCTACATCGCCCACCGGCGTCGATGTGCCGTGCGCGTTGATGTAATCGACCTTGCGGCCTTCGGGTAGCGATTGCAGCGCAAGACGCATGGCGCGTTCGCCGCCTTCGCCAGACGGCGCGACCATGTCGTGGCCGTCCGATGTGGCAGCGTATCCGGTGACTTCGGCATAGATCGTGGCACCGCGGGCTTGAGCGTGCTCAAGATCCTCAAGCACCAGCATGCCGCCGCCGCCCGAAATCACAAAGCCGTCCCGGTTGGCGTCAAAGGCGCGGCTCGCCGATTCTGGCGCGTCGTTATATTTGCTGCTCATCGCGCCCATGGCGTCAAAGAGGCAAGACAGCGTCCAATCTAGCTCCTCGCCGCCTCCCGCAAACATGATGTCCTGCTTGCCCATCATGATCTGTTCAGCCGCGTTGCCGATGCAATGCAGCGACGTCGAACAGGCGCTGGTAATCGAATAGTTGATGCCCTTGATCTTGAACGCCGTGCTTAGGTTGGCACTGACCGTCGAGGACATGCATTTGGGGACCGCAAACGGCCCGATCCGCTTGGTCGCCCCGGTGTCGCGCACCACGTTATGCGCGGTGAACAGGGCCGATGTTGACGGCCCGCCTGAACCTGCCACAAGGCCGGTACGCGGGTTGCTGATCTGGTCTTCGGTCAGACCGGCATCTGCAATCGCCTGTGCCATCGCGATATACGCATAGGCCGCACCGCCGCCCATGAAGCGCAGCGCGCGTTTGTCGATGTGGTCTGCGACATTGATCTTGAGCGTGCCAGCGACGCGGCTGCGAAAGCCATGCTCGGTCATTTCTGGACTTGCGACGATGCCGCTGGTCCCGGCCTTGAGCGATGCAAGCACTTCCTCAGCGTTGTTTCCGATGGATGAGACGATCCCCAACCCTGTGACGACGACGCGGCGCATGGCGCACTCCCTTGATCTTCTTCGGGGCTTCTGCCCTGTTTCAGCTTCATTCTTTACCGTTGGACGGAAAAGAATGCTGCTTTCCTCCTTTGCCGCCAAAGGGGCGACAAATCAAGCTATCTGTCGGCTTAGCTTTCTGACAGTGCGACCTTCATGTCTTTGACCATGTAGATCACTTCGCCGTCAGCTTCGACGATGCCGTCCGCGACACCCATGGTCAGGCGACGGGTCTGGATCGCTTTGGTGAAATCAATCTTGTAGGTCAGCATTTTGCGATCCGGTCGCACCATGCCGGTCAATTTGACCTCGCCCACGCCAAGCGCATAGCCGCGCCCCTGCCAGCCACGCCAGCCCAGATTAAATCCGGTCAGCTGCCACAAGCCGTCAAGGCCCAGACAACCGGGCATGATCGGATTGCCGGGAAAATGGCAATCGAAAAACCACAGGTCTGGCGTGATGTCGAATTCGGCCACGATATGACCCTTGCCATGGGCACCGCCATCGCCGGACACATCCGTAATCCGGTCCATCATCAGCATCGGCGGGGCAGGCAGTTGCGCGTTACCGGGGCCAAAAAGCTCGCCTGCTGCGCATTTCAGCAGGGCTTCCTTGTCAAAGCTGGTGGGAAAATCGGCCATATTGATGCGGCTCCTGCTCGCTAAAGTCAAAGTCGGGATCGGTCTAACATTGCGCCACCCATTCCTGCAAGGGTGCTGGCGTGCACGCTATTTCGGGTTTCTAATTGAAAACCAGCCGGTTTGCGCTTTATATACACTTGAATAAGGCAAAGAGTGTGCAATGACCCAAACAATGCAACAGATCAGTTCCAAGTGGCTATCCAAGGCAGGATTGCGCCCGACGCGTCAACGCATGACGCTGGCGCAGCTGTTGGTGGGTGATGGGCAGCACCGTCATGTCACAGCAGAAAGCTTGTTTGACGCGGCAAAAGGGCAGGGCGAGGCTGTGTCTTTGGCGACAGTTTACAACACGTTGCGCGCCTTTTGTGATGCTGGCCTGATGCAGGAAGTCACCGTTGACGGATCGAAAAGCTATTTCGACACCAACACGCATGACCACCCGCATTTCTTTTGGGAAGACGAAGCACGCCTGACAGATGCGCCGTCTGACCAGTTGGTGATTGCGCGATTGCCTGATGCGCCCGAAGGGGCGGAAATTGCTTCGGTTGACGTGGTCATCCGTCTGCGCCGCAAAAGCTAAAGCGCTGGACCACAGCGCCTGCGCTGGACTAGGTTTGACGCGCAACCAACAGCGAGCGCGCAGATGCCACACCCCCTGATTACCCAAGATCACATCGACAGCTACCAGCGTGACGGTGTGGTGCTGATCAAAGGTCTGTTCGCAGATCATGTTGATGCTTTGCGCGCCGGAATTGCCCGCAACATCGAAGAACCGGGGCCTTACGCCTCGAACAACGACAAGCCGGGCGAGACAGGGCGCTTTTTCGATGACTACTGCAATTGGCAGCGGATCCCCGAATTTGCGGAAGTCATCCACAGCTCGCCCGCCGCGCAGGTCGCGGCTGATTTGATGCAAAGCAAGACGGTACAGCTTTTTCACGATCATGTGCTGGTCAAAGAACCGGGCACTTCTATGGCGACGCCTTGGCATCAGGACGGACCCTACTACTTTGTCGAGGGGCGGCAGAACGTCAGCTTTTGGTCACCGCTGGATGCCGTCACCGACGCCACGTTGCGCTGTGTTGCGGGATCGCATCTATGGGACAAACCGGTTTTGCCAACCCGCTGGGCCAAGGGCGACGCGTTCTTTGATCCGGCACCTTATATGGCCGTGCCTGATCCCGACGCGGCCGGATTGCCGGTGCGCGAATGGCACATGGCACCGGGGGACGCGGTCGCGTTCAACTACGGCATCCTGCACGGCGCAAGGGGCAACACCAGCGCGGCACGGCGGCGGGCATTTTCGCTGCGTCTGCTTGGCGATGACGCGACCTATACCCAACGTCCCGGCCCTACGTCGCCGCCTTTTCCGGGCCATGACATGGTGCAGGGACAGCGCTTGCGCGAAGACTGGTTTCCGGTCTTGATCGGGTGAACACAGGTCTTTTCGCAGAGTAAGTGGGGTCAGCCCACCATGAATACGTCATAGCGTGTTGATTTTCCCAATATCTGATGGGAGCACGGCTTCACCCCTGCAATTGGGTCAGCCTTTGCGGGCCATTTCAACACAACCCTGTTGCGCGCCACCTTAAGTGCAACCCGCAGCAAATCAGCGGCGTCTTCATCTGTTCCAACGATATCGCGGACCTGTCGTAGTTCAAGCTTGACCAGTGCCGAGTTTTTACGCGGAGGGTGCATCGGATCAATCAGGATCGCCTCGCAAGACACGTGCGGCAGGATGTCCTTGGCGTCGCCCTGAAATAGGGTCATGCGGTCGATGATCTGTGTGAACGGGCCACCTTCCTGGGCGGCGCGCTGCATCCCATCGACCAGCAAAGCGTGCATTTTTTCAGACCGCTCGATCATCGTGACGTGAGCCCCAAGCGAGGCCAACAAGAATGCATCGCGGCCCAAGCCAGCGGTTGCGTCAACGATTGTTGGAGTTTTGCCTGCACGCAGACCCATCGCCTTGGCCAGTGCCTGGCCCCGGCCACCGCCAAAGCGCAGCCTGTGGCCCACGGCACCGCTGACAAAATCGACGCGTAATTCCGGCGCTGGCTGCGTCATTGTACGTGTGTCATTCCGCCGCTTGCAGCAGCCCGATGCGCAAGGCGCCCTAAAACCACTGGCCCGGCTCGATCAGTCCCAGATCCAGCAACTGCCGTGAATGCCATTCAAACGGCGCAGAATTGTGCCATTTGAACGTGTGGATATCAAACTTGCTGCCGGGGTTCTTCTTGAGCGCTTTTGCCGTGCGGAAAGAACAGATTGCGGCTGTGATATTGTGATGCCACGGGCAGGAATAGGTGTTGTATTCCTCATCGTTAAAGGTGTGATCCTCGCGGATGCGCAGGCCGGGTTTGGCTCGAAAAAGCGAGATCCGGTCAATCTTGCGACGCGCGGCGGGTACATGTTCTTCGAAACGCCAGCGTAATCCGCCAAAGAAATCGAGCTGTCGTTCTTTGGGGTGGTGCGGCGGTTCTGCGTCTTTGCGCGCAAGAGCGTAATAGCCGGACCGGTCCATATGCGCATAATCCAACGACACCGCATCGGGGGTGACGGACAAGTCATCTGCATATAAATCAACGACATAGGACAGCATTGCGCTGCGTCGCTCTTCCGTGTGGAAGCCGAGCACCTCAACGATATTGCGGGTCTCGCAGAAGGGGTAGAACAGATATTCCGCATTGTAGCAGATGTATAACCACTGGTCCGTTGCGGCTTCGATGACGCGGTTGACGGCGATTTCCATCGCGCCGTCTTCAACCATATTATAATCGACGCGCTCAACAATTTCCTGAACATCGCGGGGCAGGTCAAATTCGGCGGGCATAAAAGCGATAACTTTGGCAAAGCCCAACTGCTGATGGTGGCGCAGGGTTGTATCGATTTCCACATCATCTTCGACAAACACCATTGCGATAGGGCCTTTGGCCAAGGCCTGTTTTCCATCTGCGATAAAGTGATCAAGACTGCGATACTGCATGATGCCCAATGTGTTTGTACTGTGGTATCTAAATCGGACAAATTGGCACGCATTGCAAGAGAACGCTGGCGCTGCTAGACCGCGTTTCTTCATGTTCTAACAACGGACTTCGCCATGACCGCGCCAAAAAAGCTGTTCATCAAGACATATGGTTGCCAGATGAACGTCTACGACAGTGAACGCATGGCGGAAAGCTTGGGCGATAGTTACGTCGAGACGAAGACAGCGGCGGATGCCGATTTGATCCTGCTCAACACCTGCCACATTCGCGAAAAGGCGGCGGAAAAGGTCTATTCCGAACTGGGCCGGCTCAAGCCGCTCAAGGCGTTGAACCCAAATCTGAAAATTGGTGTTGCAGGTTGTGTGGCACAGGCCGAAGGGGCCGAGATCATGCGCCGTCAGCCCGCCGTCGATCTGGTTGTTGGCCCGCAATCCTATCACCGCCTGCCCGCGATGGAGGCACGTGTACGGACCGGCAAAACCGCGCTCGACACGGATTTCCCTGAAGAAGACAAGTTTGAGAAGATGGAAGGGCGCGGCAAAGCCGCCCGCGCACCATCAGCGTTTTTGACGGTTCAGGAAGGTTGCGACAAGTTTTGCGCTTTTTGCGTGGTGCCTTATACGCGCGGTGCCGAAGTTTCGCGCCCTGCCACCCGCGTGCTGCAAGAGGCGCGCGAGTTGGTAGAGCGCGGTGTGCGCGAGATCACCTTGCTTGGCCAAAACGTCAACGCCTATCACGGGGTCGGGCCAGAGGGTGCGGATTATACGCTCGCCCGTCTGATCAGAGAGCTGGCCAAGATCGACGGGCTAGAGCGCATACGTTATACCACCAGCCACCCCAACGACATGGATGACGCGCTGATCGCGGCCCATGGCGAGGTCGAAAAACTCATGCCCTATCTGCACTTGCCGGTGCAGTCTGGTTCTGACCGGATCCTTAAGCGGATGAACCGCAGCCACACTGCCGATAGCTATCTGCGTCTGATTGAACGCATTCGTGACGCACGCCCGGATATCATTATGTCCGGTGATTTCATCGTTGGCTTTCCAGAGGAAACAGATGCCGATTTCGAGGCGACTATGGATTTGGTACGTGAGGTCAAATACGGCTACGCCTATTCATTCAAATATTCGACAAGGCCCGGTACACCCGCTGCTGAGCGCGCGTTGCTCGATGCAGCTGTCGCCGACGAACGGTTGCAGCGTTTGCAGGCATTGATCACAGGCCGCCAGCGTGACATTCAAAACAGCATGGTCGGGCGCGATCTTGCCGTTTTGGTCGAAAAAACAGGCCGTGAGGCCGGGCAAATGGTCGGTAAATCGGAATATCTGCATTCGGTCCATATCGAGGATGCCACCGCTCAGGTCGGTGACATCCAGCGTGTTCGTATCATTGAGGCAAAGACCAATTCGCTGTCTGGCCGCCCCATCTGATTGGCCACGTCAGTAGTTGTAGGCGCTGTATCCTTGCCCGCGTACGATATTTTGCATGCTGGCCCGCAAAGCGCCGGGATTGCCGACAAGGTTTTGATCCCGGCAGATACGTTCCCCGATGGCCGCGGCGGTCGAGTAGTCATATCCGACGTCCACAAGGCTATCGATGAAAACAGCATTGGGCCGGTCCCAGATCACTTCTTTCCACGGACCGCGATAGCAGCTGACAACGATCACGCCGCCGCCGCCGCCATAACTGCCATAGTTGCGATATTCATATTGCGAATTGCCCGCCAAAGCAGGCAGCGCCAATACGCCTATAGCAACGGCTAATAATAACTTTTTAATCATGTCCCACACCCCAGTTTAAAGCCGAACCCCTCGGCCAAGAAATCTGTCGCGGGTGGGCTGAGCAAGGCAGCGATTTTGGGTATGCAATCAGTCCCCCCAGACCGAATTAAACCAGATTAACGGGTACGCTTTGCTTTTCAAGGGCTTTGCACGTGCATTGTCCATAGAGGCAAACCAATCATGGCTGATACCTTGCTATTGTTTACCCAGAGGTTCGTAATACAACGCTAAGTAGCGATAATGCCGCCGTAAAAATGCGCATTGTTTCGCCAAACCTCCCGAATCCGAACCTGATCCGGGTAAAACGCCATGTGCAATCACACGTGTCGAGAATCAGTCGGTCCCGGTGTCTTGGAGCCAAAGGTAGGGTTTGCGTCTTTTACAATATATGGCGTCGCACGCCCGCGTTTTGCCGCCATTTTGTGCCACCAGACCACAAAACCGTTCTAAGTATCGTGAAATAAAACACAAAACCCAAGCATTGGCGCTTCACAGGTTGGATTTTATTACCTAATCTTAAGGGATGTTGCGAGGGATCTTGCTGCGCTGCGCAGCGCTGGTTTCTTTTGCGGGGGAATAAAAAAAGGACGAGGGCTGTGTTAAACACAATTTCCAAAGGGCTTCGGCTGTTTGCTGGCACATTGATTGCCGCTACATTCGTTTTCCAGGCATCTGCTGCCGATGCACAAACAAGATCACAAAGCGGTCGGGATTCCGGCCAGTATATCCCAACCATCTGGGTTGACCCCGATGGGTGCGAACATTGGGCCATGGATGACGGTGCCGAAGGCTACATGACACCGCATGTTACCCGACAGGGTATTCCGGTTTGCCGCCGCGGTAACGTTTGCGGTGTAATGAACACAGACCAGTTCTTTAAAACCGACAGCTACCGGATCCACCCGCAGGGCCAGACGCGTCTGGCGCAGTTCTTTCAGTCTACCGGTGCGATTTCCTATATTATCAGCGGGCACACCGACAGCCGTGCATCTGATGAATACAACATGAAGCTCTCTTTGAACCGCGCAAATGCAGTTGCCGCAGTTGCCGCGCAGACAGGGGCTCGCATTGCAGATGTACGTGGCTACGGCGAGCGGATGCCAGCCGCAGCAAACAATACATCGGCTGGCATGGCGCAGAACCGCCGCGTCGAAATTATCTGCATTCGCTGAGGGGACATTATAGTGATTAAAACAAAAATTCTCATGGTCACGGCCTGCGCTTTCGGCCTGACTGCATGCGGTGCAGGATATTCCCCTGATAAAACAATTGACCGGGGTATTTTCGACAGAAAACACCTAAGCCAATTGCAGGCAGGGATCTGGGTTGACCCCACCGGGTGTGACCACTGGATCATCGACGACGGTGTCGAAGGTTATCTGAGCCAGCGTCTGGACAAATATGGCAAGCCGGTTTGTTCCGGTGTTGCGGACCCGACCTACACGGCGGGCAACTTCAAGGGCGGCTCAAGATTCCCGGATCCGAACTGATCTTGCCTTGCGCAATAAAAAAGACGGAAGGGTCGGTGCGTTTCACGCGCCGGCCCTTTTTGTTTGCTGCCGGGGTATCTATTGGTGAACGCAGCCCCATATCAATTGATGACCCTCTAAAATAGGAATTGGCTTTGTCTTCCAGTGAAATTATGACCTCCCCCGCTCAAGCGACAAAACTGTTGGAGTTTGCCGACAACCGCCTGCTGATCGATCTGTGCGGTGCTTACGATGCAAACCTTGCCTCAATCGAGAAAACACTGGGGGTGCAGATTGTCAGACGTGGCAACCAGCTTTCGGTAATCGGCGAAGAGGATTCGGTTCTTCGCGCCGAAACCGTGCTGAACGCGCTTTATGCGCGTCTTGAGGGCGGGCGGACTGTCGAACCTGCGGATGTCGACAGTTTGCTGCGGCTTGGCGATTCAGCGGTCGGCACGGGCGTGCGGGCGGGTGACCAGCTTGAAATGCCTATTCTCGGTGGGATCGAAATCCAGACCCGCAAGAAAAGGGTCGAGCCACGTACCGCTGCGCAAAAAGCCTATGTTCAATCGCTGTTCGACAATGAACTGGCTTTCGGCATTGGCCCTGCGGGAACCGGCAAAACCTATCTGGCGGTCGCCGTCGGCGTGTCGATGTTCATTGGCGGCCACGTTGACAAGATTATCCTGTCGCGCCCAGCGGTCGAGGCAGGCGAGAAGCTTGGCTATCTGCCCGGTGACATGAAGGACAAGGTCGACCCGTACATGCAGCCGCTTTATGACGCGCTGAATGATTTCCTGCCGGGCAAGCAACTGGCAAAGCTGCTTGAAGACAAAAAGATCGAGATTGCTCCGCTGGCCTTTATGCGCGGACGCACCCTTTCAAATGCGTTTGTCGTGCTTGACGAGGCGCAAAATGCCACCTCAATGCAGATGAAGATGTTCCTGACCCGCCTTGGTAAGGGCTCGCGTATGGTCATTACGGGTGACCGCACCCAGATCGACTTGCCGCGTAATGTGCCGTCGGGGCTGCAGGATGCCGAACGTTTGCTGAAAACCATACCGCAGATCAGCTTTAACTATTTCACGTCCAAAGACGTGGTTCGCCATCCCTTGGTTGCCGCGATTATCGAGGCGTATGAAGCTGATACCGGTCACAGCTAATGACGGAAATCGAAATCTCGATCGAAGATCCGCGTTGGGCCGAACTGGGGCTTGAGGGTCTTGCACATCGGGCCATCGCATCCGCACTGGCCCATCTCAAGATGGATGCGCAGGCGGCTGAGGTGTCTGTTTTGGCCTGCAATGATGCGCGCATCAGCGACTTGAATGCGGAATTTCGGGGCAAAACGACGCCGACCAACGTGCTGAGCTGGCCAGCTGAGGAGCGTGGTGCGCCCATCGACGGCGGCAATCCGCTGCCAGTTGAACCAGACTTTGACGGAACGCTGGAACTGGGCGATATCGCTATTTCATACGACACCTGTGTCTTAGAAGCCCAAGCCGCAGGTAGGACCATGGCTGATCATGTCACGCACCTGACAGTCCACGGACTGCTGCACCTTTTGGGCTACGATCACGAGCGTGACGCGGATGCAACGCTTATGGAAAGCATTGAAGTCGAAATACTTGGCAAATTGGGCATAGATGACCCATATAGGGACCATGCAAGCGCTTAGCTTGCCCAACTTCACAAAGACAGGACCCGATGGGCGACACAGACGGATCATCTGAGGCGGCGCAAAGCGCGCAGCTTGCGGACGAATTAGACAAGATTGAAACCCCCGAAGAGGACGCACCCAAATCGGGTGGCTTTTTCTCTCGGGTGATCGGAGCACTGAGCGCGTCCGAGGCACCCGAAGAAAACGAGGCGACCTCTCCGCAAGCGGACCGGCTGTCGACCAGAGGTATGATGAACCTGCGCCGGATGCGGGTAGATGACGTCGCCATTCCCAAGGCCGACATTACAGCCGTTCCTGTATCGTCCACGATGGATGAACTGGTTGCGGTGTTCAAGGAAAGCGGTTTGACACGCCTGCCGGTTTTTGACGGCACCCTTGATACGCCCGTCGGCATGGCGCACCTTAAGGATCTGGCACTGACATACGGATTTGGTGCGGACACCAAAGGGTTTGACCTGCAGGCGATGCTACGTCCGCTTTTGTTCGTGCCGCCGTCGATGACGATCGGCGTCTTGCTGACCAAGATGCAGGCGGAACGGCGTCACATGGCGCTAGTGATCGATGAATATGGCGGTGTAGACGGGCTTGTTACCATCGAAGATCTGATCGAACAGGTCATCGGAGAGATCGAAGACGAACATGACGTCGATGAAGGTAAATACTGGACGATCGAAAAACCCGGCTGCTATCTCGCACTTGCGAAAACCCCTTTGGGAGAGTTCGAAGCCGAGATCGGTCACTCTTTGACAGACCATGCTGATGTGGATGAAGAAGAAATCGACACGCTGGGCGGTCTTGTCTTCATGCTGTCAGGCCGTGTGCCCGCACGCGGCGAGGTTGTCGTGCATCCTGATGGGCCTGAGTTCGAGGTCATTGATGCAGACCCTCGTAGTATCAAACGCCTTCGAGTACGCGTCGCCGGGTTCGCTTGATGTCGCCTAAAGCTGGCGTTTGGCTGCGGTTTGCAGCCGCTGTGGGTGCGGGCGGTGTCGCGGCTTTTGGCCAAGCACCGTACAATATTCCACTGTTGATGCTGCTTGGGTTCATTGTGGCCCTCAAAACGTTTGAGGTTAGCATTCGCCCTATGCAGGCCGCCGCAATCGGATGGGGATTTGCATTTGGTTATTTCCTGCACGGCTGGCTGTGGTTGCTATCGCCTTTCATGGTGGACCCCGAACGCTATGCCTGGATGGCACCATTTGCGCTGGTGTTGATGTGCGGGGGGTTGGCGCTGTTCTGGGGCTTGGCATTTGGCCTGTCGCGCTGGCTGTCGCCGCGCACGTGGCCGCTGATCTTTTGTCTGCCCGCCGCCGAGATGCTGCGCGGATATGTATTTACCGGCTTTCCTTGGGGGATGTTCAGCCAAGGGTTGGTAGATATCTGGCCGGGGCAGGGCTTGGCCTTTGCTGGACCTTACGCGATGACCCTTTTCGTTGTGGGTGTTGCGGCGTTTCTGGCGTGGCCGACTTCTGGTCGTCTTGGACGACGGGTAGGTCTGCTGGCCGCTAAAGCTGCGATTGCTGTGTGTTTCATCCTACCGTTCAAGGCAGCTGATGCGCCATTGAGCGATGTCACGATCCGCTTGATCCAGCCCAACGCGGCGCAAAAGGACAAGTGGGATCCCGTGAAGATCCCCGAGTTTTTTGATCGTCAATTGGCCCTGACCAGTGAAATGCCGCGCGCAGACGGACCAGAACCGGACCTGATCTTGTGGGCCGAAACAGCCATTCCCTGGCCTTTGGATATAGCGGACGGGGCGCTGAGCCAGATCAGTTTCGCTGCCAACGGCAAACCTGTTGTGCTTGGCGTCCAGCGGCGCAGCGACTTGCAGTTTTACAACTCGGCCGTGCTCCTTGGGGCAGAGGGAGAGGTTTTGCAAACCTATGACAAGCACCATCTTGTGCCGTTCGGGGAATACATTCCTTTTGGCGATGCGCTGGCCAAAATAGGCATTACCAGCTTTGCGTCGCAACTGGGCAACGGTTATTCTTCTGGGGCAGGGGCCGCGTTGATGGATTTGGGGGCGCTTGGTATGGCGCTGCCATTGATTTGCTACGAGGCTGTTTTTTCCCGCGATGTGAACGCGGCACCGGCCCGGCCCGGATTTTTAATGCAACTCACGAATGACGCGTGGTTCGGCAAGGGGCAGGGCCCGTTGCAGCACCTGGCCCAAGCGCGAATGCGGGCGATTGAACAGGGCTTGCCGATGGCACGTGTCGCCAATACCGGTGTTTCAGCGATGATCGACCCTCGCGGGCAGATCACATCCAGCTTGCCGTTAAACACTGCAGGTTTTCTGGATGCGCGATTGCCCGAAGCCCTGGCACCGACGCTCTATACCAGATTTGGTGAAGGTCCCTTCGTAATAGTGTTGCTGATTGGTCTTGGTGCGGCGTTTATGCTGCGTGTGCGAAACTAAACGTTTGACGCCCGCGGTCGTCAAAGTTAAGCCGCAAATATCTGCCACAACGGCTTCCTGACGTGGCTATTTATTTCATTGGAGCACTACATGTCCCGGAAAAACTATACTTTCACTTCGGAATCCGTTTCCGAAGGCCACCCAGACAAGGTCTGCGATCGCATTTCGGACGCTGTCCTTGATGCCTTTCTGACCCAAGAACCAGAAGCCCGCGTCGCGGCTGAGACCTTTGCAACAACAAACCGTGTTGTCATTGGCGGCGAAGTTGGTTTGTCAGACCAAGATAAGCTAAGCGAATACATGGGCAAGATCGAAGATATTGCCCGCGCCTGTATCAAAGATATTGGCTATGAGCAGGACAAGTTTCACCACGCCACCTGCGAAATCACCAACCTGCTGCATGAACAATCCGCGCATATCGCGCAGGGCGTAAATTCGTCAGGTGAAAAAGACGAAGGCGCTGGCGACCAGGGCATCATGTTTGGCTATGCCACAACAGAGACCCCAGAATTGATGCCAGCCCCGATCCACTATGCTCATGCGATCCTGCGTCGCCTGGCCGAAGTGCGCAAAGACGGCACCGAGCCGACACTGCGCCCTGACGCGAAAAGCCAGCTTTCCGTGCGCTATGAAGACGGCAAGCCGGTTGGCGTGTCGTCGATCGTGTTGTCCACGCAGCATGCTGACGAATCCCAAACAAGCGACGACATTCGCGCGATCGTTGAACCCTACATCACCGAAGTCCTGCCCGAAGGCTGGATCACAGCGGACACAGAATGGTGGGTCAACCCGACCGGTACATTCGTGATTGGTGGGCCTGACGGCGACGCAGGTTTGACCGGTCGAAAGATCATCGTTGATACCTACGGCGGTGCGGCCCCCCACGGTGGTGGCGCGTTTTCGGGTAAAGATCCGACAAAGGTTGACCGCTCGGCGGCTTACGTTGCGCGCTATCTGGCAAAGAACGTTGTTGCCGCTGGTCTGGCTGAAAAATGCACAATCCAGTTGAGCTATGCGATTGGTGTGTCCAAGCCCTTGTCGATCTATTGCGACACATTCGGCGGCGACGTCGACGTGGCAGACGAGGCCATTGAACGCGCAATCGGCAAGATCATTGATCTGACGCCGCGCGGCATTCGCGAGCATCTGCAACTGAACCGTCCGATCTATGAGCGCACAGCGGCCTACGGCCACTTTGGCCGCGCGCCCGAAGCCGATGGCGGTTTCAGCTGGGAGAAGACCGATCTGGTCGATGCACTCAAGGCCGCTTTGTAAGCAGCTTAGCAACGCAATGATTGGGCGGTCCGGTTTCGGGCCGCCCTTTTTTATGGCCCCTCGCCATGCGGCACCCCGTTGCGCCCGCCAAAAACGCAGGCTAAAGCCAGCGGCATGACACATCCCGAACGCCCCCGCCGTAATTTCTATGGCCGCCTCAAAGGCAAGTCGCTTAAGCAAAGCCAAAAGGGCTATATTGCCGAAGACCTTGACGCGCTGTCCCCCGGTCCTGTTGATTGGGAGGCGAACCCGTCTCGCACCCCGCTGGATCTGCCCACGCTATTCGGGGGAAAGCCTGTCTGGCTTGAAGTCGGGTTTGGCGGTGGCGAACATATGGTCCATCAGGCTGCGCAAAACCCCGATGTCGGTATCATCGGATGCGAGCCCTATATAAACGGTGTTGCCATGTTGCTGGGCAAGATCCGCAAAGCAGGCGTGGATAATGTCGCGATCCATCCCGGTGATGCGCGCGATATTTTTGATGTGCTGCCGGATGCATCCGTCGACCGTGCCTTTCTGTTGTACCCCGATCCATGGCCCAAGACCCGCCATCACCGCCGCCGCTTTGTGACGGCCGAGCATCTTGAGCCGCTAGTGCGGGTTCTCAAGCCCGGTGCGATCTTTCGCGTCGCGACAGACATCGAGGACTACGTGCGCCAGACCCTTGAGCAAGTGCCGCGCCATGGATTTGAGTGGCTGGCCGAACGGTCTGCGGACTGGAAAGAGCCGTGGGATGACTGGATCCCAACACGCTATGAGCAAAAGGCGCTGCGTGAGGGCCGTGTTCCGCATTATCTGACGTTTCGCAAAATCTCTTGACGTCGCGCCGGGGGCTGTTTGCCCCCGGACCCCCAAGGATATTTAAGAGCCAGAGAAGATGAGCCCTTGTCATGGACGAGGGGCGCGGGCTGGTTTATGAGAGCCTTCAGAATTCAGATTGAGGTTTGCCCATGTCCAGCCACGCCACGCCTATTCCGATGACTTCTTCTGCCTGCGGTCCTTTGACGGGCGTAGCGCAAGTGCCGGGGGACAAGTCGATCTCGCATCGTTCGCTGATTTTGGGTGCGATGTGCGTGGGCGAGACGACGATCAGTGGCTTGCTAGAGGGCGATGATGTCTTGGATACGGCCCGCGCCATGCGCGCGTTCGGGGCAGAAGTGACGGATTTGGGCGGCGGCAACTGGTCGGTTTACGGTGTCGGCGTAGGCGGTTTTGCCGAGCCTGAGGGCGTGATCGATTGCGGCAACTCGGGCACCGGCGTGCGGTTGATCATGGGGGCAATGGCGACCTCGCCCATTACGGCGACCTTTACCGGGGATGCGAGCTTGAACGGCCGGCCCATGGCGCGGGTGACCGATCCGCTGGCCCTGTTCGGGACGCAATCGGTGGGGCGCAAAGGCGGTCGGCTGCCGATGACGATTGTGGGCGCGGCTGACCCTGTGCCGGTCCGATATGTGGTACCTGTGCCGTCGGCGCAGGTGAAATCGGCGGTGCTGCTGGCGGGGCTGAACGCGCCGGGGCAAACGGTTGTGATCGAGGCCGAGGCGACGCGGGATCACACCGAGCGCATGTTGGCAGGTTTTGGCGCTGAAATTACGGTCGAACACACAGACGAGGGGCGTGTGATCACCTTGACCGGCCAGCCAGAGCTGCGCGCGCAGCATGTGGATGTGCCGCGTGATCCGTCCTCGGCGGCGTTTCCGGTTTGTGCGGCGCTGATCGTGCCCGGATCGGACGTTCTAGTGCCGGGGATCGGCCTGAACCCCACACGGGCAGGGCTGTTTACGACCCTGCGCGAGATGGGTGCTGATCTGACCTACGAGAACGAGCGGACCGAGGGAGGCGAGCCTGTGGCCGATCTGCGGGCGCGATTTTCGCCTGATATGAAAGGGATCGAGGTGCCGCCCGCGCGGGCTGCATCCATGATCGATGAATACCCTGTGCTATCGGTCGTGGCGTGCTTTGCCCAAGGCCAGACCATGATGCGCGGCGTTAAAGAGCTTCGGGTCAAGGAAAGCGACCGGATTGATGCGATGGCCAAAGGGCTTCGCGCCAATGGGGTCGAGGTCGATGAGGGCCCTGATTGGTGGGCTGTCACGGGGCTGGGGCATGGGAAAGTGCCCGGGGGTGCCACCTGCGCCAGCCAGTTGGACCACCGTATCGCGATGTCCTTTATGATTTTGGGCATGGCGGCGAAGGCACCGGTCAGCGTCGATGATGGCGCGCCGGTTACCACGTCTTTCCCGATATTCGAACCGCTGATGGCGCAGCTTGGGGCGAATGTCACAAAAGGTGCAGTATGATGGAGGGGTTCACGGTCGCTATTGACGGACCTGCGGCGGCGGGCAAGGGGACGGTGTCGCGGGCGGTGGCAGAACATTTCGGCTTTGCCCATTTGGACACCGGGCTTTTGTACCGCGCGGTCGGGGCCAAGGTGCTTGAAGGGATGACGGCGGAAGAGGCGGCTGAGACATTGCAGGCGGCGGATCTAGACAATGATCTGCTGCGCACCAATGCCGTCGCCGAAGCGGCAAGCAAGGCGGCTGCAATCCCTGCCGTGCGCGCTGCATTGGTTGATTTCCAGCGCAGTTTTGCCATGCGTGCAGGCGGTGCCGTGTTGGACGGGCGCGACATCGGGACGGTGATTTGCCCCGACGCACAGGTCAAATTGTTCGTGACGGCAACCCCGCAGGTGCGCGCGCAGCGGCGCTTTGCGGAACTGGCGGCGAGTGGCGAAGACGTCACGCTCGAACAAGTTCTGGCCGATGTGCAAGCGCGCGACGCACGTGACAGTGCGCGCGCCGAGGCCCCTTTGAAGCCCGCGCAGGATGCAGAGCAGATGGATACATCAACCATGGATATTGATACGGCGGTGGCGCGCGCGATCGAATTGATTGCGGCGCGCCGCAAAGGCTAGATTGTAGGTTCAGGCGTCGGCTGGTGTGCGTCGATTGGCGCTCTCGACCTTGTTGCGCAGATCTTGGGCGATACCCAGTTCAATTGCATTGACGATCTCGGGGGCGGTGTCACGCAGTTTGGCCAGCCGTTCGGTCGCAAGAACCCAGTACCGGGCAGGCTGTGACACACGTGCGGTGGCCGATGCGCTGGTGCCACCCAAAACGGACATCTCGCCGATGAAATTACCGGGGTGGCAGTGGCCGACCAGCCGCTCCGAGACGAAAATTTCGACCTCGCCTTGTGTCAGATAGACCAGATGTGGGACGGCTTGGCCTTGGATGGCCAGTGTTGTGTCAACCGTGCCGTCAACCCAGACCCCAAGGTTAAGCAGGCGGCGCGCTTCGCGAGGGGATAGGCTGGACAGGCGATCATTGAAGAAACTTTTTTCTTCGGGGGTGAATCGCGAGCGGTGATTTTCATACCATTCGCGGCCAATCTGGATCACGTTTATGACGACCAGCAGGGTCTCCCAAAATACGCCGATAGGGTCTTTGAGCCAGATCAGATCATAGGTGATGGCCACCAACGCCGAGGCGATCACCAAGATGCGCAGGGGTGTCATCGCGCGCATCAGCATTGAGGCGACCAAAAGCAAATACGAGAAATGACCAACCAAGCCGCCCGTTGAAAATGCTGATTCTATCGTCAGTTCCAAGGGGATATCTCCTGCTAAAATTTTGAAAACTTTAGGGAGCAATTGCCCCCTGTGCTAGCGCTGATTATTGTCGGGAACTACGCGATACTTGGCGGCGTTTGTCTCGAAAGGTGCCTAAAATCAAAAAGGGCAGCTGGAATTTTTTGATCGAGAAAGGTTAATACACATGAAAACTGCAACGAATTATCTGGACGAGGCTAACGCTGTTGTCCCTAAAATGTCCGCTCAAGAAGCAATCGAAAAACATGCAGCCGGGCAAGGCGTGTTTATTGACGTGCGCGACTCTGCCGCGATTGCAGAAAGCGGCACGATCAAGGATGCCCACCGCGTACCGCGCGGTATGATCGAATTTCGGGCAGATCCGGCGATGGAATCTTTCTACAACCCGATCTTCAAGAAAAACGCGGAAATCTATCTGATCTGCGGTGCCGGGGGGCAAGCGGCTTTGTCTGGCAAGACGTTGCATGACATGGGCTATACCAATGTAACCAACATTGGTGGCTTTCCAGGCTGGAAAGATGCGGGCGGCCCGACCGAGACTTAAGTACGTCTAAAAAGCGCCGTCTCCCCAACCGGAGGCGGCGGTTATTGGTCGGGTGAAGATCACAATGCCGTAGAATGCCTTGCTCCGGTTTGCCGCTCCCATATGATACTTATGACAAGTGAAATTTTGTTTCTGCGGTCAGATATCTGGCCAGCTAAGCGAAAGGAGAGGTTATGCCACGCAATCTTATTTCCCGCAGGACAGCTTTGATTACAGGCGGTGCGTTTTTGGTAACCGGGCTTTCGGGGCTCAAATTCCCCGCTCTTGCCCAAGGTTTTAGTCCAACGCAATCGATGCGCGGCGGATCGAATAACTACATTCCGGGCGCACGCGTTGTTGAACGCATCGGCGGAGGCGGCTTTTGGATGACCGGGACGGTACGTCGCGCGGGCGATGGTGCGCCGCTTGCAGGCCAACGCATTCAGATTTGGGCGCATACAACCGAAGGCCATGAACGGGATCCGCAAAGCCACGGCGCGACGTTGACGGATGAGAATGGCGAATACCGCCTTGAGATGCCACAAATCGTTCCTGCTTTTGGGCAAGCGCACGGTCACCTTGCCTATGACGATGCGGGGTTTAAAACAGTGTTCTTGCGCCCCGTAATGCCTGATCCGACAGCAACGACACTCAATGCAGATTTCGTTCTTCAACCTGCCTGATCAGACTGGTTTGCCGCGCATGAAAGACGTTTTCGCCAGCAGGTCCATCTGGCTGGGTATTTTGGTGGTTATCGGCGTGCCTATTGTGGTGGCCGCCACCAGCCCGCTTTTGGCATGGCGCAGTCCCGTCTATATCTTCGCGGGCTTTGCCGGGATCATCGGTCTGGCGTTGCTTTTGGTACAGCCACTGTTGGCAGCCAACTGGATTGGTGGCCTTGGCCCGATGATATCCAGACGGTGGCACAGATGGGTTGGCGTATCATTGGTTATCGCGGTTCTGACGCATGTGGTTGGGCTGTGGATCACCAGCCCGCCCGATGTTGTTGATGCCTTGCTTTTCAGATCACCGACGTCGTTTTCCGTTTGGGGTGTTATTGCCATGTGGGGCCTGTTTGCCGCAGCACTATTGGCAAGCCTGCGGCGCAGACTGCAATGGTCGCCGCTGTCGTGGAAGCGCGCGCATAGTGCAATAGCCTTTGGTGTGGTCGGATCAACGGTGGCACATGCGATGCTGATCGACGGCACGATGGGGGATTGGTCCAAAGCGGGCCTTTGTGTCCTGGTCGTCTTGGCGATGTTCGTGGGGATGGTTAATTTACGGCTTTGGAAGCGATAATCGGGCGGGGCAAGTCGGATTTGATTGTGGTGGCCAACTGCCTTCTGGCCAGAGTTTTCCAACCTTTGCCAAGCCTTCACAATATGGCTTCGCACCCTTGCACCGCGTCTCACAATATCCTATACGCAATACAGTCTAAGGGGCGGATACAGCTTCGGGCGCGATATCTCAGGCGGGGTCGGATTCATCCGGCCCTCTTTCTTTTGCGTACCGACGACCATCACGGACGACATTTTTAATCACAGACCGGCGGAGACAACCGCGCGGCCAGAAACCAAATGCTAAAGGAAAATCAAGCTACATGGCTATGAACTCAATGGAAGACTTCGAAGCACTTTTGGAAGAAAGCTTTGAAATGGACACGCCCGAAGAGGGCTCAGTTGTCAAAGGCAAGGTCATCGCAATCGAAGCGGGCCAAGCGATCATCGACGTAGGCTACAAGATGGAAGGCCGCGTCGAGCTTAAAGAATTTGCCGAACCAGGCGAAGCTCCAAAAGTTGAAGTCGGCGACGAAGTCGAAGTATTCCTTCGTCAGGTCGAAAACTCCCGTGGTGAAGCTGTTATCTCTCGCGAGATGGCGCGCCGTGAGGAAGCTTGGGACCGTCTGGAAAAAGCCTATGCCGCAGAAGAGCGCGTCGAAGGCGCGATCTTTGGCCGTGTCAAAGGTGGCTTTACTGTTGATCTGGGCGGCGCTGTTGCGTTCCTTCCAGGTAGCCAAGTTGACGTGCGCCCCGTGCGCGATGCCGGCCCATTGATGGGTCTGAAGCAGCCGTTCCAGGTTCTGAAAATGGACCGCCGTCGTGGTAACATCGTTGTATCGCGTCGTGCGATCCTCGAAGAGTCCCGTGCCGAACAGCGTGCCGAAGTCATTGGCAACCTCACTGAGGGTCAAGAAGTTGACGGCGTGGTCAAGAACATCACCGAATACGGTGCGTTCGTTGATCTGGGCGGTGTTGACGGCTTGCTGCACGTCACAGACATGGCATGGCGCCGTGTGAACCACCCTTCCGAGATCCTGACAATTGGCGAGACCATCAAGGTTCAAGTCATCAAGATCAACAAAGAGACGCACCGCATCTCCTTGGGCATGAAGCAGTTGCAAGAAGACCCATGGGATCTGGTTCAGGCCAAGTACCCACTGGAATCCTCGCACACTGGCCGCGTGACCAACATCACCGATTACGGCGCATTTGTTGAACTTGAGCCCGGCGTTGAAGGTCTGGTTCACGTGTCCGAGATGTCCTGGACCAAGAAGAACGTACACCCAGGCAAGATCGTGTCTACGTCGCAAGAAGTCGAAGTCATGGTTCTGGAAATCGATGGTGCCAAGCGCCGCGTTTCGCTGGGTCTCAAGCAGACCATGCGCAACCCATGGGAAGTGTTTGCAGAAACACATCCTGAAGGCACCGAAGTCGAAGGCGAAGTCAAAAACATCACCGAATTCGGTCTGTTTGTTGGCCTGCCAGGCGACATCGACGGCATGGTTCACCTGTCCGACTTGTCGTGGGACGAACGTGGCGAAGACGCCATCCAGAACTACCGCAAGGGCGACATGGTTCAGGCCGTTGTGTCCGAAGTCGACGTTGAAAAAGAGCGCATCAGCCTCTCGATCAAAGGTGTTGGCGGCGACAAGTTCGCAGAAGCAGTGGGCGGCGTTAAGCGCGGTTCCGTTGTGACTGTGACCGTGACCTCCATCGAAGACGGTGGCATCGAAGTCGAATATGAGGGCATGAAAGCCTTCATCCGTCGTTCCGATCTGTCGCGTGATCGTGCCGAACAGCGCCCCGAGCGTTTCTCGGTTGGTGACAAGGTTGATGTTCGCATCACCAACGTCGATGCGAAAGCACACCGTTTGGGCGTGTCGATCAAGGCACGTGAAATCGCAGAAGAGAAAGAAGCAGTCGAGCAGTACGGCTCCTCTGACTCCGGCGCATCCTTGGGTGATATCCTTGGTGCTGCTCTGAAAGGCGACGACTGAACTTAACAGTTTAGCAAGCTAGATAAAGGGGCCTCGCAATGCAGATTGCGGGGCCCTTTTCTTGTCCGAATCGGGTTGGTCCTTTGGCTATAAGAACTTACCACAAGATCACGGCGGTCGCCGCACTTGGTCGTTTCTGCCGAAAAGCGACTTCAAATCAGCGACTTCGGGCCGGGAAAAGTGTTTCTGAAGGCTTTGCATGACTTCACGTATGCGTTTGATTTGCTATAGTCTTTCAAGATAATAAAGAAACATCTCGGGGGAGAGGTCTAAATGATCCGGTCGGAATTGATTCAAAAGATCGCAGATGACAATCCACATCTCTATCAGCGCGACGTGGAAAGAATCGTGAATACCATCTTCGAAGAGGTGACAGGCGCGATGGCCCAAGGCGATCGGGTCGAGCTGCGCGGATTTGGCGCATTTTCCGTCAAGAAACGTGACGCACGGACGGGTCGTAATCCTCGCACAGGGGAGACTGTTCATGTAGAAGAAAAGCACGTGCCGTTCTTCAAGACCGGCAAACTGCTTCGTGATCGTCTGAACGGGAATTCCTGATGCGTTATGTCCGCTACCTTTGTATTGCAATCTTCGCTGTGGCCCTGATCGCCGTCGCCTTGGCCAACCGGTCCTTGGTGTCGCTGAAAATTTTGCCGACCGAGGTATCGGGCTTTTTCGCTTTGAACCCCGAAATTCAGGTGCCGCTATTTATCGTTATCTTGGGCAGCATTATTGCAGGCCTGCTGGTCGGATTCGTTTGGGAATGGATCCGCGAATATAACCAACGCGCCGAAGCTGCGCGCCAAGCGCGTGAAATGCGCCGTCTTGAACGCGAAGTGGCCCGCTTGAAGGGTGAAAAATACGAAGGTCAGGACGACGTTCTGGCGCTGCTGGACCAAGCAAGCTGATCGTCCAGCGGTGACAGAGTTTCAAGGGTAGCTGATGGCATCCAACGTCCATGTTAAATTCTGCGGCCTACGCAGTGCGGCGGATATCGCAGCGGCAGTCGCTGCGAACGCGCGTTATGTAGGCTTTGTTTTCTTTGCCAAATCCCCCCGCAATGTGACGTTCGAAGAAGCTGCTTTATTGGCGCTTGAGGTGCCTGATGGCATCTGCAAAGTGGCGCTTACGGTCGACGCGGATGACGCGTTTCTGGACGCTTTGTTGGCGCTTGTCCCGATTGATATGCTTCAGCTCCACGGTCATGAGACCCCAGAGCGCGTTGCATACGTCAAAAACCGTTATGGTTTGCCCGTGATGAAAGCCGTCGGTGTTGCTGATGCAGATGACTTGCCGCAGCTTGACGATTATCTGCGCGTTGCCGATCAGATCTTGGTCGATGCCAAGCCGCCAAAGGGGGCCGATTTGCCCGGTGGCAACGGGTTGGCCTTTGACTGGCGTTTGATTTCCGGGCGACGCTGGCCCAAGCCTTGGATGCTCGCGGGCGGGCTGACACCAGACAGTGTGGCCGAGGCCGTGCATATGACAGGCGCGCGGCAGCTAGACGTGTCGTCGGGCGTAGAATCCGCGCCGGGGGTCAAGGATGCAGGGTTGATCGCGGCCTTTGGCAAGGCGGCGAAAGCCTAGATTTCGAACGGATCCGCTTTGGCGAGCGCATCGAATTTCATGAGCGAAGCGATCAGGGCTGGCATCTTATCCAGATAGATCATGTTAGGCCCATCCGACGGCGCATTATCCGGGTCTTCGTGGGTTTCGATAAACACAGCGCCAACACCAATCGCAACAGCTGCCCGCGCCATGACGGGCGCGAACTGGCGCTGGCCGCCGCTTGATCCACCCATACCGCCGGGTTGTTGGACGGAATGGGTCGCGTCCATCACCACAGGATAGCCTGTTGCCGCCATCTGGGGCAGGCTGCGCATGTCAGCGACCAACGTGTTATAGCCAAAAGAAGTACCACGCTCGGTTAGCAGGATGCGTTTGTTGCCGGTCGATTCGATCTTGGACACCACATTGGGCATGTCCCAAGGGGCCAGAAACTGGCCTTTCTTGACGTTCACCACCTTGCCGGTGTTTCCCGCTGCCAGCAGCATATCTGTCTGACGGCAAAGGAACGCAGGGATTTGCAAGATATCGACGGCCTCGGCCGCAATGGCGCATTGGGCTTCGGTGTGCACATCCGTCAGGACCGGCACGCCAATCGCTTTACCGACCGATTGCAAGACCCGCAGACCCTCTTCGATGCCAAGCCCGCGCTTGCCGCCCAGTGAGGTGCGGTTGGCTTTGTCATAGCTGGCCTTGAAGACAAATTGCGCGCCAGCGGCATCGCATGCTTCTTTCATCTGGCCAGCAATCATCTGAGCGTGGGTTTCGCTTTCCAATTGGCAAGGGCCGGCTATGACCGTCAACGGGCGATCATTCCCGATGACGACATTTCCAACGGTGACTTGGATCATTTTGTTACCTGTTCTTTGAGGATTGACGCGGTCAGTGACAGCATCAGGTAGATGCCCGCAAAGATCAGGAATGTCAAAATCGTGTTCTCGAACCTGCGAGGGTAGGACGGCGTTTGCGATGCGACGGGACGCACGGCGATCGTTAAATAGCGCACTTGCCGCTGTGCTTCGGTCCGTGCCTGTTCCATTTGCGTTTGCGAGGATTGTAGCGCCATATCGGCTGCTCCGAGATCAGCCTGCGCTAATTGTAGGCTAACTGCTTGTTGCGCCAGCGAATTTGTCCCCTCGGTCGCGTTGTTCATCCGCTCGTTAAGCTTCTCAAGCTGTGCGCTGATCCGTCTGACGTCGCCTTGCACACCATCGACCTTGGCGCGGTTGGGGCGCGGGTTGTCCAGCAACGCCGCCAACTCAAGCTCTTTTTCCAGCAGAAGGTTTTCATAATTGCTGATCTGGCCGCGGATCGACGCGATGACAGCTTCGGGATCGACCCCGTTTTCGACCTGAAGTTTGATTAACGCTTCTTGCGCCTCGCGGCGTTGTACGACGGTTTGTTCATAGGCTGCCAAAGCATCACGCATCCCGTCTTCGCGCTTTTGTTGAGACAGGCCGTTCACGCGCTCTTCGGCGTAATCAAGCAGGCGTTCCGAAAAATTTGCGGCAACTTCGGGATTTGCGGCAATGACTTCCATCCTGATCATCCCCTCGGTCGGGTCATAGCCGATCTGAACGTTTTTCTTATAGAATTTATACGCCTCTTCATTTGATGCGTCCGGGTTCATTCGCTGGATCGGATCAATATCGGGCTGCGAGAAATGCGAGATAAATCCGACATCCTTGTCCAGACGCAGCATCGCGTCCTTGGACTGAAGGTAGCTTTGTGTCGCGATACTGTCGGCCGAATTCGCAAACTGGGTCGGCAGCAGGCCGCCCAACGGCCCAAGGCCGCCGCCGCCTTCGTTCTGGATGATCAAGAACTGGCTGTCGGTTGCGTACATAGGGGTGGCGATATTGTAGAAATAGTACCCGCCCATGATCGTGGGCAGACCAACGAAAAAGAGCAATCGAACGGTGAGCAACGCCATCTTGCGGCGGCGGCGGCGTGTGATGTCGGCCTGAATATCCGCGATTTCGCGCATGCGGCGTTCCATCGGATTAACTTCGGTCGATGGCAGGTTTTTCCCGCCCAACGGTATCGTTTGGGGCAATTGCACGCGGTTTTGCGGACCTGAATCGCCCTTTTGTTCATCGTCTTGGGGGACCACAAGCTCCAGCATGTTTGAGCGTTGGAAGGGATCAATCCCTTCTGATCGCAGCAAACGTACAGCATCAAAATCAGAGGTCGGGGCAAGCCCGTGCTTTTGGGCGACGCGGCGCGCCATACGCAATTGCCGGCCTGTCAGCCCCTCGCGGCGGATCGCATCCATGTCCAGCTCGCCATGCACTTCTGAGGCGGAAGACACTTCGCCCTCGCGGGCAGGTGGGGGCGTTGGGGTGTTTTGACGGGGGACACTAGAGGTGCCCATAGGCGCTTGATGAGGCACGGCTTGAGGGCGGGGTGGTTGCTGCTGGCCAACGGTAGATGCTGCGGCGGGTTGCGCAGCAGGAACATCCGCTTGCGCCGATTGGGGTGTTTCGGAAGACGTTGCAGTGGGCGTGCTGCGCCTGATGCGAAATTTTCTAGCTTTTGGTTTCGTAGTCATAAACCTGCTTAGCCTCTTCCAACGTGTCGAATATATGAAGCTTTCCGCCCAGTAGTACGGCAGCGGAACGCGCGTATTGCTCAAGCGTTTCGGCTTGGTGCGATACGATGATGATGGTCGTTGTGCGCAACCGTTCTTTCAGGATTTCGCCTGCCTTGCGATTGAATTCAACGTCCGTGGTTGTCGGCATGCCCTCGTCTATCAAATAGATGTCGAAATCAAGGGCCAGCAATAGGGCAAAGGAAAACCGCCCGCGCATACCGGCTGAATAAGTACCTATTGGCTGGTCGAAATATTCACCCAAGCCACACAGCCAGCGGCAAAAACTTTCGACATAATCGGGATCAAGACCGTAAAGCCGCGCGATATACCGCGCGTTCTCCATCGCGGACACTTTGCTAACAACGCCGCCCATAAAACCAAGCGGAAAGCTGATGTTGCAATTGCGCCTGATCTCTCCCTCGTCGGGCATTTCAAGCCCTGCCATCATGTTGATTAGCGTGGTTTTGCCTGTCCCGTTCGGGGCCATGATGCCCAGTGAAGTGCCCAATTCAACGCGAAACGACACATGGTCAAGAATGACCTTGTGCTGTGTACCTGTCCAAAACGACTTGGATACATTGTCGAATTCCAGCATGGCTGCTCCGGTTTGCGCTGTGTTTTATAGACCTCCTTTTAGCGGAGGATTGGCAGATATCTATCTTATGAATTAGACTACATTATGTCCGATCCTGAAACAAAAGTACAACAAGGACTGGCGGTGCCATGGCAGGGAGCCGCCTTGTGACGATCAACATAAGGTGAGCCAAATTCTGTCCCATCCCAGAGACATTGTTTCCATCTAATGCCCAATCGTCGCCGGATGTTTGCATTGATCCGCTTCTGTCTCAAGCTCAAGTGTCATATGATGCAGGTTAAACCTATCTTTCAATTTTGATTTCAATGCTTTGCGCAGATCACTGTGATCGGTGCCGGGGGCTGTGACAACATGCGCATCCAGCGCGCTTCCATGCTCTTGCATCATCCATAGATGCACGTGGTGGATACCTGCGACACCCGGAACCAACCGCATGGTCTGAATGACGTTTTCGGTTTCGATGTCCGACGGTCGTGCCAACATCAAGACACGCACAACCCCGGGAAGTTCGGTCGCCGATTGCCACAGGATGTACCCCGCGATCAAAAGTGTCGCAATCGGATCAACCCAAACCCACCCGAACAAAAGCACCAGTGTACCCGCGATGATTACCGCAACCGACCCCAATGCATCTGCGACATTGTGCAAGAACGCGGCACGAATATTGACGCTGCTTTTCGACGCTTTGTAGGTGAGCGCGGCGGTCCCCAGATCGACCAGCAGGGCAATTGCTGCGACCCCAATCACGATCCAACCTGCCACGGGCGATGGATCCCAAAGCCGCACGATCGCCTCGTAGATCAGATAAAGGCCGATCATGATCAACGTGGTGTAGTTGATAAGCGCCGCGACGACTTCGATCCGGCCATAGCCAAAGGTCATGTTTTCGTTCGCCGGGCGGCGGGCGATTTTGCGGGCACCAAAAGCGATGATCAGTGCAATTGCATCGCTGAAATTATGCAGCGCATCGGCAATCAAAGACAAGCTGCCCGACACCAAGCCACCGATGATCTGCGCAACGGTCAGGCCAAGATTGATCGCGACGGCGATTGCGATTTTACCGTCGCCTGCGTCTGGATCGACGTGATGATGGGCGTGGGACATGCGGCAGCTTTCTAGAGGTGTGGATGGTTAGGGCAGGGGGCGTCTGCATCTGCGCAACATTCGGTTAGCAAAAACATCGACATATCTTGCACCGCCTGATGGGCGACGGCGGCGCAGATGATGGTGCGACCCTGCTTTTTCTGTTGTACCAATCCCGCTGCCACCAACAGTTTGACGTGATGTGTCAGGGTTGATCCGGTGATTTCAGTCCGCGCGCCCAGCGTTCCGATGGTAAGACCCTCCGGGCCGGCTCGGACCAACACGCGCAAGACGTGCAGCCGCTGTTCTGACCCCAACGCGGCAAATCGCGCGGCGGTCAGGGTTAAGTCGGGCGGCAAGGATATATTTATTTCCATACTTCTAGAAATATAGTATTTTTGGTCTGGGTCAAGATCATTTCGAGAAATGTCGAAATAACGAGCTCCTCGATTTTAGCGTTTGGTTTGAAACCCCAGATAGACCCGCTATTTAAGGCGGATGCCTGATATCCGACCAGACTTGCACAATTGTACCCTATGCGCTGAGCGTTTTGCCGCAACGGCCACTGCGCATCAACCCAATCCCGTGGTCTGGTTCCAACCCGGCGCAAGGCTGCTAATCGCGAGCCAGGCACCGGGCCTGCGCGTTCACGAGGCCAACACGCCTTTTTGGGATGCCTCTGGCGTGCGCTTGCGGGACTGGTTGGGGTTGGACGAAGATGCATTCTACGACCGGGGGCGTGTCGCGATCATCCCGATGGCGTTCTGCTTTCCCGGCTATGATGCCAATGGAAGCGACCTGCCGCCGCCCCCGATTTGTGCCAAGACTTGGCGGGCAAGCGCCTTGGCCTGCGTGCCGGACATCCGCTTGACGATCCTTATCGGTGGTCATGCGATGCGCTATCATTTAGCTGACTTCACGACCGTGACGGATGCAGTTGCCCGTTGGCGCGACCATCCGCCGGGTGTCTTTGCCTTGCCTCATCCGTCGTGGCGCAATACCGGATGGCTAAAGAAAAATTCGTGGTTCGAGGAAGATGTGCTTCCTCGTCTCCGCGCTGTTGTAAGGGATGTGATGCATGACTGAAGCCACGCCGCTGGATACCGCCCACGCCGCCATGATGGCGGACGAGGGCAATGACGCCGCCCGCTTGCGGTTTTACGAACGCATGGCGGACGTCGAGCTGTTTATGCTGCTTGAGGATGAGCCCGATGCCGATCAGGTCAGCCCGGTGTTGCTGGATGAAGCCTATGTTCTGGTCTTTGACCGGATCGAGCGGCTGGCGGCCTATGTCGGCCACGCGGCCCCCTATGTGGCCCTGTCGGGACGTGCGATTGCGGGGATGCTCGACGGGCAACCGCTTGGCATGGCGGTAAATATCAGTGTCGCCCCATCGGCCATTTTGCTGCCCGATAGCGCTGTGGCATGGCTGCGCGACACGCTTTCCCACGCGCCCGGTCAGGTCGAGGCCAAGATCGAACGCGTGATCCCCCCAAAGGGGTTGCCCGAAACGCTGATCGCCGCGATTGACGCCAAGCTGGCGACAGCGACGGGCATGGCGGCGGGCGCGTGGCTTGTCGGTGTAGAATATCAGGGGGGCGGGCGTGGGCATCTGTTGGGCTTTGTGGGCGCGATTCCTCGCGCCCAAGATGCGTTGGTGCGCGCCGCGTCCGAGGCATTGACCTTTTCGGGGATCGAAGCCGGGGCCATGGACGTAGGATTTTTCGCGCCCACCGATCCCACGGTCGAAAAGCTGTCCAAGGTGGGCTTGCGGTTCGATTTGCCCCAGATGGAGCCTCTGCAAAAGACCCCGCGGATGCAAGCCCCCGGCTCTGACCCAAGCAAACCGCCGATCTTACGCTAACCCTGCGTCATAAAGCCCCGCGACAGACGGTATTTTTGCGGTATCCTTTTTCAAGTAAAGGAGGATCGCCCATGCTTATCCGTCTGATCGCAGCCTTGTCCCTGCTGGCCCCGATGGCTCAGGCGCAAATTCAAACCCGTACGCCCAGCCATTGTATCGCGCTGGCGGATGCCGCTCCGGGTATGGAATACGTCACCCTCGCCAGCCTGCCTCAGGTCGCGCCTGAAACGGTACATCTGCACTATGTCGCGCATGCCAGCTTTCTGATCCGCAGCCATGGTGGTTTGAATATGGTAACTGACTTTACCGGATTTACCGGCACCCTGCCGCTGATCCCCGATGTGGTCACAATGAACCGCGCCCACGGCAGCCATTTCACGGCCGCGCCTGACCCGGCCATCCCGCATGTTCTGCCCGGATGGGGCGAATTCGGCCAAGGCATTGATCACAAGCTGGATCTTGGCGAGGTGCTGATCCGCAATGTCTCGACTGATATCCGTTCTCAATTCTCGGGTGTCGAAGTCGAGGGCAATTCGATATTCATCTTCGAGATGGCAGGTCTTTGCATCGGTCATCTGGGGCATCTGCATCATGAGCCCGACGCGGCGCAATACGCAGCCATTGGGCGGTTGGATGTGGTGATGGCCCCGGTGGATGGGGGCTATACTTTGGACCAGCCTTCGATGATCCGCATTCTAAAACGTCTGAAATCGTCGATCGTCATCCCGATGCACTGGTTTTCCGACTTTGGGCTGGATGATTTTCTAACTGGCATGGCGGATGAATTTACGGTCATCAACGTGGAAGGACCGTCTTTGGATGTGTCCCGCGACAGGTTGCCTTCGCGGCCCACAATCATGGTGCTGCGCCCGCAATATCTGCGCAGCGACAATTAAGCGGCTTGCATGTCATGTCTGGCAGCGCGATCAATAGCGGATGAAATTGAACCCCGCCGATCCCGCCTTCGAGGCCGCTTTGCGTGCCGATCTCCCCTCCGAGGTTTTCCGCCCCGTCGAGCCACGATATCTTGAAGAACCTCGCGGTCTTTACGCAGGGCAAACGGCTATTTTGGCCCTGCCACGTGATGCGCAAGAGGTATCAACCCTGATCCGCCACGCCAATGCCGCGCGCGTCGGCGTTATTCCCTACGGCGGGGGTACGGGTCTGGTTGGGGGGCAGGTGGCCGAAGACGGTCCCGCGCCATTGATCTTGTCGCTCGAGCGGATGAACAAGGTCAGGGCGGTCTATCCTGACGAAAACGTGCTTGTGGTCGAGGCGGGGGTGATCCTGTCTGACGTGCAAGATGCGGCGCAAGGCGTGGACCGTCTTTTCCCCCTGACGCTCGCCGCTCAAGGATCGGCCCGTATCGGGGGAAACCTCGCGACGAACGCAGGCGGTACGGGCGTTTTGCGCTATGGCAATGCGCGGGATCTGTGTTTGGGCCTCGAGGCGGTCTTGCCCGATGGTCAGATCTGGAACGGCCTCACGCGGCTGCGCAAAAACAACACCGGCTACGATCTGCGCCATTTGCTGATCGGGGCGGAGGGGACATTGGGGATCATCACGGCAGCGGCGCTTAAGCTTTTCGCGCGCCCGCCCAAGTCCGGCACAGCGCTGCTTGTCGTCCGCTCACCCGCCGCCGCCCTCAAACTGCTTTCCCTTGCCCGCGATCAACTGGGCGAAATGATCAGCGCATTCGAGATCATGAACAAGATGGGCTTTGATTTTCTGGCCGAAACGATGCCTGACCTGCGGCAACCCTTTGCCACAGCCCCGCATTGGTGCGTGCTGATCGAACTGGGCCTCAGCGGCGATCTTGATCCGGCTACGTCCCTGGAAACGTTGTTCGAGACCGCCATGGAGGCTGATCTTGTCACCGATGGCCTGATCGCGCAAAGCCAGCAGCAATCAGACGATTTTTGGGCGATCCGTGAAATGATCCCCCATGCCAATCGCAAGATCGGTTCTGTCTCAAGTCATGATATCTCGGTGCCGCTGGGCGCGATCCCCGATTTTATCCTCAAAGCCGGAGAACAGATCGCTGCCTTGGGGGATTTCCGGATTAACTGCTTTGGCCATGTCGGCGATGGTAACCTGCATTACAATATTTTCCCGATGCCCGGAAAATCCCGCCACGATCATATGGACGAACGCGATCAGATCAAAACGGCAATCCATGATTTGACGCACGCCATGGGTGGATCGGTCAGCGCCGAACACGGAATTGGCCGCCTCAAAGTCAAAGACCTTGAACGCTATAGCGATCCGGCAAAGCTTTCAGCCATCCGCGCGATTAAAGCGGCCCTTGACCCCAATGGCATCATGAACCCCGGCGTGATCCTGCTCGCGCCAAGCTGAACTTCTCTGGCTCAAAAATATCCCGGGGGACGCCCAAAGGGCGGGGGGCAGGGCCCCCTCACATCCCGTCAAAAGCACAAAGTGCGTGAACATCCATGCCCATGGCTTCCAACCGTTTGCGCCCACCAAGCTCTGGCAGATCAATGATGAACGAACACGAAACGATCTCGCCGCCCAAGCGCTCGATCAACTTGATGCCAGCCTCGGCAGTCCCGCCCGTGGCCAGCAGATCATCGACGACCAAAACCCGCTCTCCGGGCTGGATCGCATCGTCGTGAATTTCAACAATCGCCTCGCCGTATTCCAACGTATAATCCTGCGAGATCGTGCGCCCCGGCAACTTCCCTTTTTTGCGGATCGGCACGAACCCCACAGAAAGCTGATGCGCAATTGCCCCGCCTAGGATGAAACCGCGCGCCTCAAGCCCCACAACCTTGTCGATATCGAACCCTGCATAGGGGTGCAGCATCTGGTCAATCGCCATGCGAAACCCGCGCGGATCAGCAAAAAGCGTTGTCACATCGCGAAACATGATCCCCTCATGGGGGAAATCGACGATGGTGCGAATATAGTCCTGAACCTGTTTCATCTGGTTCTCCCAAAACCCAAGGGCAGACAAAGGACAGCCCCCTTATCTTCACCCTTTTAAAAATACTCATAACCCGACCCGCCGGGCATGGCGCGTTTCTTCTTAAATCACCCGGCCCGCCACCGCATCCAGTTTCGCCATCAAGACGGGGTCGCGCATTTCCGGCTGTGTCATGATCGCAAACTCCAGCGCGCGGTCGCAGCCATGCGGGCAAGCCTCGCGCGTGGCCCCCAGCAAGGCGGGCACGCGCGCGACAAGCTGGCGGCCCTTGTCGGCATTGCCCATCAGGGTCTCGATAATCTTGGTCACATCCACTTCGCCGTGGTCTGGGTGCCAGCTGTCGTAATCGGTGATCATCGCGACAGAGGCATAGCAAAGCTCGGCTTCGCGGGCCAGTTTGGCCTCGGGCATATTGGTCATGCCGATCACGTCGGCCCCCCAGCTTTCCCGGTACATATTGGATTCCGCAAGCGTCGAAAACTGCGGCCCTTCCATTGCCAGGTAGGTGCCGCCGCGATGCACTTTGATCTCGGCATCCTTTGCGGCAGCTTCGCAGGCGTCGCTCAGGCGCGGGCAGGTGGGATGGGCGACGCTCACATGGGCGACGCAGCCGGTGCCAAAGAATGACTTTTCGCGCGCAAAGGTTCGGTCGATGAACTGGTCGACGATCACGAAATCACCCGGTGCCATCTCTTCGCGAAATGACCCGCAGGCCGATACGCTGATGACATCTGTGCAGCCCAACCGCTTGAGCGCGTCAATATTGGCACGGTAAGGCACGCTAGAGGGCGAATGGACATGGCCCCGACCGTGACGCGGTAGAAATGCCATCTCGACCCCGTCCAGCGTGCCAGTCAGGATGGCGTCCGATGGTGCCCCCCAGGGCCCCTTTACGGTAAGCCATTCTGCCCCCTCAAGCCCGTCGATATCATAGATGCCCGAGCCGCCGATTACGGCAATTTTGGTCTGTGTCATGGCGATGCCTCTGGATTGATTTGCGCTCAGAGTATCAAGGATAGCTGCAATTAAAACCCCGAAACCAGCGGGCTGGACAGGCCTTGGGTTTCCATCTGGGCAGGTTTGGTCTAGTCAGCGCGAAAGAGTTTCCGACTTTATCATTCGAAGGATGCCCCATCGTGCGTGCCACATTCCGCAGCTTCACAAAGAACCTAGACGTGACCGACCTGCGGTGGATGCCGGGAGAAGGGTTTTCGCCATCACGTATCCGGATCGAACTGCTATCTGGCTTGACCGTTGCCTTGGCGTTGGTGCCCGAAGCGGTGGCTTTTGCATTTGTCGCCGGGGTGCATCCTTTGGTGGGGCTTTACGCGGCATTTCTGGTGGGGCTGATTACGGCGCTGATCGGGGGGCGTCCGGGGATGATTTCGGGTGCGACAGGCGCTTTGGCCGTTGTAATGGTGGCGTTGGTCGCACAGCACGGTGTTGAATATCTGTTCGTCACGGTCATTCTGATGGGCCTGATTCAGGTATTTGCCGGCGTTATGAAATGGGGCAAGTTCATCCGGCTGGTGCCGCATCCTGTGATGTTGGGTTTCGTGAACGGTCTGGCGATCGTTATCTTTCTTGCCCAAATGAGCCAGTTCAAGGTGCCCGGCACGATGGTGGACACAGGCCATGGCATGGGCGGGGGTGAATGGCTGTCGGGTCAGCCCCTTTTGCTGATGCTGGCCCTTGTGGCCGCGACCATGGCAATCATCTGGGTCATGCCGCGTTTGACCAAACTGATTCCGGCTCCGCTTGCAGGGATCGGAATCGTCGCCGTTGTGGTGATCGCCACTGGTATGGATGTGCCGCGTGTGGGCGATCTGGCCTCGATCGAGGGCGGCTTTCCGATGTTCCACCTTCCCTTTGGTGAGGGGCTGGGGATTTACGGCACAGCCCTTGCACCTTTCAATATGGAAACATTTTATATCATCCTGCCCTATGCGGTGATTTTGGCAGCCATCGGTTTGATTGAATCCCTTCTAACGTTGAACCTTGTGAGCGATATGACCAACACACGCGGCGGGGCCAGTCAGGAATGTATCGCCCAAGGTGTTGCCAACACCGTGACAGGATTTTTCGGGGGGATGGGCGGTTGTGCCATGATCGGCCAGTCGATGATCAACGTGAAATCCGGCGGGCGCACCCGTGTGGCGGGGATCGCGGCGGCTGTGTTCTTGTTGTTGTTCATTCTTGTCGGATCATCGGTGATCGAATTGATTCCGCTGGCGGCCCTTGTGGGGGTGATGTTCATGGTGGTGATCGGGACCTTTGCGTGGAACTCGCTCACGATCCTGCGCAAAGTGCCGATGACGGATGCGTTTGTGATCCTGCTGGTGACGGTTGTTACCGTGTACAAAGACCTTGCGGTTGCTGTTGTGGTGGGCGTGATCGTGTCCGCATTGGCCTATGCGTGGAACAATTCGCGCCGGATCCATGCCAAGACGTATCTGACACCCGAAGGGGCCAAGGTCTATCAGGTGCAGGGCCCGTTATTCTTTGGGTCTTCCGAAGGGTTTGTCGAGCTTTTCAATGTGCTTGACGATCCATCCGAGGTGATTGTGGACTTTGCGGACAGCCGTGTGGTTGACCAATCGGCGTTGCAAGCCATCGAGACAATTGCTGGGAAATATGAGGAAGCCGGTAAGCGTGTGCAGCTGCGCCACCTGAGCCGCGACTGCCATCGTTTGCTGAACAAGGCGGGCCATCTGATGATCGATAGCGACGACGATCCTGAGTATCAGATCGCCGTCAACTATCAGGTGCGCACCGGCATCTTGGGCGGCCACTAAGCGGGGCTAGCCGTTTTTTGCAAAAAACGGACCGGAATTTTTGAAAATTCCGGTCAGCGCCTTAATCGTCCGGGCGAATGATCTCGAACACGTCCGTGACGCGGGCGTAGTCGCGGTAGCCCAGACGCGACAGTGGCTGATAGGTGGTCACGTCAAAGCGCCCGTCAACGATACACTCGTCGCGCATGTGCACGCCGATGACTTCGCCAAAGACGACGAAATTGCTTTCCCCTTCGATCTTGACCATCTGCGTCATCCGACACTCCAAGCTGGCGGGGGCGTTGGACACGCGCGGGCAGGCGATCTCGGTGCATTCGGCCTTTTCGATTCCCGCATGGCCGAACTCATCCGTGCCGTGGGGCAGGGTTGCCGAAGATGCGTTCATCGCATCGCGCATCGCATATTCCACGATATTTACGCAAAATACGCCGGTTTCACGGATGTTGGCCATGCTGTCTTTGGTGCCATCCACATCGGCTTTGGTTCCGGTCGAGGCGAACATCACCTGCGGGGGCACATAGGCCACCCCGTTGAAAAATGAATAGGGGGCAAGATTGTCGCGCCCTTGGGCATCGCGGGTCGAAATCCAGCCGATTGGCCGGGGCGTTACGATTGCGTTGAACGGATTGTGTGGCAGGGAATGGCCGTCTTGCGGGCGATAGAACATCAAACTCTCCTCATGGTTTGCACCCATGGCTAGCGTCATGTTAAAGGCTTTGCTACCTCAAAACTGCCAACAGGGCCGTGACACGTGTATCAATTGAACCCGGAAACCGCAGCCGATCATTGGGAGGTCGAGGCGCTTTATGACACCTGCTTTGCGCCGGGCCGCGAGGCATTGTCATCTTACCGTTTGCGCGATGGCGTGCCGCCTGTAGCCGGCTTAAGTCATGTGGCGCGGGACGCGGACGGCATTCTGGCCGGTGCGATCCGCTATTGGCCAGTGCGCGTCGGCAAGGCCCCGGCCTTATTACTGGGGCCTGTGGCCGTGCATCCGACCCGTCAGGGCGAGGGACTTGGCGCATTTTTGATCGAAGACAGTCTGACCCGTGCCGCCCCGCTGGGCTGGGAGCGGGTGATGCTGGTGGGCGACGCGCCCTATTATGAACGTTTTGGTTTTAGCCTGTTAGGCGATGTGGTGATGCCGCCGCCGACGAACCCGGCGCGCGTGTTGGGCCGTGCGCTGGTTGCAGGCGCATGGGACGCGATTGCGGGCGATGTTACTGCTTGGACGCATTGAAACAGCAGTCCTGTCGCCCCACATCTTCACATATGCAGCCGGAGTCAGTTTATGCAGATTGAAAGCGACCAAGCCACCGTGGTGGATGTCGAAACCCGCCTTGATCAGCTTGCGGCACGCTACAAAGGTGCGGGCGGCGTTGGCATCAACGTGCTGAACCTGATTGGCGGCAGCGCCGAAGGATTGATCGACAAATTGCCGGGGGCTGTGCGCCGCAATCTGGAAACCGCGACCGTTAAGGCGTTGGGGCAGGCCATGAAGGCCGCAACATCTACGCGGTCAATGGTGCCGGATCAAAAAAGCTGGCTGAACCAAGCGGTCAGTGCCGCGATGGGGGCGGCTGGCGGGGCCGGTGGTTTGCCCACTGCGCTGGCCGAGCTGCCCGTGACCACGACGCTTTTGTTGCGGGTGATCCAAGGGGTTGCTGTCGAGCACGGCTTTGACCCCTATGCCGAGAATGTGCAGTTCGATTGCGTGCAGGTTTTTGCCGCTGCGGGTCCACTGTCGGATGACGACGGGGCCGATCTTGGGTTTCTGTCTGCGCGCATCGCGCTTAGCGGGCGTGCGATGCAGGCGGTGATTGCCAAGGTTGCCCCCAGATTGGCCGTTGTGTTGGGGCAAAAGCTGGCAGCACAAGCAGTGCCTGTGTTGGGCGCTGTTGCAGGGGCTGCGACCAATTACGCTTATACCAGCTATTACGAAGACATGGCGCATGTGCATTTCGGGCTGCGCAAGCTGGCGATTGATGCGGATATTCCGCATGAGGCGCTGGTTGAACGGTTCCGCGTAAAGGTCGGGCGCAAGCGGCTGGCCTAAAGGCGCTTTTCTAGCGGCCAATGCTGCCCGGTGCCACGGTGGTTGCTTTCAAAATTGCGTAGCATTTCAAACCGGTTGCAAGGCCCAGTTCCGCGACTGCGCGGGCCGTAACGCGGCTGAGCAAGCGATCTGATCCGGCGCGCAGTGCGATGGCGGCACCGGGTCCGTCGCCGGGGTGAATATCCTCAATCTCGACCGGCAAAACGTTGACTGAGCTAAGCCCCTCTGGCCGGTTGAGCGACAAGATCACGTCTTGCGCCAAGACCCGCAAGCGCACCCGCGACCCGACTTGCGCCTGAACGCCGGGCAACTCGATCTCTCCGGCGCTGATTCGCAGGGTCGAGATTCCGTCAGCGCCATGCGCGAGCACATCCGCCTCGATCACAGCGCCCGCTTCGCGGACCCCCAACAATGGCACGGCAGCCGGGTCCGACATGACGTCAAACAGCGGGCCTTGCGCCTGTACGCGCCCGTTCTGGATCAGCACCAGCGTATCGGCTAGCCGCGCGATTTCATCTACCGCATGGCTGACATAAAGGATGGGCAGGCCCAGTGGCCCGTCGCGCAGACGTTCCAGAAACGGCAGGATTTCCTGTTTGCGCGGCCCGTCAAGGCTGGCCAGCGGTTCATCCATCAGCAACATGCGCGGATGGCTCAGCAAGGCGCGGCCCAAGGCGACCCGCTGCTTTTGCCCCCCCGACAAGGTGGCTGGCGCGCGGTCAAGCAAGTCTTCAAGACCCAGTAGTGTCACCACATCCGCCAGTGCAGGGCCGTCGCTGCCGCCTGGGGCATAGCGCGCCCCGAACACAAGGTTTTGGGCCACGCTGAGATGCGGAAACAGCCGTGCATCTTGGAACACCGTGCCAAGACGGCGTTTGTGGGGGGGGATAAAAATGCCTTTGTGCGTATCGACAAGCACCTTGCCGTCGATTGTGATTTTGCCAGTATCAGGGCGCAAAATTCCCCCTACCGCATTGATGACGGTCGTTTTTCCTGCGCCTGACCGCCCAAATAGCGCGGTAATGCCCGGCCCCGCGTCAAGCGTGATGTCCAGCTCGAAATCAGCAAAGCGGTGGGCAAGGGACAAAGACAGGCTCATGCGCCCGATATCCTTTTGGCAACGCGTCTGGCCAGCACCTCGGACAGCAAGACGGCAGAAACCGCCACGGCGCAGGCCATCAGTACCATGATAACGGCCTGATTTTCACCTCCCGGTATTTGCAAGGCCGACCAGATTGCGCTTGGCAGGGTCTGGGTCTGGCCGGGGATGTTGGCGACAAAGGTAATCGTTGCACCGAACTCTCCCATCGCTTTGGCAAAGCCCATGACGGTGCCCGCCAGAATACCCGGCAGGATCAAGGGCAAAGTGACGCGGGTAAAGACCGCACTGCGCGGCGCCCCAAGCGAAGCGGCGGCTTCCTCAAGCTTTGGGTCCACCGCCTCGATGGCCAGTCGCATGGCGCGCACCATGAGCGGAAAGCCCATGATCATCGCAGCCAGCACTGCGCCCGACCAGTGAAACGCAAGCTGCAGGCCAATGGCCTCTAATGCGCGGCCCATCGGTGCAGTGCGCCCAAATGCGATCAGCAGCAGATATCCTGTCACAACCGGGGGCAGCACCAAGGGCAGATGCACAGCGGCATTCAGCAGGGCCTTGCCCCAGAACTCGCGCCGCGCCAGCGCCCACGCAACCCAAAGCGCCAGCGGGATCGCCAGAACCGTCGCCCAGACGGCCACCCATAGCGACAGGCGCAGCGCGTCCCATGCGGCGGCATCTGGCGTCATGGAAAGACCGGTGCAAAGCCATAGCGCGCAAAAATCGCTCGGCTGTCTGGCGATTGCAGGTGGGTCAAAAACGCGTGGCCTGCATCGGTGAAAGCGGCAGCCGGATAGGTGATGGGGCTGTGCTGAGCGGCTGGAACCTCGTAGACCACGCGCACTTTGGGTTCGGCCAGCGCGTCGGTGGCATAGACAACCCCAAGCGGTGTTTCCCCGCGCGCGACAAGTGCCAAGGCGCTGCGCACGTTGTCAGTTTCGGCAAGGTGCGGCACAAGCGCATCCCACTGGCCCGTTGTTTGCAGCCATTCGCGTGCGTAAATCCCGGCAGGGACGGCATCGCGCTGACCCATCGCAATACGCTCGGTTCCCAATGACGCGGCAAGGTTAGCCGGATCGGGCTTTGTGGTGGATGACGCGGGCGCGATCAAAACCAGAGCGTTAGACAGCAGATCGACGGGATCGGCCTTGGTTGGTGGCCCGTTTTTTGCAAGCCAGTCCATCCAGATCGGGTTGGCCAAAATGACCAGATCAGCCGGTGCGCCAGCCGAAATTTGGCGGGCCATCGTGCCTGACCCGCCAAACGACAAAGACACCGCCGCTGCATAGCTTGCCACCACTTCGTCCAGCGCGCCGCGCAGGCTGGAGGCGGCGAAAACCGTTACCGGCGCAGGCTGCGCGAAAGCCGCGACTGGCAGGCAAAGAGCCAGAATAAAAAGCAGTTTGGACATCATTCATACACTATCTGCCAAGCGCAAATTGCGCGCAAGGGGATCACTGGTATTGCTGCGGCTTAGCGGTTAACAATCGTATCACACACATGACCCGACCCGGGACCGCGATGATCAAACAACTGCCCATATCCTTTGAAGGAGCCCGCAAGGGACAGGTCCGCTCGCAATTTGCGGCCCTGTGCTACCGCATGCGCAATGGGAATTTGCAGATTTTGTTGGTTACCTCGCGCCGATCAAAACGCTGGATCGTGCCCAAAGGTTGGCCCATGCATGCAAAAACGCCAGAAGCGGCGGTGTTGCAGGAAGCCTGGGAAGAAGCAGGCGTGACCGGACACGTGACGGGCGGGTGTCTGGGTGTTTATTCCTACGCAAAAGAAATGCGCGATGACAGCGTCACGTTGCCCATCATTGCGCTCCTTTATCCGGTTGAGGTGAAGGCAAGGGCCAAAAGCTTTCCCGAAGCGGGGCAGCGGCGGTGCAAATGGGTTTCGCGCAGAAAGGCGATCAAGCTGGTCAAAGAACCTGAACTGCGCCGTATCATTCGTGATTTCCAGCCGGGTATCCAACCTGCGAGCGCTTGACGCAGGTCGACATGCGCACCATTTGATTGTTTAAGGTGACAACAAAGGGCAAGCTGCAGCCAGTATGATCCAATTTACCCTGAAATGTGACAAAGACCACCGCTTTGACAGTTGGTTCAAGTCGGCGGCGGCTTTTGATGCGCTGGCGCAGGCCGGGCATCTGAGTTGTGCCGTATGTGGGTCATCCAGCGTGAGCAAAGGCATCATGGCACCGCGCGTCACCACGGGCAAACAAGACGCGCCGTCAAAGCCTGACGTGTCCAAAAGCACGTCGGTGGCTGTTCTGTCGGAACCTCAAACCGAGGTGGAAAAGGCGATCAGCGCGCTGCGCAAAAAGGTTGAAGCGTCTTCAGAATACGTTGGCACCGACTTTGTAAAGCAAGCCCGCGCAATGCACGCAGGCGAGGTGCCTGAACGATCGATCTACGGTGAAGCGCGGCTGGATCAGGCCAAGGCGCTTGCTGACGAAGGTGTGCGGCTGATGCCGCTGCCGTTCCGGCCAAAGCGGTCGACCCAATAACACACACGCGGTTGGGGCACCCCCTTTTGCGGAAATAAGGAACGCCAGACCATGACAGTTTTGATCACAGGTGCCAGTCGCGGCATCGGCGCGGGGCTGGCTGCGCAGTACAAGGCGGCTGGCCATGAGGTGTTTGGCACGGGCCGATCGCCCATGGCCGATATCCAACTTGATGTGACGCATCCGGAGGATCACACGGCCATGGCTGCCGCTCTTGGGGATCGCGCAGTTGACCTGCTGGTGTGCAATGCCGGGGTTTATCTGGACAAGGGCGACAGGTTTGACGACGGATATGGTGCTGATCTTTGGGCGCATAGTTTTGCTACGAACGTAACGGGCGTGTTTTTGACGATTCAGGCGATGTTGCCGCATCTGCGACGCGCGCAATCCCCGAAGATCGCCATTATTTCCTCGCAAATGGCCTCGTCTGAATTGGCACCGGGGGGAAGTTATATCTACCGGGCCTCGAAGGCGGCAGTGTTGAACCTGGGTCGCAATATCGCAACGGACCTGGAGCCCGAGCGGATCGCCGTTGGCATTTATCATCCGGGCTGGGTCCAGACGGATATGGGCGGTGACAGCGCTGCAATTACCGTTGAGGAGGCCGTCGCGGGCCTTGTGGATCGGTTCGCTGATCTGGATATGGCCAAGACCGGATGTTTCGAGACGTGGGATGGGCGTGTGCATCCTTACTAAGGTGTGCGTCAGGCTTGCAGACCCCCGGGGCGTTGCCCCGGCCCCCAGGATATTTTCAAGCCAGAGAAGAGGCGGGCGCGCACGGGCTTGCTAAGCCAACCGCTTGCGCTTAAACCGCGCGGGATGTTTGAAGCGGGGGATCTATGCCTGTTCTGGTGATGAAATTTGGCGGCACGTCCGTCGCAACCTTGGACCGTATACGTCGCGCGGCCAAGCGCGTTGGCGTTGAAGTGTCCAAAGGCTATGACGTGATCGTTATCGTGTCTGCGATGTCCGGCAAGACGAACGAGCTTGTGGGTTGGGTTAATGAGACATCTCCGCTTTATGATGCGCGCGAATATGATGCGGTTGTGTCGAGCGGTGAGAATGTCACGGCGGGCCTGATGGCGCTGACCTTGCAAGAGATGGATATTCCGGCGCGCAGTTGGCAAGGCTGGCAGGTTCCGGTCAAGACGACCTCGGCCCATTCGTCTGCGCGGATCGAAGAGATTCCGTCGGCTAACATCACCGCGAAGTTTGCCGAAGGCATGAAGGTCGCCGTTGTCGCCGGATTTCAGGGGGTAAGCCCCGAAGGCCGCATCACCACCTTGGGCCGTGGCGGCTCGGACACCACGGCCGTGGCTTTCGCGGCAGCCTTTGAGGCGGTGCGGTGCGATATTTATACCGATGTTGACGGGGTTTACACGACCGATCCGCGCGTCAGTGCAAAAGCGCGTAAGTTGGACAAGATTGCGTTCGAAGAGATGTTGGAGCTTGCGTCGCTAGGAGCCAAGGTTCTTCAGACCCGGTCGGTTGAGCTGGCCATGCGCTACAAGGTCAAGCTGCGCGTGTTAAGCAGTTTTGAGGAACAATCGGACGAAGCTGGAACGCTGGTCTGTGCTGAGGAGGAAATCATGGAAAGCAATGTTGTATCCGGTGTCGCGTTTTCGCGCGATGAGGCGAAAATGACCCTTGTGTCGGTGGCAGACCGCCCCGGCATTGCGGCGGCAATCTTTACCGCGCTCAGCGAGGGCGGCGTGAATGTCGACATGATCGTTCAGAACATCTCGGAAGAGGGGCGCACTGACATGACGTGGTCTTGCCCCGTTGATCAGATCAAGCGCGCTGAAAAGGCGATGGATGATGCGAAGACAGCAGGCACCATCAATTTCAACGAAGTGATCGCAGACATGGATGTCGCAAAGGTATCCGTTGTCGGTATTGGCATGCGCAGCCACACTGGCGTTGCCGCCAAGATGTTTCAGGTGCTGTCGAACGAAGGCATCAACATCAAGGTCATTACGACGTCAGAGATCAAGATATCCGTCCTGATTGACCGTAAATACATGGAGCTGGCGGTTCAGGCGCTGCATGACGCGTTCGAACTGGACAAGGTTGCTTAAAACACGTGCGTCCTTTGCGCGACTGTGGTGGATAATTCCCGCAAGGGTGGTGTCGCCTCTTTTCTGTTGAGACATACAGGTGATAGGCGTTGGCGATAACAGGCGTTTCATTTTTCAAAGGCTTGTGGTCTAAGCTGACCTTGCGGAGGAAAAAATACCATGGCCGACGGGTTTGAAACAGAAAGTCGCAAGCTGCTGGGCCGTCTTCGTGACGCCATGGCAAGCGATGACGCAGGCCAGGCGCGGTTGGATAAGATCACCCATTTGATTGCGACATCTATGGGCTGCGAGGTCTGCTCGATCTATCTGTTTCGGGATGAAGTCACGCTTGAACTTTGCGCGACCGAAGGGCTGAAAGCCGATGCCGTTCATGAAACACGCATGAAGCTGGGCGAGGGACTTGTTGGCCGTGTCGCCAAGCGCAAGCAGATCATCAACACGCCCAATGCCCCCCAAGCCCCCGGTTTCCGGTTCATGCCTGAAACTGGCGAAGAGATTTATTCAAGCTTTCTGGGTATTCCGGTGCAGCGTCTGGGGGAAACCTTGGGCGTTTTGGTGGTTCAGTCCAAAGCCGCGCGGGAATTTTCTGCGGACGAGGTTTATGCGCTGGAAGTAGTTGCGATGGTTCTGGCCGAAATGGCCGAACTTGGTGCCTTTGTTGGCGAAGGCGCCGCGATGTCGGCGCGCCACAGCCAGCCCGTTCTGGTGCGCGGCACGGTCGGGCAGGAAGGCGTGGCAGATGGTCATGTCTGGCTGCACGAGCCGCGGGTTGTGGTCTCAAATCCTGTTGCCGACGATCCTGTGCGCGAAACCGAGCGGCTGAACGAAGCCGTCGATGAATTGCGCATCAGTGTTGATCAGATGATGACAATGGCGGGTGGCGACAAGGACCAGCGGCAGGTGCTGGAAGCGTACCGGATGTTTGCCAACTCCAAAGGCTGGTTGCGCCGGATGGAGGAGGACATCAGCCGGGGCCTTTCAGCCGAAGCCGCGGTCGAAAAGGAACAATCGCTGGCGCGGTCGCGGATGGGTCAGGCAAGTGATGCCTACCTACGTGAACGCCTGTCGGATCTGGACGATCTAAGCAACCGTTTGCTGCGCATTCTGACGGGGCAGGGGTCAAACACGGGCGCTGAAATGCCGGTGAACCCGATTTTGGTGGCGCGCAATATCGGTCCGGCAGAGCTGTTGGAATATGGCCGCTCCTTGCGCGGTATCGTGCTAGAAGGGGGATCGGTCGGCAGCCATGCTGCAATCGTTGCCCGGGCCCTTGCGATCCCTTTGATCGTGCATGCAGCGCGAATTACGAACGATGCTTTGAATGGCGACCGGATCATGGTCGACGGCGAACAAGGCATTGTGCATCTGCGGCCTGACGAAAATGTTGCCTCTGCGTTTCGGGACAAGATCGCGATGCAGGCCGAGGCGCAAGAACGTTATGCCTCGATCCGCGACAAACCGGCCGAGACGAAATGTGGCAAGACGGTTGCGCTGCTGATGAATGCGGGGCTCATGGCTGATCTGCCGTCTCTGGACGGATCAGGTGCCGAAGGCGTGGGATTGTTTCGGACTGAATTGCAGTTCCTTGTGCGCAGCAAAATGCCAAAAAGATCAGAGTTGTCATCGCTTTATACCCGTGTGTTGGATGCGGCAAAGGGCAAGCGCGTGGTGTTTCGTACGCTTGATATCGGGTCGGACAAAGTGCTGCCCTATATGAAACCCAATGACGAACCGAACCCCGCCTTGGGGTGGCGCGCGATCCGCGTGGGATTGGACAAGCCGGGCATCATGCGGATGCAATTGCAGGCGCTTATTCGTGCGGCGAACGGGCGGCCCTTGTCGGTGATGTTTCCCTTTGTGGCGCAGTTCGAAGAATACCGTGCGGCGCGTGCCGAGATGGACAAGACGCTGGCCCGAGAGGCGCGCTTGGGTCATGCTTTGCCATCGCATCTTGAAATAGGCGCGATGCTTGAAACGCCGTCACTGGCCTTTGCGCCCAAGAAGTTTTTCGAAGAGGTCGAGTTTTTGTCGATTGGCGGCAATGATCTTAAGCAATTCTTTTTTGCGGCCGACCGCGAAAACGAATTGGTCAGACGGCGCTATGATACCCTGAATGTCAGCTTTCTGACCTTCCTCGAGGGGATTGTTGAGCGCTGTCGCGAGACCAACACGCCGCTGTCATTTTGTGGCGAAGACGCGGGGCGCCCGGTTGAGGCGTTATGTTTCGCGGCCATCGGGATCACCACGCTGTCGATGCGCCCTGCGTCGATCGGGCCGGTAAAGAACCTCCTCCGGCGGAGCAATCTGGACGAGGTGCGCGCGGTTATCTACGAGGCGCGCGAGCGTGGTGATCAATCCGTCCGCGCCGCCGTAATGGAGCATCTGCGCCATAACCCGGCAGAGACGCGCAAGCTGCCGTAAACCCTGTGGATAAGACGGCTTAGGCAATCTTCGGCCATTACATGAGCTTTGGACCGGAAGACTATGGATTTACTTGGATTCGCAGTGTTGTCTGTTCATGTCATATGTTTGGCGCAAATACTGTTGGATACGTCTGAATGCAGACTGACAAGTAAGGTATATCCACATCGATTGCGCAAAAAAATTGTACAATTCAGACAGCCGCCATCAGTTATCCCCATGATGACCAGTCAAGCTGATGCCTCTTGACGGCAGGGCGGGCAAAAGGCTCACTTGGATGAACCCAAAGGGAGCTTGTGGATGTTCTTGAAAAACGCATGGTATGTGGCCGCTTGGGACCATGAAGTCAGCCGCGATCTGGCGCAAATTACCGTTCTTGAGAAAAATATTTGCCTTTACCGGACCGAAAGCGGCGCTGTGGTCGCGTTGGACGATGCCTGCCCACATCGCAAGCTGCCGCTGTCTATGGGGCGGCTCAAGGGCGATACGGTCGAGTGTGGCTATCACGGGCTGACCTTTGATTGCGTTGGGCAATGCGTCTGGGCCCCCGGTGGCCGCATCCCGTCAGAGGCGCGGGTCCATGCCTATCCAACCTATGAAAAATACGGGCTGGTTTGGATTTGGATGGGCAATCCGGTGCTGGCCGACCCCGAAGAAATCTTTGAGATCGAGAATTTTGGTAATCCTGACTGGGCCATGAACCGTGGTGCCGCTATGGAGTTGGACTGCAACTATCTGCTGATGTGCGATAACCTGCTCGACCCGACCCATGTCGCGTGGGTGCATGGCGGCAGCTTTGGGCAGGCGGCGACCAAGGATACCCCGCTACGGGTCAAGAAAACCGACAATGGTGTGATCGTGCACCGTTGGATGATGGATGTTGAACCGGCTCCGTTTTACAAAAAGGTGATTGGTTTCAAAGGCAACTGCGACAGGCTTCAACATTATGAGGTGCGCTATCCCTCTCATGCGTTGATCCGCGCGGTTTTTACGCCTGCGGGCACAGGCGGGCCAGACGGGGCGCTGCACGACGATACGTTCATCATGGACAGCCTGAATTTCATGACGCCGACCACGGCTGGAAAGACGCGGTATTATTGGTTTCAGCTGCGCAATATCCGCCCTGATGACGCGGCTTTGTCACAGATGATGAGCGAAGATGTGCAGCATGCCTTTGAAGAAGACCGCGCCGTTTTGAACGCTGTCCAGGCGGGCATGGCCGCTAAAACCAGCCCCCATATCGATCTGCCGATAGATGCGGGACAGTTGCGGTTTCGACGCCAGCTTGAGGCGATGATCGCGGAAGAGACCTTGGTTGATGCGAAAATGCAGGGCGGATAGGCCTGCGCAGGGGTGGTTCGCAGGGGTTTACCATTGCAATCTTGGAAAAACAGCGCAGGTAGACATGGTGTAGGCATACGGAGTTTGCGATGAAAACGCTTTTGGTTCGCTATATTGGTGCGGCAATGATCCTTGCCGCAACCGCACAGACAGGATTGACCCAAGAGGCAGAGTTACAGCGCGTTCCCAGCGTGACGGTCGCGACCGCCGAAATTGCCGAAGTGATCAACCGCGTTCCGATCTCGGGCACTCTTGAGCCCTACCGCGAAGTGTTGGTGTATCCGCAGGTTACAGGTTTTCCGATCGAGGATTTGATGGTCGATATCGGGGCGCAGGTCGCCAAAGGGGACATCCTTGCGCAATTGAACACCGACACGCTGAACGCGCAGGTGGCGCAGGCGAATGCGGAATATGTGCGTGCCCAGGCTGGCGTGCGCCAGGCGCAAAGCCAGATTGCATCAACTCAGGCATCAGCAGGGCAGGCACTTAGTGTTCTGGAACGAAATCAGCAGCTTGAGCGCAGTGGAAATGTCACCCAAGCAGCCCTTGATCAGGCCACAGCGAACAGCCAGACCGCAGATGCGGCGGCGGCATCTGCACAAGACGGGCTAGAGGTCGCAAAGGCGCAGGTCTTGCAGGCGCAAGCGCAGCTGGACATTGCCCAGCTCAATCTGGACCATGCCACGATCAAGGCCCCGACGTCGGGCATCATTTCGGCCCGCAACGCCCAGATGGGCGCGATTGCCACCAGCGGGGCAGAGCCGTTGTTTCGGATGATCGAGGGCGGCGTGATCGAGGTCAAAGCCGAGGTTGTAGAGACCGCATTGGCGCAGATCAGCCTTGATGATCCGGCCAAGGTCGATCTGCCGGGTGTCGGCACAATCGACGGTCGTGTGCGTCTGGTTGCGCCAACGGTCGATCCTACCAACCGCTTAGGTGTGGTACGCCTGTCGCTAGACGGCAGCAGCAAGCTGCGCACGGGTATTTTTGCCGGCGGATGGATTGTGACAGACCAACACGAGGGTTTGACCGTGCCAACGACGGCTATCCTTACGGACGCAAATGGCGACTACTTGCTTGAGGTGCTGGATAACACGCTGATCCGGCGCGATATCACGCCCGGTCTGGTCTGGAACGACCGGCGCGAGGTGTTGGTGGGGCTGAACGAGGGCGCGGTTGTTATCGCCAAGGCCAGTGCCTTTTTCTCGGACGGAGACAAGGTGAACCCGATCCCGCAAAAGGACGTGTCCGAATGAACATGTCCACTTGGGCCATTCGGTCTCCTGTGCCTTCGCTTGCGCTGTTTTTGGTGCTGTGCCTGATCGGTATCGTTGGCTTTCTTCGGCTGCCTGTCACCCAGTTTCCAAACATTGATATTCCGATTGTCACGGTCACCATCGCCCAACCCGGTGCCGCACCAACGGAAATCGCGACCCAGATTGTCAAACCTGTCGAGAGCGCTGTTTCGGATGTGACAGGCGTCAAGCATGTCACCGCGGTTGCTGCGGACGGGGCCGCCAGTTTGACTATTGAATTCGAGCTTGAAACCGATAGCGCCACAGCGTTGAGCGACATCAAAGACGCGGTTTCCGGGGTGCAGGGCGATCTGCCTGACAATGCAACCGAGCCGCTTGTCAAACGTCTGGATGTAACGGGCCAGGCGATTTTGACCTATGCGGTATCCGATCCGACCCAATCGATCCAAGAGCTGTCGTATTTTGTGGATGAGGTCGTCGCGCGGGAGCTTCAGGTTCGAAAAGGCGTCGGCAAGGTCACCCGTATCGGCGGGGGTGACCGCGCAATCGAGGTCGAGTTAGACCCGGACCGGTTGCTGTCATTGGGTCTGACGGCGGCAGATGTGAACAACCAACTGCGTCAGAATAACATTGATCTGGGCGGTGGCTCGGGTGATCTGGGCGGGCAGGAATATTCGATCCGCGCGCTTGGCAGTGCTGATACGGTCGCGCAACTGGCTGCGACGCCGATCATTACCGGGCCGGGCCGCACAGTGCGCCTGGATGATCTGGGCAAGGTGTTTGATGGGTCGACCGAGGCGTCTACCTTTGCCATGCTGGACGGCCAACCGGTTGTTGCCTTTAGCGTATTCCGGTCCACAGGTGCCAGCGATCTAGCCGCGGGTGACAATGCCAAAGAGCGGCTGGCAGAGCTGAGCACAGAATACCCCAACGCTGTCTTTTCGCTGATTGACGACGCCACTACCTATACCGAAGGCAACTATCATTCCGCGATGGACACGCTGTACGAGGGGGCCGCATTGGCGATCATCGTGGTGTTTTTGTTTCTGCGCAACTGGCGGGCCACGATCATCACCGCGGTGGCTTTGCCGCTGTCGATCATCCCGACCTTTATGGTCATGCAGTATCTGGGGTTTTCGCTGAATACTGTCAGTTTGCTTGGCATCACGCTGGTGACCGGCATCTTGGTGGACGACGCGATTGTCGAGATTGAAAATATTGTGCGCCATATCCAGATGGGCAAACCGGCCTATGAGGCCTCCGAGGAAGCGGCGTCAGAAATCGGTCTGACAGTGATCGCCATCAGCTTTACCATCGTTGCGGTGTTTGCGCCTGTCAGCTTTATGTCCGGCATTGCGGGGCAGTATTTCAAACAGTTCGGTTTGACGGTCGCGGTTGCTGTGTTGTTTTCCTTGCTGGTCGCGCGTCTGATCACACCGATGATGGCGGCCTATTTCCTGCGTGACGGCATCGCACCCGAGCAAGAGGAGAAAGACGGTTTCCTGATGCGCCACTATATGGCCGTGTTAGGGTGGACCTTGCGCAACAGAACGCTGACGCTGTTGCTGGGTTTGGGTATTTTTGCAGGCTCGATCTATTCCGCGACATTGTTGCCTACGGAATTCGTGCCGGCAGCGGATCGGGGGCGTTCCACCGTATCGATAGAGTTGCCGCCGGGATCAACCCTTGAGCAGACCCGCGCAAGTGGTCGTGAAGTGTCGGCAATCCTTGGAGAAATTGCGGAGGTGAGCAATGTTTTTGTCGAAGGCGGGACATCGTCTGATACCAAGGCCAATGTGATCGTGAATTACGGGCAAAAGGATACTCGCGAACGGTCATCTTTTGTGATCGAAGATCAGATGGCGCAGCTCTTGCAAGGGCTTCCGGATGTGAAAATCAACGTGCTAAAAGACAATGGCCAGCGCGATGTGCAGTTGAACGTTTTGGGCGATACCGAAGCGGGTGCCTCTGCCGCCGCGATAGAACTGGCCAATCAGATGAACGATCTGCCCGATATTGTGAATGCTTCCAGCACCGCGTCCTTGGTGCGTCCGGAAATCCAGATTACACCGCGCCCGCAGTTGGCGGCGGAAATGGGCGTGACGTCTGCCGCGCTGGCCAGCACGATCCGTATTGCAACGCTGGGCGATACCGACAGCAATGTGGCGAAATTCAACGCAGGTGACCGGCAGATCCCGATCCTTGTGCGCCTCAAGAAAGATGTGCGCAATGATCTGAGCAGGTTGGCAGGCTTGCGGGTGCCGTCAAGCACCGGAGCGCCTGTGCCGATCAGCGTTGTTGCGGATGTTGCGCTGTCTTCAGGGCCCAGCACGATTGAACGCTATGACCGCAAGTACCGCACGAGCGTAGAGGCTGATCTGGCCCCGGGCGGCTTGCTTGGCCCCGCGACTGCGTCTGTGATGGCGCTGCCCATTGCCCAATTAATGCCCGAAGGCACGTCGATCCAAAGCGCAGGGGACGCCGAAGTCATGGCCGAGGTGTTCACCCAGTTCGGCTTGGCAATGGGGGCGGGCATTTTGCTGGTGTACGTTGTGCTGGTATTGCTGTTTACCAGCTTTATCACGCCGGTCACGATTTTGCTGTCCTTGCCCTTGGCGATTGGTGGCGCGATCTTTGCGCTCTATATGAACGGGTCGGCAATTGGGCTGTCAGTGGTAATCGGCTTTCTGATGTTGATGGGGATCGTGACCAAGAATGCCATCATGCTGGTCGAATTCGCCATCGAGGCGATGAAAGATGGCCACAGCAAATCCGAGGCGATGTTGCAGGCCGGGCATAAACGCGCGCGTCCGATTATCATGACCACCGTGGCGATGACGGCGGGGATGGTGCCATCGGCGCTGGCCATCGGTGCGGGGGGCGAGTTTCGCGCGCCCATGGCAATTGCGGTGATCGGGGGGCTGTTGTTGTCCACAATGCTATCGCTTTTATTCGTGCCATCGCTGTTTAGCGTTATGGACGGCCTCAAGGTGCGTATTCGCTGGGCGTTGGTCGCCGTGTTGGGCGCAAACCGGCCTCGTGAAGTGAATTCAGAGACGTAAAACCGTTTGCGTTTCGCAGGGTGGAAGAAATACCCGAACTAACGGCTAGGCGCGGGGGCTAATATTGCCTTTAATGCCGAGTGTCCCCGCGTCGCTTCGCGGGGACGGATCGTTCATAAAAAAGGCCCCGCCCGTGACCCCATTTGTCTTTAATACCACGAAATCCGTCGTTTTCGAAAATGGCGCTGCTGTGCGTCTGGCAGAGCTTGCCGGTGGCCTTCTGGGCCAAGACTGCCTGTTTGTCACTGATCCCGGCCTGCGGGCTTTGGGTCTTTGTGATCCGGCGATTGCTGCCCTTGAAAAAGCGGGGCACGTGGTCACAGTTTTTGATGCGGTCGAGGCGGATCCATCGCGTGAGACGCTGATGAAGGCCGTTGAGGCGGGCAGGGCAGCAGGCGCCAGTGGCGTGATCGGCTTTGGCGGAGGGTCGTCGCAGGATGTAGCCAAGCTGGTGGCGCTTTTGCTTGGCTCGAACGAAGACTTGGACGGTGCGTGGGGTGTCGCGCAGGCCAAAGGGCCACGCCTGCCGCTGGTATTGATCCCCACAACGGCAGGCACCGGGTCAGAGGTGACGCCCGTGTCGATCATCACCGTCGGGGCCGAGGAAAAGCGCGGCGTATCGTCGCCCGTGATCCTGCCTGACATGGCGATCCTTGATGCAGAGCTGACACTGGGCTTGCCCGCGCATATCACCGCCGCGACGGGTATCGATGCCATGGTGCACGCGATCGAAGCCTATGCGTCGAAAAGCGCCAATAACAATCCGGTCTCCAAGCTGCTCGCCCGCGAGGCTTTGCGGTTGCTTGGTGCCAATATTGAAGCGGTTGTCGCGGACGGGTCCAACCTTGATGCACGCGGTGCGATGTTGCTGGGGTCGATGCTTGCAGGGCAGGCATTTGCGAATTCTCCGGTCGCGGCGGTTCATGCGCTGGCCTATCCGATTGGTGGCACGTTCCACATCCCTCACGGGCTGTCCAACGCGCTGGTTCTGCCCCATGTGTTACGGTTTAACGCGCCCGATGCTGGCACCGTTTATGCCGAGATTGCTGCCGATGCCTTCCCAGAGTTAGCCCATGTTGAGGGCACGCAGTCACGCACTGCCGCGTTTATCGACGCCCTCGCGGATCTGTCGGCTCGGGTTGGTTTGCAAACGCGGCTGCGCGATGTGGGCATACCCAAGGACGCCATTGGCAAAATGGCCGCTGATGCGATGCTTCAATCACGATTGCTGGTGAATAACCCGCGTGATGTGACTCAGGCTGACGCACATACGATCTATACGGCGGCTTGGTAGTGGCAGAGCGTCCTGTCGCGCCCAAACGCGCTGATTTTGCAGATTTCTACCCGCTGCAAACCCGTTGGAACGACAATGATGCCTATGGGCATATGAACAACGTCGTCCACTATGCGCTGTTCGACACGGCGGTGAACGGCTGGTTGATTGAACGCGGGCTGCTTGATCCCTTGACCAGCCCGGTCTTCGGCCTTGTTGTTGAAACGGGCTGTCGGTATTTTGGCGAAATGCAGTTTCCCGACCGCGTGACCGCAGGGTTGCGGGTGGCCAAACTAGGGCGCTCTTCGGTCAGAATGGAGCTGGGATTGTTTCGAAACGACGACGATGTCGCCTCAGCGGAAGGCTTCTTTGTGCATGTTTATGTAGACCGGAATGACCACCGACCCGCAGAGCTGCCAAAGGCCACGCGCATTGCACTTGAGGGGCTGCAAAAGGCCTGAGGCATCGGCGTTGCTTTGCTCCAAAACCGGTTGCACTGTTGCATGTTGGTCATGACCCTATGTTATAAGCCACCGAATCACCGCATTTTTCTGCTGTGCAGCAATTCATGCCGCATGTGCGTTTTGCATTTTGACGAACCAAACCCGGAGCGACCTCCCTGTGCCTAAAAAGAAACGTATCGTTGTTAAAATCGGATCAAGCCTGCTGGCGAATGAAGAGAAACTAACCCTGCGATTTGCTTTCATGAACGGGCTGTTGGCGGATATCGCCGACTTGCAAAACGAGGGCTACGAGATCATCCTGACCTCTTCGGGTTCTGTAGCGCTTGGATTGAATATGATCGGCAAGCGTCCCGAAGATGCTGGCATTCTGGACAAACAGGCCGCCGCCGCCTGCGGCCAGCCTTTGCTGATGAATGCCTACCGTCAGGTCGCATCTGAATACGGCATGGACGTGGCGCAAATGCTGGTTACGGTCGAGGACATGGAAGAACGCCGCCGCTTCCTGAACATCAAAAACACCATGCTTCGTTTGTTTGAAAATGGCATCCTGCCGATCATTAACGAAAATGATTCGATCGCTACGACCGATCTGAAAGTGGGCGACAATGACCGCCTCTCTGCCAAGGTAGCGCAGATGGTCGAGGCTGATCATTTGATTATTCTGACCAGCGTTGAGGGTTTGTATGATCGTGACCCGTCCGAACCCGGTGCGCAGTTCATCGAAGAGATCGAAGATGTCAGCGAACATCTTGAATCGACCAAAAGTGTCAGCGAACTGGGCAGCGGCGGCATGATGACCAAGATGCTGGCCGCCAATATGGCGCAAAACGCCGGTGTCGAGACAATCATCGCCGATGGCATCATCGACGCCCCTGTCTCGAGCGTGCTACGCCGCGAACGCCGCCACACCCGTTGCTTGGCCCGTGACAAGACCGGTTCGCCGCTGATGGTCTGGCTTAGCAACCGTCTGCAAGTTGCAGGCACGCTGGTGGTGTCCAACGCAGCAGTCACATTGATCTCAGGCAAAAATAGGGGCCTTGAGCGGGATGATCTTGTGTCGATCCAAGGCGAGTTTTCCAAAGGCGACGTTCTGCATGTCTACGATGAAAACGGCAACGAGTTTGCACGCGGGCTGACGAATTTCTCCTCGGAAGAGACAATCTTGATGGCGCGCAACCCGGATATGAAGGTCGAAGATGTCATCGGCTATAAAACCAAAAGCGACATCATTGGGTCTGAAAACATTTTGATCCTAGAAGATCATCATCTGCAACTCGAAGCGCCGGAAGACGATGGACAGCGGGTTATTTCGATATAAATCCAGTCTGGAAAAGCGGCGAAACTTCGTCTGGCGTTTGTGGTAAACTGGGCTAGACAAACCCGTTAAAAGTGGAGATAAGCCAAAAAGCATCAGGGCCTAACGGTCCTGTGCAAATGCCGCGACAACGCGGTCGGGGCGAGTTGGCGGAGTGGTTACGCAGCGGATTGCAAATCCGTGTATATCGGTTCGATTCCGATACTCGCCTCCAATAAAATCAATGACTTGGGTCATTTTTCGTTTCCTTTCGTTCATTTTTTGAAACAATCGTTGAAACTTTCACGTTCCGTTCTTGTCCCGGTCCATGCGGTTTCGTGCCTCCTGGGCGCGAGTAGCCAGTGCTCTTTGCCGGATCGGCCCGCCATATTTTTTCAGCATTTCTACGCCAGAGTGACCGGTAACCGCTTTGACCATCTCGTCATCACATCCAGCTAGATAAAGCTCGATCGTCGCGTTTTTCCTCAAGCCATGCGTTTTGTAATAGGCGGCCTTCTCGTGCTTCATCTTTTTTTTGATCGCGCGCATCTCTTCGGCGACAGTTCGATAATTGACCGACTTGCCTTTCACGTCGGTAACAACGGTTCCATCAAGACGCTCTAGCCCGTTCAAGTGCGCCTGAAGGCGATCTGTGAGTGGGATCCAAAGCGGCTTGTCGGTTTTGCCCTGAGTGAAATCGAATCCATCTTCAGAAAAATGCGCCCATTGCATTTTGACGACATCGCCAATGCGCTGCCCGGTACCAATGCAAAGCTCGTAGACCAAACGTGCGCGGTCGGAAGCGAGGGCTTCGAACTCGGCGCGCACATCATCAGGCCAAGGCTCCCACCCGTCGCTTTGCTGCTTGAATAGTGGAATGCCCTTGGCCGGATTGCCGTGCTCTTTCTTGATGAAGCCAATCAATCGAGCGTGGTTCATCAAGACGACCATGACTTGGACAAGATAGTTAGCCTGCCGCCAATGATCCGCATTGGCGCGATGCAATTCATAAATGTGATGCGTTTCGATCCTGGCCGGATCTTTCTCCGCCCAGATCTCGCGAATGTGGCTGATATATCGCCGGTAATCTGATTTCGTCCGGGGCTTCAGCTTTGCGTAGGCGTCGCTCTCGAAGTAGCTGAGGATCAGCGCTTCAAAGTTGCGTTTAACTGGTGCGGGTGCAGGCTTTCCTTTCAGCAACCGATTGTAGTGATCCCAAAACTCCGGCGAGCCCGCATCCTCCTGCATCATGACTGAGATGCTACGCGAACGCCGAATAAAACGCAGATACCCTCTATCGTTATAGACGTATTTTGGGAGGCTCTTTCGGGTCATTCGCCCATTCTCAAATCACCGTTGAGGAAGTCGTCGGCCGCTTCAGCAGCCACCATGTTGGCATCAACGATGACGCTGCCATCGGGCCTAATTTCGAATTTTGCGCGCTGCCAGCCAGCCTCCCGCGCGTCTCTGATAAAAGCCGAAGCCGCTTGCTTTGCTTTCGCCTGCACACTTGCTTTGGTCATTGCCTTGAATCCTTCCCCGCCCCATTAACAGTGCGCATTATCACTCTGATCTATATTGATTTTCCCAACAGGACGAAGCGCTAAGCGCCTATCCTTTGCATCACGTATGGCGCGGATCACTTCAGAGTTTTGGGAGTTTCCGTTGCGATCGGATTCCGCCTTTATCCACTCTTTGAGTTCTTGCGGCAGTCGAAGCTGCATTGGTTTACGACTGTTCATGAAGCGCCTCCAGGTTCAAATCACACCCATTTATGGCAGTTAGCCACTATTGCGTCAATCAAATTTCATGGCACTGTGCCATCATGACAGAACAAAGCTCTCAAAATCAGGAAAAATTCATCGTACGGTTGCCCGATGGGCTACGCGATCGGATACGGCTCGCTGCCGAGACCAATTACCGTAGTATGAACGCAGAGGTGGTCGCCCTCCTCGAGGAAAACTACCCTGCGCCAGTCCCGGAAAACATCAGCGATCCCGCAGCCCGAATGCTATTCTGGCTCGCCAAACGAATCCGACGAAGAAGCCCGAAACCCGGCTCACCCAGAGACAAACAAGCTGCGCTATACGAGCGTATTGCAGGGGATATCGCGGAACGCATGAAGGACATCGGGGAATAGCCCTAATAGCTCACCCACTCATATCCGTGGTTGCCTTCGTGATCTTCCCATTCCACGCCAACCCCGCGTCGCCAATTCGATGACGTGCAACGACGCGATGGCAGAACCCACTGCGGGGCGGCCGCTGGTGTCGTGCGTTGCCAGCCAAATTCACCCTGCGCGCCATAGGTGCCCAGCCGCATGTTGTGGCTCTCAGAACAATCATCGTCGCGGCCACGTTCGTGATGGCTGTATTGCCGCACATCCCAAACGCGGATCGAGCGCACGAACTCAAACTCCAAACCGCTGATGTCGATATCGGCGCTGCCTTCCACCACTTGCGCCAAGACTAATTGGCCAAGAGGTGGGCCAATTTGGTCGCTGGCGCTCCAAACTTTGGGTGCCGTACTTTGCAACGGACCTCGGTCGGCCACCCCCATCGGACAGCGCCAAATTTGTAACGGCGGCTCAATTGGCCATGGCGTGATCCGCCGGATGAACACAGCGCGCGCATACGTGCACTCGGCCGAGGCTGGCCAGCCACCTGCGAGGCAAAGGAGTATCGCACAATCGACCGGATAGGCCTGGGCGGGTTGCGTGGTTACCAAGGACGCCAGCGAAAGCGCAGCCGCCCTGAGCAATTTGTGGATCAAGCCCTTCACCATAAGAAATCCCTCCCGTAATCAATACAATGATATTGCTTCATTGTTCTTCAGCCTTCCTTCTGAGGGCCCTGCGAGCAAGAGGTTGGAGTACGGTGCGAGCGTTTTGTTGAATATATTCCGTAGAGTGCCGGGGTTGTTTCGGTCGAAATCGGCGTATGAATGCAACCGAACTCATAGGGTTAAATATCCAGAACCTCAGGCAATCCCGCAGATGGAGCCAGGAACGTCTTGCCGCTGAGGCGGGCATCGATCGAAGCTATGTGAGCCTGATTGAACACGGGCAGTCGTCCCCGACGGCCAAAAAACTGGAACAGATCGCAGAGGCGCTCGGCGTCAGCATCAAAGAGCTTCATAACGAGCGAGGTGTAAACGTGCCAACTTCCCATGAACAGCGGCTCGAGGCAGAGCCCGTCGCGAAGCTGATTTGCCCAAAAACCGGCGTCAAGATGGGTGACTTTTATGTGTGGGACAACGGAGAGCATCAGCTTTCTGTCCACCCTGAGTTCGAAGAGCGGTTCTTCCCCAAGAAGGGCATGTAAGGCAGCGCACCACTCACTCCCCCCAGCAATTCCAGCATCCGCGCATAGGCCTCGGCCACCTCCTGCGCCTCGACGAACGCGCAACAACGGTGCGAGCAGGATTAAATATTCGTAACCTCAAAAACGAGCGCGATATGAGCCAAGAGGATTTGGCTTTCGCCGCAGATGTTGATCGCAGTTACATCAGCGAGATCGAGCTCGCCAAATCGTCGGCCTCTGTGGCGATTCTCGAGCGCATTGCCCCTGCGATGGATCTCGACATCATCGACCTTTTTTGCACGGAGAGATTGACCATGCCCGACCCGCACGCCACCCGCCTATCTGCAGCGCCGATCGGTCGGATCAGATGCTTCGAGACAGGCCTGGAGATTGGCCTGCTGTACCGATGGGACGATGGTGCAATGCAGGTTGCTTTGCATAACGAAGGCCCCACGGCAACGGAGGTCGCCGACAGTTTGGTCGAGAATTCTAACTGTTGAACGACAAATGCCGTCGGTTGAATTGCTTCCAGCCTTCGACAATAGCGTGCTCAACGTTATAGGTTCGTGCAGCCTTCAAAGTCTGATCATCCCGTGTCATTCTCCCGAAAAAGCATGGTGGGTGAGATGGCGCGCAATCATAAACACAAATGGGCGTTCAAGGCGGGTATGCGAGCCGGTGCATTTGGTTGGCGTGGTTCTGCCAAAGCCGCTGCGCGCCTAAAAGCCGCGGTCACCGAGATCAAGGCGGTGCGCCGTAAGGATCCGATCGCCGCGGCGGAAGGGTGCGTTGCTCTTACTGAGCGGATCTGGCCCGCGTTCGAGCATATCGACACATCTTCCGGGTCGCTGGGAACGGCTATCTACCGCACCCTCGAGCAACTGCTCCCGCTCCTCATCGATGCGCCCGCAGATGAGCCCACACGCGCCGACTGGCTCGAACGGCTGCGCGACGCGATCGTGGAGGATGGCGTCGATTATCTATCGCCTCTTGCGGATCGCTTTGGTGAAATAGCGGCTTTTCCCGCACTGATGCAGCATCATGCCGACCGCGATCTCGGTATTGTTCGGGAGGCATGGGCCGATCATGCGGTCTATTCCCATGTCCAAACTGCGACCCTGACATTGTCATGTCTGCTCGAAGCTGGGCGCTATGAAGATCTCTTCGACCTAATTCTCCTCCAAAAAACACGCATCTGGCATTATGATAAATATGGTGCATATGCTTTGGTCCGACAGGGTTTGGACGACAAGGCACTCATGGTGGCCACCGTACTTTTGCAATCGGACAATCAGGTGCGTGGCTCTCGGGAAATGCAACACTTCTGCGAGGAGATTCTGACCCGCCAGGGCAAGACCGAGGAAGCTTACCACCGGTTTGGCCTGCCGAGTGCCGCGGGCAATACTTGGCTCGCGATGTGGCGTGACCTTGTTAAACGCTATCCCGACCGGGACCCGCGGGAGGTGCTTAAAGATCTGATTGCATTGCATGGCCGCAAGGGAAAGTGGTTCGCCGCCGCAAAAACGGCAGGGTTTCTGGATATCGCACTTGAGTGCGCTGCCGATATGGAAGCCGCGCCAGCAACGCTTATGCGTGCGGCACGCGATTTCGAACAGACGGAACCCACATTCGCGGCTCAGGTTGCCTTGTACGCCATTATGCAGCTACTGGCAGATCGCGGATATGATGCGAGCCCACTCGATATAGACGAAGCCGTTGGGTATCTCATCTCCTCTAGTGATAGGATCCAACAACGTCCCTGGGCCATCGCGCAGCTATCCAAGCTGGCGGGCGACACGCAGCGCGATGATCTGATGGCGAAACGATTGGGTTTCAAGCTGGCGGAGATTCAAGCGGCTAGCACAAATTTACGTCACTAGCAGCTGACCCTACCATAGGCGTAGCGGGCAAGATGCAATGATGTAATATCGGGTGGCGCTCGGGCCCGCCATTTGGCATTGTGGAATAAATACCACATACCATGGAGCGCGGCATACGACTGACCCCACCTTCGTTCATCATCTTTTTGATTTCCATTATCTGCGCCGTTCTGGCCCTGCTACCGGTCCTTGGCGTTGCCGTGGTAGCTCTACCGATCTCAGGGTTTTGGATGATGACCATCGCATGGGGGCTGATGACGGCAGGCGTTTTGTTCCGCGGGGTCTGATCAGGCGGCTCGCTGTGCGGTTACCGGCAGTTTTTCACGCACGGTTCGAAACACGATCTGCGGTGCCGCAGCAACTGCGCGAGATGGGAGCGGCACAGAGACCGCCTCGCCGCAATTGGTGAAGACATGAGTTTCGACTGCGGCTGCACCACCGCACCACGGACAGTTTATCGGTGACTGGCTCATAAAAAAACCTCGATTTTTGCGTCATTTCCGTGAGCGTGAAGGCCAAATCCGATGCATGCAAGGCATAAATTGATTCTGGACGCCCTTACGACACAAGATGTAGTATCAGGTTATGCAAATTGAGATTTTTCCAGATCAGATTCTGCTGCGCCGCGAGGAGCCCGCAAAGAATATGCGGCGCTTCTACATGATGGTCGTCCAACGTGATCTCTTCGGAGGGGCTTCACTGATCCGGGAATGGGGCCGACTGGGCATCGCGGGCCAGGTGAAGGTTGATCATCATTTTGACGAGGGCCAGGCGGTCAACGCCCTTTCTGATCTCGCCGCAAACAAACGCAAACGTGGGTATCGATAGGTCCCGAATGCGCAATTGCACCTTCTTGCGCACCAATAAAAACACACCGTAACGCACCACTCACTCCCCCAACAATTCCAGCATCCGCGCGTAGGCCTCGGTTACCTCTTGCGCGTCGACGAACGCGCGGCTTCGCTCTTGCTCAAGACAGCGGAAGTAAGCGTTTGCATCTGCGAAGTAGGTCTCGAAGTCTGCGCGCAGAATGTCGGCATAGGTGCGGATATCGGCCGGATCAGCAGGCAAAAACGGCACAGCGGGTGCGACGCAGCCCTGCGCAAATCCCGGCGTGCTCGATACCATTATCCAGACCGCCAATTTCCATGTGCTCATTGCTGTCGTCATGACTTGGATTTCTCGATCCGCTGCAGTATTATTCTTTGAGTGCATGAATGCCGTGTTGCGATGCAATATCACGCTTGATTGCAACATTATAATACTGTAGTGCTTAGTCCGTCCATGAGGGACAGCCGGGCACTCCGTTAATTTGTGGAGACCCGGATCACATGAACTGGATGCAAGACGCCCCAAATGTTGTCAGCGAAGACGGACTGCGCAAATTCCTTGGTGAGGGCCACAGCTGCGATGTGCTGTGCCGGGTCACGCCCGAGCGCACCGCCGCGCAGTGGTCAGGCGTCTGGACTGTGCATTGCGCGGCCCCCGATGGCGAACGCCGCCTTTTGGTTACGGCCCGTAACAACATGGTCGCGCGCGAGTTCAAGACGATCAACGGGCTCACAAGCTTCGTGGCCAGCCTTGGCTTTGATCTGGTCTCGATCCCGATGGTCGAAGGCAAAGTCGCATCGCACAAGCTTTCCGAGGACAAGTAATTCCCTCGCACTTCTAACTTGTACTGCCCTCCTGATCTCCTCCCCGGCAGATGCAGAGGGCTTTGTGCTCGCTATGGCTTCAGATGGCCAACTGGCAGCACAATCCCCGCAATTAGGGTTTGCACAAAGCTATGTCGCGGGTCGACCAGCAAACATCGACGGCCCCGTAATATTTGGCGATGATGCTGGAGATACTGATGATCCGCAGATCGCGCCTGTATCGATCACGGCATCGATCCCGCAGCCCGCAATCCTCAACGCCTTGCAAGAGACCGCGCTGCGCTACGGCGGCCATGCCGCTCTGCGCCAGTCCGGGCTTTCGGTTTCTGACTGGCTGACGCTGTTTCAGGCCAATATCGAGGTCGAGAGCGCGTATCGCCCTACTGCGGTCAGTTCCGCGGGGGCCATCGGTCTAGGCCAGCTCATGCCGGGGACAGCCCGCGATCTCGGCGTCGATCCCCATGATCTCACCCAGAACCTCGACGGATCTGCGCGCTATCTCCTCGCCATGCTGGCCCGGTTCGGAACGCCCGAACTGGCTCTTGCCGCGTATAATGCTGGACCTGATGCGGTCGCGCGACATGGCGGTATTCCACCCTTTACCGAGACACAAAATCACGTTCGCCGCGTCATGGCCGTGCGTGACCGCTTGATTGGAGCCTCCTGATGCCATCCCAAATCCGCCTATTCGTGGGGCTGGCGCTGGCCAGTCTTATGGTCGCCGAGCCCGCGCTTGCGCAAAGCATCGATCTCTCCCCGGTGCAAAACTTACTGCAGGGCATTGTTGATGCGATCACCGGACCGCTTGGCATCGTGATCGGCACGCTGGCCCTGATCGGCGTGTTCCTATCGTGGCTCTTTGGCATTCTGGATTTTCGCCAGGCGCTTTGGGTGCTGGTCGCAATCGCGGGCATTGCCGCAGCGCCGACCATCGTGACGGCCATCTGGGGCGCGTGAGGCAGGTATGGCGGAAGAAACCCGATTGTTTCTGGGCCTCATCCGCCCGCCCAAGCTCATTGGCCTGCCAATCATGTATGCAATGGTCTGGCTCTTTGGCTTTGTGCTGGTGTTTCTCTGGGTGCAGAGCTGGCCCGTCATTATCTTGGCAGGGCTTGCTTACCCCGCGCTCTGGAAGGCCGCTGATTGGGACCCGGCCTTTCTAGAGGTTGTGGTCACATCGCTGCAAGAGACGCCGCCGACAGCCAATCGACAGATCCACGGGGGCGACAGCTATGCGCCCTGAGCCCGCTAACATCCTCACCGACGGTCTCACAGGCTTGCCGACCTGGGCCAGCCGCGAGCGGCCCATGGCGGCAATGCTGCCCTATGTCAGTCTCGTGAATGACGTAACGATCCGCACGCGCGGCAATGCGCTGCTTCAGTGCATCCGGCTGGAAGGCGTCAACAGCATGACCAGCGAGGACGCGCATCTCGAGAAGGCCCGCGCACGGCTTGCGGCCATCATTGCACAGATCGGGTCTGAGTATGGATTCTACGTTCATAAAGTTTCCAAAGCGATCGATGTGGATTTGCCGGTGGTCGAGGACGACGGTTTCGCCAATGCGGTCGATACTCGCTGGCGCGCGGGGCTCGACAAGGCAGGCCTGCGTGACAAGACCCTGACACTTACGGTTATGAAGCGCCCTCCATCCGGTACGCGCCTCCCATTCCGCGCGGACGCCTCACTCAAGCAGATAAAGGCCAAGACCGCCAAGCAACTGCGCAAGCTTGAGGAAGTGGTGGGGTTTTTGATGTCCTCCTTCGCCGAGATGCGGCCACGCCTGCTGGGGGCCACAAGCGGCGATCTGCTCGGCTTTCTCGGCGGGTTGAACATCGGCGCGGAACGCCCGCTGTTTCCCAAATCGCGATTTGGCATCGTCGCCGAAGACGTGGCCAACACCCGCGTCACTTTCCAGGGCCGGACCTTTGTGCTGGACGACGGCACAGCGGGCCGCCGCGTTGGCACAAGCTTTGCCATCAAAACCTACCCGGCCAAAACGCGCTGCACCATGTTCGACGAGCTGAGCCTACCCATCGATATGGTCGTCACCCATTCCTTCACGCCCATCAACAGCAACATGATGGCGGGCCGGATCAAGCGCCAACAGCGCCTGATGAAGGCCAGCGATGACGGTGCGATCTCGCTGAGCGAAGAACTGATCGATGCGCTCGATGACCTGGAATCAAAGCGCCTGAGCTTTGGCGAACATCACATGACCGTCACAGTATTTGCTGAGACCGAGGACAAGCTCGACGCCATCGCGGCCGAGATCCGCAATATCGCCGCCAGTGAGGGTGTCACGCTGGTGAGTGAGGGGTTTGCCGCGCGGACGCATTATTTCGGGCAGCATCCGGGCAATGGCCAGATGCGCAGCCGTAAGGCGTCGATCACCAACATGAACTTCGCCGATCTCGCGGCCTTGCACCGCAGCCCTTTGGGCAAAACCGGCGATCAGGTCCCCTGGGGCAAGCCCATCGCGCTCTTCCCCACGCCGGAACGCTCAGGATATCTCTTCAACTACCACGAGACCGGCAGCCCCGAGAAAGAACCGACGGGTGGCCACACGCTGATCCTCGGTCGTCCCGGCTCGGGCAAATCGGTGCTCTCGGCCTTCTTGATGACGCAAGCCCGGCGCTGTGGCGCGCGGGTCTTCGTCTTTGACTATCGGGCTGGCATGGAAATGGCCGTGCGCGCAAATGGGGGGCGTTTCAGCGCAATCAAGGCGGGCGAAGCCACCGGCCTCAATCCTCTGCGCACCGAGATCGACCGCCGCGGGCAAGCCTGGCTTGCCGATTGGCTGGCCACGCTCCTGCACCGCAGCGACAAGCCACTGAGCCCCGTACAGATCAACCGCATTCAAGACGTGGTGCGCCAGAACGCCACCGCCTCAGACCCCGCGCTGCGCAACTGGCAGGACCTGGCGTCCCTGTTCGTGGCGGGCGCTGATGATGGTGATCTTTTCGAGCGCATCCAGGAATGGACGGCTGACGGGCGCTACGGCTGGATCTTCGGGCAAAGTGCCGAAGACACATTCTCCTTGGCGGGCGATGTCGTGGGCTTCGATCTCACCGGCATTCTCGACAGTGAAAGCGAGAAGGAACGCATGGCCGTCCTGTCCTATCTCTTCCGCCGTATCGAGCGGGTGATCGAGGATCGCAGGCCTACGTTGATCATCATCGATGAGGCCTGGAAGGCACTAGACAATCCATACTTCGCGGAGCGGCTCAGCAATTGGCTTGTCACAGCGCGCAAGCAAAACGCCGTCGTTGTCATGATGACGCAATACGCCAGCCAGCTCGAGAAGACCCGCACGGGCAAGACCATTGTAGAAGCCGTGCCAACACAGTTGCTCCTGCCCAATATCCGCGCCTCAGCCAGCGATTACGCCATGCTTGGCCTGACCGCCAAGGAGCTCGACGTCCTTCTTGGCACGGGCAGTAATTCCCGATTGGCGCTGGTGCGCGATGACCAAGGCTCAGTCGTGATCGATGCTGATCTCAGCGTGCTCGGACCTCACCTCACCATCCTGGGCGGCATGGAAAAGGGTGAGGCGCTTGTTGGTGCCGATTATCGTGACCGTCCGGATTTTTGGAGAATGACATGATCCGCAGTATTACCCGCATTTCGATACTGATTGGCCTCAGCTTGAGCCTCACCGCTTGCGCAACCTACCAGCCCTCGGAAGCGGAGTGTTTCAACAGTTTCGCCGAAGTGGCGCGCAGCAATTGCACCTTTGATCTGCTGCGCCCGATCGACCCTTCAGGCGCGCATAATGGCTAATCGAACCCCGCATATTTTCTGCGTCGTTTTTGCGGTTGGCACGGCGACTGCGGCCACCGCGCAAGGCGTGCCAACATTCGATCTGGGTGCGTTTCTGCAACGCGAGCAAATTCTGGGCCAAGGGGATCGCGATCTTACCCTGCAGCGCGACCGGCTCAGCCGTGAGGAAGAACTGGCGGCCTTGGAGGCAGATCAACATGCCGCGCTGGAAGATCTGCTGGAAGCGTCCACTATTAGCCCTTCGACCGCCAGCACGCTCCAAAGCCTTGAGGCTGGCCGCTCAGACGAAAGCGCCGCCGCCACTCTCTTCGGGCCCACCGACCCCAATCCGGCTGCGCCGCAAATGTTCGGCGATGCAGCAGGCTCGATCGAGGCGCTCATCATCCGCGCTGCGCGCGAGACCCATGGTCTGTCCGGCGTCGGCCGCGCGGGGCTGTCCCTGGTGCAATGGCGCTGTCTGATCCAGGCGCTGATCTGGCAGGAAAGCCGGTTCCAAGTGGGTGCGCGCTCGCCAGTGGGAGCCTATGGCCTGACCCAGATCATGCCTGCCACCGCCGGTGATCTCGGGATCAATCCAGCCTATTTCGACGACCCTTATATTCAGGTGACCGGCGGCGCGCGTTACCTCGCACAAATGCTGAACATGTTAGACGGCAATATCATCCACGCGCTGGCCGCCTACAACGCGGGTCCCGGCAATGTGCAGCGCTACGGTGGCGTGCCGCCCTTTGCGGAGACGCAGCACTACGTTCAGGTCATCCCCGAGCGCTACAACCTTTACCTCACCCGCGTGGGCGGCATCGACGCACTTGGCACCATCGATCCGATCCTGATGGCCAATGCCTCCATGAGCCTCAGCGCCCATGGCGCTGGTATCTATGGCGATTATTCACTGATCTCAGTGCGTGCCGCCGCACTGCGCATTCAGGACATCATCACCCGCATCGCAGAGACGGAGGATATCCATGCCGCCATGTCCCTCAATACCTATGCCCGCGCAGAGCTTGCCCGGCTTATGGCCATTCGAACCCGCCTCAAGGCGGCCCAAACAAGGCCCCTCAGCGCGCAAGCCATCGCGATGGCCGCCGCCCAAGCACGCGAGCAGGCATTTATGCAGTTTGATTTGGAGGTTCTGCCATGAGGCACCCCGCACGACAGTTTTTTACCACAGTGGCCACCTGCGCTATGCTGGCAGTACCACCTGCGTTTGCGCAGGGCGTCCCTACAATAGATACGCGCAACATCGCCCAGGAAATCCGGCAGCTGCAGCAAATGCTGGAAGATTTCGGGATCCAGTCCGATCAACTCGACGCGGCTCTCGACCAGATCAACCTCATCCAAGACCAGCTCGATACGCTCAACGACACCTATGCCGCACTCACCGGCGTTTCCGATATCCTCGAGATGGCCATGGGCGGCGACCTCGACGGGCTGCTAGATCAGGAGTTCGGCGACCTACTTGGCGTGATTGCCCAGATCCAGACCGGCGATTTCTCCGGTCTCATTGGCAATGCGGGCCCCGAGATGGAAGGCCGCATGACCCAGGCACTGGAAGAAGCGGGCTTCGATCAGGACACGCTGTCCACAATGGCGACCAGTGGCAATGCAGGTGCTGAGCGCACCGCCTCCCAGGCCAGCACCGGAGCCGTGATGTCAGCTGCGGCGCAGAACAGCTACGCCGAGGCCGCACAGTCGCTTGAGCGCGTCGATCAGCTGGTCGATCTCATCCCGGACATGGAGACCCTCAAGGAAGCGGTGGATCACAATACCCGCGTCACCGCAGAGCTTGCCATCGCCATGACCCGCATGTGGGAACTCGAAGCGATCCAAACCGTGGGCGCAGGCCAGGCCGGGGTCGCCGATGCCGCAAAGCTCGCCGAAGAACGCCGGTATATGGATTTCACCTTGCCGGATTTGCGGTAATGGATGGCTGAGGGTTTGGAGGTCATCGAAGAAGAGCTGATCTACGGCGCGCGGCGTCGCGAGCTCTTCTGGCAAAAGCTTGGGCTCGCGGGCCTAGGCTTTGGCGCGTTCGGCTGTCTTGCGGCAGCCCTCGTGGCCATCCTCGATGTCGACCCCGCTCCGATGATCGTGCCTTTTGATAGCGAGACCGGAATGGCCCTGCCCAATGCCGCTGTCGAAGCCGTCTCCCTTGCCGAACGGCCAGCCATCATCGAAGCGCAGCTCTTCCGCTATGTCACCGACCGCGAGACCTATAACCAGCTCGACAATGATCTGCGCGTAGAACGCGTTCTGGCCGAGTCCGACGGCGCGGCCGCCGCTTCCCTGCGCGCGCTCTGGACCAGCGGATCCGAGGCTTATCCGCCCGATACGTACGGCGAGGACGCACGGCTCGAAGTCGAGATCCTCTCAATCACCCTGATCAGCGCGAACCGAGCCCAGGTCCGTTTGCGCAAACGCCTCAGCTCCCCGCGGGGCAGCCAGACCGGGCTCTTCACCGCTACGCTGATGTTTGCGTTCCGGCCCGAAGAGCGCCGCTCGATCGACGAGGTCTGGCAAAATCCCTTCGGCTTCACCGTCACAGAATACGCGGTCCGCTCGGACCGGCTCGAGGAGTAGATGCCAATGTTGCCATGGTTCGTTGTGACACTCGCCGCTGTCAGCATATTTCTGGCCAGTACGGCATTTGCCGAGGTCCAACCGCGCCGCGGTGCCCATGACGATCGCGTGCGGATGGCCACATTCGTGGATGGCGAGGTCTACCAGGTCAGCACCAGCCTCACCCATGTCACCAGCATAGAGTTCGGGCCCGGCGAGACCATCCGCTCCATCATTGCAGGCGACACCGAAGGGTTTCTGCTCGACGGCGTCCCCGGCGGTCAGGCCTTCGCGATCAAGCCTGTGGTCCGTGGCGCGCATACCAACATCACGGTGTATACCAACCGGCGCAGCTATTATTTCAACGTGACAGAAGCATCCGCCCCGACCTTCTATGTGATCCGGTTTCGCTATCCGGAGGTCGCGCGCGATGATGCACGCGCGATCGCACGTCAGCCTGCCAACCATGCCTACGGCGTCAGTGCACAAGCCGAGATTACGCCCCAAGAGATCTGGGACGATGGGACCTTCACGTACTTCCGCTTTGCCGCGAATGCACCTGTCCCCGCGATCTTTCGGTGGTCAACAGGCCGCGAGCGCAGCGTCAATGCCATGGCCCAAGAAGATGGCGTGATCAGGGTTTCGGGTATCAGTGCCCGATGGGTGCTCCGCCTCGGAGATCTGGAAGTCTGTGTTCAGGATATGGGCGAGGTTGCAGCCAATGACTGAGACAGCTGAATTGCGCAAACGTCTGGAAGCGCTCGAGGGCGGTGGCGATAGCGGCGGCAGCCGCACGCGCCCGGTCTTGCTGTTGATCGTGTTGGGCGTTGTGGGCGCGCATAACGCTGATGTCGCGCGGGCCTCAGCCGGAGCCGATGGAAACGGCTGCCCCGGCAGAGTTTCAGGACAGTGGGCCAGGTTTTGGTGCCCTCGATCCAGTGGCACCACCTGAACCAACCACGCAACCGGCGGCCCCTTCACCCACGAATGCCGAGACTGAGGCCCTGCGCGCGCAGCTCGACGAGATGCGCGCGGAATTGACGGCCCTCCGCAATGTGCCAGCGCCGGATGCGCCCGCCTTGGACAGCGCAGCACTCGACGCATTGAACGCTGAGATTGATGCCCTGCGCAGTGATGCAGATGAGGCGGAGGCCGCTCTGCGTGCAGATCTTGATGAGCGCGCGCGGCAAATCCAGCGCCTGCAGACAGATCTGGAACTGGCGCAACTCGAAGCCCCAACCACCCCGCGACAGCCCGGACCCTCGGCCGAAGACCTGCGCCTGCAAGAGCTGGAGGCGCGGCGGCAAGCCGAGCGCGCCATTTTCGAGGCCCGCATCGCCAGCCCGATCATCGCCTTCGGCTCCAGCGGAGGCGGTACTGATGAAGGCGCGCCTGAGCAGCGCCGCCTCGATGGTGAGACGGATTTCGTCCGCAACGGCGCACAGCCAGCAACCGTTACCCAGGCCCAGACGATCGTGAACCCGTCCAACACGGTTGTGCAGGGCACGATGATCCAGGCCGTGCTGGAAACCGCCATCGACAGCCAGCTTGCTGGTCCCGTCCGCGCGCTCGTCTCCGAAGACGTCCATGCCTATGATGGGTCCCGCGTGCTTATCCCGAGAGGATCGCGACTGATCGGGCGATATCAGTCCGGCGTGGACATCGCACAGCAGCGGATCACAATCGCCTGGGACCGGATCATCCTGCCAGACAACCAGAGCGTCGAGATCAGCGCCTTTGGCGGCGACGAACTGGGACGCTCCGGCACCACCGGTTTTGTCGACAGCCGCTTTGGCACGCGCTTTGGATCGGCAGCACTTATCTCGCTGATTGGGACCCTCCCAAGTGTGGCAGCCGAGTCCACCGATGATGAGCGCGCGGCTAAAGCCCTCGAAGGCACTGCCGAAAGCCTGCAGGACAGCGCTCAAGGCGTCATCAGCGAGTATCTCTCCCTCAGCCCCGTCATCTATGTCGACCAAGGCGCGCGCGTCACCGTCATGGTGGACCGCGATCTGGAGATTTTCTGAGCCATGGGTGCCAGCTATCTCCAAAGCTCGCTCGACCAGCTGCCCGCCGCGCGCGATCCCAAGCTCATTGAGCTGTGTATCAACCCCGATGGTACGGTCTGGGGCGAGTTCCAGGGGGATCATTTTATGCGGGGACTTGGCGCGCCGCTCAGCACAGATGCGGCCCGCGATCTCGGCGCGCAAATTGCTTCCGCCGCCAACACCACGCTCAGCCGCGCAAAACCCATAGTCTCGGTTAGCATCCTCTACCGGGACAGGCCGATCCGCGCGCAGGTGATCCAGCCACCCGCCGTCGAAGGCGGCTTTGCGATTTCGCTGCGGTTTTTTTCCGACCTGCCGCTCGACAAGATCCAGCTCGCCTATCTCTTTGGATCCGAACGCAGTTCCGAAGCCACGCGTCGCGCGCGCAACACAGAATTGCGCACCGTCGTCGCCACAGGCGATATCGATGCAGCCATCGCCTTCTGCGTCTGCCACAAGCTCAACATGATCGTCTCCGGTGGCACCTCCACAGGCAAGACCGTCACCGCGCGCAAGATCCTATCCTTCGTGCCCGAGGCCGAGCGCCTGATCACGATTGAGGACGCGGCCGAGCTGAGGCCGACACAGCCCAATACCGTGACGCTGATGGCCGATCGAGAGGCACGCGAGCGCAGCGCAGATCAGCTGCTGACCGCGACCCTGCGCATGCGACCCGACCGGATTGTTCTGGGCGAGGTCCGCAGCAAGGAGGCCATGACCTTCCTCGAGGCTATCAATACCGGCCATGGCGGATCGCTCACCACGCTGCATGCCGAAACCCCACAGCTCGCAATCCAGCGCCTCGCAATCGCGGCGCTCAAGACCGATGTCCCCATGACCTATCAGGATATGATCCATTACATCACCCGCTCGATCGACGTGATCATCCAAGCTGGCCGCCATGAAGGCGCGCGCGGGATCACCGAGTTCTACTTGCCAAGCGTTGAAACAGAAAAAACGGAGACCGCAGATGTTTGAATACCTCACACGCCAGATCAATACAGGCCGCAAGAAACCGCAAACTTATGCCGAGGAGCTGAATGCCCTCGGGCGCGAGGGCTGGGAGCTTGTTGCTGTGACCCCGGATTTTGACGGCGAGCATATCCTCACCGCGTTTCTGAAGCGGCCGCTGAAGGCCGCGCACTGATCGAAGCAAAAGAGCGAGGCGGATCCCATGGGCGTTGTCACCTGGATGGTGGAGACCACAGACGGTTATCTTGACGGGGCGGCCGAGACCACCTTTGGCACCGTCGCCAGCCAAGTAGGCGGTATCATTGCCGTGGGCTCAACCCTCGCAGTCATTGGCCTCTTCATAAACATGGCCCTGCAGGTGCGGTCGGTTGATGGCCGCACGGCTTTCTGGTTCGCCATCAAGCTCATGCTGATCACGCTCTTTGCGCTCAATTGGGTGCAGTTCAACACCATTGCGGGTGCCATCACAAACGGGCTTGATCAGCTGGCTGGCGGTATGATCGCGGGCCTGGGCGGCGGCGGTGCAGGATCCGCCTATTTTGCCGCCGCATTCGACGATCTCATTGCTGAGTTTGGGAACTACCTCAATGCCGCGGGCGACAATATGCACTGGATGGCCGGGGCACTCATTGGTGCCATTGGCGCGTTTCTGCTCGGCATCATCGGCGCGCTCTGCGGGCTGGTATTGATCTTTGCCAAAATTATGCTGGCCTTCATGATCGGCATCGCGCCAATCATGATCGCGCTGTCGCTCTTCGACGTGACCAAGGATTATTTCCTACGCTGGCTGTCCTCCACCGTCTCCTACGCGCTCTACCCGCTGGTCATCGCGGGGGTGTTTTCCACCGTGGTGGGCATGTCGCAATCCTTGCTGGCCGAGCTTGGTGATCCCGAAGGTGCCAGCAATATTGGCGCGCTCATCCCCTTCTTTATGATGATGTTCCTCGCCGGTGGCATGATCGTCGCCACACCGCTGATCGTCCGCGCAATCTCGGGCAACTTGATGATGGCAGGTCCGCCAAGCATGCCTGGCGTCAGCGGGTTCGCAAAAGGCGTGGCTGGAACAAGAGGCTCCCGCGCACGGGCGCGGTTTGGAACGCAGTCAGCTGGGGAAATCGCAGGTACGGGTGTGCGCCAGGCCGGTAGTGCTGCCGCTTCACTGGTTCAGAAGGTGTCGGAGAGGTCAAAAAGGTTGGAATGAATTGGCCGCGACGCCTTGGGTTGAGGCAACCCCCTGTCTGAAGCGACTCTAGTTATCGCAGCTACAGAAAAGTGTTCGCATTTTGTTCTAGTGCAATGTAAACTGACGACTGATGAGATGTAAAAGCCTGCGAACGTACGTTGGACGACATTGGTGCGTGGCTGCAAGTTTGGAAAACTGGGTTCTTGAAATGACGAATGCTCCAATTGGCCATATATTCTTGCCGACTGTGTCGCGTAGTGGCTATTTCCAAATGTTGGCCGTGCACGCATGATTACTCAGCCGCCTCATATCTACAATGCCACCGTCGGGCTACCTGCAGGGCGGCACTGATATGGGCGGATCGATTGTCATTGCCGAAAAACCCTCACAGGCACGCAACCTGCGCGAAGCGTTGGGAAACCGCTATGGTCGGATATTGTCCGCACGCGGTCACATCTTCAAGCTGGCGGAGCCCGCTGAAGTCAACGACGCTTGGAAGAAGTGGTCTTATGAGGTGTTGCGCCCTGAAGCTGGATTTTACCCGCTGCGTCCGGACAACAGCCATGGCAAAGACAAGCTGATTGCAGAAATCAAGGCGGCCCTGAAAGAAGCTGACCGCGTGATTATTGCAACCGACTGTGACCGCGAGGGTCAGGCCATCGGTGAAAACATCCTACGCTACTTCAAATTCAAGGGTGAGGTGCTCCGGGCAATGTTTTCTGCGGAAGATCCGGTCTCCCTGCGACAATCATTCGAGGCCTTGAAGCCCAATGAGCACTACAGACCGCTTTACGCGGCTGCCGTCGCGCGTGCGCAGAGTGACCAGATTGCCAACCTGACAGCCACACGTGCTGTGACGATTGCCCTCAAGCCGCATGGCATGAAGGGGGCCATTGGCATCGGCCGGGTCAAAACTCCAACCATGGGGATCGTCTGCGCAAGGGAGCGCGAGATCCAAGGTTTTGAGCCAAGGCCCTATTTTGATCTTTGGGTTGATGTCAGTGACGGCAAAGAGATCCTGCGGCTCAAGCACTTCCCTGCGCACGAAGCCCGGGTTTTTGATCAGGATTTGGCGCAAAGGATCATCGCATCCTTTGATCCTTGGAAAGGCCCTTTGCAGGTTACCTTTGAGAAAAAGAAGCAACCGCCGCCACGCCTGATGGATTTGCCGCTCTTGCAGCAACGTGCGGCACGCTGGGGCTGGTCGGCTCAAAAAACGCTCGATGTGGCACAGAGGCTTTATGAGACCCACAAGGTTACGACGTACCCTCGAGCTGAGACCAAATATTTGCCGGAGGCCGAAAAGCAAAATGCCCAGGCCATGCTCGATGGTTTGCGGGAGCTGCCGTTTGTCAAAGTGGCCTACGAGAAACCAACATATCGCATGGGCAAGCGAGGCTGCTTTTCTGATGAAGGGCTTGCGGGGGCTTCGCATCATGCGATTATTCCGAACTTCAAGACCCGAGATAAATGGGCGCGTGTGCTCGGGGCAATGTCCGGCGATGAGCGCCGTCTTTTTGAACTGATCGCACTGAGCTATACCGCAGCCATTGGGCCGGACCGTCTTTATGATCGCACAGAAATCTCGTTGATGGCTGGACAACGCAAGTTTGCCGCAAGTGGTATTGTCGAACGGCAACCAGGTTGGCGAGAGGCGCTCGGCGCGGATCCTGATGCCAGCAAGAAGAGCGACGCCGAGGCTGCGGCCATCCTGCCGCCCTGGAAAGACCGCCAGATAGTCGATGCCGTCAAAGCCGAGGCGGATAAAAAGACGACCAAGCCACCAGCCCGTTTCAATGAAGGCACCTTGATCAAAGCAATGCAGGAAGCCTGGAAATATGCCCGTGATCCAAAAACAGCGGAGCGCCTAAAAGGGGCTGCCGGGATCGGAACGCCAGCGACGCGCGCCTCCATTCTCGAGGGGCTAAAAACCCAGAACCTGTTTGAGGTCATTGATAAGCATCTAGCGCCAAGCACCCTCGCACTGGCGATCTACGACGTTCTGCTGAAAGAGGCCCCCGAAATTCTTGATCCAGCTGCGACGGCTGAAATGGAGCTGGCTCTTGATGGTATTCTCAAAGGGGAGCAGGATCCACGCACTGTGGTCGATACAATTGTGGCCCGCGCGGCGGCCTTGGCCGCAAAGATGGAGCAGCGCGGCCAGTCAGGCACCAAGCTCGATATTGATTTTACTGCCAAACCGAGCCCAAAAATGCTTCAGGCCGCACGCGCCAAAGCGAAGCGGATGGGGACGCGCTTGCCCAAAGACGCAACAACTGACCGCAAGATCTGTTCGGAATTCCTCGGGCCGCGATCTGAAGGAAACGGACCAAGTGACGCCCAGCTGGCCTTTGCGCGCAAGATTGCCAGTGACGCGAACGTCGATTTGCCGGACGCAATCCTTGGAGATTGCGCAGCCCTTTCTGCCTTTATCAAAAAGAACAAAGGGAAGTTGCCAAAGCGCGGTGCGAAGTCTGAGGGTATCAAAAATAAGCATGATCGACGGTAAGAGAGGGCAGCGATGAGCAGTGCGAAGAAATCATGGAAAGACGTCAAACCGGTGCTGTCGGGGTTTTCTTCCACCCAACTTTTGGGGCTGGTCCAGGACCTATACCGTCTGAATGCAGAGAACGCGTCCTTCATGCATTCCCGTTTCTTGAGCGGGGGGATGCAAATAAGGACCATCTCAACCCTTACATGACAAGAATTCAGCGAGCGATCAGCCCAACGCAGCCCTGGAAAGAGGATGTAAAATTGGCCGCTGGCAGAAAAGCCATCAGTGACTTCAAGAAAGCCAATGGCAACATCCGTGATACACTGACCCTCATGATCTACTACGTCAAATGCGGCAATGATTTCACGCTTGAGTTCGGGGATATCGACGCAAGCTTCTACGACAGCGTGTGTTCAATGTTCTCGAGTGTTGTCCAAACCCTGATGAAACAACAAGATCAGGCGCTATTCGCCGAGTTTTTGCCCTTGCTTGAGGCGGAGCTTGCCCGCGTTTATGGTCAAATCGGTTGGGGATACCCAGATGAGTTGTCAAATCGCCTTGCTGACCTGCGAGATGCCTTTGAATAGCGGCTTGCGGCCATGTAAGTCACAAGGCCTGTAAGATGGACACCCGTCGCGGCAAGACGGGCCACACTGGCCATTGACCAGCTCCAGTGTACGCCGCAAGGCTTATCCCTTTCGCTCCGGCAGACCGACATGTTGATGCGACAGAGTGTTTGATTGTGGTTTAAGGCGCATGTGGGATTGATCTGGGGTCAATCCTGGGCGTTGCCTATGCGTGCGGGCTGCCGCTTTTCCTTTGAAATCCGGCCTTCAGGCGCGCTGATCGACGAAATCGCGATAGGTCGCCGGTGCGAGACCGACGCCGATCCCGAGCAGCGTGTCGAAGGCACCGCACATGTGTCGCCGCCGGTTC
>JAGXGZ010000070.1 GCA_024636495.1 Roseobacter sp. | reverse complement strand
CGGGCGCGACGTAAATGTCCGCGCTTCGAGGCGGATACGAAGAGACCTTTGGCGCCCGCGTCAGGTGGGTTTCATCAGACGCTCAGGCGAAGTGTCCCGGTGATCATGTTGCACCGTGAAGGTTTCTCCGCCCGTGCGCACCAACGCAGGTTAGTCCGCGCGCTAATAATTGTGGGCAGTTTTTCCTTGGAGCCAAACGCCAACTGGGCGCGGTCGTTCAGCCTTTGCCCTTCTCGGGAAAGAAGAATTGATCATGGGTCGCTTCGCTTTGGGAGGATTTGTTTTGGCCACAACCACCAGGATTTCACGAACATGAACTGTCTTATCGGTGTTTTGACGACAAGTAGCAGGATGCCGATGGACAACAGGCACCAGATTGCGGCCACTTCATTGGGGTTGCTGGTCAGGAGCATGGCCAATCGTGGTCCAACCAAGAAGTGGTACACGGTCAGTCGCCAGGATCCGTAGATGAGGGGCATCAGGAATGCCGCGAAGAAATAGCTGGGATAGGTACTCAGGAAAGATGCCCAGGAATCGACTGTGATGAAGTTCAACATTCCGTTGGTCGGTATCTCCCAAGCGATATGCCAGTTTCCGGAAACGGAGCATAGTCGCTCAGCACAAAGTTTTTTTCCCAGCGGACATGACCCGGCCCATTCAAACGGGTAAAGCTGCAAAAGCATGATCACTGCCGAAATGAAACAGATTGTATAAACTGGCCACTGAATTTTCTCGCGCACGTGGCTCGGAATAAAGTACATGGCCAACATGTTGATAAAGAAGGGCTGGAACACGATGTGCAAGTAGCCCAGCAGAGTGGCAATCTGATTGGACGGCAGCGCGCATTGATCAATGACTGAGTAGGTAAAGGCCTGCAAAAGCTCCATTGACGAGAAATAGCCAAGGGCCATCCATAACGGTGCCGGTTCTTTCTTGTATGCTGCGTAAGCAGTTGTACCAATACCTACAACGGCCAGTACAGCCGACGCTTCACCGCTCCAGCACATAGAATCTCTCTCTTGATATGAAAATTGATTGGAGTGTCATGTGTCTGCCTCCACACCCGGATGGTCCGGTTTTTCGGCGTCCTGCGTGCCAATCGCCTTGTCGCCCCCTACCGTCGTGTCGGCGCGGGTCTGCGCCTCGAGTTCGGCATTCAACTCCGCGCCCATGATAATAATGTAGGCCGAAATCCAGAACCACATGAGCAGCACGACGACGCCAGCCAAGGCACCGAAGCTCTGGTTATAGTAACTGAATTTGCTAACAAAGAACGCGAAACTGGCCGATGCCGTGATCCAGACGAGGCATCCTACAACCGCGCCGACCGACGTCCATTGCCACTCCGGTGTGTCGCGCGAGGGTGCAAACCGATAGAGAACGGATAGCCCGACAATCGTCAATGAGATCAACCCGAGCCAAAGGGCGGCGTTGACGAGCATCGCGACAGCCGACCCCATATCGACGAAAGCCAGAATGGTTGGTATCGCCAGGGTCGCGGTGAGCCCGCAGATCACCCCCGCGATCAGCATCAGTGTCAGGGCGAACGTCACCAACAGCCACCTGATGAACCCACGGCTTTCGTCTTCGCTATAGGCGACATTGAGCCCCTGTATTAGGCTGGCAGTGCCCTTGGACGCCGAGTAGAAGGCAATCAACAGGCCAAAGATGGCGATAACGGCGGTGATGGCCGGAAAAAGGGCCAGCAGACCATAAAATGCTACTCCGGCGGCAAGCAGGCCCACGCGGTCCTTTGCGACTTGGTTCTTGACGCGAAGGGCCACGTCCTTCCAGCCAGAAAACGGTATTTTTGCCGGAGTTGCGGCATCGGCACCGTGTGTCATGGGCGGTCCTCACTTCGGAAAAGTATCGCGGCCAGGCAAGGCCCCTTCACAGGATATTCACGCTTTCGTCTTCCGTTGATTTTGCTGATGGATGAGCGAGGCACCGGGAAACTTGGGCCTTCTGAGGGGGAGGGATTCCAAATACGGCTATTTTGTTCCGGACGATAGATCGCTCTTTCAATCCGCATATTGATCCTGAGCAGATCACCAGCGGCCCTAATTCTGGCCAAACTGATTGGGATGCCAAGGGCCCGGCATTGTCCGATCCATCAAACGGGTCCGGCAGCCAACCTTGGGCGCATTAAGCGAGCACACCCAAGAACCAAAGAACGATGAAGATAACGACCACAAGGCCGAGTACGCCACCTAGACCACGTGAGCCATAGCGGTTGTAACCGTAGTAACCGCCGCCGCCACCGAACAATAACAGAAGGACAATGATAATCAGAATTGTGCTCATGGGAGATATCTCTCTGTTTGGCCGATAGGTGAAGGATGAAGCACCTTAACCTCGATGGGAATCGGACTCGTTGATCCATCCGCAAGTCAATTGGTCGGTGCTGCTTCGCTGGGGCTCTACGCTCAGCGCAGGCCAAAAAAGCCCAGGATGACCAAGACGATGACCACGGCGCCGACGATATATACGATCCGGTTCATTGCATTCCTATCTGTTCGGGGAGTGGCCCAAGGCCACCGACATCGCCAAGCATAAGCCATCGCAATTCCGCGCGAACCAACTTGGATCAGTGCGCGACGTCCCGCAGCACGCGATTATATGCCCGAGCCACCGTTCTTAATCGCAATGCTAGGGCATGAGGCTACCGAAGACACGTTTGATGTGTGCAGGTCCCGAACCCGCCTTACGCGACTAACACTGCAACGCAAAACCGGCGGAGGCCGCAGGCGCGCCAAACTTGGTCAGAAGAAAAGAAAACATCCAATGTTAATAGAGGCTTCGACTCTCAAGGGTTTCAAGATCGCCGCGACCGACGGCAGCGTCGGCACTGTGACCGATTTCCTGTTCGATGATGCAAGCTGGACACTCCGCTGGATCGTCGTCGACACGGGAACCTGGCTGTCCGGGCGCAAGGTGCTGCTGCCGGTTTCGTTTCTGGGTCACCCGGATACGTCCGCCCGCAGCTTTCCGGTCCGCTTGACAATGGCCAGGGTCAAAGACAGCCCGGCCATCGACACGCATAAACCCATGTCTCGGCAGCACGAAGAAGGGATGTATAGCTACTACAACTTGAGTCCCTATTGGGGAAACGGCTTCTACATGGGCGGCTACGGCGGCTGGACCGCGGGCATGTCAGAGACGCACTACGCCGATTCACGACGGCGTCAGGACGCAATTGACGCCAAGCGGCATCAGGGCAAAGAACCCCATCTGCACAGCATCGATGCTGTGACCGGCTATAATCTGCACGCCACCGATGGCTCTATCGGTCATGCCGAGGGTTTTCTGATCGACGATACCGACTGGACGATCCATTTCCTGACCGTGGATACAAAGAACTGGTGGCCTGGCAAACATGTCCTGATTTCGCCGCGCTCGGCCAAGGACGTGTCGTGGGCAGAGAATTTGGTCAATCTGGATGTCGATCGGAAAACCGTCATGGACAGCCCAACCTATGATCCGTCCGTTCCGGTGGACGCGGCGTTCGAGGCGCGGATGGCGCGTCACTACATCCCTGACGCCGCGCAAGTAGCCGCAAGTTAAATGGGCTGCGGGATGGGATCATGATGCTGACCTCCGTGAAAAACCAGACCGACTTGCCGCGCTACTTCGCGCAGGTTTTTGACGTGGCGCAGTCACTGGAAAACGGGCAGCTCAATTTTGTGCTAAGCGATGGCCGCATCTTTCGTGTCGAAGGCCGCCACCAGGGTCCGGCCGCAACGATCGAGGTGCACAATCCCGACCTGTTCGCACGCCTGATCCGCGAGGGCGATCTGGGGTTTTCCGAGGCTTACATGGATGGCTGGTGGACCACGCCGGACCTGCAGGCCTTTATGGACCTCCTGCGTGTCCGCAACGACGCGCTTTACGATGGCTTTTCCGGTATGGCGCTGGTGCGCACCTTCGAAAGTATGCGGCACAGGCTGCGAGGAAATTCGAAGCGGCAAGCGCGTAAGAACATCGCCGCGCATTACGACCTCGGCAATGATTTCTACCGGCTGTGGTTGGATGAGACGATGACCTATTCTGCAGCCCTCTTTCGCGGCGGCCGGGAGCCGCTGGAACAGGCACAGCACCAGAAATACGAAAGCATGGTGGACCAGATGGGCGTGCAGCCTGGCGAACATGTGCTGGAAATCGGCTGCGGCTGGGGCGGCTTTGCGGAATATGCTGCGGAAGAGCGCGGGTTGCGCGTAACCGGGCTTACAATCTCGCAAGAGCAGCACGACTACGCGATGGAACGGATCCGGGCCAAGGGGTTGCAAGATCGCGTCGAGATCAGGATGCAGGATTATCGCGATGAACGCGGGGTTTACGACGGCATCTCCAGCATCGAGATGTTCGAGGCAGTCGGCGAGAAATACTGGCCGACCTACTTTCAGGTAGTTCACGACCGCCTGAAACCGGGCCGCAACGCCACTTTACAGATCATTACGGTGCAGGACGAGCGCTTTAAGACCTACCGCAAGGGCGTGGATTTTATCCAGAAACACATTTTCCCCGGCGGCATGTTGCCCTCACCCAGCGTGCTGCGCGAAGAGGTGCGCCGCGCTGGGTTGCAGGTCAGCCATTCGATCGAGTTTGGCGACGGCTACAGCCAGACGCTGCGGCGCTGGTATGACAGCTTCAACGGGCGCTGGGACGAAATCTCGCGGCTGGGCTTCGACGACCGATTCCGGCGGATGTGGAATCTATATCTCACCTCTTGCGCTGGAGCGTTCGAGGGCGGTCACTGCGACGTGACCCAGATCACCATCACAAAGCCCGCCGCCTGAATCTCGGCGGAAACGGTGAATGTCCGGTTCGAGAAGAGAAGCTCCTCCATGGAGGAGTGTAAAGTTTCGCCATAGTTTTAATGCTGATAACGGGCGCCTATGTGCAAAACATGTGCATCTCAAGGTGTTGTCACGTTAACCGCAAAAATTCATGAGCGCCCTGTTTTGGCGGGTGATGGGTTGTTGGCAGCCTTCCGGGTTTCGGTAGCGCACGGCTGATCGTCGCCCTGATTTTACATCGGGCGTTTCGGTGTTTGGGGCTTTGCTTGGTTGAGTTTATCGGGGTGAGCGGGACGTGTTATTCAACGTAAGGTACTGCCCGGCGTCCTGCGCTGGTTCAGCGCCAACATCGGCGTGCATCACGTCCACCACCTGCAGAGCCGTGTGCCGTTCTACCGCTTGCCGGAGATCCTGCGCGATCACCCCCAACT
>JAGXGZ010000069.1 GCA_024636495.1 Roseobacter sp. | reverse complement strand
TCTTGAGCATGTGGTTTTCCAATGCGGATGCCAAATGCTCAGCGTTGATGCGCACCCGTTCATTGATGCGAATAGTGTCTGCCATAACTGCCCTCGGTAGGAACGCTTTTTTGCGGTAGTGCGTTCTATTTCGTTCTTTGTTGCAAGGGATTGGCCTCTTGGCAAGTATTTCTTGCAAAATCCGGCATTTGAGCCGCGCGCAATTTGATCTGTGCACCCCGGAAAATGCCGCCAATTCGGGATGTTACACCGTCCCTGCCGATTTAAGCGCTTGTTTTTCCACAGTTTCAGTCACGCCCTGTGGATAAGTCCCTGACGCGGCGCCAATTTACGCAGGCACCCCGATGTCACGCGATCTGGCCTGTTGGTTTTCCTTGAACCGCGAATCGTCTTGCCCTGCGTGATATCTTGCACCTTCGGACCTTTTAGATTGTACTTCGCCAAAACCCGCGCAACATTCCGCATGATTTGAATTAAATACGCAGGCAGAACTGTCTGTAGGGAGAAAACTGCCATGGAACTTCAAGGACAATCCGCAATCGTCACCGGCGGGGCCTCGGGCCTTGGGGGTGCCACGGCGGAAATGCTGGCAAAGGGTGGGGCCAAGGTCGCTATTTTCGACATGAATGCCGAGATGGGAGCGGCCAAGGCGGCCGAAATCGGCGGCGCTTTTTTTAAGGTGAACGTGACCGACGAAAGTGCTGTGGAAGCAGCGATTGCGCAAGCCGAGGGCGTGCATGGCAAGGCCCGCATCTTGGTTAATTGCGCAGGCATCGGGCCGCCCGCCAAAGTCGTCAGCCGCGAAGGCGAAGCCCTTCCGCTGGAAAGCTTTGCGGGTGTGATCAACGTTAACCTGCTTGGCACGTTCAATGTTTTGTCGAAATTTGCGGCCGCCTTGCACAAGGCTGACCCCCTTGGCGAAGAACGCGGTGTAATTATAAACACGGCATCTGTGGCGGCGTTTGATGGGCAGATCGGGCAGGCGGCCTATGCCGCGTCCAAGGCAGGTATCGTGGGGATGACCCTGCCAATTGCCCGAGAACTAGCGCGTTATGGCATCCGTGTTATGACGATCGCGCCGGGGCTGTTCCTGACGCCGCTGCTGGCCAGCCTGCCGGAAGAAGCGCAGGCGTCTCTGGGCGCGCAGGTACCGTTTCCCAGCCGTCTGGGCGATCCGTCCGAATATGCCAAGATGGTCGGCGCGATCATCGACAACCCCATGCTTAACGGCGAGACGATCCGCCTTGATGGCGCGATCCGCATGGCACCGAAGTAATTCGATTGAGAATTGGGAGGAGAGCAAAATGGCAGATGCCTATATCGTAGAGACAGTCCGCACCGCGGGTGGGCGGCGGGGCGGCGCATTGCGCGACTGGCACCCCGCAAATCTGGGGGCCGAGGTGCTGAACGCGCTGGTTGATCGCACAGGGATCGACGGCGCGATCATCGACGATGTGATCGTCGGTTGCGTGACCCAAGGCGGCGAGCAGGCGTTCGCCTTCGGGCGCAACTGCGTGCTGGCGTCGAAGCTGCCGCAATCGGTGCCTGCGGTGACGATTGACCGGCAATGCGGCAGCTCGCAGCAGGCGGTGCAGTTTGCGGCGCAGGCAGTGATGTCGGGCACGCAGGACGTTGTGGTTGCGATGGGCGTCGAAAGCATGACGCGCGTGCCAATGGGCTCTAACGTTGGGCTTTATGCCAAGGCCGAACTTGGTAACGGCCCGTTCAGCGACCGGATTGCGCGGCGGTACGGCACCAAAAATTTCAGCCAGTTCATCGGCGCTGAAATGGTTGCGAAGAAGCACGGGTTTACCCGCGAGGAACTGGACGCTTATGCGCTGGAAAGCCACAGGCGGGCGACAGCCGCGCGGGACGAGGGGCGTTTTGACGCCGAGATCGTGCCGCTGGAGATAGAGGGCGGTACGCACACCCGCGACGAAGGTATCCGCGAAGACGCCACGTTAGAGACTATTTCCAGCGTAAAGCTGCTGCAACCCGATGGCATGATCTCGGCCGCGAATGCGTCGCAGATCTGCGACGGGGCGGCGGGGGTTCTGATCGTGTCGGAAGCCGCACTCAAGAAATACAACCTCATCCCCAAGGCGCGGATCGTCAACTTGACTGTGACGGCAGGGGATCCAGTGATCATGCTTGAGGAACCGCTGCCCGCCACGGACCGTGCACTGGAGCGCGCAGGCATGAAGATCAGCGATATTGATCTGTTCGAGGTCAATGAGGCCTTTGCGCCGATCCCGATGGCCTGGTTGAAACACACCGGTGCCGACCCTGAGCGGCTTAACGTGAACGGTGGTGCGATTGCGCTTGGTCATCCGCTGGGCGCCTCCGGTGCGCGGTTGATGACGACGCTGGTGCACAGCTTGCATGCGCGTGGCAAGAAATATGGCCTGCAAACGATGTGCGAAGGCGGCGGGATTGCCAACGTCACCATTATCGAAGCGCTTTAGGCTCTAACACAAGGTATTCTGGCTGTTGCCGGAACACCCGCCCCCCTTATTTTCGGAGAACTCCATGACCCTTCCCGCCATTTTTGACAATTTGCGCATCCCGCTGATCGGCAGCCCGCTGTTCATCATCTCGAACCCCGATCTTGTGATTGCGCAGTGCAAGGCTGGCATCGTCGGCAGTTTTCCCGCGCTGAACGCCCGCGAGGCAGAGGGAGAGCCGATCGAGCTTGACCGCTGGCTCACCCGCATCAAGGAAGAGCTGGACCGCCATAATCAGGCCAATCCTGACACTCCGGCTGCACCCTATGCCGTGAACCAGATCGTGCACAAATCCAACGCGCGGCTAGAGCGTGATGTCGAGATTTGCGTGAAGCACGAGGTGCCGCTTTGGATTACCTCGCTTGGGGCGCAGAACTGGCTGAACGACGCGGCGCATGGGGCAGGGGGCAAGGTGCTGCATGACATCATCAACAACCGCTTTGCCCACAAGGCAATTGAAAAGGGCGCTGACGGTCTGATTGCAGTTGCTGCCGGTGCGGGCGGGCATGCGGGTGCGCAATCGCCCTTTGCCCTGATGCAGGAAATTCGTGAATGGTTCGACGGTCCGGTGTTTCTGTCGGGGGCCATCGCGCGTGGCGACAGCATTCTGGCAGCGCAGGCGATGGGGGCGGACGGCGGCTATGCCGGATCGGCGTTTATTGCCACAACCGAGGCGAATGCGGACGAACGCTATAAACAGATGATCGCCGATTCAGGGGCGTCTGATATCGTTTATTCGGATCTCTTCACCGGCGTCTGGGGCAACTACCTTAAGCCGTCGATTGCCGCCCAAGGCATGGACCCTGACAATCTGGAACGGTCCGATCCGTCGAACATGGATTTTGGTCCTGACCGTCAGAAGTCGAAAAGCTGGAAGGAAATCTGGGGCGCGGGGCAGGGGATCGGCGCGGTGAAATCGGTCATGCCCGCCGCCCAATTGGTAGACCGTTTTGCCACCGAATACGCAGCAGCGCGCAAGCGGCTGTTCGCGCAGACGGCCTGACGCTTAACGATGACCCAAGCGCGGCGGTTCAGTCGTCGCGCTTGCCCGAATCGATATCGTAGGATGGCAGGGTCTGGAACGCGGATTTCAACGCGTCGCCCCACCCCTTCGAGATGGATTGATACATCGGGTCTTCAATCTCGATCCGGGTTTGGGTCGCTACATCAAAGCTGTCGTTCACATAGGTCTGCACATCAATCGGCAACCCGACAGACAGGTTTGCCTTGAGCGTTGAATCGAACGACACCAGCAGCAGTTTCACGGCGTCTTGCAGGCTCATGTCAGGCTCATAGGCGCGCACGAGGATCGGCTTGCCGTATTTCGTCTCGCCAATCTGGAAGAAGGGCGTGTCTTCGGTGATCTCGATAAAGTTGCCTTCGGGATAGACCAAAAACAGCGTCGGCAGACCGTTTTTGATCTGACCTCCGACAATCACCGTTGCATGAAAGCTTGCGGCGGACATCTGGCCCTTTTTCTGGGTGTCGCTGATCACTTCGCGCAGGGTTTCACCGACAAGGCGGGCGACCTGAAACATGGTTGGCGCGTGCAGGATGCTTGGGTCACGCTCAAGCGCGACCTTGGAGCGTTCGCGCAACAGGCTGATCAACGCTTGGGTCGTGGCAAGGTTTCCAGCTGTCATGATTGTGATCATGCGATCGCCGGGCGTCTGGAAGGTAAACATCTTGCGGGTGGTCGAGAAATTGTCGACGCCCGCATTCGTGCGGGTATCGGACATGAAAACCAGCCCTTGGTCCAACCGCAGCGCCACGCAATAGGTCATGTGATGTATCCGTTTATAGCATTGGTCCGGGTTTCCCCGACGCGATGGCCCGATCTACTGCTGGACTTGCAGATTTACAATCATTGTTTCTTTGGCATTTCCGACGCGCATACCTGAAAACGGGGCCGCGTCGTGGTAATCGCGGCCAACGGCAAGACGGACATAGCGTTCATCTGGCGACTGACTGTTCGACACATCGAAACCGACCCAACCCAGGCCATTCACAAAGGCTTCGGCCCAGGCATGGCTTGCGTCCTGGTCGATCTGGCCGTCCATCATCAGATATCCGCTGACATAGCGCGCCGGAATGCCACCCGCCCGTGCCGCTGCGATAAAAATATGGGCGTGGTCCTGGCAGACGCCAACCCCGCCTTGCATGGCCTCTTCGGCGGTGGTGGCGACATAGGTGCCATCTTTGCCGTAACTGACCTGCTTGGCGATAAGACGCGACAGGCTGTGGAGACGGTTAAGATTGTTCGTCTCGCTGGCGGTTTCGCTGGCAAGCTTGCCAATTGCGGGGCCGGGTGTGGTCAGCGCGGTTGTCTGGCTGAAATACCACAGCGGCGGCCCGCTTTTGGGCAGCGGCACTATGCCCGCGGTGTCGGTCGTCTCGACCGAGCCGGCAGCCGTGATCGACACAGAAACGCCGCCTGCATCAACGTTGATCAAATGCACGTCATTGCCGTGATGATCGGTATAAAACGCCTCGACCGTGCCGCCATCGACAGTGATTTTCCAATCGACGATGCGCTGGCATTTCAGCACCTGAGGCGTCAGACGCAGTTGTTGCAATGCATAATCGACCGGTTGGTCATAGGCATATTTCGTGGTGTGGCTGATGTGAAGAAGCATAATCGGACAGCCTATTTATTAAACCTGAAATCAGTTTCGATCTGCATCGCCAAGGCGTTGTTTCTGCCGATGAAAGTGCTGATGAATTCGTGCAAACCATCCTCGAAGATGGCACCGATGTCGCGTGATCTCATGTCTTTATCAAGCTTTCGCGCCATATCGTTGCACGGCAACGTCACCTTATAGTCGTCAGACAGCGCGTCGAGCTGGCTAACCACCTGACTGATGCAAAACGCCAAAGACCGGGGCAAACGGCGATCAAGGATCAGGAAATCGGCGATGGCCGAGGCTGTCATGTCACCTTGATGCAGCCAGCGAAACGACCGATGCGCCGATACGGATCGCAGCACGGTTTCCCATTGCACGTTGTCCAGCGACGACCCCACAAAGCTGACCGAGGGCAGCAAAGTATAGTATTTCACGTCGATAATCCGCGCGGTGTTATCGGCCCGTTCGATAAAGGTGCCAAGCCGCGAGAAATCGTAGATATCATTGCGTAGCATCGTGCCGTGCAGGGCACCGCGGACCAATGCCGAATGCTGCCGGATCGTCGCCAAGGCGGCGGGCAGGTCTTTTTGCTGTACCGGATTTTCCAACAGATCTGTCAGCACCATCCAGTTTTCGTTAACGGCCTCCCATACTTCGGTGGTCAGTGCTGTGCGCACCAGCCGCGCATTGTCGCGGGCCGCCTTGCTGACGGACAGCACGCTGGACGGATTGCGTTTGTCGCGCAGCAGATAATCGATGACTTCCTTGGCGGCGTAGTGGTCATAGACACTATCATATCCGCGCCCCACGCCTGATGTCGTGACGACCGATTTCCATTCCGTTTCACTGTCGGTGGACCGGGTCAGGGCCATCCGAAATCCGGCTTCGACCATGCGTGCCGTGTTCTCGCCGCGCTCAAGCAAGCGGAACATCCAGTACAGACCTCCTGCGGTTTTGCCTAGCATTGTGCTACTCCTCCAAAACCCAAGTGTCTTTCGTGCCGCCGCCCTGGCTTGAGTTGACCACCAGCGACCCTTCTGTCAGCGCCACCCGTGTCAATCCTCCGGGTGTGATGTTGATGCCGTTGGGCGATACCAGCACATAGGGGCGCAGATCAACGTGGCGCGGGGCCAGTTCGCTATCTGTAAAGATTGGCACGGTCGACAGCGACAATGTCGGTTGTGCGATATAATTGGCAGGTCGGGCCCGCAGTTTGGCGGCGAAATCCTCAAGCTCCTGTTTGCTGGCGGCGGGGCCGACCAACATCCCGTAACCGCCTGAACCGTGCACCTCTTTGACCACCAGTTCGTGCAGGTTATCCAGCGTATATTTCAACGCGTCAGGTTCCGCGCAGCGGAAGGTTTCGACGTTCTTCAGGATTGCCTTTTCGCCCGTATAAAATTCAACGATCTCGGGCATGTAGGAATAGATCGCCTTGTCATCGGCGATGCCTGCACCCGGTGCGTTGGCGATTGTAATCCCGCCTGCACGGTAGATATCCATGATCCCCGGCACACCCAACATGCTGTCGGGGTTAAAGCTGAGCGGATCAAGATATTCGTCGTCAATCCGTCGGTACAGCACATCGACAGGCTCGTATCCCAAGGTTGTGCGCATGGCGATCCGGCCATCTACGACCCGCAGGTCATGCCCCTCGACCAGCTCGACCCCCATTTGATCGGCAAGGAACGAATGTTCAAAATAGGCCGAGTTGTGAATTCCCGGTGTCAGAACGGCGACACGCGGCTTGCCATTGCAGGCAGGCGGCGCACAATCGCACAAAGCGCGGTGCAAACTGTCGGGGTAGGAGTTGACCGGTTTCACGCGCACGCGGCTGAACAGTTCAGGGAACATTTGCAGCATCGTTTCGCGGTTTTCCAGCATGTACGACACACCTGACGGGGTGCGCGCATTGTCCTCAAGGACAAAGAAATCATCCGGGCCGGTGCGCACGATGTCCGTGCCTACGATGTGGGTGTACACCTTGCCGGGCGGGCTGAACCCCATCATCTGCGGCAAGAACGCATCGTTCTTGGCAACCAGATCATAAGGCACCACGCCCGCGCGCAGAATTTCCTGACGGTTATAGACGTCATGAATGAAGGCGTTGATCGCGGTCACGCGCTGCGCGATCCCCTTGGACAGCTTGGCCCATTCCCGCTCTGCTATAATTCGAGGCACAAGATCGAACGGGATAAGACGTTCCTGCGCTTCGGCCTGACCGTAGACATTAAAGGTGATTCCACTGCGCCTGAAAAAGGTTTCGGCCTCTTGGGATTTGCGGGTTAAATGATCCGGGTCTTGCTCCGCAAACCATTTATTATAGCCGATGTAAGGATCTGTGACCGTGTCTGGGCCCGCGATCATCTCATCGAAAAACTGTTTATTTTTATCCATAGATCAAGGTTAGGGCGCATTTCAGGAACCGCAAGCAGCTTTTGCAAATGCCGCCAGTCGCGGTGATTTCAGCGATCCGGCGACGCCTAAAAAAGAGGCATCTTATGGGTGTGGTTTTCCCACTTGCGTCCGGGTGATTTCCGGTCGCAGGATAGGGGATGAATTTTAACACCCCCTATGATATTCGCCGCGGGCCGTTGGTGGCCCGCAATATCGTTGCCACGTCCCAGCCTTTGGCAGCCCAGGCAGGCTTGTCCATGCTGCATATGGGCGGCAATGCCATTGACGCGGCCCTTGCGGCGGCGATTACGCTGACGGTGGTTGAACCCACGGGCAACGGGCTGGGCAGTGATGCCTTTGCCATTTTATGGGACGGTGCCGGGCTGCACGGGTTGAATGCATCGGGCCGGTCGCCTGCCGGTCTGACCGCTACCGAGGTGACGACGCGCGGGTGGGGCAGCGTCACGGTGCCCGGTGCGGTGTCGGGATGGGTCGCACTATCGACACGCTTTGGCGCGTTGCCGTTCGAGGCGCTGTTTGGCCCGGCAATAGACTATGCCGAGAACGGTTTTCTGGTCACCCCGATCATCGCGCGATTGTGGCAGATCGCGGGCAAAACCCTTGGCGCGCAACCGGGCTTTGCCGAATGTTTTTTACCCGGCGGGCAGGCCCCCAAAGCAGGAGAGGTTTTTCGCAACCCCGCGCAGGCGCGATCGCTGCGTCTGATCGCACAAACCAAGGGTGCCGCGTTTTACACCGGAGAGTTGGCGGAGCAGATCGTCGCAGATGCAGCGCGCCACGGGTCAGCCTTGGCGATGGCCGATATGGCAGATCACAAGCCCGATTGGTGTGGCACGCTTAGCCAAGATTACGCAGGTGTTGCACTGCACGAAATTCCGCCAAACGGGCAGGGCATCGCGGCCCTTAGTGCGCTTGGCATTTTGGGGCATTTCGACCTTGCCAGCCATGCCCCCGATAGCCCCCAGGCCCTGCATTTACAGATCGAGGCGATCAAGTTGGGGCTGGCCGATGCCGAGGCCTTCGTGGCCGACCCCGCGCATATGGACGTCACCCCGCAAGAGATGCTGACCCCCGCCTATCTGGCGCGACGTGCCGGGGAAATCGACCCTGACAAGGCGCAAGTGGCGGCTGAAGGCGCGCCAAAGCACGGCGGGACGGTCTATATCACCGCCGCCGATGCGTCTGGTAAGATGGTGTCGCTGATCCAGTCGAACTACATGGGTTTCGGGTCGGGCGTTGTGGTGCCGGACACAGGTATCAGTCTGCAAAACCGTGGCGCGGGCTTTGTCGAAACACCGGGCCACGCCAATCAGATCGGGCCCTCCAAACGACCCTTCCAGACGATTATCCCCGGCTTTGTGATGCAAGACGGCGCGCCGCTTATGAGCTTTGGCGTCATGGGCGGGCCGATGCAGGCGCAGGGCCATGTGCAAATGGTCACGCGGATGATGGTGCACGGGCAATCACCGCAAGCAGCCAGCGATGCGCCGCGCTGGCGTTTCGTGGCGGGCCGCGAGGTGGCCGTTGAAAGCACAATGCGCGACGATACTGTCAAAGCGCTTGAAGGCATGGGGCATGTCATCACCCGCGAAGCGCCGGATAACGCCTTTGGCTTTGGCGGGGCGCAGCTGATCGCGCGCCATGGTGACGGCTATGTGGCCGGATCGGATCATCGCAAAGATGGCTGTGCTGTCGGGTTTTAGGCTGGGTTAGAGACGTATTATGACACAAACGCCTCCTGAAACGCTGCTGCGTCAGCTTTTCGACCGTGCCGTCGAAGTTGCCGACCCGATGCAAAGTCTTGCGCGGTTTTTGCCGCCTAAACCTGCGGGCCGCGTGGTTGTTATTGGCGCAGGCAAAGCCAGTGCGCGCATGGCCGAGGCGGTCGAGGCCGAGTGGGGCCCGTGCGAGGGGTTGGTGATCACCCGCTATGGATATGCGCGCCCCTGTCAGGGGATCGAAATTGTCGAGGCCGCGCATCCCGTTCCTGATCAGGCCGGGGTGGTGGCGACCCAGCGGATGCTGACGATGCTAGAAGGGCTGGGCGAAGGCGATTTCGTGCTTGCGCTGATCTCGGGCGGGGCGTCGGCGCTGCTGGTGGCGCCTTTGGGCGATATCACTTTGGCGGAAAAACAGGCCGTTAACGCGGCGCTGCTGGCGTCCGGTGCGCCGATCCAACAGATGAATATGGTGCGCAAACATCTGTCTTGCGTCAAAGGGGGGCAATTGGCGGCCGCTGCTTATCCCGCGCAGATGCTGGCCTTGATGATCTCGGATGTGCCGGGCGATGACATGGCTATGATCGGATCAGGCCCGACGGTGGGGGATGCCAGCATCGTTACAGACGCGCGCGCCATCCTTGCGCGTTGGGATATCTCTGTGCCTGCAGCCGTCAACGCAGCACTAATGGCCGGATCGCAGGTGATTGCGCCGGGTGATCGGCAGCTGTCACAGGTGGTCAACCAGATTTACGCGGCCCCCACGCAATCGCTGGATGCGGCCGAAGCGCTGGCACAGATGGCGGGCTTGCGGGTTGTCCGTTTGGGCAATGATCTTGAGGGGGAGGCGCGGATCGTTGCAGATACTCATGCCGCGCTGGCATTGTCCGAACAGGCGAAGATGCGTGCCGGTGATCCACCGCTTTTGATGTTGTCGGGGGGCGAGCTGACGGTCACACGGCGCGGGGACGGCATTGGCGGGCCGAACGCGGAATATTGTCTGGCGCTGGCTTTGGCGCTGAATGGTGCCGCGAATATTTGGGCATTGGCCTGCGATACCGACGGGGTGGACGGCGCGGACGAGGTTGCAGGTGCGATTGTGCATCCCGGAACCTTGGTGCGTGCCAAGGCTGCTGGCGTTGATCCCGCGGCAAGTCTGGCCAGCAATGATGCACATCGTTTTTTCAAGGCGGTCGGCGGCCAGGTGGTGACCGGCCCGACCCTGACCAACGTCAATGATTTCCGCGCTTTACTGATCTATCCGCCGCAATAGGTAAAGCGGCGCAGTCCTAGCACGCTTGCTTGACCTGCTGAGGATGCGTTTCTATCAACGCCTGACAGCGTTGCACAAAGTGATCCAAGTGAAAGATCAGGTCAGCGGGGCAGATGCCTAGATCGGCGTCGTCGCCGTTTAGATGGTCGGCGATGGCCTTTTCAACGGATTCAGCATGTTGACCCAGATCGTCAAACCCAAGTGACCCGGCGGACCCGGAAATCTGGCACAACATCCCGCGCGCCCGGCCAAGGTTGCCGTTGACGTCTTCCAGCTTGTGGCTTTCCCATGCTGCAATCGCATGGCCTGCGATCGTAGCCAGCCGGTCTTTGAGCATCTCAAGAAAGCGGGCGCGGGTGCGGTCAAGACCGGGAAGGGCGAGTTTTTGATGGATCATGTCCAACACCCGCGCTTGACAGAACTTGCTTCTGCCCAAACAAGGAAGGGTGATATCGGCTTGTCGTCCGACGGTTTTTTGGCGAAAGGCGAAAGGTTATCAGCGCCTATCGCTGGACCGTCTGTTGTAAGAAGTCTCATTCAGTTACCCCACTAAATACGAAACAAAGGCCAATAGTGCGCTATTGGTATAACAAATGGTTAACGGCGAATGCGGGCAGAAATTGGGCGGAATTCTTGCAATATCAGGAAATGATCATGACTGAACATTTTGGCACAGACCCTGACGGGCACACTGTCACCTCTTGCGAATTGAATGCAGGGGGCGCGCGGGCGCGTGTCCTGTCTTGGGGGGCCACGCTGCAAGATTACCGCATTGCGGGGGTTGATCATGGGTTGGTGCTGGGGTCAGCAAGCCTTGAGGCCTATCTGGGCCCAATGCTGTATTTTGGCGCAATCGTCGGACCCGTGGCAAACCGGATCGCAGGCGGGCGGATGCAGGTCGGCGGGCGCACATATGATCTGGACAAGAACGAAGGCGGGCGCACCACTTTGCACAGTGGGCGCGCGGGGTATAGCAGTCGCAACTGGACGTTTCTAAGCGTGTCGGATGCGCAGTGCCAGCTTGGGTTGGAACACCCCGAAGGGCTTGGCGGGTTTCCGGGCCGTATATTGGCCACGACGACGTACCGGCTGGACCCCTCAGGCGCGCTTGAGATCGAGGTTGCGGGCCAGTCTGACACCGACACCTATTTCAGCCCTGCATTTCACGGCTATTGGAATTTGTCGGGGCAGGCGGACCTGTCTGACCATCGGCTGACAATTCTGGCCGACAGCTATCTGCCGGTGGATCAAGAGCAAATTCCCGTGGGCGATCCGGCACCTGTTTCCGGCAGCGGTTTTGATTACCGTGAACCGCGCAGCATCGGTGCTGTGCTGGATCACAACTTTTGTTTTCGCCCGCCATATGACGGAATGCGCCCCGTTTGCCGGCTTGCGGCCGCTGGCCTTGTGCTTGAGGTGCAGACGGATCAGCCCGGGCTTCAGATGTATAACGGCGCAGATATTGATACAGGCCAGATGCTGGGGCACGGCGGCAAGGCCTATGGTGCCTACGCGGGGCTTGCGATTGAACCGCAGTTCTGGCCCGACACACCGAACCAAAGCGGCTATCCATCTAGCCTGTTGCAGGCAGGTCAGACATCGCGGCACCGCACGCGTTTTGAGGTGAGCACCGCGACCTGACACCCTTTGCGCATGCGAACAATTGACAGTGGGCGGACAAATGCTAAATCTAGCAAATAGTAAGGCTGGCTTACGATAATATGAGATGGAGCGCGTGATGCGCACAAAGATCGACCCGGATAGCTTTGGTTTTCTGATCAATGATATCGCCCGCATGACCCGAAGTGTGTTCGAGCGCGAGATTGAAGCGGCAAAGCTGACAGTCACGGCAGCAGAGGCGCGGGTGCTTGCGCATATGGCGCGCAGCGGCCCGTCGCGGCAACATCATCTGGCCGACAGGCTTGGGATGACCCCGATGAGCCTGACCGGTTTTCTGGACCGGCTTGAACGTGACGGCCTGATTGCACGCGAGGCAGACCCCAAAGACCGCCGCGCCAAGATTGTGACCCTCACGCCGCGCGCGTCTGAAACGCTCTCGCAGATTGCACAGGCAGGGGCGCGGGCCGAGGAAGAGATTTCGCACGGGCTTTGCCCCAACGACTGGGCCATTTTTCTGGCAACGGCGCACCAGCTTCGCGCCAATATCACAGGGCAAAATGCCATCTCTGCCAAAACAGAGGATGTCCTATGAGCGCGCCTTTGATGAGCGAACGCAGGGTCAGCATCATCGGCGCGATGCTGGTCGCCATCGGGCCGATATCAATGGCGCTGTTTACGCCTGCGATGACAGAACTGGTCCGCGCCTTTGGCTCAACCGAATCCGTTATCAAGCTGACGTTGACCGTCTACTTTGGCGGGTTTGCCTGCGCGCAACTGATTGCGGGGCCGCTGTCAGACGCCTTGGGGCGCCGCCCGATCACGATCATCTTTATGGCGCTCTACTGCGCGGCCAGCCTTGTCGCGGTGTTTGCGCCCTCTGTCGAAGTGCTGATTGCCGCGCGGTTTGTTCAGGGCGTCGGCGCATCTGCGGGCATTGCAATCTCGCGGGCGCTGGTGCGCGATTTGTTCACAGATGATCGGTCTTCGCGGATCATGAACCTGATCGGCATCATTCTGGCCCTTGGGCCAGCGCTGGCCCCCACGATCGGGGGGCTGATGCTGCCCTTGCTGGGGTGGAGATCGCTTTTCGTTTTGATGGCCATCCTTGGGTTCATCATCATCGCCGTTACGGTTTTTGCGATGAAAGAAACGGTAGTTGCAGACAAATCACGGCTCAACCTGCCTGCCTTGGGGCGCACCTACAGGATGCTTCTGACTCACAAGCATTTCATGTCTGCATCGCTGGTGATCGGCGGTGCGTTGGGCGCGCTTTACGCGCAGGCTACGTTTTTGCCGTTCATTCTGATGAATGATGTGGGTCTAAGTTCGGCACAGTTCGGGGTGTCGATGCTGGCGCAATCGGGCAGCTTTTTTCTGGCTTCGCTGGTCTGCCGCGGTCTGATGGAGAAATTTGGCGCTGACCGTCTGGTTGGCCCGGGTCTTGTTTTCATCGCGTGTGGCAGTATCGGGACGATGACCCTGCTGATTTGGCCACCCAGCTTTTTGCATGTGATGATCCCCGTGGCGACATATTCGTTCGGGATCGCGTTTGTAATGCCGGCCATGTCAACAGCGGCGCTGGCCCCGTTTGGCAAAGCGGCGGGGGCTGCGGCATCGTTGATGGGCTTTATCCAGATGGGATCGGGCCTGTTGATGGGGACAATCGGTGCCTTGATGGGCAATGCGGTTGTGGCGATGGGTCTTTTGATCCCGATCATGGGGGCTGTGGCCTGTGGCTCATTTATCATCTACCGCAAACTGGGGCCTGCAGCGGCGCTGCCCATTCCGGGCAAAGGTGCAGGTCAGGCTGGCCCATCGGTTCCCAACCCCGCAGCCATGGCCGCACCCGATAAATAGCGCAAGGTTGACATGCAAAAGGCCGCCCGTTTCGGGGGCGGCCTTTGCTTTTTCGGGCTGGGTGTTTCAGTCTTTGAAAACCGCAAGCCCCAGCCATTCGGCGATCAGGGCAGGGGTCTGCTCGCCCTCGATCTCGATTGTCAGCAAGTTTTCCCGCAGCATGTCGGTGGCATTGCGCGCGGTCACCTTTTGCAAGGTGAACCGGCCCCGCAGGCGCGAACCGGCAAGGACGGGCTTGAGGAACCGCAGCTTGTTCATGCCATAGTTGATGCCCATCACCTGACCCGGCATCATGTTAAAGCAATCGTAGGCAAAGCGGCTGGCCAGCGACAGCGTCAGAAACCCGTGCGCAATCGTCCCGCCAAAGGGTGTTTCCTTGGCTGCGCGTTCGGGGTCAATGTGAATCCATTGCAGATCGTGGGTCGTCTTGGCGAATTGGTCGATCATCTCTTGATCGACGGTGATCCAGTTCGACACACCCACTTCGGTCCCGATCAGGGTTTCGGAATGGGCAACGGCATCTTTGAGTGCGGACATTTGATGCTCTCCTTAAGCGGGGTCAGTGGCGACGCGGACCATCCGCTTGCCCTTGTTGTCTCCGGCCAGCAGACCGATCAGCGCGTGCGGCGCGTTTTCAAGCCCCTCAACAATATCTTCGGTGACTTTGATCTGACCGTTATCAACCCAGGTCTGCAACGCCCGCAGCGCCTTGGCGTCGTTATGCGCCCAGTCCATGACGATGAACCCCTCCATGCGCAGACGCTTGACCACGACCAATCCGGGCAGATTGCGCGGGCCTGTGGGCGTTTCGGTGTCATATTGGCTGATCGCACCACAACAGACGATGCGGCCCTTTTCGTTCATCGCAAACAGCGCAGTCTCAAGGACCGTTCCGCCGACGTTGTCAAAATACACATCGACACCGTCAGGGCAGGCAGCGCGCAACGCCTTGGACATGCCCGGCGCACGGTAATCGATGCAATCGTCAAAGCCCAAGTGCTCTTTAACCCAAGCGCACTTCTCGGGACCACCCGCGATGCCCACAACGCGGCAGCCAAGTGCTTTGGCGATCTGTCCGACATAGCCGCCGACCGATCCTGCTGCCGCCGAAACCAGCACGGTTTCGCCCGCAATCGGTTGGCCCACGGAAATCAACCCGTGATAAGCCGTCTTGCCCGCGATGCCGTAGACCGACATCAGCCGCGAAAGCTGTTCCACCTTGGGCAGCTTTTCGCATTTACGCGCATCGGCCATGATATAATCCGACCATGTCGCTTCAGCTGCAACGATATCGCCTTTGGCAAGCCGATCAGATTTGCTTTCGACCACCTCGCAAATCGCATAGGTCGGCATGGCGTCGCCCGCGTTTACGGCGGCGCGGTAGGTGGCCCCTTTCATCCACGACCGGTTGGCCGCATCGATGGACATCAGAACCACCTTCAGCAGCACCTGACCCTCGTTGGCCTCTGGCATGGCGGCAGTTGTCTGCCTGAAGTGTTCGGGCGTCAGCGCATCCTTGGGCAGCTCCGCGATCACGATTTGACGGTTTTCCATCGGCATCTCCACTTATGCGACGTCCAGAACGACTTTGCCCAGAACCTTGCGATCCTGCATCATCGTCAGCGCGTCAGCCGCCTTTTCCAGCGGGAAACGGGCGGAAATGCGCGGCTTGATCTGGCCTTCGGCATACATGCGGAACAGATCGGCCATGTTTTCAGAATGCATGTCAGGCTCGCGCACGGTATGCGCACCCCAGAACACGCCGACAATCTGACAGCCCTTAAGCAACGTCAGGTTCAACGGGATTTTCGGAATGCCAGCGGGAAAGCCCACGACAAGATAGCGCCCCTTCCACGCCAGCGCGCGCACGGCAGGTTCGGCATAAGCCCCGCCCACAGCGTCATAAACCACGTCAACGCCATCGCCCCCTGCAAGTTCTTTGATCTGGGCAGAAAATTCCTTTTGCGTGGCGCGGTCATCCATGTCGCGGCTGTAGATGATCGTCTCGTCCGCGCCCAGATCACGGCAGAACTGCGCCTTGTCTTCTGACGATACAGCGGCGATGACCCGCGCGCCCGCAGCCTTGCCAAGCTCGATTGCGGCAGCACCGACGCCGCCCGCAGCCCCAAGGATCAGCAGGGATTCGCCGGGCTTGATTTCAGCGCGGTTTTTCAGTGCGTGATGCGAGGTGCCATAGGTCAGCACCAAACACGACGCTTCGTCATATGGCATCGCATCGGGTATTTTCATGACCCTTGCTGCGTCCGAAATGATGTGTGTCGCGAATCCGCCAAAGCCAGTCATCGCCAGCACACGGTCGCCGACGGCAAGGGTGGTGACGCCTTCGCCAATGGCCTCGACCTCGCCTGCGACTTCGCCGCCGGGGGCGAAGGGGCGGGGGGGCTTCATCTGGTAAAGATCCTGAATAATCAACGTATCAGGGAAATTCAGACCGGCCGCATGGACCTTGATCCGCACCTGCGCCTTTTTGGGTTCAGGGACCGGCAGTTCGGTCAACTCAAGGGTTTCGGGGCCGCCGGGCGCGGTGCTGAGCATGGCTTTCATCAGGTGTTTCCTCCTCCAGATTTGCACAGCAATAGGCGCGGGTCGAAACTGTCTTGTCAATCGAATTTCGAAATGCAATTCTGCAGTGCGGAACGTAAGTTCGCAAAACGAGGGGGGGGGGAATGTGATGCAATCCAATCAGGAGTTGGAAGGTTTCCGCGCGGAGTTGCGCGACTGGCTTGAGGCGAATTGCCCGGCCGAAATGCGCGGCGGTGAACCGAGTGAAGCATCTGTGTGCTGGGGTGGCAAGAATTTTCAGTTCGAATCAGACGCGCAGCGTGTCTGGATGGAACGCGCAGCCGCCAAGGGATACACCGTGCCGACATGGCCCGTCGAATACGGCGGCGCAGGTCTGACCCGGACGCAGGAAAAGATCTTCAAGGAAGAAATGGACCGCATCGAGGCCCGTAACCCTTTGCAAAGCTTTGGCATCTGGATGCTGGGACCAGCCTTGCTGCATTTCGGATCGCATGAACAAAAACTGCATTATCTGCCGCCCATCGCACGCGGTGAAATCCGCTGGTGTCAGGGCTATTCCGAGCCGGGCGCCGGGTCCGATCTGGCCAGCGTCCAGACACGCGGCGAGGACAAGGGTGATCATTGGCTGGTCAATGGCCAGAAGATCTGGACCTCATATGCCGACAAGGCCGACTGGATTTTCGCGCTGGTGCGTACCGACCGCGAAGCGCCCAAGCACAAGGGTATTTCCTTTCTGCTGATCGACATGGAGGACGCGGGCGTTGAAACGCGGCCAATCAAGCTGATCTCGGGTGCGTCGGTGTTCTGCGAGACGTTTTTTACCGATGTGAAAGTACCCAAGCACCAAATCGTAGGTGAAGAAAACCGCGGCTGGGACGTTGCCAAATACCTGCTGACGCATGAGCGCGAGATGATCTCGGGCGGCGGCCAGGGCCTGTCGGGCGGGCGCGCGCTTGGCGCTGTACTGAACGAATCCATGGAGGACGGTCGCGAGATGGACACAACCCTGCGCGCCGCCGCGATGCGTTGCGAGGTGGATGCGCTGTCCATTGGTTTGACGCTGGAACGCTACAAAGATCAGGCCGAAGCTGGATCGGGCGCCGGTGACGCGTCGGCGATGTTGAAATACATGGGCACCGAGTTGAACAAGCAGCGCCATGAATTGCTGATGTCTGCCGGGGGCTCTGATGCGCTGGAATGGGACGGGCCTTTGGGCAACCGTCCGGCCGACTGGCTGCGTACCAAGGCGAATTCCATCGAAGGCGGCACGTCCGAGGTGATGCTTAGCATTGTGTCGCGCCGCGTTCTTGGGCTGGGGGCGTAAACCATGGCAAATCTGGTGAAGACCGAAGACGAGACCATGCTGGCCGACGCCGCGCGCGGTTTTCTGGACAAATCCGCCCCTGTCAAAGCGTTCCGTGATCTGCGTGACGCTGGGCAAACCCACGATGCGAAGATGTGGAAGGAAATGGCCGATATGGGCTGGGCTGGAGTGCTTGTGCCCGAATCCGCTGGCGGGTCTGATATGGGCCATGCCGCTGCGGGCGTGCTGGCGCATGAGATGGGCAAGACGCTGGTGGTCAGCCCGTTTTTGTCAACCGCCGTGATCGCCGCGTCAGCCCTGCGCAACGTAAGCGACGCGCGGGCCGAGGCGGCGCTGGCGTCAATTGCGAGCGGTGACGTGACCTATGCCTTGGCCGTGGACGAGACCGCCAAGTTCAACCCAGAAGGCACGTCGATGGTTGCCACCCGCGAGGGCAACGGCTTTCGGTTGTCGGGGAAGAAGACCTTTGTCGTGGATGGTGGCCTTGCGGATCGCTTGCTGGTGCTGGCGAAAACGGACGATGGCCTGACCCTGTTCGACATCCCAGCTAACCGCGATGGCATCACCCGCAACGCGCAAAACATGATCGACGCACGGGATTCAGCGCGGATTGATTTCGAGAATGTCGAAGCGACGGGCGACGATGTTCTCGGTCAGGTCGACAGCGCGATGAGCATTCTCAAACCCGCGCTTGAGGCAGGGCAGGCCGCTTTGGCCGCTGAAATGGCAGGGCTGTCGGCGGGCGCTTTCGGCATGACCATCGCCTACCTGAAGGAACGCAAACAATTCGGCACTGTCATCGGCAACTTCCAGGCGTTGCAGCACCGCGCCGCCCATCTGTGGTGCGAGATCGAGGTAACGGCCTCGGCCATTTTGAACGCGGGTCGGATGCTGGACGATGACCCTGACAATGCCACGATGGCGGTGTCGCTGGCCAAGGCGCGCGCCACATCCACGGCGCAACTGGCCGTGCAAGAGGGGGTTCAGATGCATGGCGGGATCGGCATGACCGACGCCTATGATATCGGATTTTACATGAAGCGCGCCCGTGTGGGTGCCGAATGGCTGGGCGATTACGGCTATCACGCGGGCCAAGTCGCCAAGCACAGAGGATTTTAAGCCATGGATATCAAGACACTTTTCGGGCTTGAGGGGAAGACCGCCCTTGTCACCGGCGGGGCCACCGGCATCGGCCGCATGGCCGCCGAGGCGCTTGTTCGTGCAGGGGCAACGGTTCTGATCGCATCGCGCAAGGGCGACGCCTGCGAGGCCGTCGCGGCTGAGCTGAACGCGATGGGGGCCAGCGGCAAAGCAATCGGTTTCGCGGGCGATGTCGGCAGCGAAGCAGGCGTTGACGCGATGGTTGAGGCGGTCAAAGCACATACAGACCGGCTGGATATTCTGATGAACAACGCGGGCATCACGTGGGGCGCGCCCTTGGGGGATTTCCCGTTCAAGGCGTGGGAAAAGGTGATGGCAGTGAATGTCGCGGGCCTGTTTGACCTGACGCAAAAGCTGCTGCCAATGCTGAAAGCGCATGCCACGATTGAGGACCCCGCACGGGTGGTCAATGTCGGCTCGGTTATGGGCGAACGCGAGATGGGCGATGGGGCGTACAGCTATTCGGCCTCGAAGGCTGCCGTGATCCACCTCAGCAAGATTTTGGCCAAGGAACTGGCGGGCGATGCGATTACCGTTAACGCGTTGGCACCGGGGCCCTTTGTTTCGCGGATGACCGCCTTTGCCACCCATGACGCGGATATGCGCAGCAAGGTCGGCGCGGATGTGCCGCTTCGCCGCGTCGGGACCGACACGGATATTGCGGGCTGCATGTTGTTTTTGTGCGGCATCGGCGGTGCCTATGTCACGGGTGCCGTGATCCCCGTCAGCGGCGGCATCAATGTGATGAGCGGGCCGAACATCTTTGAACAAGCACTGCATTAAGGGGCGATGATGGACATCCGATTTGATAACCGTGTTGCTATTGTTACGGGCGCTGGTACGGGCCTTGGCCGCAGTCATGCCTTGGGGCTAGCCGCGCGCGGCGCAAAGGTTATGGTCAACGACCTTGGTGTGACGACGGACGGCCAAGGCGCGTCATCCACCGCTGCCGAAGCGGTCGCGCAGGAAATCCGTGATGCGGGTGGCGAGGCGATGGCCCATGGCTGCGATGTTTCGGACGAGGCGGGCGTCAAGGACATGGTCGCCAAAGTGATGGAGGCTTGGGGCCGCATTGATATCCTCGTCAACAACGCAGGCATCTTGCGCGACAAGACATTCACCAAGATGGAGATGTCAGATTTTCGCAAGGTCGTTGACGTGCATCTGATCGGGTCGGCCAACGTGACGCACGCTTGCTGGCCGATCATGCGCGCGCAAAAATACGGGCGGGTCGTGCTGACGTCCTCGGCCTCTGGGCTTTATGGCAACTTTGGACAATCCAACTATGGGGCGGCCAAGGCCGCGATGATGGGGCTGATGAATGTGCTGCATCTGGAAGGCGCGCGCGACAATATCCGCGTTAATACGCTGGCCCCGACGGCCGCGACCCGCATGACGGCTGATCTGCTGCCTGAACAGGCACAGGCCTTGCTGGCCCCCGAAACCATCACGCCGGGGCTGTTGTATCTGGTCAGTGAAGACGGCCCCAGCCGTGTGATTTTGGGCGCGGGTGCTGGCAGCTTTGCGCAAACGCGGGTCTACGAGACCGAAGGGATCACCTTGACGGGTAATGACAACACCCCCGAAGGTGTCGCCGCAGCGTTTGACCAAATTGCCAACCCGGCAGGCCAGCAAGAACTGACCGACGCCTTTAGCCAAACCAAGAAATACGCTCTGAATGCAGCCAAGGCCCAAGGTCTTGATCTGGATTGGGGCTAAGATACTAAACTTTAAAGGGAGATCACCATGCGTGACGCAGTAATCGTATCCACAGCCCGTACCCCGATTGGCAAAGCCTATCGCGGTGCGTTCAACGCAACCACACCTCAGGCGCTTGCCGCCCACGCGATCGAAAACGCTGTAAAGCGTGCCGGCCTTGACGGGTCGGAAATTTCCGATTGCGTGTTCGGCTCGGCATTGCAGCAAGGCTATCAGGCTGGCAACATCGCCCGTCAGGCTGCGATCCGTGCGGGTCTGCCAGTGACGGTTGGTGGCATGTCGCTGGACCGTCAGTGCGCGTCGGGCATGATGGCAATCGCCACGGCAGCCAAGCAGGTTATCACCGATGGTATGGACATTGTCATTGGCGGCGGTGTCGACAGCATTTCCTTGGTGCAAACGCCCGAAATGCGCGTCAGTGCCGACCCATGGCTTAAACAGCACAAGCCAGAAATCTATATGACGATGCTGGAAACCGCTGAAAATGTGGCAGAGCGCTATAACGTCAGCCGCGAAGCGCAGGACGAATATGCCGCACGCAGCCAGGAATTGACGCATCAGGCACAACAGGCCGGCCGGTTTGACGACGAGATCGTGGCCATGACCACCACGATGATGATTCAGGACAAAGAAACCAAAGAGATTTCCAAGCACGAAATCACCTTGGAAAAGGATGAGGGCAACCGCCCCGGCACGACAGCTGAAAGCCTTGCAGGTCTGAAGCCCGTTTTCAAAGACGGCATCCACCTGGCCGAAGGCAAGTTCATCACAGCAGGCAACGCCTCGCAGCTGTCTGATGGTGCATCTGCCGCCGTGGTGATGGAAGCCAAGGAAGCCGAACGCCGGGGGCTTCAGCCACTGGGCCGCTATGTCGGCGTGATGGCCGCAGGCTGCGAGCCCGACGAAATGGGGATCGGCCCGATCTTTGCCGTGCCAAAACTGCTGGAAGCGCACGGGTTGAAGATCGAAGACATCGGTCTGTGGGAATTGAACGAAGCCTTCGCCTGCCAGGTCATTGCATCACGCGACAAGCTGGGCATACCGGACGAGCTGTTAAATGTGGACGGTGGTGCTATTTCCATCGGGCACCCCTACGGCATGTCGGGCGCGCGGATGGTTGGTCACGCATTGATCGAAGGCAAGCGTCGCGGTGCCAAATACGTTGTCTGCACCATGTGTGTCGGCGGCGGCATGGGCGCTGCTGGCCTGTTTGAGGTTCTGTAAGCAACCATGGGAGAGCTTTTGGTCATCCGTCACGGGCAGGCGTCTTTCGGGGCTGACAACTATGACAAGTTGTCGGATCTGGGGCACCAGCAATCTGCGGCGGTTGGTCAGGCTTTGCGTGACATGGGCTGGGTGCCGGACCGGTTAATCACCGGCACCCTGACCCGTCAAAAAGAAACGCTTGCGTCGATGGGATTTGACGCGGGAGACACTCACGCGGGCTTTAACGAATATGATTTCAAAGACCTGCTGCAGGCCCGCTACAAAGGCGAGGTGCCGCATCTGGTCAATGCCGACCGCAAGACCCATTTCCGCACCCTGCGCGAGACGGTTTTTCAATGGCAAGCAGACGAGATTGACGGCGTGGCCGAGACTTGGGAACACTTTACGTCTCGGGTTGAGACAGCTCGTGCTGCTGCCTGTGCGCCGGGGGCTGAACGGGTGCTGGCCGTCAGTTCCGGTGGTGTGATCGGGCAATTGACCGCCGCGTCGTTACGTGCGCCTGACAAGATGATGATGACCTTGAATTTGCAGATCAAGAACACCTCGATCACCAAATTTGTTTTCACCCCCAAGGCGTTTTTCTTGCATGAATTCAATGCAACCCCGCATATGATGACAGGCGACGCCGCTGGCCTGCTGACCTATAGCTAAGGAATGATCTGATGAGCACCGACACCCAAACGCTGGATATTCCCAAGGTCTCAGACTACCTTTCGCAGCATCTGGAGGGGTTCGAAGGCCCGCTTGAGGTTGAGAAATTTCAAGCCGGGCAATCCAACCCGACGTTCCTGCTGAAAACCCCTAGCCGCAACTATGTGTTGCGGCGCAAACCGCCGGGCGTACTGCTGAAATCAGCCCACGCAGTCGACCGTGAATTTCGCGTGCAGCGTGCCTTGCAAGACACGGATGTACCGGTGTCGAAAATGCATCTGCTGTGCGAAGACGACGATGTGATCGGGTCGGCGTTCTACATCATGGACCACATCAACGGGCGCAACTTTATGGACCCGCGCATGCCGGAAGAAACCAACGGCGTGCGCGCAGGTATCATGGACGAGATGAACCGCGTTCTGGCTGCGCTGCATGACGTTGATATCAATGCTGTCGGGCTTGCGGATTACGGCCCCCCGGGCAATTACTACGAGCGCCAGATCGCCCGTTGGACCAAGCAATACCGCGCGTCTGAAACTGAAGACCAGCCCGCGATGAATGAACTGATCGACCGACTGACAGCCAGCATTCCGGCGGACGACGGCCAGCGCACGCTGGTGCATGGCGATTACCGCATCGACAACATGATGTTCGAAAAGGACGGCACGAAATGTCTGGCCGTGCTGGATTGGGAGCTGTCCACAATCGGGCACCCCTATGCCGACCTTGCCGCCGTTATGATGCAATGGCAGATGCCCGCAGGGACCGAAGGGCGCGGTTTTGGCGGCGCGGATCGCAAGGCGCTTGGCGTGCCAACGGACGAGGAATTCATCGCTAAATATTGCGAGCGGCGCGGGATCGACGGGATCGACAACTTTGGCTTTTATCTGGCGTTCTGCTTTTTCCGCATGGCCGGGATCATTCAGGGTGTGCTGAAACGTGCGCTGGATGGTAATGCATCCAACCCTGAACGCGCGATGAAAGTCGGGGCCTATGTGCCGGTCTTTGCGGCAAACGGGCTTAAAGCCCTTGAAAGAAAATAGCATGTCAAATCAGGAGTTCGCAACCGATCCCGCCGAGGCAAAGGATAGAAACTTTGTCACTGCGCTGGCGCGCGGGCTGGACGTGTTGCGGGCGTTTAGAGACAATGAATCAGCGCTGACCAACACCGATTTTGCCGAACGTACAGGCCTGCCCAAAGCGACGGTTTCACGTCTGACCCACACGCTTTGCGAGTTGGACTATCTTGTTGCCGATCCGCGCACCGGCACCTACCGCCTTGGGGCGGGCGTGCTGCAACTGGGCTTTGGCGTGCTGACCAGCATGGAAATCGGCGACCGTGCAGCGGCCGAGATGAAGGCGCTGCGCGATGGCCCTAATTCTTATATCACTGTCGCGATTGGTGAACAGCATCGGCTGGATGTCGTCTATATCTGCACCAAGCGGTCGCGCGAAGATGTGGCGCTTCAAATCAGGGTCGGATCACGCCTGCCTCTGTTTGATTCAGCGATGGGTCGGGCCATTCTAGTGGGCATGGAAGACGACAGTCGCAAACGTGCGTTTGATCTGGTGGCGCAAATAGACCCCCAGACCGAAGCCCGCGCCCGTGCAAGCTATGCCGCCGCTGTTGAAGAATTTGCCGCCAAGGGATTTTGTTCAAGCTATGGCGATTGGCGCGCGGATGTGAACGGGATTGCCGTTCCGGTCTTTTCGCCAAACGGGTCTATTGTGTACGGCCTGAACATTGGCGGCCCGTCCTTTCACGTTAAGAAAAAACAGCTCGAAACCGTTTACGCCAAACGGCTTATCAAAGCCGCCGAGGCGATCAGCATCCGGTTTTGACGATCACCAACGACGGGTGTGGCCACCACCAGAATCAATTTCAGAGTTTCGGATTCAAATTCCGCATAGCGGAACGGGGCGTTTTTTACGCCCGGTATGACCATTTACGCGTATTGGGTTTTTAATCCCCGAAAAAGTGGTCCCGAGCTTCAAAAAATTCATCGAGTGAGGATTCCGGACATTTGTCAGGTTTCCGTCTAGTTTGTGGGCAGTGCGCCCAACGGGTTGCGCACAATAAAAAATAACAAATACAGTAAGTTGACACATTTTTCGCCTAAAATAAGTGCACTTTCCCGCCCTGTGCCCAGTTGAGTGTCATTAGATTTACGGCGCAACATATGACATAAATGACCCTAGTTTCTTGCAACTTTTGAACACGGGCGCTTGACAATAAACCCCATTATGCAAGGTTCTGTTCAAGGCTTGGCAATCTATAAAAACGCATCAAAGTGCTTGGCCGTCCTTGGGAGGATTAAAATGAAAAATATCACGAAATTGGGCGCAGTCTCTGCGCTTTCTTTGGTCATCGGCGCGAGTGCGGCCTTTGCCGAAAACATCAAAATTGCCTTTATCGATCCCTTGTCCGGACCGTTTGCCAGCACCGGCACAAATGGCCTGCACCAGTTCGAATTTGCCGCTGATTATATGATCAACGAAAAGGGCGGCGTTCTGGACGGCGACATGTTCGAGGTCGTCGGTTTTGACAACAAGACCAGCCCGAAAGAATCGCTGATCCAGCTTCAGGTCGCCATCGACCAAGGTGTTCGCTTTATCGTTCAGGGGAACTCCTCGGGTGTTGCGAATGCGCTGACCGAAGCCATCGAAAAGCATAACAACCGTAACCCGGACAGCCGTGTTCTGTTTTTGAACTACGCCGCGGTTGACCCTGCGCTGACCAATGAAAAGTGTAACTTCTGGCACTTCCGTTTCGATGCCAACGCCGACATCAAGATGCACGCGCTGACAGACGTGATCGCCAAGGAGGAGGGCATCAAGAAGGTCTATCTGATCGGTCAGGACTATTCCTTTGGTAAGGCCGTTGCGGCAGCAGCCGAAAGCATGCTGGGTGCCAAACGCCCTGACATCGAAATCGTCGGCAACGAACTGCACCCCATCGGCAAGGTAAAAGACTTTACCCCCTATGCGCGCAAAGTGATCTCGTCCGAAGCGGATGCTGTCATCACGGGCAACTGGGGTGCTGACATGTTGGGCCTTGGCAAGTCGATCATTGAAAACGGCTTTACCGGCCCGATTTACACCTATTATGCGGCGGGCTCAGGCATCACTGCGGCCTTTGGTGAAAGCGGCAAGGGGCGAATTCGTTTGATTTCGCAAGGCGGTATCAACCCGATCGCATCCGAAGAAGCGCGCACGCTTTATAACGCGTTCAAGGAAAAGTACCCGGACGGTAACATCGACCAAAGCCGGATCTTCAACACCATCGGTATGCTGGCACAAGCGATCAACGAAGCGGGCACCGCGGATGATGTCGTTGCAGTTGCAAGCAAACTTGAAGGCATGAAGTACCCAAGCATGTGGGGCGGCGAATTGTACATGCGCCCACAGGATCACCAGCTGATCCAGGACATGAACATTAGCGTGCACACCGACGAAAACATCGAATTTGATTACGACAATTCCGGTTTCGGTGTTTTGACTGAATCCACCGTCGTAAATGCGTCGATGGACAGCGCAACAACCTGCGAGATGAAGCGCCCATAAGCGCCTGATCCAAGGCCCGTCTGCTAAGCTGCAGACGGGCCATCATTTTCTTTTTCGCTACCTTGCCACCACTCACCTGGAGGGGCCTCATGGACCTCGTTCTCGTCAATCTGATCGACGGGCTGGTTACTGGACTGCTGTTGTTTATGCTGTCCGCCGGTCTGACCCTAATTTTCTCGATGATGGGTGTTTTGAACTTTGCCCATGCCAGCTTTTATATGCTGGGTGCGTATTTTGCGTATCAGATCAGCATCGCGCTTGGGTTCTGGATGGGCCTTTTGATCGCGCCGCTGATTGTCGGTGTTCTGGGGGCAGGGGTTGAACGCTACGGTCTGCGCCGGGTCCATCAATATGGCCACGTGCCGGAACTGATCTTTACCTTCGGTCTGGCGTTGCTAATCGAAGAGCTGGTGCAATTTATCTGGGGCAAGAACCAGATGCCCTATTCCGTGCCGGATGTGTTGAACTTTACCGCTTTTGCGATCTCGGGCAACTCGATCCCGGCGTATAAAATCTTCATGATCTTTATCTCGGTCGGCATCTTCCTTGGGTTGCTTTACGTTCTGACCAAAACCCGCGTCGGCATGATCATTCAAGCCGCGCTTAGCTATCCCCGCACGGTCGAGGCCTTGGGCCATAACGTGCCGTTGATCTTCATGGGCGTGTTTGGCGTTGGAACAGCGCTGGCGGGTGTCGCCGGTGTGATTGCGGGGCCTGTGTTGGGCACCTTCCCCGGCATGGCGTTTGTTCTTGGTTCTATCGTGTTTGTGACCATCGTCATCGGCGGGCTTGGCTCGCTTTGGGGCGCGCTGGTTGCTTCACTTTTGATCGGCTGGATCACGACCTTCGCCAAATCCTACAACATCGAGATGGAGAATATTCTAAACGCCATTGGTATTTCCACGCCTGAGGACCTTAGCGAAAGCGTCTTCCGTGATTTCTGGAGCCTGACCAGCCCGCAGATCGCTGACATCCTACCCTACATCCTGATGGTGCTGATCCTTATCTTCCGCCCTGCAGGTCTTTTCGGAAAGCGCATTTCATGACAGATCAACTTTCAACCGATCCGGCCAAGGCAGTGGAACGCATGCGCGCAGGTTCCATGACGCTGTCACTGGCCCCTTGGGTCATCGCCACAGTTGTTCTGGTATTCCTGCCGATGGTGTTTACCAACAATTCGGCGCTGACGATCATGAACCAGATGTCGATCACCATCGTCTTTGCCTTGGCTTACAATATGCTGTTGGGGCAGGGGGGTATGTTGTCCTTTGGTCACGCGGTCTATGCCGGTGTGGGCGGCTTTGCCTGTATGCACATCATGAACATGTCCGACTTTTTCGAAACCATCCCGTTGGTGATCCTGCCGATCTTTGGCGGTCTGTTCGGCATGGGGCTGGCGATGATTGTCGGCTCGTTCTCGACCCGCTCGGCCGGGACGGTGTTCGCGATGATCTCGCTCGGTGTCGGTGAATTGATCGCTGCGTGTTCGGTGATCATCGTGGCGTTTTTCGGTGGCGAAGAAGGCATCAGCGGTGACCGCACCTATGCGCAGCCGTTCTTTGGTGTCGAATTCCTGCAACAGATCGAGGTCTATTACCTGACCATCGCGTGGCTGATCATCTCGGCTGCCTTGATGTACCTGTGGAGCCGCACACCCGTAGGCCGCATGGCAAACGCCGTGCGCGACAACCCCGAGCGGGCGCAGTTTCTGGGCTATTCCGCGCGGTGGGTCCGTTACTACAGCTTCATCGCATCGGGTTTTTTCGCAGGGATCGCAGGCGGCTTGTTCGCGATCAACTATGAAATCCTGACCGAGGAAAACCTGAACACCGCGTCATCCGGCGTGATCCTTCTGGTGACGTTCTTGGGGGGTGTTGGCTTCTTTTTCGGCCCGATCATCGGCGCGATTGCCTTTACCTTGCTGCAAACAGTGCTCAGCCTCTCGACCGAGCTGTGGGCCTTTTATGCAGGTGTCTTGTTTGTCGCAACGGTGATGTTCTTTCCGGGCGGTCTGGCCGGTCTGATCATGATGCATGTGGCCGCCTTTAAGTTGGGCAAGGCAAGCGGGCTGATCAAGCCCTACCTCAAGACGCTTCTTCCCGCTGCAATCGGCACCTTGGGTCTGGCCGCCTTGGTCGAGATGACATTCCACCTGCGACATGCCGCTACGGGGGATGATGAAATGACTATTTTCTGGACGACCTTCAGCAGCCACGACATCCTGCCATGGGTGATCGCCGTGGTTATAACGGCGGTAGGTCTGGGCATTGCCAAGGTCACGGCACCCTCGCTGAAAGAGGCATGGAACGAAGCCAACACAGCAGGAGGCGCATCATGAGCACACCAGCCCTTGAACTTACCGGCCTCAAGAAAAGCTTTGGCAAGGCCGAGATCATTCGCGGCATCGACCTGAGCATCGGCAAGGCCGAACGCCACGCGATCATCGGCCCGAACGGGGCGGGGAAATCGACCCTGTTCAACCTGATCACGGCCCGCTTTGCGCCCACCTCAGGCACGGTAAAACTGCACGGTGAAAATCTGGCAGGGCTTGAGCCGTTCCAGATCAACCGCAAAGGTCTTAGCCGGTCCTTTCAGATCACCAATATCTTTCCGGCGATGACCGTGTTTGAAAACGTGCGCTGCGCTTTGCTGTGGTCGCAAGGATACAAATACAGCTTCTGGCATCTGGTGAACAGCAAACGCGATCTGACCGAAGGCGCCGAGGCGATTTTGGACCAGATCAACCTGCTGGAACGCCGCAACCTGCCTGCGGGCACACTGTCATACGCCGAACAGCGCGCGCTTGAGATCGGGATCACCATCGCAGGTGGCGCTGACGTGATCATGCTGGATGAACCCACGGCGGGGATGAGCAACACCGAAACCGACTATATCACCGACCTGATCCTCAAGGTGACGGCGGGTAAAACGCTGATCATGGTGGAACATGACATGGGCGTTGTCTTTGGTCTGGCGGATCGCATTTCGGTGCTGGTCTACGGCGAAATCATCGCAACCGGAAAACCCGCAGACGTGCGCGCTGATGCCCGCGTTCAAGAAGCCTATCTTGGCGCCGCATTGGAGGCAGAACACTAATGATGCTCGAAGTCACCGACATGCACGCCTATTACGGCAAATCCCACATCCTTCAGGGTGTGAACCTGAACGTTCAGGAAGGCGAGATTGTCGCCCTTCTGGGCCGCAACGGGGTGGGGCGTTCGACCACCTGCAAGGCAATCATGGGCGAGGTCGAACCAAAGGGATCAGTCAAGTTTCAGGGTCAGGAAATCGCCGGTAAGAAGGCGTTTCAGATCGCGAATATGGGCATCGGCTATGTGCCCGAAAACCGCGATATCTTTCCCGGTCTTACCACGCGGCAGAACCTGACGCTGGGCCTCAAGCCAGGTCAGAAAGACGGCGCAGGGCGTTGGTCGATGCAATCGATGTTCGACATGTTCGAAAACCTTGACCGGCGCGCCGATGTCGAAGCGTCGGTTCTGTCGGGGGGCGAACAGCAGATGCTTACCATGTGCCGCACGCTGATGGGCGACCCCGATCTGGTGATGATTGACGAACCCACCGAAGGGCTGTCACCGCAGATGGTGCAAAAAGTGGCCGAAGTGCTGAAGGCGATTGCGGAAAAGGGCATCTCGACATTGTTGGTGGAACAAAAGCTGTCGATTGCCATGGATATCGCCGATCGCGTGTATGTGATGGGCCACGGTCAGGTGGTGTTCGAGGGCACGCCTGCCGAACTCAAAGCCCGTGATGACGTGCGCAAAGAATGGCTTGAGGTCTGATCACCAAATCGGCTTAATACTAAAAAAGCGTCGCTTCTGGCGGCCTCATCCTTCTGAGGCGCTGATGCGCGTCAGGAGGATTTTTCGTGAGTTTTGACAGTAATAAACTGGGCCGCATCGGCGACTGGATGCAAAGCTATGTGGACCGCAACCGCTTTGCGGGGTGTTCCGTTCTGGTGGCACAGGGCGGCGACGAGGTATATTTCAACGCCACCGGCCTGCGGGACGTTGAAAGTGGTAAACCGTTCGAGCGCGATACCGTGGCGCGCATTTATTCGATGACCAAACCGATCACATCGGTCGCGATCATGATGCTGGCAGAACGCGGGCTGTTCCATCTGGACGCGCCCGTGTCGGATTTCATTCCAGCATTCAGGGACATGCAGTGCCTGATCCCCGGTGCGACCTCGATTGACCAGACAGAAGCCTGCCAGACACCAACCCTGCACCACCTCCTGACCCATACATCAGGGCTAAGCTATCCGTTCAACCCCGGTGTGCTTGCCAAAGAGATGGATGCGCAAGATATCCTCTTTCGCGCTGATCAAGGGTCGCTTGCTGCCATGACGGACCGTGCCGCCGCCCTGCCGTTGGCCTTTGCGCCCGGCACCCGGTGGGAGTATTCCGTAGCCATCGACGTGTTGGGGCGGGTCGTTGAAATCGTCTCGGGAAAGTCGCTTGAGCAGTTCTTTATTGATGAGATCCTCGGCCCGTTGGGGATGGACGAAACCCGCTTTTCAGTGCCCCAAGGCGCACGGGATCGTTTTGCCGCGCTCTATACACCCCTTGCGGGCAGTGCTTATGCGCTGAACGAGGCCAAACCAAGCGAGCCTACGTTGCGCTGCGTGGACCGGCCCGAAAAATCACCCTTTCTCAACGCAGAAATGCATTCGGGCGGCGGCGGCTTGGTGGGCACGATTGACGACTACCTTAAGTTTACGGAAATGCTGCGGACGGGTGGGGCTGGGATCATCTCGCCCAAGACGCTGGCGTTCATGATGCGCAACCATCTGCCCGGCGACATCGCGTCAATGGGGCCTGCCAGCTTTGCCGAACAACCGATGGAAGGCATGGGCTTTGGCCTTGGCGGTGCCGTTGTTCTGAACCCGGGCCGCGTGCGCGTGCCGTCCAGCGTCGGCGATTTCAGCTGGGGCGGCATGGCTTCGACCTTCTTTTGGGTTGATCCGGTTTTGGCCTTGTCGGTGGTGTTCTTCACACAACTCGCCCCCTCAAGTTCCTATCCCGCACGCCCGCAACTCAAGGCCCTCATCCACGGAGCGATGACATGAACACGATCCTGTGGGAACCGTCCCAAGAACGCTACGAAGCTTCGACTATGGCCGCCTTCGAGCGGCACCTGGAAACCAAGCGCAACCTGACATTCGATGATTACAACGCCATGTGGCGCTGGAGCGTTGATGACCTAGAAGGATTCTGGGGCGCGATCTGGGACTTTTTCGACCTGAAGGCCAGTGCACCCTACACCCGCGTTTTGGCCACGCGGCAGATGCCCGGTGCCGAATGGTGCCCCGGTGCGATGCTGAATTTCACCGACCAGATCATGAAACATGTCGAAAGCCAGCCCGACGGTGACGCGCTGATCGTGCAGTCGGAAACCTTTGGTCGCAAGGTGCTTAGCTGGTCCGATCTGCGCGCCCAAACCGCCAGCGTCGCGGCAAAGCTGCGCGCGATGGGCGTTGCGCAAGGCGACCGTGTCGTCGCTGTGCTGCCCAACACCGAAACCGCGATGATCGCCTTTCTGGCGACCGCCAGCATCGGCGCTGTCTGGTCCTTGTGCGCCCCCGACATGGGCCATGTCGCCATTCTGGACCGCTTCAAACAGATCGAACCCAAGGTGCTGATTGCGCAAGACGGCTATGTTCACGCAGGCAAAACCATCGACCGCCGCGAGATTTTGGCCGGAATCGAGGCTGAACTGCCCAGCCTGATCCAATGCGTGACGGTGCCCTTTGTCGGCGATCTGCCCAACGGCCACGTCGCTTGGGATGACCTGCTGCACGAAAATGCGATCTATGAAGCGACCCAAGTGCCCTTCGATCATCCGCTCTGGATCGTTTATTCTTCGGGGACCACTGGAAATCCGAAACCCATCGTCCACGGCCACGGCGGCATTATTCTGGAATCCGCGAAACAGTCGCTGCACCATAATTTCAAACGCGGCGACCGCTATTGCTGGCTAACATCGTCGGGCTGGATCATGTGGAATTCGCAGTTCACCGCCCTAGGGCAGGGGGCCACGGTTGCTATGTTCGACGGCGCGCCCAACCACCCCGATATGGGCGTGATCTGGCGCTTCGTCGCTAACGAGCGGCTTGATTTCTTTGGCGCGGGGGCTGCGTTTTTCAGCACCTGCATGAAGGCAGGCGTAAAACCGCACGACGAAGTTGATCTGAGCGCGCTGAAATCGCTGGGCTCAACTGGATCACCGCTGAGTTCGGATGCCTACGACTGGATCTACAAGCACGTCAAGGATGACGTCTGGCTTGCGCCCATTTCGGGCGGCACCGACCTTGCCGGGGCGTTTGTTCTGGGCCACCCCGGTATGCCCGTGCGCGCAGGTGAAATGCAGTGCCGCGCGCTTGGCAACGCAGTGCGCGCCTATGATGAAGACGGCAAGGACTTGATCGGTGCCGTGGGTGAACTGGTGTGCACCGAACCGCTGCCCTCCATGCCGCTGTTTTTCTGGGGCGATGACGATGGCAGCCGCCTGCATGACAGCTATTTCGACACCTATCCCGGCGTCTGGCGCCACGGCGACTGGATCGAGATTAACGAACACGGCGGGTCGGTAATTTATGGCCGCTCGGACGCTACGATCAACCGCAAGGGTTTGCGCCTTGGCAGTGCCGAGATTTATCAGGCGGTCGAGGGACTGGATGATGTGATGGACAGCCTTGTTGTTGATCTGGAATTTCTGGGCCGCGAAAGCTTTATGCCGTTGTTCGTCGTGCCTGCAAAAGGGGTCGCGTTTGACGATGCGCTCAAGGACAAGATCAATGGGGCCATCCGCAAGAACGTATCAGCCCGTTTCATTCCCAACGAGATTGTCCAGGTGACCGAGGTGCCGCGCACCCTGTCGGGCAAAAAGCTTGAGGTTCCGGTGAAAAAGCTGTTGCTTGGCCAAGATTCCGAAAAGGTCGTGAACCGCGATTCAATGGCCAATCCGGACAGCTTTGATTTCTTTATCGCCTATGCTGAAAAACGGGCGCCGCAAAAGGACTAACCCATGACAGACGTCGCCCGCGAATTGCTTGAACTGCTGGACATTGAACAGCTTGAGGTCGATCTGTTCCGGGGTGTCGGCACGGGCGGCGAAACCACGACGCGCATCTTTGGCGGTCATGTCATCGCCCAAGCCTTGATGGCAGCCTATCGCACGGTGCCCGACCGAACGTGCCATTCGCTGCACGCCTATTTCATCCGGCCCGGCGACCCGTCGATCCCCGTGATCTATCAGGTCGACCGCGCGCGTGATGGCGGCAGTTTCACGACCCGGCGGGTGGTCGCGATCCAGCATGGCAAGCAGATCTTCAACCTGTCAGCGTCCTTCCATGTTGAGGAAGAGGGCTGGGATTACCAACACCAGATGCCCGACGTCAAAGGCCCCGAACACTGGCTGGACCGCCCCGATTTGCGCGAGCCCTATATCGAGCGTATCCCTGAACGCCACCGCGATGATTTCCTGCGCGAACGCCCGATTGAAATCCGCGAGGTTGACCCCCGTGATCTGTTCGAGCCGGAAAAAACATCCGACAAGAACTATCTGTGGTTCCGCATGGAAGCCGCCAAGGGCCAGTCCCCGATTATGCAGCAATGCTTGCTGGCGTATGCATCCGATATGAACCTGCTCGGCTCGTCCCTGCGCCCACACGGGCTGACATGGTTCCAAGGCAAGGTGATGACCGCCAGCCTTGACCACGCCATGTGGTTTCACGCGCCGATCGATTTTTCGCAATGGCATCTCTATGAGCTCGATGCGCCCTTCACAGGTGGTGCCCGCGGTTTCAACCGGGGCCTGATTTATAATGAAGATGGCCAATTGGCCGCCAGCGTCGCACAAGAAGGCCTGATGCGCCCCTATAAGAAAAAGGAAAGCTGATGAGCACTGCCGGCGGCCGCTATCCGGGCTGGCGCCCCGGCGTCGAACTGCGTGACGACTGGCTTGGGCTGGTGGATGAACCCATTATCGATCCCGCGCGCGAAATCGTCGATCCCCATCACCACCTTTGGCAGCACGGGACCGAAGACAACCCCGCGATTTACGAACTGGACGCACTGTGGCGCGATACCGGATCGGGGCATAACATAGTGCAGACGATGTATATCGAATGCCGGTCCTATTGGGATCTGGACGCGCCTGCGCATCTTCAGTCCGTCGCCGAAACCCGCGAAGTTGCGAGGATGGCCGCAACAGCCAGTGATAGTCAGGCCAAGATTGCGGGTATCATTGGTCAGACTGAACTGGTGCTGGACCTCGCGATGCTACACGCGGCGCTGGATGCGCACGAGGAAGCCGGGCAGGGCCTGTTCAAAGGCATCCGAAACTCCGGCGCGCGCGATCCTGAACCGGCCAGCCTAGCCATTCCAGGGCGCGGTGTGCCCAATCAGTACGGTGATCCCGATTTTAGGCGCGGTGCCGCGATCCTTGGCGAACGGGGTCTGACGCTGGACAGCTGGCATTACCACCATCAACATCAAGAATTTCTAGACCTCGCCCGCGCATGCCCCGACACAACCCTGATCCTTGACCATTTCGGCACACCCCTCGGCGTGGGCCGCTTCGAAGGAAAGCGCGACGAAATCTTTGAAGCGTGGAAGGACCACATGGCTGAACTGGCTGAATGCCCCAACGTGATGGCAAAGCTTGGCGGCCTGTGCATGCCCGACAACGGCTATGGCTACATGCACCGTGATCTGCCGCCCTCGTCAGACGAGATCGTGGAGGTGCAGGGCAAATGGTACGCGCATATGCTTGAGGTGTTCGGCGCGGACCGCTGCATGTTCGAGAGCAACTTTCCCGTCGACCGTACCGCTGTCAGCTATCCGGTGATTTGGAATGCATTCAAAAAGATGTCGGCCCATTTGACCGAAGGCGAGAAAGAGGCGTTGTTTTCCGGCACCGCGCGGCGGGTCTATGGGTTGCCGCCCGCCTGACGCGGACGGGATCAGGATGCGGGCTTTGGTGGCCAAGCCAATTCCGGTCCGGTCCTGAAATACGAGACGTTGTTGGTGAATACCTGATCGGGCTCAAGCCTGATCAATCGCCCGTCCGGATCGTCAATCGCGGCGACATTTTCAATGAACCACGGGTTCCAGTTTGCCTCGTCACCAAGGTATTTCTTAAGCAGCCTGCGAAACCTTTCCGGCGACATCGGCTCAATACTTGCGCGGCCGCGCAGACCCAAATGCAGCAAGACGCCTGCGCCTACGTCGAAATGCACAATCTCGATGGCACATCTGGGATCACGCTGAATCCGCCCGACTGTGCTGGTGGTTTTGGACCCTAACAGCCAGATCGCGTCTTCCTCCCAGATGAACCACATCGGCGCATTTCGAGGGGAGCCGTCTTTGGCGACAGTTGCGACTGTAGCCATAAGCGGTCGCATAAGTACGTCAGTCGGATCGAAGGTTTTTCCCATGTCGTCAGCCAATCACCAAAAGACGGCCCTCGAAAGAGGGCCGTCCGTAAATGTCGAACACAAGGCAATAGCTGGTGAAATATACCTTAGGCAAACTTGAAGAAACATAGCTTGTTGCCGTCGTGGTCGCGCACATAGGCACCGTAGAAACGATCTGGCACACGCTGGCCGGGCGCGCCTTCGTCGCTGGCTCCCAGCTCGATGGCGCGGGCGTACATTTCGTCCACCTCGGCCTTGGTGTCAGCGGTAAAGGCCACCATCACACCGTTGCCGGGGTGGGGGGCCTCTTTGTTGTAGGGCTCGCAAACCGATATCATCGGCGCACCGCCACCGGTGCCGATCATCGCGATGCGGCCCGCATCAACCATGACTTTGGCCCCTTTGCTTTCAAACAGATCGCAATAAAACTTCTTGGCCCGTTCCATATCTGCGGTGCCAACGGTGGTGTAGCCGATCATTTATGCTTCTTTCTTTGGGTTGCGGACATGGCCATAAGCGCGGTTCAACTTGCGCATGCCACCGATCCAACGGTCGTAGTTTTCGGTTTTCTTGCGCATGTAATCCAGCACTTGCGGGTGCGGGAGGACAAGGAAAGTCTCGTTCCGGATCGTCTCGACGCAGGCATCTGCAACGGGTTCAGGTTCAAGCAACCCGTCGATAGAGGCCACGGAATCTTCGTGCCCACGGGTCATTTCACTGCGCACGGCTTGGGGGCACAGTACCGAAACCTTGATGCCATCATCGCCATGGGTCAGGGCCAGCCATTCGGCCAAGGCAACGGCGGCGTGTTTGGTGACACCGTAGGGCGCACAGCCAACCTGGTTCAGCAGACCCGCAGCCGATGCGGTGTTCAGCAGATAGCCGCCGCCGCGCGCGATCATGCGCGGCACCAGATGACGCGCGGCCCAAACATGGGCCATCACGTTAATATCCCAGATGCGTTGCCAGTCGTCGTTCGGCACGTCCATACCGCCCGCAACCAAAATGCCCGCGTTGGAACAGAACAGGTCAATCGGGCCAATATCAGCCTCGACCGCTTCGATCATATCCGCGATCTCTTTCTCGACACCGACGTTGACACCGTAGGCCACGCCGCCGACTTCGTCAGCGACAGCCTGCGCGCCGTCCTTGTTCAAATCGACGCAGACGACCGATTTGGCACCCTCAGCCGCGAACTTGATCGCCAGCGCCTTGCCGATGCCGCTGGCGGCACCGGTCACAACGACAATTTTATCTTTCAGTTCCATATCAGCCCCTCAGGTCCACATGTTCGATCCGCCACACACGGTCAGCGCCTGACCCGTCATGTAGCGGCTGGCATCGGAGGCAAGGAAAACCGCCAGCCCCGCGAAATCCTCTGGCTCGCCAAGGCGGCGCAGGGGGATCTCGTTTTTGATGCGTTTCTCGACTTCGGGATTATCCCAAAGCTCGCGGGCAAATTCCGTGCGCACCAAGCCGGGGCAGATCGCATTGAACCGGATGCCCTTGGGGCCAAATTCAGCCGCGAGGTTACGGACCAGCCCGATCAGCGCCAGTTTCGACATGCCATAGGTGCCCAGCATGACCGACGGTTTGAACGCCCCGATAGAGGACGTGAACGCCATCGAGCCAGACCCTTTTTCGATCATGTCAGGGGCCACCATTTGCGCCAGCCACAGGTTTGACTGCACGTTGGCATTCATGGTTTTCTGATAGGCATCATCAGGAATTTCCGAGGTCGGCCCATAATAGGGGTTCACCCCCGCGTTGCCGATCACGATGTCGATCTTGCCCGCAACTTTGTGGGTTTCATCGACCAGCGCTTGCAGCTGCTCCTTGTAGCCCACATTGCACGCGACGGCGTACGCCTTGCCTTTGCCAAGCGCGTTGATCTCGGCTGCCGCAATATCAAGCTGCTCTTGCTTGCGGGCCGAGATGACAACAGTCGCGCCATGTTCCGCAAGGGCTGACGCCATCGCCAGCCCCATCCCTTTGGAGGCGCCGGTTAAAAGCGCCACCTTTCCGGTTAAGTCAAAAAGGGTCATACGCCCCCTCGCGTCCGGCCTGTTGCGATTTCTTCACGGGCACGCGATGTGCGCAGGTTGGATTCCTTGTAATCCTTGACCTCGGCACGGGCGATGACGTGGTGGTGCACTTCATCGGGGCCATCCGCATAGCGCAGGGTGCGCTGCGAGGTGTACATGTTCGACAGCGGCGACCACTGCGAAATACCCGTCGCGCCATGCACCTGCATCGCTTGGTCGATGATGTTGCAGACTTTTTCTGGCACCATCGCCTTGATCATGCTGACCCAGATGCGCGCTTCCTTGTTGCCCAGAACGTCCATCGCCTTGGCGGCTTTCAGAACCATCAAACGCATCGCTTCGATCTCGATCTTGGCGCGGGAAATCGTTTCCATGTTCTTGCCCAGATCAATGATCTTCTTGCCAAACGCCTCGCGTGACAGACCACGTTCGATCATCAGATCCAACGCCTTTTCCGCCGCCCCGATAGAGCGCATGCAGTGGTGGATACGACCTGGTCCAAGACGCACTTGGCTGATTTCAAAGCCACGCCCTTCACCCCATAGGATGTTGGATTCAGGCACGCGAACATTGGTGAATTTGATGTGCATATGTCCGTGTGGTGCATCGTCGTGGCCGAAAACGTGCATCGGGCCTATGATTTCAACACCGGGGGTGTCGATGGGCACAAGGATTTGGCTTTGCTGGCGGAAAGCCTCTGCGTCTGGCGATGTTTTCACCATCGTGATCATGATCTTGCAACGTGGATCGCCGGCACCAGAAATATAATACTTCTCGCCGTTGATGACCCATTCGCCGTTTTCAAGCACTGCCGAGGTCGAGATATTCTTGGCATCCGACGACGCCATATCGGGTTCGGTCATCGCAAAGGCAGACCGGATTTCACCGGCAAGCAAAGGCTTCAGCCATGTATCTTTCTGCTCCTGCGTACCGATCCGTTCAAGCACTTCCATGTTGCCAGTGTCGGGCGCAGAGCAGTTCAGCGATTCAGACGCCAGCGGGCTTTTGCCCAGTTCAGCCGCGATATACGCGTAATCGAGGTTCGACAGGCCTTCGCCGGTTTCGGCGTTGGGCAAAAAGAAGTTCCACAAGCCGCTCTCGCGCGCTTTCTTTTTCGCAGTTTCCAGCAGTTCAAGCTGGCCCGGTGCGTGCGACCAACGGTCGGCGCGGCCTTCGCCAAGTCGGTAATATTCATCGGTGATCGGATCGACGTTTTCGCGGATGTGTTTGATGACGGCAGCCAAAAGCGGCTTGGCTTTCTCCGACATCTCAAGATTGTTCATTCCGGCCATTGCTTCGTTATGTGACATGCGTTGCCTCCTGGCAGTTATCTTCGATTATTTGTTGACCCATTTGGGTTTGCGTTTCTCGACGAAGGCTTGCACGCCTTCCTTGAAGTCTTCCGTCTGCGCCAGATCGCCTTGCACGACACGGCTGTAGTCAAGGCTTTCGGGCAGACCATCGGCGACGGCCATGCTGTTGAGGATGCGCTTGGTCGCCTTGACCGACGAAGGCGAAACAGAGCAAAGCTGTTCCGCCAGTTCCATCGCCCGTGGCATCAGCTTGTCGGCGGGCAACACCTCGTTGCAGCAGCCCAGTTTCAGCGCCTCATGGGCATCAATCGTGCGGCCCGTCAGCATCAGTTCCTGCGCGGCCAGACGCCCGATATAGCGCGACAGGCGCTGCACACCCGAGGCAGAGGCGAAGAAGCCGACCTTGACTTCGGGCAGCGCGAATTTCGCATTCTCGGAGGCTAGGATGATGTCGCAAGACAGCGCCGTCTCGAACCCGCCGCCCATGGCAAAGCCGTTCACCGCCGCGATAATCGGCTTTTCCAAATCAAAGCGCGAGGACAGTCCGGCGAACCCCGTTGGTGCCAGCGTCTTTTTCGATCCACCTGAAGCCGTCGCTTTCAAGTCGTTCCCAGCGGAAAACGCCTTGTCGCCAGCACCTGTCAGCACGGCGACCCACAGGTCCTGATCAGCGGCAAAGGCGTCCCAACAATCGCTCATTTCCTGATGCATGTCGGCGTTTACGGCATTGTAGACCTCGGGCCGATTCATGGTGACGATCAGGATATGCCCCTGCTTTTCGGTGGTGATATATTCGTAGCTCATACCTTCAGCCCTCCGGTATCAATCTCGGTAAACTTGCCGCCGCGCGCTGCGAGATCGCGCAGCAGATCGGCGGGCGCGAATTCGGGGTCATGTTCGCCCAGACGTTCCATCACATCCAGCACAGCCTGCGCGCCGACCATGTCGCCATAGAACATCGGGCCGCCCTTGTCGGCGGGCCAGCCATAACCGTTCAGCCAGACCACATCGATGTCCGACGGGCGCTGTGCCTTGTTTTCTTCCAGAATTTTCACCGCTTCGTTGATCATCGGATAGATGCAAATCTCGATGATCTCGTCTTGCGACATTTCCTTTGGCTCTGCTCCGGTAACGTTCTTGATGATGCCAGCGGTCACGTCCGACGGGATGGCGTTGCGGCTTTCGTCATAGTCATAGAAACCGGCTTTGGTCTTTTGCCCGCGACGGTCCATTTCACACAGCATGTCGCGGATGGGGTTTTCCGTAGTTGCCCCCTTGGACCAGCCGATATCAAGACCCGCCAGATCGGACATCTGGAACGGTCCCATCTTGAAGCCAAAGGTGTTCAAAGCGGCGTCCATATCCCAAGGCATCAGGCCCTGCGCCAGCAGTTTATTCGCCTGTTTCTGGCGCGCAAACAGAATGCGGTTGCCGACGAAACCGGGGCAGACACCGACCAATGCGGCAATCTTGTTGATCTTCTGCGCAAGGTCCATCGAGGTTGCAACAACGTCATCTGCCGTATGCGCGGCGCGCACGATTTCAAGCAGCTTCATCACGTTGGCGGGCGAAAAGAAGTGCAGCCCGATCACGTCTTCGGGGCGCCGTGTCATCGCTGCAATCTCGTTGATATCCAGCGCCGAGGTGTTCGTCGCAAGGATCGCGCCCTTCTTCATCACGCGGTCGAGTTCGGTGAAAATCTTGCGCTTCAGCTCCATGTTCTCGAACACGGCCTCGATCACCAGATCGCACTCGGCAAGTGCCGACAGTTCAAGCTGACCATCAAAGCGGTCCATCCGGGCCTCGACTTCTTCCTGCGGAAAACGGCCCTTGTCGGCGCTGCGCTGATAGTTACCGCGCACGACTTTCAGGCCGCGATCCAGCGCTTCCTGCGTGGTTTCAACGATTGTCACGGGGATGCCAGCGGTGGCAAAGTTCATCGCAATACCGCCGCCCATGGTGCCCGCACCGATAATGCCGACGGATTTGATCTCGCGCAAAGGCGTATCTTCGGGCAGGTCGGGGACGGTCCATGCGGCTTTACCGGCAGCGCCGATATAGGCACCGATTTCTTCGTCTGAGGGGTGGTTCATCTGTCTTCCTTTCGTGTCAGGCCAAGCGGCCTAAAGTTCCAGACACGCGGCGCGGATCGCGCGGCGGTCAATCTTGTCTGTGGCACCGCGGGTCAAGGGCACGTCCTGGCACCACAATTGTTGCGGTATTTTGAATTTCGCGAGGTGCCCATTTAGATGAGCGGCCATTTCCGCGACTGTGATTGTCTTGCCATCACGCATCTGGACCGCCGCACCAACGACTTCGCCCAGCCGTTCGTCAGGCACGGAAAAGGCGCAGGCCTCAACCACATCGGGGTGAGTGTGCAGCGCTCCTTCGACATCCAGACAGGCGATGTTTTCACCGCCCCTGATGATGATATTCTTCTTGCGGTCCAGAATAGTGATATACCCCTCGACGTCGATCACCCCCAAGTCACCTGTGCGCAACCAGCCATCTTGCATCGCCTCGGCGGTCGCTTCGGGTTTGTTAAGGTAGCAGCGCATATTCGCGGGGCTTTTGACGGTGATTTCACCTAATTGCCCGACGGGCACGTCGTTGCCGTGATCATCCAGAAACCGCACTTCCTGCAACGGCGGGTGTAGCTTGCCCGCGACACCGGGGCGCTTGTTATATTCCTCGCCGACCAACCCGATGCCAAGCGCGTTGGTTTCCGTCATGCCCCAGCCCGTTGCGATTTCGGCGGTGGGGAACTGGTTTTGCAACTGCGCGACCTGAGCAGCGGGGCGTTTCGCGCCACCCGCGCCCAACCACGTGAGCGAGGGCAAGGTTTCGCCCATGCGCCGGACAGCCTCAAGCAGGTCGGCGGATTGCGTCGGCACGCCCAGAAACCGCGTGACCTTTTCGGCGTTGATCACCCGCACGGCTTCCTCGGCATCCCATTTATGCAGCAGCGAGATTTTCGCCCCCGCAGGCAGGCTGAGCAGGAACAGCGGATGGGTAGCAGTGACGTGAAACAGCGGTGTCACGATCAGGCCGGAGGGGCGCGGTGGCGCAGGATCACCGGGTTTCGCAGGCTTGACCAAAGGGGCCGCGACGGCTTGGATCAGCCAGCTGAACACGGCGCTGACGGCACTGCGGTGGGTCTGCACGACGCCCTTGGGCTTGCCCGTGCTGCCCGACGAATACATCACGGCGAAATCATCATCCGTGTCCAGCATGACCCCCTCGATCGGGGTGTCTGGCATGTCAGCGACCAGCGGGCCAAAGGACAGATCGGTCATCCCTTCGCCGTCCCGCACACCGACCAGACGCAAGCCAAGTGCGTCTTGCAGCGGCAGCATCCGTTCCAGCCGCGGGCCATCGGCAAAGATCGTTCTGGCACCACTGTCTTGCAGCGCATAGTCCAGTTCTTCTGTGGTCCACCACGCGTTCACGAAAACAACAACCGCACCGGCAGAGGCAATGGCAAGCGTCAGCATCAGCAGTTCGGGATAGTTGCGCATCGCGATACCGACACGGTCGCCCTTCTGGATGCCAAGCGTGTCGCGCAGGGCGTGGGACAGGCGGTGCACCTGCGCGCAAAATTCATCATAGGTCCAGCGTTCGTTGCGGTAGACCAGAAATTCGGCGGCCCCGCCCTCGTGCTGTTCGCGGCTGGCCAACATCATGGCGGCAACCGTGCCGGGGATATTCTTGAAGGTGCGAAACGTGACACCGCGCACCTCTGCCTCGACCACCTCGAAGGTGGGGTTGGTCAGGACGGTGTGGCGGATTGCCTCTTCCATGGTCATGGCCGTCATGAACGGTCACCCGACATTGGCAATTCTTCCGATTTCGCGGCCATATGACCCCCTCCCTAAACAAGCCGATGCGAACGCTCCTCCACGAATGTTCGCGACTCTGATTTGCGTAGCCTAAGCATTAAATTCGGGCCTGCCAATACCGCATAACGGAATGATGTTCCGCAAACTGACAATTGACAGGATCAGCGGCGGACTTCCCGCTCATCCGCTCCAACCTGCGTGGCACAAGCGAAAATTGAACATGCCTGTTCCCGAAAAGAAAGCCCTTCTTTAGGACGCCGTACAAATTCACGATCCGCAAAGGCAGCCCGCAGGATCAGTCAATCGCAAACAAAGACATTTGTACCAGCCCGTTCATCCGCGCACCGTGGCCCACGAAAAGGGTGTGGTTCACCCAGGCATAGCGGTCATCGCCGGATTCCAGCCGTGCATGGGTGCGCATGTAATAGGCGTCGGGGGGTACTTCTTCGCCGCGCACCAGCGCATCCAAAACCTCGGCAGGGCCATGGCGGTAGCCGTAATTCTTGATCTCGATAGTGGCACCATCATCGGTTTCGATGGCATAGCGCGTATCAAGTTCGGTCAATCCGCTGGCAAATTGCGTCTGCCAATCGGCTCCCACATTCAGGATTTTGCCGTTGATCATCGGCCCCTGCGCCGTACCGCCCACAATGGGGATGATGCGCCTGACACCCGCGCGCCCGTGATTCATGTGGCGGATCGGGTCCAGCGTCACGGTCAGGTCGGTAATGTGGCGCAGGGCAGGGGGCGGTAAAAGCGACATGGTAATCCTTTGGGCAATGAACCTTGCGTCAGATCATGCGATGGCAGGGCCACCGCGCACAAGCCTGCGCATTCTGCTTGCATGAAAACGCATGTTCAACATACTGTTCTATCTCAGAACAAAGCGAGGCCCTGATGACCCGACAGACAGACCCTTTGATCGTGACGGATGCGGATTGCGACCTTTCGCAGGCGATCAAGAAAAGCAATCTGCCCGGCTTTACCGGATATCTGATCAAGCGGTCCTGGGTCACCATTCAGCGGGACTTGCGTGAGTTGCTGTTGGGGTTCGACCTAAGCCAGCGCAGCATGTCGGTCTTATCGGTGGTCATCGCTAACCCGGACATCAACCAAAGCGATGTCGCGGCGGCCTTGTCGATTGAACGCTCGGGCATGGTGGTGATCGTGGACGAGCTTGAGGGGCTGGACCTGATCCGCCGCGAACGCGCACTGACCGACAGGCGCGCCTATGCCCTGCGCGCAACCCTGAAAGGCCAGCATCTGAATGACAAGGTCAAGGCCGCGATCATTGCGCATGAAGATCGGGTTTTCGCCAATATTACGCGGGCAGAGCGTGACAGCCTGCACCAAATCCTGTCCAAGCTCGTCGGTAACTAACACGCGGTTGAGAAAGCAAAACAGCATGCCCGACGGGATCAGGCATACTGCAGGACGGTTAGCGGCTTGGGGCGTTCAGGAAGTCGCTTAAGGTGGCATTGTCCACATCGCGCTGCGTGATCCCGATATCCCTCTGCGCTTCGGGGGTAAGGGCGCGGAACTGGCTAAGGAGACCTTCAACAATAATTACTACGTTTGATCGAGGCGTCGTGGTTTGATGGTGTAGTTCCATTCCGGATGGAAGGCATTTCCTTCGATAGCGAGGCTCTCCATTTCTGCGTTGGAGATTTTAACGCCCTTCTCGTAAATGCCTTCGTCAAGTTGGCATTCTACCTTCAATCCAGCGT
>JAGXGZ010000010.1 GCA_024636495.1 Roseobacter sp. | reverse complement strand
GCCGCTCCCTGTGGCAGCAGAAAAATCATTCCAGATGAATGCGCATGGCTGGGACCATAGAGCACCGTCATCTTTCGGTGATTGGTCCTAGTGTAGGGAAGATTCGGTGATTTCACCCTGATCTAGATCAGCCTTTGGTCTCCGTTTCCCTAATCATAGGGCCGGACCACTCAAGTGGGGTTACTCGCGCTCTATGGCTGGTTTTGGCGTCAAAAATGCAGACCAATTGCAACTCACGAGATCATTTTGTGAGGCGAACTACAACATTTGATTGCCATGAGATTGGGAGTGCTTAGCGGCCCTGGCTGACTGCGAAAACAGCTCTATCGAGGATCTCATAAGCTGACAAAAAGCAACCCGTCGGCGGACACCTTGAATCGAGCGGTGCGTTAGTTGCCGAGTTCGATTTGGTTGGCTTTGTTATCCAGCTTCGCAGCTTCTCGATCAAGTCCTTGAATGGTGATCTCAAAGTAAGCTTTGCCAAAGTTCAGCGGGGAATTCCCCAATGCATTTTCAGCCCTTTGCAAATTGGCTGCGTTTCGCAATGCCGCTGCTTTGACGCGCAATGCTTTCGGTTCTGGAATTTTTGTCATTCGATTCATCCTACTGAAAGTTGAATTCTAAGCCCTCAAACTCGCGTCAAGAAAATCCCAAGGGCCGCATCGGGGGACTTCCGCAACGGCTTTGCTTCCTTTGATAGATTGATTGATAATCGCGATCAGACGCCAACAGGCTAACGTGGATTAGCTACGCAGTCGCACTGTGGTCTTTGCAGGCAAGCACCCCACGATGGGCGGGCAGGCAGGCTGAACGCCGTTCGCGCTTTGCTCAAGCCTGCCGAGGCTGCCGCACCCAAAACTTGCCCGGTGCGAACACAAGGATTTGATTGAGAAGCCCGAAGTTGAAGGATTTTTCCTACGGCCGCGTCTTTAAGACTGGGCAATCGTTGTGTATCCGCCTCCTATCTTGGTCGCTTGCACCCCAGTTATGCACCAAGACAGCCGCTGCTAGGCGTTCAAACGCGCAAGGCAGCGGTGCTAAGTGGTTTGTGCCCCCCAGATACTAGCACAACCACTGGCCGGGACGAGTTGGCAGCTAAGTCCCGGGCAAATATTTCTCTCTGACTTCAAACAAATTTTCGGCGAGCGTCAATGGCCATGAATCTGCCAGGGCAATCTGGCCGCGCTCAACATCATCAACACCATTGGCGATGCGGTTGTTTTAGCGGAAGTCGAACTCGGCGGTATGACGCGCTTGAATGGGGCTTATAGACGTGTCTGATTTCAACGTTTGCGGCAATCCAAAGGATCTCTGATAAACCAACATTTGGAGACTCACTGTTCTTGTGAAAACAGCCGCCGCTGATCAGCCGAAACCTATTTCCCTTCCGACGCCCCCCGTTACACAGCAGAAAAGTATCACTTATTGGTAGAAGTGTAACAAAAATTGAGAGCCGGATTTTTCCTAATTTCTGATACATAGCTACCAAATTCTTATACCTTTTGGGGATTTTTGTTACACGCTTAAGCTTGTTCGGCTCGGTGCCACTCAAATTTTGCCTAATTCGACCTGCCAAGAAATGGCCGAGGCCTAGGTCTCGCTTCGAACGGCAGGAATGAGGGGCTGCACCGCAGCATCATCAGTAGCTGCCGGATGTCCGCTACGGTGAAGGTTTTCTGATGCGGGTCGCGGCGATACGCTGCGCACTCGCGCGACTACGACCCGCGTTGGAAAACCTCCCAAGGAGGAAGCCGCGTGGGTCTTGGTGCGATCTATGGGGAAAGTGCGCGGACGGTTGGAGCGACGGCTGTGTCAGGGGTTTGGCTGGCGGTGCGTATGACGGCTGAGACGATCACAGAAGGGTCCGAGTATGCTGACACCGCTGTGCATCTTGTGATGCTTGCCGACGTTTTTCGCGCCGCAGAGCGATAAGCGCAGACGGGCTGGGCCGGGTCTGCGGGCAGCAGCCGGTAGCGGTTCGTGACAAATGACAGGCGGTGTGTCATGCGGCCTGCTCCCGTGGTGGTGCGCGCGACATCGGCTTTTGCCCACGGCGGAAGATCTCGATGATGCGCATGGGGCCGCCGCAGCAGGGGCATGGTTCGCGCAGGGTGAGTGGGATGATCTCGGCTTCGGGTCCTGACGCGGCGATCTGTTCGGGGCGCTGGACGCAGAGCAAGGCGCGGATCTTTCTGATATTGCCCTTGCGGACACCGCTGGCCAGCAGGCCGTAGTGTCGGATGCGGTGGAACCCGTCGGGCAGAACATCGGTCAAGAAGCGGCGAATGAACTCGGGTGTGGCCAGCCGCATGACCTTTTGGCGGTCGCCGGATTTGATGCGGTAATCCTTCCAACGGAAGGCGACGGTTTGGGCATCGGCGCTGACCAGGCGGTCGTTCGAGATTGCCACCCGGTGGGTATAGCGGCTCAGGTAAGCCAGCACGGCCTCGGGGCCGCCGAAGGGCGGTTTGGCGTAAACCACCCATTCGGATTTGCGGAACGGGGCGAGCCACTGCGCGAAGGCATCCGCCTGCGCCAACCGTTCGAGATTGCCGAAGAAGGTCAGCTGACCGGCCCGGTGCAGATCCATCAGCTTTTCCAGAAACAGGCGTCGAAACAGTCGCGACAGAACCCGCACATGCAGAAAGAACCCAGGGCGGCAGGCGGTCCACCTTGCGCCATCGGGTGACAGGCCGCCGCCCGGGACGATCATGTGGATGTGGGGATGGTGCGTCAGCGCCGATCCCCATGTGTGCAGCACGCTGGTCATGCCCACCCGCGCACCCATGCGCTTGGGGTCGGCCGCGATGGTCATCACCGTTTCTGCTGACGCCTTGTACAACAGCCCGTGGATCGCCTTCTTGTTCCAATAGGCGATTTGCGCGATCTCGGCGGGCATCGTGAAGACGACGTGGAAATACTCCACGGGCAACAGGTCCTCGGCCCGCGCCTCCATCCAGTCACGCGCCGCCGGTCCTTGGCACTTCGGGCAGTGCCTGTTTTTGCAGGAGTTATAGGCGATGTGGTGGTAGCCGCACTTGGCACAGCCAGCTACATGCCCGCCGAGCGCTTCGGTCCGGCAGGTTTCGATCGCTGACATCACCTTGAGCTATGAGAGTCTGACATGCCCCGCATTGGCCCGCCGCCACTCTGGACCATAGGCACGGAAGATGTCAGCGATCTCCAGCTTTGGCCGGGCCACCCCTGCGTCCGGTCACTCCAGACTACGCTTCACCGCCTGATCCTGCAACCTGGTCAGCATCTCGTAGGGGCTGACGGTGTCACGGATCGTCTTGGTCGCGACGTGTGTGTATCGTGCTGTGGTCGTCAGCTTGGCGTGGCCGAGCAGCACCTGGATCACCCGCACGTCGGTGTTGGCCTCCAGCAGGTGGGTGGCAAAGCTGTGGCGCAATGTGTGCAAGGTGGCGGGCTTCTTGACCCCAGCCATGTGTTTGGCCGAGGTGAAGGCGCGGTTCAGTTGGCGCGGTGAGATCGGGTTGATCTTCGGATTGCCCGGAAACAGCCAGCCCTCGGGCCGCGCCTCGCGCCACCAGGCCCGCAGCAATTCCAGCAGTCCGGGCGACAACATGACCTTGCGGTCTTTCTGACCCTTGCCTTGCTCGACATGGATCAGCATCCGATCGCTGTCGATGTCGCCGATCTTGAGGTTGCAAACCTCCGCTGCCCTGAGCCCGGCGCCATAGGAAATGCTGAGCGCTGCGCGATACTTCAGCCCCGGCCCAGGTGCCACCATCAGAATGTCGGACACCTCCTCGACGCTGAAGACCACAGGCAGCTTGCGCGGTTCGGTGCGGAACTGCATGTAGCGCTTCATCTCCTCTCGCCCGCAGGTCTTCCCGAAGAAGAACCGGAGCGCAACAATGCGCGTGTTGAAGGTCGATGGGGTGATCCCTGTGTCCGTCATATGGAGCTGATAGGCGCTGGTCTGAAAGCGGTCCAACGTTTCGGTCATCGACGGAAGCGCGGCTTTATGTGCATAGTAGACTGAGACGCTCTAACTTGGATAAGTTGTGCAGCCGTGCGGTATCATGCAAGTCTACCGTAGTGGCACTTCAGAACTCGGTCGGTCGCGTTATAGGGCGTTGCCGACGTGGTCAGAAAAGACTGGTAGAATGCCCTCACTGTCTTAGCTTGTTTGCATGATGAACGGATTTTGTGTTCCCGAGACATTGGTATGGAGATTGATTTGACAAACCTACGATATCTCGCGGGGCTGATGGTAGCGTTGCTTTTCTACGCATCACCCGTCTGGACCCAAGAGAAAACAGACGTGTGTGATACCACTCGCTGGTATTGCGTTGAGGACTTGAACCTGGGCCTGCCTGTCGCCACCCCGGGAATGGACCGCGAAACGCCGCGTGCGACGATGGAAAGCCTGGTGCGTGCAGCCCGCCGCGATGAATGGGTGGAGGCAGCGCATCTGCTGGACCTGACCGATGTGCCGCAAGACCGCCAAGAAGACGTGGGCATGTCGCTGATCCGCCAGTTGGAAGCTGTAATCAGCCGCAAGACGGTTATCAGTTGGGACGATCTGCTGGACCGGCCTGACGCGATGGACACCACGGCTACTTCTAATCAGGCCATGGGGGGCACGCCGCGAAAGTCGTTGCTGCTCTGGACGCTTGACATGGATGACTACCCCGCCTCCATCCGCCTAAACCGGATCAAACCTGAAAACGGCGATCCTGTATGGGTTTTTTCACGGCCCACCGTGCAAAACATACCCGCTTTATATGACCGCTATGGCCCCGGAGAGCTCGAGAAGATGCTGCCGCCTTTTCTGACCGAAAACTCAATCGTTGACCTTGCCTTGTGGGAGTTGATCGGCCTTCCAGTTCTCCTAGCCCTAGCTGTTTTTGCGGCGTGGTTGGTGTGGCTACTGACCAGTTGGGTCTCTGAACGCGTGACATCGAAATTTGCGCGGCAGCTTTCTGTGTCCGCGCGGTGGCCTGCCTGTATCGTGGCATTTTCCATTTTCATTCTAGTATCCGAGATCAAGATCTTCTCGTTCTCGGCAGTGCTGACGACCGTTCTAATGCCCACCGCTTGGCTGGGCATGATCGGTGCGGGCCTGTGGTTCGTGGTCAACTGTGTTGAGGTCATTCTTGATCACTTGACTCAGGTCGAGGAAACCGATCTGACGGTTAAAGAGGAGGTCGAGAAGCGCACCGCCGCGACCCGTATTTCAGCAGCTCGGCGCGTCTTCGTCGTGGCTGTGGTCTTGGTCGGAGGCGGGATATTCCTGTCTCAGACCAGTGTGTTTCAAAACCTTGGGCTGACCCTGCTGGGCACGGCCGGCGCAGTAACTCTTATCCTCGGCTTTGCCGCGCGCAGCATCTTGAGCAATATTATGTCGTCGCTCCAGATCGCGCTGAACGGATCAGCCAAGATCGGTGATCGCATAGTTTTCAACGACTGTCTTTGCCATGTGGAGCGCATCTACTTCACCTATGTCCAGCTGCGCGATTGGGACGGCACAAGAATGGTCGTGCCGGTTACCGAATTCGTTTCTACGGCGTTCAAGAACTGGACCATGCAGGAGCCAGAGATGCTGCGGGTCGTGAAAATCAAATTGTCTCATATGGCCGATGTAGACGTTCTGCGTGACACCTTCGAAAAGGTCATTGATGAACTGGATCAGAAATACGTCGGCAATCGCGATGACGTAAGCGTGCGTGTCGCCGGGCAGGATGTGTTCGGAAAGGACGTATGGTTTCTACTGCCTTGCGCTGATCCCAACACTTCGTGGGAGGCAGCCTGTGATGCCCGCGAAGGCATAATCGCCAAGATCCACAAACTGTCTGAAAAGCAGGGGTTCGACTACTTTCCCACAGCCAATGCCGCAGAAGCGACCTGACCCTCAGCCCGGTCACGGATGCAGTCAATGCTGCCTGAAGGGCGATATAAAACCGTGGCATGACCATCCGAGATGAGCCTTCTGCGGAGCGGCTTAGCCCCCCCGGCCCTCCGTGCACCAGGCTCGCGAACGCAGGGAGTCATGATTTGCCGTCCATCTCGCCATTGATACCGGAACAGTGAACGGTCTGGGGCGAAGGAAAGGCGGATGTCTTCGGGATGCTTCGAAGGACAGGGCCATACAGCGCAGTCGAAGTCCTAGAAAATCCACACGTGCTTGATGGGGATGCGTTCCACAGGAATGGATATCGTGAGCGTCCCTCTCGTCGCTGCAAGCAGCGACTGTCGGGCAGTGGGATGGGAAACTCGGGCTGGGACCATCGATGTTCAGACCCCGAAGCTTCGGAAGGGATCATACTTTCCGGAGTTTCTGGAGCCCCGCCGGGCCTCGGAAAAGGCGATGACGGCAGTGATCCAAGAAGCCTACATTCAGGGCGTTTCTACCCGCTCAGTCGATGAGCTGGTGAAAGCGATGGGCATGACTGGCGTCTCCAAAAGCCAGGTCTCGCGCCTGTGTGTCGAGATTGACGAACGTGTTGACGCTTTCCTCAACAGACCGCTGGAGGGCGAATGGCCCTACCTCTGGCTGGACGCCACCTACATCAAGGTCCGTCGTTCGGGGCGGATCGTCAGCGTCGCGGCCATAGTGGCGGTTGCGGTCAATACTGACGGACGGCGTGAGGTTCTGGGCATCGCCATCCAGCCCAGCGAGGCCGAGGTGTTCTGGGACGAGTTCCTGCGCGCTCTGGCCGACCGAGGCCTGCGTGGGGTCAAGCTGATCATCGCGGATGAACACAAAGGACTGAAGGCCGCAGCCGCCAAAGTGCTGGGGGCTACGATCCAGCGTTGCAGGGTTCACTTTATGCGCAATGCCTTGGCCTGCGTCGGTAAAAAGGACCGCCCAATTGTCACAGCAGCACTCAGAACCGCCTTCGACCAGGACACGCTGGCAGAATCCAAGGATCACTGGGCGAAACTGATTGAGGCCTTCCAGCCGCGCCACACCAAGCTCGCCGAACTAATGCTACGCGCCGAAGACGACGTGCTGTCCTACAACGTTCCCAAAAGCACACTGGCGGCAAATACACTCTACCAATCCCTTGGAAAGGCTGAACAAGGAGATCAAGCGCCGGACCAATGTCGTCGGTATTTTCCCCAACGAGCAAGCCATCAGACGTCTCGTAGGAGCGTTGATGCTGGAACAGAACGACGAATGGGCGGTCTCACGCCGCTACATGACGCTGGAAACTGTTGCCGCCATCTGCGAAGATATCACGATGGACCCGGCAAAGATCGCCGCCCTGTAAACCGGCTTCCGTATTGGGGCAGACGAGGTCAAGTGAACATTTGACAAAGACACTGGCCTCCGACCGAGCTTTTGGCCGCGAGTTTGCGATGGATTGGTGGGATCTGGCAGAGCCAGTTATC
>JAGXGZ010000068.1 GCA_024636495.1 Roseobacter sp. | reverse complement strand
GGGCTTTTGCGGTGCATTGGGGCGCGCATGGGCTGCACTACGGTGTCCCGATCACCGTCAAGTACCAACTTGGCAAGGGCACCGATTGCCTTGTCAATTTCTCCCGCAAGGCTCTGGCCCAGGCCGCCGTGATTTTCCCACGCCTCGTAGTTCTCAACATCACCGCGAAACCGGAAACGCTTGCGCACCGTCTGGCCGCGCGGGCCCGTGAGACGGAAGAAGAGATCACCAAACGCCTTGCCCAGGCTGACAAGCCCTTGCCGGCTGGGCTCAAGGTGATCAACCTCGCCAACGATGGTCCGCTGTCTCAGACCATCGCCCGGGGCGCGGCACTGCTTCAGCCGGTGAGTTTGTAGCGATGGATCACCTCAAACCGGCCATCTTCCCGCTCACCGCACAAAGCGATCTGATCCAGCACAAAAAGGCTAGGCAGGTCCGGCAAATGACGCTGCACAGCGGCCGACCATACGGCGATGTCATCGTGCGGCAGCCGCGCCGTCAGGGTCATGTGGAACCGAAACTCCTCCATCACGTAAGGATAGCCCCATTGCGCCAACAGCGCCTCTTGCAGCGGGCTCAGACCAACTTTGCGGCGGCGCGCGAGTTCTGCCTCGGAAGCTGGGGCGCGAAATCGATCAAGCTCGCGCACACAGGCCCCAGCAACCCGGCGCACAGCTTGCATATCGTCTTGCGGAGTCAGCGCCAGAAAGCCGCCCAAAGTCGTCAATTCCAATCCGTTGCATATGGCAGGCGCGAGGTCGACAGCAAGGTCAGATGCAGCGGCTCCCAAAGCCTTAACGTCTTGCCCTTCAATCAGACGAAATGGCGGCTTCAAAGTCGCATGAAACCCGTATTTGCGTGGTGTCATCGTGATGTCATCCAAACCCAGCATATCCGGCTGGGGTGTCTCACGGCCATGCAACACATCCCAACCGAGCCAAGACGCGCCGAAATCGGCCAAGGGCCCTACCGGCGGCACATAGTAAATTGCAAATCGAGAGTATGACATGAATTCCCCTTTTCCCACGTCCTCTTTGACAAAGGCTTGTAACAATGATGTGTCAAGCAACCTTTGTCTCGCCAATGCACAGCTTGTGCTGGAAGATCAGGTACTCACTGGTGCGGTGACAATCGAACAAGGCGTCATTCGTGACATTACTGAAGGGGATCATGTCCCAACCGGTGCCCTGAATTGTGCCGGTGATCTCGTTATTCCCGGTCTTGTCGAACTGCATACAGACAATGTCGAACGCCATATCGAACCGCGCCCAGAGGTGGACTGGCCACATTTGCCCGCCCTGATCGCGCACGATGCAGAGCTGGCGTCCACAGGCATCACGACGGTGTTTGACGCCATGCGGGTGGGGTCCATCCACGACAGTGGCAAGGACCGCTGCGTCGAATACGCCCGAAAGCTGGCGGATGAACTCTTGGCAGCCCGCGCGCAAGGGTATTTCAAGATCAGTCATTTTCTCCATCTGCGGGCCGAAATCTGTTCAGAGACGCTGCTTGAGGAATTGGCGGCGTTCGGAGCGTCAGACGGGGTCGGCATCGTCAGCCTGATGGATCACACCCCCGGCCAGCGCCAGTTCCGTGACCTGACCGCGCTGAAAACCTATGTCGCTAAGAAACGCGGGATGAACGACGCGGAGTTTGCCGAACATGTTGAGACCCTGTTGGGTCTGCAAAAACGCTTCGGGGCAAAGCACGAGGTGGGTGCAGTGAAAGAGGCCCGCCGCTTGGGTGCAGTTCTAGCCAGCCATGATGATACCACGGCCGATCATGTCGGAACCTCTGCGGTGAACGGCGTGGGTTTTGCCGAGTTTCCCACAACGGTTGAGGCCGCAGCCGCCTGTCGGATCCACGGCATTGCTGTGATGATGGGCGCACCTAACCTGATTCGCGGCGGATCCCACTCCGGCAATGTTGCGGCGGAGGCCCTCGCAAAAGCCGATCTTCTCGACATTGTCTCGTCAGACTACGTGCCCTCGGCGCTGCTTTTGTCGGCCTTCCGCCTTGCAGATATTTGGAATGACCTGCCCCGCGCCATTGCTACAGTGACAAGCAACCCCGCGAGTGCCGTGCGGTTGCATGACCGTGGTGCTTTGAAAACAGGTTTGCGCGGTGATGTTCTGCGTGTGCGCAAAATCGACCAAATACCTCTGCTCCGCGGCGTCTGGAGCCAAGGGAACAAAGTTGGCTGAGGCTTTTGGAGTCTCCGCCGCATACGTCACAAAGGTTTCATGAAACTGTAGCTCCATTGATACGCACCGCCATCATTCACCCAGATGAATAAACCTGGAGGGTGCTATGAAACTGAGATCTCTTTTGCTGGGTGTAAGCCTTGCCGCTGTGTCTGCCTTTGCAGCGACAGCAGAAACTTGGAAACTTGCCGTCACAGATGTTGAAGGCATGGAACGCCTGCAACTGGAATGGGGCCCGTTCAAAGAGGCGCTCGAAGTGGCAACCGGCGACACATTCGAATTCTATGCAGTAAACTCGCGCACGGCAGCAGCCGAGGCACTACGCGGTAAGACCGTGGATTTTGTCGTCTCTGGACCTGCAGAATATGTGGTTATCAACAAGTTGACCAATGCCACGCCGCTGATCGGCCTCGGTCGCCCTGATTATCACTGTGCCATTATCGTGCGCGCTGACAGCGGAATCAACGTGCCTGCTGATCTGGTAGGCAGGTCGGTCGCCTTTGGGGATATCGGTTCGACCTCGAACATGCTTTGCCCAATGCAGGTACTAGCTGATCACGGCGTCGATCCAGTCAACGACATTGAGAGAACCCACACCTCGCGTAACATCGCCTTTGAGGCGTTGAACAACGGAGATATCGACGCGCTCGGCATGAATGCAGGTACTTTCATCGGTGTCCGCAATGGCCAAACGGAACTGCCTTACGGTTTTTACAAGATGATTGCGCGATCGGGCGACCTGCCCAATGACATGATCATGGTGGGTGCGCATGTGCCAACCGAGGCTGCCGAAGCAGTGCGCGACGCGGTCCTTGGGAACAAGGCGCAGGTCATCGCAGGCATCACGGCTCATGAAGAAAACGACAAGTATGTCGGCATGGACCTCGTTGCGATTGAAGACAGCGCGTATGACTACGTTCGTTCGATGTACTCGAATGCGGGATACCCTCAGTTCGACAATTTCATCGGTGACTGATCTTTTGCTGAGAAGTCAGGCGGCACCCGATGTGCTGACTGAGCAAACCGGGGCGACCTTCGCCCCGGTTTCGCCTATTGAAATCGAAGCCCGCGCCGTTTCCAAAACCTTTGGCGCAACGCCGATCTTTTCCGACGTGAGTTTCCGCCTCGCCCGCGGAGAGGCGACAGCACTCGTTGGTGCCAACGGCACCGGGAAATCGACCTTGCTGCGCTGTCTCATGGGGTTGATCCCAACCTCTGGCGGCAGCGTGCATTTGCTGGGACAGCAGACAAATGAAGCAACCGGACGAGAGATGCGCGACATTCGCGCGCAGGTCGGGCTGGTCTCCCAGAAACACAATTTGGTGCCCCGGCTTTCGGTTTTGTCAAATGTTGTACACGGCCTTCTGGGCAAACATCCGGGCCCGCGCCACTGGAGCCATTCGCTGGCCCCCCAGTCCTCCAGGGAAACTGCCATGCATGCGTTGGAACGTGTGGGCCTTGCTGATTTCGCGCACAGGCGCGCGGATCGGCTGTCGGGTGGGCAATCGCAACGCGTAGCAATTGCCCGCGCCATCGTCGGCGCGCCCAAGGTTCTCTTTGCGGATGAGCCTTGCGCCTCTCTGGATCCAAGTGCTGGCGAAGACGTGATGGAGCTGTTCTTCCGGCTTGTCCGCGACGAGAACGTGACGGTCGTCTTTACCTCGCACAACATTGAACATGCATTGAAATACGGCGACCGCGTGCTTGGCCTTGCGCAGGGGCGCATTCAACTTGATGCGACAGCAGCCTCGCTGAGTTTCGCCGATCTGAGAGGTCTTTATGACTGATATCGCCCCTTCCCAGAATGAACGGGCCCGATTTGAACTGGCGCGGTTTGAGCGGCCCTCTGCCATCAGTTTTCTGGGCTATGCGCTTGGACTTGTCATCATCTTCTGGTGCCTCGCCGGTGCCGGCTTCTCGCTTGAAAAAGTAGCCAGCTCCCCACCCCGCTTTGCCGATTTCGCTGCGCGGGCCTTCCCACCGAACCTTGAGCCACAAGTGCTCTCGCGGCTGGGCTGGAAAATGGTCGAGACACTGCAAATCGCCTTTGCAGGTGCTGTGATCGGGGTAATCCTATCTGTTCCTGTCGCACTCTTGGCCGCAAAGGGGCTGATCGCCGGCCCATGGGTCAACCAAATTGTGCGGACCGGACTGAGTTTCATCCGTGCTGTACCGGACATCGCCTGGGCACTGGTTTTCGTTGTGGCCGTGGGCCTTGGTCCCTTCGCGGGCATGCTGGCCATTGTGATCGACACAATCGGTTTTTGCGGACGCTTTTTCGCCGACGACATGGAAGCAACCGACAAAGGCCCCGCCGAGAGCCTAACAGCCACTGGTGCGCGGAAACTTGATGTTGTGGCCTGTGCAACGATCCCCGGCAGCCTGCCTGCTTTCATTTCCACCTCTCTCTTTGCCCTGGAGAAAGCCGTCCGGTCGTCGACTATTCTTGGCCTTGTTGGTGCGGGTGGGATCGGGATCGAGCTTAAAGTTGGTTTTGACCTTTTCGATTACCCCACAGCGATGACCGTGATCTTGATGATCGCAGTTGTTGTGATCGAGATAGAGCTCGTCAGCGGCTGGGCCCGCACCAAAATTATCGGAGAACAACGGTGAAATCGGATACAGCAGACCAGCATTGGAATGACCAATGGAACTCCATCGAAGAAGATAGCAAGTGGCTGACGCCCGAGAAGAACGTGCAAGAATGGGCGGCTGGTCTGGCACAAGGCGCACGCATTCTTGATCTTGGGGCGGGCGTGGGGCGTCACGCGCTTTGGCTAACAACCCAGGGCTTTGACGTGATCGCGTCGGATGCCGCGCCAGGCGGGTTGGCAGAGATAGAAAGGGCCGGTGGCGTAAAAACAGTTCTGGCCCGCATGGATGCGCTGCCGTTCAAGGATCACGCCTTTGACCACGTGCTCAGCTGGAACGTGATCTACCATGGCGATGAAGACATCCTGCTGCGCACCATTGCCGAAATTCGTCGCGTGCTGAAGCCCGGCGGCAGTTATATGGGCACCATGCTGTCCAAACGCCGCCTGCCGCATGAGCAGGCAAAATACGCTGGTCGTGAAATCAACCGCAACGCATGGGTTTTTGATGCGCCCGGTACCGACAAAATACACCCGCATTACTTTTGCACGGCGGCCGATCTGTTGGCCCTGTTTTCGGGCTTTGAATGCCTGAAGCTTGAGGACCGTGAACACGAAAAGCCGGGGTCTTTCCACTGGCATCTGACAATGGAAAGACTTTGAATGATTACCTTTGAAGGCGCACAGGTCTACCTGCCCGGCGAGATCACTGAGACGACTGTTGCCATCAGCAATGGAAAGATCGTCGAATTAGGTGGCCCCGCGCAAGGCGAGGTGATCGACGCACGTGGATTGATACTGGCCCCTGCCCTGATCGACGTACATGGCGATGCGTTCGAACGCCAGCTGATGCCCCGTCCAGGGGTTTTCTTCCCAACCGAAACGGCGCTCATCGACACTGACCGTCAACTTGCAACCAATGGGATAGCCACTGCTTATCACGCCATCACGCTGGGATGGGAGCCGGGGTTGCGCGATGTGACACGCGGCCGCGAACTCATGCAAGCCATGCGCGATCTGGCCGCGCGGCTGACCGTAGAAAACCGCGTGCAGCTTCGGTGGGAAACCTTCGCATTCGAGGCATTGGACGTGATCGAATGGGCGCTTGCGGGGCCGCTATTGCCTTCCGTGGCGTTCAATGACCACACGTCCATGACCATGCGGGCCTATGACGTACCAATACAGGACCGCGCTTTTGAGCTGTCGCCTGATTTTTCAATCGCGTCGCTAGACGACGCGCGTATGAAGAAGCGCACCGCTTCCAAAGCCCATCGCGCAGGGCTGAGCGAGGAAGACTATATCGCGCTCTTGGGCCGCGTCTGGGATCGGCGCAGCGAGGTGCCGGACGCGATCGCATCGGTTGCACAGATGGCCCGTACAGCGGGAGCGCCCATGCTAAGCCACGATGATACACGGGCGGAAACCCGCACCTATTTCCGCGAGCTTGGCGCAGGAGTGGCCGAATTTCCGATGGTGATTGAGGCGGCAGAAGCGGCCCGCAAAGGTGGTGATCCGATCATCTTTGGCGCGCCGAATGCCGCGCGTGGTGGAAGCCATATCGGCTCGCTTGGTGCGGGTGACATGGTGGAGGCCGGTTTGTGCGATGCGCTCGCTTCGGATTATTTCTACCCCGCCATGCTGGCCGCAATTGCCAAGCTTGACGCAGAGCGCCGCGCGGATCGGCTCTCGCTGTGGTCGCTCATCTCATCTGGCCCCGCGCGGGCGATGGGTTTGTCCGACCGGGGCGACATCACTGTTGGCAAGCGTGCGGACCTTGTTTTGGTGGATTGGCCCGACGGCTCCGTCCCAGCCATACAGGGGACATGGGTTGCGGGCCGTTGCGCCTATCGCGGTATGCCTGCTGGATGAACCTGCCAAGACTGAACCGCGATTATCTTCCTGCCATTGGACTCGGCGTAACCCAGATCATGGGGTACGGGACATTGATGTATGCCTATGCGGTGCTCTTGCCAGAAATGGCCAAGGATCTTGGACTGACTCTGTCAGAGGTATTCGGCATTCTATCGCTGGGCCTTTTCTTTGGCGGCCTGGTCTCACCCATTGCCGGAAAACTGGTGGACCACTGTGGCGGTCGCTGGGTGATGACACTGGGCTCGATTGTGGCCAGCCTTGCGCTGATGGCGATGAGCCAAATTGAAGGGCGGATAGGGTTGTTTGTGCTGATCCTGGTGGCCGAAGGCGCGGGCATGTTCGTGCTGTATAATGTAGCCTTTGCCAGTGTGGCGCGACTGGATCTAGGCGTTCTGCCGCAACGCTCGATTTCGGTCATCACACTGTTTGGCGGGGTCGCCTCGACTATTTTCTGGCCGCTGACTCTCGCGCTGTTTAACCGGTACGGTTGGGAAACAACATGGGTGATCCTCGGCTTCAGTGCCTTGCTGATCTGTACACCGATCCACTTCTTTGTCTTGCGCGGGCCTGAACGCGAAGCCGATGCACCCAAGCCTGACAATGCGCCGGACTGGCCCGAACTGACCGGACACCTGCGCAAGCAGGCAATGCTGTGGATGGTCGTTTCTTTCATTTTTTCAGGCTACCTGATGGGTGCTGTTATGACACTTTGGGTGACCAATGTTCAGGACTTGGGCCATACGGCAGCCATGGCAGCCTTCGCCGGTGCCGTCATCGGCCCGTTCAAAACCGTGGGCCGGTTTTTTGAGATGGTGGTGAGCCGGAGCATGTACCCGTTGGTAACCTATGCGCTTAGCCTTGGCCTGATGTTTTCCGGCTTTGTCGTTCTGTTGATCTTCGGATTCACGTTAACTGGACTTCTGCTTGCGGCCGCACTTTACGGAATGGGCGACGGGATCAAAACCATCGCGCGCGGTACCCTGCCTTTGGCGCTCTTCGGTGCCAAAGATTACGGCGCACGACTTGGCTGGATCTCCTTCGTGCAAATGGGGATCAACGCCTCCGCCCCTTTT
>JAGXGZ010000009.1 GCA_024636495.1 Roseobacter sp. | reverse complement strand
GACATTCTTGAGGGTGCACACCCCGAGCGTATCGTGACCCAAGCCGTCAAGCGCATGCTGCCCGGCAACCGTCTGAGCCGCCAGATCATGACCAACCTGCGCGTTTACGCCGGTTCGGAACACCCCCATGAGGCGCAAAGCCCCGAGGTTCTGGATGTGAAATCCATGAACTCTAAAAACACGCGGAGTGCATAAGCATGGCTGATGAAATCAAAACACTCGATGGCCTCGAAGCAGCTGTAGCCGAATCCGGCGCGACACTTGCTCCTGCGGTTGAACTCACCCCCCGCGAGCCAGTCCGTGACGCGCTTGGTCGCGCCTATGCAACCGGCAAGCGTAAAGATGCGGTCGCCCGCGTCTGGATCAAGCCGGGTTCCGGCAAGGTTATCGTGAACGGCAAGCCGCAGAACGAATATTTTGCGCGCCCCGTTTTGCAGATGATTCTGGCACAGCCGTTCACCATCACAGGCACCGACGGTCAGTTTGACGTCGTAGCCACCGTTAAAGGTGGCGGTCTGTCCGGTCAGGCTGGTGCGGTTAAGCACGGTGTATCGAAAGCCTTGCAGCTTTATGATCCCTCCTTGCGCGGCGCGCTGAAAGCGGCAGGCTTCCTGAGCCGTGACAGCCGTGTTGTTGAACGCAAGAAATACGGTAAGGCCAAAGCGCGTAAGAGCTTCCAGTTCTCCAAGCGCTAAGTTTTATTTACAGACATTTTGGAAAGGGCCGCTCCTGTTGGGGGCGGCCTTTTTCGTGGGGCGCTTGTGTCCGGCCGACCCTTCGGGGAGAGTTTATTCGGCAAAATGAAATATGCGGGTGCTTTTGTTTTGGGGGGACCATGCTTAGGTTAAATTTAAGAGTTAAAGGAGTTGCCCCATGCGTTATTCTGTCCTTGATCTGTCGCCGGTCCCAGAAGGGTCTGACGCGCGGCAGGCGATTGCAAACACTGTTGATCTTGCACAGCGCGCCGAGGCCGCAGGGTATCACCGCTATTGGTTGGCCGAACATCACAACATGCCCGGGATCGCATCCGCTGCCACATCTGTGTTGATTGGCCATGTGGCGGATCACACGTCATCGATCCGCGTGGGGGCAGGCGGGATCATGCTGCCCAATCATGCGCCGCTGGCGATCGCCGAACAGTTTGGCACGCTTGCGACAATTCATGGCGACCGCATTGATCTGGGCCTTGGGCGTGCGCCGGGCGGGGATCAGGCCGTCTATCATGCCCTGCGGCGCGGTATGGCGGGCGGTGATCGCTTTCCCGATGATGTGGCCGAGCTGCTGGGTTATTTCGACGACGCGCAGCCAAACGCGCCTGTTAAAGCGCATCCTGGCCAAGGCACTCATGTGCCGCTTTGGATTTTGGGCTCGTCGCTTTATGGCGCGCAATTGGCCGCGCATTTCGGGCTGCCTTATGCCTTTGCGTCCCACTTTGCCCCGGACGCGCTGGAGGATGCCGCAGCCATCTATCGGCGTGACTTCAAACCATCGACGTATCGAAAGCGTCCTCATTTCATGCTGGCCGTGAATGTGTTTGCGGCTGATACAGACGCCGAAGGGGCGTATCTGCGCACGTCGATGCAGCAGGCGTTTGTGCGGTTGCGCACCGGGAGGCCTGGCAAGCTGCCGCGCCCGGTGGAAGATATTGACGCCGAGGTTGGTGCTCAAATGCGTCAGGCAGTCGATCAGGCGCTTCGGATTACCGCAGTTGGCAGCCCCGACAGCGTAAAAAGCCAGCTCGCCGGATTGATTGCGCGGTATCAACCCGACGAAGTCATCCTGACGGGCCAGATCCACGATCATGCCGCGCGGGTGAAGTCATTCGAGATCGCGGCGGATGTGATGAAGGGGATGGTCCGGAAAAGCGCCGCTTGATTAAGGCTGGAGATAACGATCGACTATCCTGCGACCCGCACTGTTTGTGGGTTTCTCGACGAGCAAATACGTAACAGTCGAAAGCAGAATGGTAATTCCGTAGACGACTATAAACGTTTTCACCCCGTAGCTCGGTAACATGCCCGTGTCACCTAAAATATGGATAATCAGGTTATGGATCAGATAGATACTGTAGCTGACCGAGCCAAGAAAAAGCATTGGTCCGTTTGTCAAAGGCTTAGTTACCCAGGGTGCTCGATCTGGAGTGACATAAACAATCAAAATTGCGGTCGAGAGGGCTAGTATTTCTGAGCGTCCATCGAATTTTACGAAAATTGCAAAGACAAAAAGAAAGACGGCTCCAGCTATCCAAGTGACGGTTTGAGGAGGTTGAGCTTCCTTGAATCTTTGGCGCAGGTAGAAGGACGACACGCCGATAAAAAATAGATGTCCGTGAGCAATGGGTGACCATTTAATAGGAAGAGATGTTCCAAAAAGATTTTTTGACGCGAAGGTTAATAGGGCGGTCATAATAACAAGCACGACAATTATCACGAGAGTTCTGGGGATGGTCTTTCCAAAGTATATTAAAGGCGGCAGGCAAATATACCAAAACACCTCAATGGGTATTGTCCACTCTACCCCTAGAACCGAGTTGGCAACGCGGTAATCAAGATAACTTATCATACTTAAGTGCATGAAGTAATTGTAAAAATCAGGATTCGACCCAAGTTCTTGCATGTATTGCGGCAACGAAAATAATCCAGACATCCAAAGAGCCATCGCCATAGATATTATTAGCCAGTAAAGTGGTAAGATCCTCATGATCCGTCTAATCAGATAGGATCGATAATTCCTTGCTTCTTGAAAAGTTTTTGCAATCGTAAACCCGGAGATCACAAAGAAAATGTCGACCCCATACTTTCCTGCCAACGTGATGGCCTGCCCGACTGTTCCATAATCTGAAAGCATTCCGGTATGGATGATGACAACCATTGTGGCCGCTATTGCTCTAAGGCCAGTAATGAAATCAGTGTCACCATAAGTTCGAATGACATGCGATTCTTCCGCCAAAATTCTTACTTCCCTTTTTGAGTAATAATTGCCCAAAGCTCGTATCATTGCAACGCATAGGATTGTCGCTAGCTTGAAAGGTTCGCAGCCTTGATGATGAAATTCGGGTGGCTTCCTCAATTTCTCTCACAGCCATATGGTATTGCAGATAAAGCGCACCGAACGAGGGGGCAAGCCTTAGCTGTCCATGTCAACCAGCCCAAGTCCGCGCAGATAGATGCCGATCCCGCTTTCCAGCAGATCATCTGCGGGAAAAGGCGAGGCGCGACCGGGCGAGTTGCGGGCGAAAAGTTCGACCACACCGTGGCTGAGCGCCCAGATATGCGCAGAAAACATCGATGCAGGCGGGCGTTTGTCGGCAGGGATATGTTGGCTAAGATCACGGGCCGCTTGTTCCAACACCCCGTTGGCGCGGTTCGCAGCGGCGGCAAGATCGGGGGTGCGGTTCACCGAAATGCCGCTTTCAAACATGGCGATATAATGCCCCGGGTTGGCGCGGGCAAAGGCCAGATACGCGCGGCTTGTCGCCTCGAACGCCTTGAGAGCCGAGGGCTGGCCTGACGCATAGGCGGCCTCCATCAGATCGGCAAAAATCCCGTAGCCCTGAAGGGCGCCTTCGGCAATCAGATCCTCGCGCCCTTCAAAGTGGCGGTAGACGGCGGCCGGTGTCACGCCAGCCTGTTTGGCAGCCTCCGACAGGGTAAATCCGGTGGGGCCACGCAATTCGATCAGCTCAAGTGCGGCTTCAATCAGTGCCTGACGTAGGTTGCCGTGATGATAGCCCTTTTTAGGCATTCCAGATGTCCGGCCCGCCGCAAATATCGGGATCAATCGGGCCGATGGCCTTATCGTCTTTCTGGGCATAATCAAACGCATGCAGCACAGTGCGGATGGCTTGCACACGCGCCCGGCGTTTGTCGTCAGACCGGATCACCGTCCAAGGGGCCGATCCAGTATGGGTACGTTTCAGCGTGTCGCTGATCGCAGCACTGTAGGCGCCCCATTTGGTCAGCCCCTTGACGTCTATCATGCTGAGTTTCCACTGTTTTAGCGGGTCGTTTTCGCGTGCCAGCATCCTGCGCAATTGTTCGGCGCGGCCAACGTTCAGCCAGAACTTGAAAAGATGGATGCCGTCGTCGACCAACATCTCTTCGAACGGGACCACCTGCGAAAAGAAATGGATGCGCTGCGCGTCCGTACAAAAACCGAACACAGGCTCTACGACCCCCCGATTATACCACGAGCGGTCAAAAAAGACAGTTTCGCCGGCGGTTGGCAAGTGACTGATGTACCGTTGAAAATACCATTGTCCCGCCTCCGTTTCGGTGGGTTTTGACAATGCAACAACACGGGCAGCACGCGGGTTCATGTTCTCGCGAAACCGCCCGATTGTGCCGCCTTTGCCTGCGGCGTCACGCCCTTCGAACACCATCGCGATCCGGGTGCCGCTGTCGCGCGCCCATGACTGCAGCTTGACCAGTTCGATCTGGAGCCGCTTCATTTCCTTGTCGTAATGCTTGCCACTCATCTGCTCGGAGTGAGGGTAGCTGTCGCTCAGGATATCATCTTTTTCGGCGCGTTTGATCGCCTGGCGGATGGCTTCGGGGGCGTCGTTTTCAAAATAGGCGCTGATAGCACCGTCAAAGGGCAGGTCCATTTCGGCCTCCTGATACGTGTCATTACCTTGTTATGGAGCGTTCCGTGTCCTAGCGCAAACCCGCACGCAGGGTTGCACGGTCTATCGCGTCAAGAACTGCGTCACTGGCAACATGTTGGGGCATATGGCCGATGCCGGGCAGGGTGGTCAAATTGGCATCCGGAAGCTGGGTCATCAGCACCTGCGCGTGGATTGTCATCGGGACAATTGTATCGGCGGAGCCATGAACGACCTCGACCGGCATGGTCAGACGGTCGTAATGTGGGATCATCCGTTTGATATGAGGCAAAAGCGAATTCACCTGCTGCGCATTGGCCCGCATTGACGCGCGCCGCAATGCCAGATCACTACCGATATGGCTGCTATACCCTTCGGGTGCCGGTTGGGGCGCAAAGATGCTGGCGATGCTGGTCTCGACAAATTTTTCAGGCAAAAACGCGGTGATCATCGGGATCAGGATGCCGCTGCCCAGCGTCGATCCGGTCAGTTGATATTGCCAACCCAGATCGCCCGGCCACACCTCGGAGACGGCTGACACAAGCACAATCGCGCTGGTTTGATCCGGCCGCGCCAACCCCCACGCCAAGGCCACAGCCCCGCCATAGGAATGGCCTAATACGACAGGATTCGTGACCCCCAATTGGTCGGCCGCCTTTTGCAGCAATGCCGCCTGTTCTTGGGGCGAGGCGGCGGAATTGTTCCATGCCCCGCGATGTTGCGGCAGATCATCCGTCCAGCCAAGACCGGGCCGATCAAACAGGATCACCCGGTAGCGGCTGGTTAATTTGTCAACGATATCAAGGGTGAAATCCCTCATGTTGCCCGAAGCGCCATGGATCAGCACCAGATCAGGGCCGCTGCCTTGCACTTTGGCATGCACCGTCACCCCGTCAACGTCCAACAACTGTCCGATGGGCGGATAGGCCGCATTAACCGACACCTCTCGCTGATGGGCGCGCCATTGCACAAGGGCGACAAACCCCACCAAAACCAAGGCAAATATGATCAGCATTTTACGACCCAATGTCATTCAAATCAAATGGCGTTGATTGATAAATCTCATTGATCCAGTTGCCATAAAGCAAATGCGCATGGCTGCGCCAACGGTTCAGCGGCACAGCCGACGGATCGTCATCGGGATAGTAATTGCACGGCACATTAATCGGCGTGCCAGAGGCAACATCGCGGTCATATTCGTCTTTGAGCGTGTCGCGGTCGTATTCGAGATGGTTAAAAATATAAAGGGCGCGGTGGCCTGCGTCTTGTACCAGACATGGGCCCACTTCTGCGCTGCCCAAAAGGGTTGTGAGGCCCGAAACGGCCTCGACCTCGGGCGCACGCATTTCTGTCCAACGACTGACTGGAACCACGCAATCATCTGAAAAACCACGTAAATATGGCGAAGACGGCATCAGGTTCATATGGCGAAAACAGCCAAAGGCCTTTTCGTCAAGCAAGTGCTTGGGCACGTTGTGAAAGTAGTTGATCATCGCCATCCCGCCCCAACACACACCGAAAGTGGAGTGCACATTGGTTTGCGTCCAGTCGAACACGCGGGTTAATTCATCCCAATAGGTGACGTCGGTAAAATCCATATGCTCGATCGGGGCACCTGTGATGATCAGCCCGTCAAATTTCTCGTTCCACACGTCTTCCATCGGGCGGTAAAAGCTTTCCAGATGGTCGGCAGCCGTGTTGCGCGATTGATGGTCAGACATGCGCAGCAAGCTGAATTCGATCTGCAATGGCGTGGCCCCGATCAAACGTGCAAACTGGTTTTCCGTCTGGATCTTTTTGGGCATCAGGTTCAACAGCGCGATGCGCAGCGGGCGGATATCTTGCGTGTTGGCCTCGTTTTCATCAAGCACCATAACGCCCTCGCGTGTCAGAACGTCATAGGCGGGCAGGTCAGAGGGCAGCTTGATCGGCATAGGTCTAATTTTCCAGGTCTGTTGAAGCTTCTAGATAGGTCGCAGGGGCAAGGCTGCCAAGGGTTAGCTGTCCATCACGGTCGCGATCAGATCGATGAAATCGGCCTCTGAATTCAGGCTGGCGACCTGATCTGCTGTTACCGTGACCCCCCACCGCGCCATTGCCTCGTAGCGTGGCTGACGGTGGGCAAGCGCTTGGGCATAGGTCCATCTGATAAAGGCATCAGGGTCAACATCGGCTTCTTGGCAGTTGTTTTCGCTTAGATATTCAGCCCAGACCCGGGCAAGGAATTCTGGCTGGTAGGCCATCGGTTTGGGGGCCTTGTCAAAGCGGCGGATCAGCTCTTGGGTGTGGGCGGCGTCTCCCTTGATCCAGACCAAAAGGCATTCTTGGGCAAGGGCTTCCATCAGCGGATCGTGATCGTCCTGAGGGTCAATCCATTCGCAAATCGACCCGCCGGTGTCACAGATGAAATGTGGATAGTCATAGATCGCCTGCGCGCGCCGTGCGAAATGGGCCGTGTCCAACAGCGCTGACAGTTCTGCCTGTTTGAACGCCTCTTGGCGGCAGGCATATTCGGCCATCGGCAAGCCGCCTTTTAACGGATCACCCGGTTTGCCCAGCCATGTGGCCACAGGCGACAGGTTATCAAAGGTGATGTTCGACCCGATATAGATACTGTCGCTGAGCAGCAGATCGCGCAGGAACGGCACCTTCATCGCTTCGGCCTTGGCGTTGTCGGTGATGGTTTCGCCCAAGTACCGCGTGCCGATCCGATAATCGATCGAGTAGTGGAACCAGCTGCCGTCTTCGCGCAGCAAATGCGACAGATGGGTTTTCCCAAGGCCTGACATGGCGAACACCAGAACTTTTTTGCGCGGTGCCGCGCGCCAGTCATCGGCGGAAGAGTATAGCATTGTGGGCGTCCCTGGATCAAAGCCGTTTCGGTCTGGATATCGCATGACCCTAAAAGACACCAGACGGCGCAAGGATCCAACAAAAGGAAAAGCCCGACACATCGCTGTGCCGGGCTTGATTGGTCTATAAACTGCTAGGGATTAGAAGTTGTAGCCGACCTTGACGCCGATTGCCACGGCGTTGTTGTCGCGGAAATCGGAAGCTTTGATGCCACCAAGAGCGGTTTGTGCATCACCGATGTTGATATAGCGAATACCCGTTGTCACTTTCATCTTATCGCGGGTGTAGACAGCGGCAAGTGCCAAGCTTTTGTTGCCGTCCGTTGGTCCAAGGTTGCTTGCAAACCCGCCATTCGACTTTTCATAACCGACTGTCGCCGCGACCGACCATGTATCGCTTAGGCGGCGTCCGACGCCCAGAGTGTAGGTGAACACGTCATCATCATAGCTCAGCAGCTTGGCCCCGCGGGTCAAAGTCGCATAGCCTGGAGGTGCGATGTTGAAAGCTGTCCAATCTGTCCAACGCACGCCACCGAAGACCAATGTATCCTTGGCGACGCCCGTTTGAAATTCCAGATTTACAGACTGGGGTGTCTCGACCCTGACGGTCGACGCTATTCCGGCACCCAAAGCGGAGTTCTCTACCGTGTCCACGTCATACTTAATCTTCGAGCTATATGTCAAAGACACGCGCAGGGCGATCTCGGGCTTCTCATAGGCAACACCCAAGACATAGCCTACACCCGTGTCGCGATCACCCTTGACATTGTAAGGTGCGAAGGGCACCACGATGCCCGGGCCAGGCACTGCTGTAATGAAAGGAATTGTCGCGCTTGCTTCGATGGTCTGAATCCGGAGGCCGCCGTGAACGCTGAAATTGTTTTGGAATTTGTAGCGTAAAAGGCCTGTCAGAGCGTTGCTTTTGAATTCAGCCGATGATCCTTGTGCGAAATACCCTGTGCCGGTCGGATAAGATACATCCGCGCCGTAAGGCTGATCATAGATAATCGCATAGGAAAGCTGATCATTCAAATCCGCCTTGTAGGCCGCCCCGAACGTAAAGAAGCTATCGGTCATGTTGCCAGAAGCGGCACCGGGTGAGAATGGACGGACTGGTGGTCCCGACCCAATACCTGAGGTATCCGGCGATACCGAACCAAGGCTGAATTCGGCGTAGCGACCTTTTTCAAACAAAGCTGTGATGGATTGGCCTGTACGGTCGATGCCGCCGGCATTTGCTGCTGTCGCACCACCCAAAAGGGCTGCGATTGCGATTAATTTATATGTCATACTGATTACTCCTCCCCAGAAGCAGTCGCTCGCAGGCCAAGCGCACGCAAACGTCACACTCATAAGGGGAGTCAAAAACGGTTTCCGTCAATTCTTGACGGCGGGTAAAGGAGAGCGAGAGCCATGGATATGTTGCATAAATGCTATAGTCTTTTATGTGTTTCAACCCAAAGGTTGATATAGTTGCCCGCGAAGATAATTGCCGCGCCGACAAAAACCCAAACATCCAGCGCCTCGGCGTATACCAGCATGCCAATCACCGCGATAACGGGCAGGCGGACGAAATCAATCGGCACGACAACCGTTGCAGGCGCAATCGACAGGGCCGTAGTCAGACAGTAGTGCGCGACCAACCCCGCCAAGCCGATCAGCAACAAAAGCGGCCCATGAGCCATCGTCGGCAGAGCAATATCGCCGTCGTATCCCGCCATCACGACACCGAAAAACAACTGCGTTACGGTAAGATAAAACAGGATCGTGGTGATCGTCTGGCTGCGCGTTAAACGCTTCGTCAACATGATCGTGAATGCAAAAAAGATCGCAGATGCAGCAGCCGTTACAACACCGGCATTAATCCCCTCAATCGTCGGTCTGGCCACGACAAGAATGCCGATAAATCCCATCACGGCCGCCAAGCCCCTGATTTTTGTCAGTTTCTCGCCCAAGATCAGAGGGGACAGCACGATCACCCAAAGCGGCGAAGTAAACTCGAGCGCAAAAACCTGCGCCAGTGGAATGACGGTGACCGCATAGAACCAAAGGTTCTGACCCGTGAAATGCGCCAGATTGCGCCCGATCTGCAGCTTGAAGTTGCGTGTGTTGATCTGCCGCCATGTGCCCGTCGCAAAGGCCAGCGACACCACCACAAAGACCCCCACAGCAGAACGGTACAACATGATCTCGAAGGTATCGTAAATTCCCGCAAGCTCGCGCCCCGCCACGGCCATTGCCGAAAACGAGCTGATCGAGCCGATCATCCAAAGCGCGGCCTTAAGGGTGGGGCTCACACGGCATCTTCCAAATGGAAAAAAATCCTCGCCGAAGGCATGAAATCTTTTTGGCGCATCATTCCCATTCAATCGTTCCGGGAGGTTTTGAAGTAATATCATAGGTCACCCGGTTGATCCCGGGCACCTCGTTAATAATCCGCGTGGCTGTTTCCCCCAGAAACTCGTGGGTGAAAGGATAATAATCCGCCGTCATGCCATCGACGGAATTGACCGCCCGCAACGCACAGGCAAAATCATAGGTGCGCCCATCGCCCATCACACCGACAGTGCGGACCGGCAAAATCGCCACGAAGGCCTGCCAAATTTCATCATACAGCCCATGTTTGCGGATCTGATCGATGTAAACGGCATCCGCTTCGCGCAGGATCGCCAGTTTCTCGCGGGTGATCTCGCCGGGGCAGCGGATCGCAAGACCGGGGCCGGGGAAGGGGTGGCGCCCTATAAAGCTGGCAGGCAGACCAAGTTCGCGACCAAGCGCGCGGACCTCGTCTTTGAAAAGTTCACGCAGCGGCTCTACCAGCTTGAGGCCCATCTTTTCAGGCAGACCCCCGACGTTGTGATGCGACTTGATCGTAACGGACGGACCGCCAGAAAACGAAACAGATTCGATGACATCAGGGTAAAGCGTCCCTTGGGCCAAAAACTTGGCGTCACCCACGGCGGTCGCGTGTTTCTGAAAGACATCGATAAACAACCGACCAATGATCTTGCGCTTTGTTTCCGGATCGGAAACACCGTCCAGCTCTCCCAGGAAAAGTTCCTGTTCGTCGGCATGGATCAGCGGCATGTTGTAGTTGTCGCGGAACATGGTCACGACTTCTTCGGCCTCGCCCTTGCGCAGCAGCCCGTGATCGACAAAAACGCAGGTAAGCTGATCGCCGATCGCCTCGTGGATCAGCACGGCGGCCACGGACGAATCGACCCCACCGGACAGTCCGCAGATCACTTTTGCGTCGCCGACCTGCGCCCGGATGGCGGCAATGGCCTCTTCGCGGTAGGCGCGCATCGTCCAGTCGCCTTTAAAGCCCGCAAGCCGCACAAAGTTTTCATAAAGCCGCGCGCCATTGGGCGTGTGGTGGACTTCGGGGTGAAACTGTACAGCGTAAAAGTTGCGCGCGGCGTCCCCCGTGATTGCAAAAGGCGCGTTGGGAGACGTGCCGTAGACCTCGAACCCTGGCGCAATTTCACTGACGTGGTCGCCGTGGCTCATCCAGACCTGTTCTTTTTCGGTTAAAAACCAGCCTTCCAGCACGTCGAGTTTATTTTGGGTAGGTGCCACGAAAGCCCGACCAAATTCTGCGGTGCCGTGCCCACGTTCCACTTTGCCGCCCAAGCATTGCATCATCACTTGCTGACCATAGCAAATCCCCAAGATCGGCACGCCCAGATCAAATACCGATTGCGGCGGCATCGGCGCGCCTTCGGCAAACACCGACGAAGGGCCGCCGGAGAAAATCACCGCTTTGGGATTAAAATCCTTGAGAAAGGCGTCATCGACCGTGTTGAACGGATGAATTTCGCAAAAAACATTAAGTTCACGCAAACGGCGGGCGATCAGCTGGGTGACCTGGCTACCGAAGTCGATGATGAGAAGGCGGTCATGGGAGATATCTGTCATGCAGACTGATTATGGGCGGAACGCCCGCGTGGCAAGAGTGGACTGGGGGCCAGCCCCCAGACCCCCGGGATATTTCTGAGCCAGAGAAGAGGCGATGTCGGTTTTCGACGTCTAAGGCCGTTATCCGCGTGAAAAGGCGGCGGGGAATGGGGTAGCTAGGCCTGAATTTCGACGAAAAGGATGGCACAATGGCGGAATCAGCAAGACGTGGACGTGGGGGCGGTGGAGCAGCGCGGCGCGCAGAGCGGTCTGCGGTGTCCTTTGAGACTGCGAAGTACATCGAGCGCAACATTCCAAATTTCGAGATTTTGAACGAAGAGGCGCTCGAGATTATCGAGCGCAACGCGGACACGATCCTTGAGGAGATCGGCGTTAATTTCCCTGATAACCCCGACGCGCTGGCGCTTTGGCGCGATGCGGGTGCGATAGTGACCGGTGACCGCGTCCGCATTCCACGCGGTCTGGCCCGCGAATTGTGCAAGACAGCACCTGCAGAATTTACCCAGCATGCACGCAATCCAAACCGCAACGTTGTGATTGGTGGCCGTAATCTGGTGCTGGCCCCGGTGTATGGTCCACCTTTCGTGCGCGATGCCGCAGGCGGACGGCGGTACGCAACGATGGCGGATTTCAACAAGTTCGTGAAGCTTGGCTATATGTCGAAGTGGTTGCATCATTCGGGCGGGACCGTGTGCGAACCGACGGACATTCCGGTGAACAAACGCCATCTTGATATGCTGCATGCGCATATGACCCTGAGCGACAAGCCTTTCATGGGGTCTGTAACCGAGCCAAGTCGGGCGCAGGATTCGGTCGATATGTGCAATGTCCTGTTTGGTGCGGATTTCGTGCAGCAAAACACAGTGATGACATCGCTGATCAACATCAACTCGCCCATGACATTTGACGATGTGATGATGGGTGCGCTTAAGGTTTTTGCTGAGAACAACCAAGCCTCGATCATTTCGCCCTTTATTGTCGGCGGGGCCATGGCACCTGTGTCGGTTGCAGGCACCTTGACGCAAGTGTTGGCCGAGGTGATGGCGGGCATCGCCTATAGCCAGTTGGTCCGGAAGGGGGCGCCGGTCATCTTTGGGGCGTTTGTGACCTCGATCGATATGAATTCCGGTGCGCCGACTTTTGGCACGCCTGAGGCCGCGCATATCACCTATGGTGCGGGACAATTGGCGCGGCGGATGAAATTGCCGTTCCGTTCTGCAGGGTCGTTTTGCGGCTCGAAATTGCCAGATGCGCAAGCTGCCTATGAAACGTCAAACAGCCTGAATATGGGGCTTTTGTCGGGCGTCAACTTTATGCTGCATGCTTGCGGCTGGCTGGAAGGCGGTCTGGTGGCGTCGTTCGAGAAGTTTGTGATGGACGCCGATCAGTTGGGCACATTGCATCATCTGGCCCAAGGCGTGCAAATAGACGAAAATGCCCAAGCCATGGATGCGATCCGCGAGGTTGGCCCCGGCGGGCACTACCTTGGCTGCGCGCATACGCAGGCCAACTTTAAACAGGCGTTCTGGAAGTCGGACCTGTTGGATTACAAGCCCTTTGAAACATGGGCCGATGAAGGGTCACGCGACACCCAAACGCTTGCCGCGGTCCGGGTGGAAAAAATGCTGGGCGACTATGTGCAGCCGCCCATGGACATCGCTGTGCGCGAGGCGCTGGACGCCTACGTGGCACAGCGCAAGGCTGCGGAACCCGACAGCTTTATGTGACCTCTTCCAGCGTTGCGCGCAACACGCGCGCTTCGCCGATCATTGCGATGATCACTTCAACATGGCGGATCAGGCTATAGCCTGCATCCGCCATTTTGCGTTGCGCGTTCAGCTCAGCTTCGATGTCGATCAGGTGCATCAGGGCGGGTCCACTGCGCGGCAAGGACGAACAGTTCAACAATCGACGTAAATGAGTGGTGCGGCGATAGTGTTCTGCACCGATCCGAGCCGCGCGCATCAGCAGGTGGGGGCGGTGCAGCGCGTTCAAGCGCGAGATGATATCTTGCATGTTTTCAGGTCCTTGAGGTTTACAGCGCCCGACTTGGATCAGCTTGGCACAGCAACCATCACACAAAGTTTCTGCCCGTTGCGCGAGGGCACGTCGGCCCGTACGGGGTGGTTACTACTGTTTACGATTTGGAAACAATCATGGTCCTAACGGTCTGATTTTAACAAACAGGTAACTAATTCATCTTTAGGTTGTGTGGATAAAGCTGTGGATAAATCAGTCAAATAGCGAAAGAGGGACAAAAAATGGCGACGTTATCTGACACTCATTTTACAGGAGTAAATGCGACTCCGGGAATTCCGGGATGGGTGCCAACCGAGGCACGGCATTACCTGTCTCATGTTGAACTGGGTCGGCCTATCCGGGCGCTGGCACGGTCGGCGGATTGTCACGCATCAACGATCTTGCGGCAGATCCGCAAGATCGAAACACGCCGGGATGACCCATTGATTGATGACGCATTGGAAACATTGGGTCGGGTGAGCCGCACCAGAATGACAGCAGACAAGGACACCGCAGCGATGACCCATGCAAATGACGCGATCATGCCCGATGATGAAACGTTAAGCAGCGAAGCGCGCCGTATTTTGCGCCGTCTGTGTGAAACCGGTGCCGTTTTGGCGATTGCCGCCGAGATGGAAAAAGCGGTGGTTGTTCGGGACGGGGCAGGCGGGTCAAGCACCCGTACAGCCGTGGTGGACAGACCGATTGCGCAGGCAATGGCGCTGAAAGGCTGGATCGCGACCAACACCAGCGGCCGGATCACGCGGTATTTCATCACCGCCGCCGGACGCACAGCCTTGGAACAGATGCTGTGCCAAGACACACAGCGCGGACAGGCGGGCATAGCCGGTCAATCAGAAGGATTTGACGCAGAATGCGACGACGAGGACGCGCCGCGCAAGTCGCGCCGGATGCGGTACAATCTGGCCGAAAGCCCGTTGGCCGCTCTGGCGCGGCGGCGCGACAAGGACGGATCGCCGTTTCTATCGGACCGATTGGTTCAGGCCGGCGAAAGATTGCGCGAAGACTTTGAACTGGCTCAAATGGGCGCAAAAGTGACCCAAAATTGGGATCGTTTCCTGACGCCGGGGGGCGATAGTGGCGCAGGCATGTTTACCGGCAGCGCCCCTTCTGCGGCGCGCGCGCGAGTTGGGTCTGCTTTGGGCGATCTGGGGCCGGGGCTTTCGGATGTTGTCTTGCGCTGCTGTTGCTATCTTGAAGGGCTTGAGACCACGGAAAAACGGCTGGGATGGTCTGCGAGATCGGGCAAGATCGTGCTGCGGATCGCTCTGATGCGGCTGCGCAAACATTATGACGAAACACTTGGGCCGGGCAGTGCGATGATCGGCTAGCCTAGGTTCTGGACAAGCGGGGCGATGGCGCGGCCAGAGAAAGCCGCGCCACTGCTCTATTCGGCGGCGGTGGATTGGGCGACGTGGCCCACTCCGATCCGACGCAAAAACGCATCCAACTGCTGACGCGCAACATCTGCGGGATCGACGGTGCCGCCTGCGTCGGTAAAGGTCATTTGCAGGACCGTGCCGTGATCGTCACCGCGCGCATCACGTGGGCGCCAATCGGCATCCAGATGATCGGCCATATGCATTTCATCAACCACTTTTCCGTCTGTGATCAATCGGATTACGGGGTGGATAAAGGCGTCAGGCTCTTTGCCAAAGACGTTGTTCTGACGTTTTACATGCAGCGAATTTTGCCCAAAGTCGCCATATTCCAACGTGACCTGAAGAAACGTGCCTTGATTCAGCGGTGCTTTTTTCACCCAAGATACCGGAATATCCTGATGGGTTTTGCCAAACTCTGGCCCATCCAGCGAAATCACATCGGCCATGAAACCCGGTTGCAGAAAAATCCCGGACGCCGTGCTGATCCGATTGATGATCGCATCGCGCAATTCGGGCTGGGTCAGGGGCGTTGTGACCGTCGGATAATCCGCCCCGTTGAGTCGCGCGACAATCAATTCAGCCAGACATTTCACGTTGTGCCGAAAGCCGTGGATAAAGCCGGACATGGTTTTTTTGTAGTCGCACGACTGCATGATCGTGCCTGCAAAAAACAGACCCTTGACGTTTTCGCTTTCCCATTCGCCAGTCATGACCGGAAACTTGTCGAAATGGCGCAGGCTGGGTTGGATGTCTTCGGCAAAGATCGAATTGTCGAATTGAAAACCGGTGCAGGCGATCACGTGGTCATAGGTCAGCACGATCTGGTGACCCTCTGCGGCAGTCATTTCCGCGCGAACGGTATAAACGCCGTCTTGCTTGGTGATCTGTAGGGCTTTGGCGTCGATTACCGCGTTTTGCGATTTAAGCTGGTAGGTGTCGAGGAAGTTGTTGTTCACCGCCCGCAGATTGCCGACAAAATGGGTCTGCCAGGCGAACTTGATCGGGTTGGGGCTCATCACGTGAATAGAGGCAGCGTGTTCTACCAGCGAATCGGCCGTCTCGAAGGCCGAATTGCCTTTACCAAGGATCAGCACGCGTTTGTTCTCGTAAATCTCGGGGTTTGTGTCAAATTCGGTATAATTTGCGGCCAATTCAAAGCCTTCGATGCCCGGATCCCACGCTTGGCTGACACCGGTCGCGACAATCACGTTCAAAGCGCGGTGTGCTGTGCCATCGGCGCATGTGATGACAAAAACATCGTTCTTTTTCTCGATTTTACGGACATCAGCATTGCACACGATGTGATCTGCCAGCGGTGCTGCAAAGGTTTCGGCATAGCTGATAAAATCATCGGCACTCGGGAAATATTTGCGGCTCCAGTCTTTGAACAACACGCCTTCGTCATTCAGCAGCGAATTCCAGTCATGCCGCAGCCGGGTTTCGGGGTTGCTAAGCCCTGTATGGACCTTGTTTATCGAAATAAACTGACGATGACGCGGGAAATTGCGCAAGAACGCGCTGATCTTGTCTGAACGCTCTAAGACCTTGAAGGAAAGACCTTTCTTGGCGAAGTAATAGGCGGCCTGCAGACCAGCGGGGCCGGACCCGATAATACAGACATCTTGGGTATAGTGAGTGGCAGACATAAAGCATCCCTTTGGCATCGAATTTAAATCAACCACAACCATAAAGGGATACCACCTATTGGCGAAGTAAAATATGCCTTGTGAGGTGTTAAATTTCTATCTGTCCAACCATCATGACCACAAATCCGCCAAATTGGCCTGAACCGCGACAAACCCGCCATGCAGCCAGCCCCCCTTTCCTGTGGGGCGTGAAAGGACTACATAAGGCACGAACCCGAGATACGGAGCCTGATCATGCGTGACCTGAAAATTCCCGAGCAGCGCCACCCCGAGAAAGCCAAACGCCCCGATAATCCACAGCCTAAAAAGCCAAGTTGGATTCGCGTGAAAGCCCCCGGTGGCAAGGGATATGCCGACACGGCCAAGATCATGCGTGACAATAAACTCGTGACCGTGTGCGAAGAGGCGGGATGCCCCAACGTCGGCGAATGCTGGTCCCAAGGCCACGCCACGATGATGATTATGGGGGAAGTGTGTACCCGCGCCTGTACGTTCTGCAACATTGCGACCGGCAAACCGCCAGAAGCGTTGGATGTGTTTGAACCGGGCAGGGTGGCCGACGCGGTGGCCAAGCTGGGGCTGAACCACGTGGTCATCACGTCTGTTGACCGCGACGATGTCGAAGACGGCGGGGCCGAACATTTTGCCCAGACCATTCGCGCAATCCGCAAGCGTGCGCCCGACACGACCATCGAAATTCTGACGCCTGATTTCATCCGCTGCGATCCATCGGTTCTTGAGATCGTGGTCGAAGCGCGCCCTGACGTGTTCAACCACAACCTTGAGACCGTGCCGGGCCTATACCCCGAAGTCCGTCCCGGCGCGCGATATTTCCATTCCCTGCGCCTTTTGCAGCGTGTCAAGGAACTGGATCCTACGATGTTCACGAAATCGGGAATAATGGTGGGCTTGGGCGAGGACCGCCAGTCAGTGGTGCAGGTCATGGAGGACATGCGCGCTGCCGACATCGATTTTCTGACCATCGGGCAATATCTGCAACCGACGCCAAAACATCACCGCGTTGACCGCTTTGTGCATCCCGATGAATTCGCGTCCTACGAAAAAGCCGCGTACGGCAAGGGGTTTTTGATGGTGTCTGCCACACCGCTCACCCGGTCAAGCTATCACGCGGGCGACGACTTTGCCCGGTTGCGTGCCGCACGCCTGGCCAAACACGGCTGAACATTCGTGGCCGGGGGCGCAGGGCGCGCCCCCGCAGCGCCAGAAAGCTAAACCCTTGTAGATTTTCCATATTTTAAAAACGCTGCCACAGCGTCCCAATGGCTTGCGCAAAACCGCGCGCTTCGGACCTAGGCCTTGGCATGGCCAAGCGTATTTTTGCCAACGGCGGATTCTAGCGCCCTGATCGGCCAAGTGCCGCTGGTACCCGTTAAGATGTATTTACTCATCAATAACACGAAATCGATGATTGATTCGGGGATTGGCAAAGACAGTCGCTACAATCGCTCTCGATTGTTTCGAATTGATATACAGACGAGATTTCAAAGGCTTGGCTGAGACTTGATAACTGTGGCGCTGCTGACACAGTTTTTTGAAATTAGGCGGAAATGTGGCCTTCAAGCCCGATTTCAGCCCCAGATGGCAATCGATTCCATGACCCATGGTTAATGAGCGTGCTAAATTCCGCTTACTGCAACTAGAGAGGATAACTATTATGAAAACGAAACTGATCGCCGCCGCCATGGTAATGGCTTCTTTCGCTGCTCCTGCAATGGCGTGGGAAGGCCAAGTCGTTGCTTGCTATGACAGTGTCTGGGTTCCAGCACAGTTTAAAACAACCAAGCACCTGCACTCTGCCGCTCACTCAAAGTGGGAACACCGCGGTGACCAATTGGTAGAAGTGTATTACGCACCGGTTTACATCGAAAAGCGTACGCAGTCTTCCAAAGGCTACTACCTGAAGCGCAAGGCCGCTTGCCGCAACTAATTTCGGTCAAGTCTGCCAAGAAAGAGGCGCGCAACTGCTGCGCGCCTCTATTCATTTAAAAATTTCGATATTTCAAATTCTCGCCCGTTTTGCGCCGCTATGATGCCTTTTTACACGGTTACCCCTTCTTCCAATCGGGATAGAAGGAAAAACCATGAAACGATTTACGATGACAGGCGTCGCGGTTGCTGTTTTTGCCGCATCCCTTTCACACACGTCGCCAGTATTGGCACAAGAAGGAATCAATGACCCCAACGCCAGACGCGTTGGCTGTTACCGTCAGGTTCAAATCCCTGCTAGATACAGCGTCAAGAAGGTCTTGATCAAAGAAAGCTACCGTCAATACATCAAGCGCGCCAATGGCCGCATTGATCTGATGGAATATCCACCGGTCTACCGCGAAGATAAAACCCAGATCGCCCCGCCTGAAACGGTCATGCGCGAAGTAAAATGCACCAACTAGGCGATATGTTCTAACGTGGCATTCGGATGCGTTCGCTGGTCGCCCAGTCGGGCCACCAGCCCCAATACTCAAGACCAAAAACAACGGCTGCGATCAGGACGATGGCCAACACAAACTTGACCTGACGGGCGGAAGGCGGGTTTTGCGTCCACCGTTTCATCCGCATAAGCCATACGATATTCACGATGTGAACCGTACTTTGCCAATGAACGGCAGGTTGCGGTTTCTTTGTGCGAAATCAATCCCGTATCCCACGACAAATTCATCCGGTATTTCAAAACCGATCCAGTCGGCTTTCATGTCCACCTCGCGGCGGCTTGGTTTGTCCAGAAGCGCGATGGTTTTCAACCGCGCCGGTTCGCGCGACATCAACAGGTTGCGCACATGGTGCAATGTATGGCCGGTATCGACGATATCCTCGACAACCAGCACGTCACGCCCTTCAATAGCGCCGCGCAAGTCCTTGAGAATACGCACTTCCCGGCTGCTTTCCATGCCGTCGCCATAGCTTGAGGCCTCAAGGAAATCGACCTCGATCGGGAGGTCCAGCTCGCGCACCAGATCCGCGATAAACACAAAGGACCCACGCAACAGACCGACAACGGTCAGTTTGTTGGTCCCGTCGAATTCCGCCTGAATCTCGCGGCACAAAGCTTCGATTCGCGCCGCAATCGCTTTGGCCGAGATCATTTCATCGATGACATAAGGACGCGTTGGCATGGGTTTGGCCTTGAAAAAGGAGCGTTAAGAACTTCATAAGGGCTAACTTCTAGACAGACGGAAATCAATGCCTACCCATTCAGAGACCCGCGAACTGCCCTATACCGCCCAACAGATGTACGATCTGGTGGCCGATGTGGAATCCTATCCTCAATTCCTGCCCTGGACCGCCGCCGCGCGCATCAAAAGCCGCGATGACAAAGGCGATCACGAGGTGATGGATGCCGATCTTGTCATCAGCTTTAAGGTGTTCCGCGAACGATTTACCAGCCGGGTGATGCTGTGGCCCGAGCCGATGAAGATCGACACCGAATATCTGGACGGGCCGTTCAAGTTCATGAAATCCAACTGGCATTTCGAAGATGCGGGCGACGGGCGCTGCAAGGTGCATTTTTTCGTCGATTTTGAATTCAAGAACGTCGTGCTGCAAAAGATCATCGGTGTGGTGTTCAACGAGGCGATGCAGCGTGTGGTAAAAGCTTTTGAAAAAAGGGCCGCTGCCCTGTACGGGGCAACGGCCTAAGACAGCCGATTAGCTGTTCAGCTCGTAGGCGCGTTCACCGTGCACCGACAGATCAAGGCCGCTTGTCTCGACCTCTTCTGATACCCGCAGCGGTGTGATCGCTTTGCAGATGTAGACCAGCACGACCGTCACAATTGTCGTGTAGAGGCCAACAATCACAAGGGCGCCAAGCTGGGCGGCCCATGAGCCCACCCCAAACGCGGCGATCATAATGGTGCCGAAAATACCGCCAACCCCGTGAACGGCAAAGACATCAAGCGTGTCGTCGATCTTGGCCTTGTTGCGGATCAAGACCACCGCCTCTTGGCACAAGATACCGGCGACCGCACCGATCAACAGCGCGGCCCATGGCCCGACAAACCCCGAGGCAGGCGTAATCGACGCAAGCCCAGCAATCGTTCCCGTCACGATCCCCACCATCGAGGATTTGCCGAACTTGATCCGTTCCCACAACGCCCAGCTAAGCGAGGCGGTAGCAGCTGAAATATGGGTGACGGTGATTGCCATCGCAGCACCCCCGTCAGCGGCCAATTGCGATCCACCGTTAAAGCCGAACCAACCGACCCACAGCATCGCGGCACCAATCATCACAAAAGGCGGATTATGTGGCGGTGTTGCGTGGTTTTTGCGCGGCCCCAGAAACACGGCCAATATAAGGGCTGCCAGACCCGCTGTCTCATGCACAACGATGCCGCCAGCAAAATCGCGCACACCTAAATCGCCAAAGATGCCGCCATCGGCCAAAAAGCCGCCGCCCCAGACCCAATGCACCACAGGCGCATAGCAAAGCAGCATCCACAGGCCCGAAAACAAAAGCACAAAGCCAAAGCCGATCCGTTCGACATAGGCACCGACAATCAGTGCAGGCGTAATGATCGCAAAGGTCATCTGAAACGCAAAGAACAAGACCTCGGGCAGGGTGCCTGACAGGCTGTCAGCGGTCACACCGTTCAGCCCGATCTTGCCCAACCCACCCCAAAGGCCAGAAGTGCCGTCGCCAAAAGCGATAGAGTAGCCGAACAAAAACCACAGAACGGACATCAGGCAAGCAATGGCATAGCAATGCATAAACACGCTCAGCACGTTGCGGCCTCGGACAAGCCCCCCGTAAAACAGCGCCAGTCCCGGCAACGTCATGAAAAGAACCAAGGCCGTGGCGGTCATGATCCAGGCAGTATCAGCAGCATTCATAGTCTGGTCGTCCCCTAAATTTCTGTTTGAAAGGGGTCAATCCGATGCAGCCTTGCTGGAAAAGTCAAAAAGCAGGCAATGCCGTCTATAAATTGAGCGTATTATAATTCGGCTAAATCTTATGCTGTATTCTGGCCGCTTCGATTAAAAAAGCATCTAAATTGAAACTGCCGCCAGAAGTATATTCAGCGCATGATCGCGCGCTGCCAAACGCACCTTGTCGCGGCCCAAAGCACCGAACTCTTGGGTTTGTGCCGTCACGCCGTCTGTCGTGGCGATGGCAAAACAAACGCGCCCTTCGGGCTTGTGTTCCGATCCGCCGGGACCGGCGATGCCGGTGATCGATACGGCAATCTGCGCGGCCGAGCGCGCCAGCGCCCCTTGCGCCATCTGCCGCGCCACCTCTTGCGACACCGCGCCGAAGCGGTCCAAGGTTTGGGGCGTCACGCCAAGCATGTCGATCTTTGCCGCATTGGTATAGGTGACAAAGCCCCGATCAAACATTGCCGATGATCCGGGCAGGTCGGTCAGGGCCGCTGCCACCATCCCACCCGTGCAGCTTTCTGCGCAGGCAAACATAACGCCGCGCGCCACAGCGGTTTCAAGCAATTTAGCCGCGTCAGAGTAGACCATGATAGATCCCGGCAAGCGCTATGACCCCGAACATGGCAAACACACCCGCAATGACATCGTCCAGCATCACGCCCAGCGGGTCGCCGCGCCTGTCGGCCCAGCCCACCAAAAGCGGCTTCCAGATGTCAAACAAACGAAACAGTGCAAAGGCCGCGATCCAGCCCGGCCACATCACAAGGATGTTCAGCCCCATCGACCACGCGGCATAGCTCAGCGGCAAAAGTGCGATCCACTGGCCCGCGACCTCGTCAATCACGATCTCTGACGGATCGTGGTCGGCGCTGCCCGCCGTCATCTGCGCAGTCGCCCACCATCCTGCGCTAAACGCCACAAGGATGCCCAACACCAGCAAGGGAAATCCGCCGATCACATGCAGCAGCCAGCCCCAGGGAAGTGCGACAAGCGACCCCCATGTGCCGGGGGCAGGGCGGATATAGCCCACGCCAAGAACCGTGCCGATCAGCTTTGCAAGTTTCATAATTTCACCAATGTTGCTGTGGCCATGCAGGCGATCCCTTCGCCGCGACCCGTAAACCCCAGACGTTCCGAGGTTGTGGCCTTGACCGACACCCGCGCCACGTCGATCCCCAGATAGCCTGCCATCACGTCGCGCATCGCAGCCGCATGCGGGCCCACCTTGGGGTATTCGCAAATCAGCGTGCAATCGACATGGGTCAGCGTAAACCCTTGGCTGCGCGCCAGATCGGCGGCATGGCTTAGGAAGATGTGGCTTTGCGCCCCTTTCCACTGCGGATCAGAGGGGGGGAAATGCTGGCCGATATCGCCCATCGCCAAAGCGCCGTAAATCGCATCCGTCACGGTGTGCATCCCCACATCTGCGTCGGAATGGCCCACAAGCCCCAGATCATGCGGAATTTTGACGCCACACAGAACCACGTGATCGCCGGGGCCAAAGGCATGCACGTCAAAGCCGTTGCCGGTGCGAATATCCATCTGGCTCTCCAAAATACGGGCGGCGCGGGTTAGATCGCCGGGCACTGTTATCTTGAGGTTATCAACGCTGCCGGGGGTGATGGCAACGGCCATTCCCGCCGCCCGAGCAACTTCCACGTCGTCTGCCGCTACTCCGTCAAATTCGGCATGGGCGGCACGGATCGCCCGCGTGTTAAATCCCTGCGGCGTTTGGGCGGCATACAGCGCCGTGCGGTCTTGTGTGCCCGAAACCTCGCCGTCGTCGCCCATCCATAATGCATCGGTGACGGGCAGGCCGGGTGCCGCGGCAGGCCCGTCCTTGAGCGCCGCAATCACCGCATCAATAACTGCGCGCGAAACGCAGGGGCGTGCTGCATCATGGATCAGCACCTGATCGGTCTCTTCAAGCAGTGCCAAACCGTTACGGACCGACGCCGCGCGATCTGTTCCGCCGGGTGCAATCAGACAACCTTGCGCGGTAAAGGCATCCGCCAGCGCGAGATCACTTTCATTCAGGACCACAACGATGGTCGTGATCGCCTCGTGACGTTGAAACGCCGCTAATGTATGGTCAATCACGCGCTTGCCGCACAAAGCCTGCCATTGCTTTGGCACAGGCCCGCCTGCACGAGTGCCTCGTCCCGCTGCAACGATTAATGCGGCAATTTTTGGCGGTGATGACATGCGCTGCCCCCTGAAATCATACACTCTACCTAAGCATTGCGGTCGCGCGGTGCAATCACACCACTGAGTTGCCTGATATTTAGGCATAAATGAGTTTATGTCTGCCCAATATGCCGTGGTTTCATTGAGTTTGCCCAATGCTGCCGATACACACATAGCAACTGCACAAGGATTAATCGTTTGGGTCTCGCTGATCTGCCATTTTCCCTCAGCCCGCCTGTTTTACTCGCACCCATGGCCGGGATTACCGACTTGCCTTACCGGTCGCTCGTCGCCTCTTTCGGGGCGGGCTTGGTCGTGTCCGAAATGGTCGCAAGCGAAGACATGATCAATGCCCGCCCCGGAACCCGCGAAAAAGCCGAACTTGGCTTGGGTATCGAAGGCACTGCTGTGCAGCTTGCGGGTCGCCAGGCCGCCCCATTAGCCGAAGCTGCCCGTTTGGTCGAAGCGCAAGGCGCGCGCGTGATCGACATCAACATGGGCTGTCCCGCCAAGAAGGTAACGCAAGGCTATTCCGGCTCTGCCCTGATGCGCACGCCCGATTATGCGCTGACACTGATCGAAGCGGTGGTGAACGCCGTAAAGATCCCCGTCACGTTGAAAACCCGTCTGGGGTGGGACGACGCTATGCTGAACGCCGCGCAAATTGCGGTGGCAGCTGAAAATGCGGGGATCACGATGATCACGATCCACGGACGCACCCGCTGCCAGTTCTACAAAGGTGCGGCAGACTGGGCTGCGATTGCAGGCGTCAAGCAGGCCGTGACAATCCCGGTGATTGCCAATGGGGACATCATCAGCGCCGATTCCGCCCGCGCAGCGCTGTCTGCGTCTGGCGCAGATGGCGTCATGGTCGGGCGCGGTGCCCAAGGCAAACCGTGGCTTTTGTCACAGATCGCCCACGAAATTTACGGCACGCCCGCGCCTGAGGTGCCTCAAGGCGCGGATTTCACGCGCATGGTTGCCGAACACTATGATGCGATGATCCGCTTTTACGGTGCCAAGATCGGCCTGCGTATGGCGCGCAAACATCTGGGTTGGTATATGGACACCTGCGGCACGCCAACAGACCTGCGCCGCGCTGTCCTGACCGCGCCTGATCCGCAATCAGTTCAGCGCCTTATCCCAGATGCGATGGCCCCAACCCATGTTTTGGAAGCGGCATGATGAACGCGGACGCGGTCTTTAATTCGTTGCCGGTGCCAGCGGTGCTCATCGGTCCCGACGACGGCATCATTGACCTTAACTCCGAGGCCGAGGGGTTCCTGAACACATCAGCCAAGAGTGCGAAAGATACGCCCGTCTGGGATTTGATCGCCGTTAACGCACCGCTGGAAGAAGCGTTCGAGCGCGCCCGCCAGAATGACACGCCCCTGTTTGTGAATGACGTGGATGTGGGCAGCGGCCAGCGCCCTCCGGCACTGTGCGACTTGCATCTGGCACCGCTGAACGGGTCGCCCGGCCATATGCTGCTGATGATTACACCGCGCGAACTGGTCGGCCGGATGAGCCAGAACAATTCGGTGAAATCCGCAGCAAAATCCGCCATCGGCATGGCAGAAATGCTGGCGCACGAAATCAAAAACCCGCTCGCGGGTATCACCGGGGCGGCGCAACTTCTTAGTATGGGGTTAAGCGCCGAGGATATCGAGCTGACCGATCTGATCGTCGCTGAATCGCGCCGCATCGTGAAACTGCTTGAACAGGTCGAACAGTTTGGCAACCTCATGCCACCCGAAAGCAAACCCGTAAACCTGCATGACGTGCTGGACCGTGTACGCCGGTCTGCCTTGCTGGGGTTTGGCGCGCGCATGACCATCATCGAAGACTATGATCCGTCCTTGCCGCTGGCGTTGGGTGATAAGGATCAGCTGCTGCAAGTCGTTCTGAACCTTGTGAAAAACGCCTCCGAGGCGGCAGGCAATGCAGGTGGAACGATCCGGTTGCACAGCTATTACGAACATTCATTCCGCCTGCGCCGCGCGGACGGGACGGGCCAGTCGCTGCCCTTGCAGATCGAAGTCATCGATGACGGTCCCGGACTGCCCGAAGCCATTCAGGACGACGTGTTTGACCCGTTTGTGTCAGGCCGCGAAAACGGCACTGGCCTTGGCTTGGCGCTGGTCAGCAAGATTATATCGGACCATGGCGGCTGGATCTCAGTAAATTCGGCACCGGGCAAAACAGTATTCCGCATTTCGCTGCCGCGCGCGGACAAGGCGCAGCTTGAACAATTCGCACCCGAACAGGAGACGTAAAGATGGATGGCACAGTTCTGGTCGCCGATGACGACCGCACAATTCGGACCGTATTGACCCAAGCGCTGACCCGCGCGGGCTGCAAAGTACATGCGACCTCAAGTTTGACCACGTTGATGCGGTGGGTGGCCGAGGGTAAAGGCGATGTGGTGATTTCCGATGTTGTGATGCCCGATGGCAACGGGCTTGAGATGCTGCCCAAGATCGCCAAAGACCGGCCCGGCCTTCCCGTTATCGTAATTTCGGCGCAAAACACCATCATGACGGCGATCAAGGCGGCCGAGGCCGAAGCCTATGATTATCTGCCCAAACCTTTCGATCTGCCCGACCTTATGAAACGCACGGCCCGCGCGCTGGAACGCTCGGGCGCGCCGCGCAGGGCGGTTCAGACCAATGATGCGGCGGACCGTGATGATCTGCCGTTGGTCGGGCGCACGCCGGTGATGCAATCGCTTTACCGCGTGGTGGCGCGGGTGATGAACACCGATTTGCCGGTACTGATTTGGGGTGAATCCGGCACTGGAAAATCTCTGATCGGCAAGGCGATCCACGACTTTTCCGACCGTCGTAATTTGCCGTTCGTCACCATTACCTCGGCTGAGTTACAAGACATCGAAGGCCCCTCGCGGGTGTTGGCGCGGGTGCGCGGCGGCACCCTGCTGATTGACGAGATCGGCGATTTTCCCGAGGAAATACAAGCGCGTATCGCGCGCATGATGGACACCCCCGGTGAACATGCACCGCGCTTTCTGGCCACAAGCCAATCCGATCTGGCGGCTGCGATGAAGGCGGGCAGCTTGCGGCGCGATCTTTATTACCGCTTGTCGGGGGCCACTTTGCACGTGCCGGCACTGCGCGACCGCGTCGAAGACATCAGCCTGCTGGCCGCGCATTTTCTCGAACGCACGGAATCTGGAAATACTGCGCCGCGTGCCCTGTCGGACGGGGCGGCAAAGGTCTTTGCCAACTACCAATGGCCCGGCAACGTGCGCCAACTGGAACACGCGATGCGCCAGTTGTCCCTGACCAGCCGCGCGCCCGAGATTACGCAAGCTGAGGCCGAACAGGTCTTGGGGGCGCAGCCCGATCCCGAACCGTTGCGGGCACAGGCGAACACGGAAAAACTGGGGGCTTCGGTCGAGCGGCATTTGCGCCGCTACTTTGATCAACACGGCTCGATGTTGCCGCCTCCGGGGCTGTATGCGCGGATTTTGCGCGAAATCGAGGCGCCGTTGATTGAAATCGCCTTGGCTGCCACTGCAGGCAATCAGGCTAAATGTGCTGATCTACTAGGAATTAACCGCAATACCTTGAGAAAAAAGATCACGGACCTCGATATAGAGGTGACACGCGGTCGCAAAATGATGTAAGAAAGCCACATAACCGTGGCCATCGGGCCTCATAACCCGATCAGGACCACATAAATAGGCGGTTGGTGCATTCGTGCACCACATCATCGGTGAGGATAGCGGGTGCTAACCCGGTCACGCAGTTATTATCTGTTGCGTCTAGAGCGTTTGCGCCGGGTTCGGCGCTATCGCAATATGGCGACCTTCGGGCTGGTGGTCTTGGGGCCAGTGCTCGCGCTTGTCACCTATCTGGTGCTGGGGCCATTGGGGCAGGGGGCAAACACGCCCAGCCTCAGACTAATCCTGCTGACCGATCTGGTGTATATCCTGTTGGTCGCGGCGCTGGTTTTCAGCCAGATTGCCCGGCTGATCGCAGCGCGGCGCGCAAAATCTGCCGGATCGCGGCTGCATTTGCGGCTGACGGGCGTATTTGCGCTAATGGCGCTTATTCCGACGGTTAGTGTCGCGGTCTTTGCCGGGTTGACAATCAATGTGGGGCTTGAGGGATGGTTTTCCGACCGTGTTCGCAGCGTTGTCGGGAATTCGCTGGCCGCAGCACAAGCCTACGAATCCGAACAGCGCGATGATCTGGTGGCGGACGCGATTGCCTTGGCGCGCGCCATCGATACGGCCCGCACCCAAGGTCTGTCCATTCCAGAGGCGCAATTGCTGGCAGAAGGTCAGTTGCAAATTCAGCGCGGCTTGCGAGAAGCCTATCTGATCGACGGCACCGCCCAGATCCGTACCCGTGGCGACAGATCGTACCTTTTTGATTACGAGGCACCCGATCTTGAGCAGATAAAAGAAGCGCAGGAGAATAACGGCACCCCGTTGGTGATCGAGGATTGGCCGAACAATGAATTCCGCGCGCTTGTGGCGCTGGACAGCTATCTTGACCGCTACCTTTATATTAGTCGCGAAGTGGACGGTGAAATCCTGTCCCTTCTGGATGATACCAAAGAAACAGTGCGGCTTTATCAACAGCTTGAAAGCGAACGGGGCAAGCTGCTGTTTGAATTTGGTCTGCTTTATGTGGGCTTTGCGCTGATCCTTATTCTAGCTGCCGTTTGGCTGGGACTGTGGTTTGCCGAACGTCTTTCCGGCCCCGTTGGCCGTCTGACCGGTGCCGCCCAACAGGTTGGTGCCGGCGATCTGGAAGTACAGGTCCGCGAAGAAGACGGGGATGACGAGATCGCCATGCTTGGACGCTACTTCAACCAGATGACCAAGCAGTTAAAGGGGCAGCGCGACACGCTGCTGGACAACACCCGCCAGATTGAACGCCGCCGCCGCCTGTTTGATTCGGTCCTAAGCTCTGTAACGTCTGGCGTCGTGGGCCTTGACCCTGAAGGCCGTGTGGCGTTCGTGAACAGGTCTGCGATGCGGCTTCTGGATTGGGAAGAAGACCAGCAATCCTTGGCTATTTCAGTAGCGATCCCCGAGTTCGGACCCTTGTTCGATACGGTTGTGAATGGCCAAGGCGAGGTCGCCCAAGGCGAGGTCAAAGTCTCGCGGCTGGGCACTATGGAGAACCTGCTGGTGCGCGTTGCCACAAGGCGCAGCGACGATGGCCGCCTTGAAGGTTATGTTGTGGCCTTTGACGATGTGACCGATCTGGTGAGCGCGCAACGCATGGCCGCCTGGGGCGATGTCGCGCGGCGCATCGCGCATGAAATCAAGAACCCGCTGACGCCCATCCAGCTAAGCGCCGAGCGGATTCAGCGTAAATTCGCGCCCAAGCTGCCCGACGATGCCGAAAGCCTTGAACAGATGACCGGAGTGATCATTCGCCAGACCGGAGACTTGCGCCGCATCGTGGATGAGTTTTCGAAATTCGCGCGCATGCCAGAGCCTGAAACCTCAATGCAGGATATCTCGCAATTGGTGCGCGATGCCGTGCTTTTGCAAAAAGCGGGGCAGCCCGGCGTGATCCTCGAGGCAACCTTGCCCGATGCTGCCGTGATCGCCCAAGTCGATTCAACAATGATGTCACAAGCGTTGACCAACCTGATCAAGAACGCCGGGGAAGCCATTGAAAGCCTGAAAGAAAAATGCGCGCCAGACGGCTTGATCCCGCGCATCGAGGTCACTTTGACAGTGACCGCTACGGCAGCGATGATCACCATCGCTGACAATGGTATCGGCCTGCCTGAAGATCGTGCGCGGCTGTTTGAACCCTATGTGACCACCCGCAGCGCAGGCACCGGTCTGGGGCTGCCGATTGTCAAAAAGATCATCGAAGAACATGGCGGCACATTGACGTTGGAAAACGCGTCTGTGTTTGCAGGCCAATCCCATTTTGGTGCGATGGCAGTGATCAAACTGCCCTTGGCACCCATTCAACAGCCCAACGTATTGGAGACCCAAGATGAGTGACATCCTAATCGTGGACGACGAGCGCGATATTCGCGAGCTGATATCAGACATTTTGCAAGACGAAGGGTATGCGACCCGTCTGGCTGGCAATTCGGACGAGGCGGTCGCCGCCATCAACGCGGAACCGCCCGCGTTGATGATTTTGGACATCTGGTTGAAAGACAGCCAGATGGACGGGATTGATATCCTCAAGAAGGTCAAACGCGACAACCCGGATGTGCCCGTTGTTATCATCTCGGGGCATGGGAACATCGAAATTGCCGTTGCTGCGATCAAACAGGGGGCCTATGATTTCATCGAAAAGCCGTTTAATATTGATCAATTACTGGTGGTTATCCGGCGGGCGATGGAAACTTCGCGCCTGCGCCGCGAAAACCTGAGCCTCAAGCGGCGGGACGTTGCCAGCACCGATATGATCGGCGCGTCCACGGCCTTCAAAACCCTAATGAGCCAGCTTGACAAGGTCACCAAATCCAATGGCCGCGTCATGTTGCGGGGCCCTGCCGGGGCGGGCAAGGAAATCGCTGCACGCTATATCCACAGCAACTCTGCGCGCGCTGCGGCACCCTTTGTGACGATCAATTGCGCCAGCGTCGCCCCCGACCGCATGGAAGAAGTGTTGTTCGGCAGTGAAAGCGCTAGCGGCGGGGTAGTGCCGGGTTTGCTGGAGCAGGCCCATGGGGGCGTGATCTTTTTTGACGAGGTCGCGGATTTACCGCTTGGCACCCAATCGAAAATCCTGCGCGTGTTGGTTGACCAGCAATTCACCCGCGTCGGCGGTCATGACAAGGTCCGCGTCGATTTGCGGGTCGTCTCGAGCACGAACAAGGATCTTGATGCTGCAATCAAGAATGAAACCTTCCGCGAAGAGCTGTTTCACCGCCTGAATGTGGTACCGATCTCCGTGCCCTCGCTTGAGGAACGGCGCGAGGATATTCCGGTACTGGCCACGCAATTCATCGCCGATTTCAACGCGAGCCAAGGCTTGCCTTTGCGCAAATTCTCGGATGATGCGGTGGCTTTGCTGCAAACGATGGTTTGGCCCGGCAACGTTCGCCAGCTTAAAAACCTGGTAGAGCGGGTGTTGATCCTGGGCGATGGCACCGGCCCGATAGAGGCGCGCGAGCTGCCCGGCGAGGATGAAAACACCGAAGAGGATGGCCGCGTCGTATTGTCGGGTGCCTTGGCGACCTTGCCGCTGCGCGAAGCCCGCGAAGCGTTCGAGCGTGAATACCTTCTGACCCAGATCAACCGCTTTGGCGGCAACATCAGCCGCACTGCCAATTTCGTCGGGATGGAGCGGTCAGCGCTGCACCGCAAGCTAAAAAGCCTCGGGGTTGTCACCTCGGCCAAATCCGGTATGCGCATCGCCCATGTGGATGACGATGCCGAAATTGACGGCTAACCTTGGGTGACGATCTGAAAACTGCCGTCTGAATTGCGGATCACGCAGGATTTCGCATTCAGCGGGGGCAGGGTGGTGGTGGCCCGTTGCGGTGCCGCCTTGGCCACGCCGGACGGGCAGGCAGGGATGGACACCGGCGCGAAACCGGCGTCCGCCATGCATTGAACCTCGACGCGTTTGCGCAATTCGGCATTGGGATCAATCTGGTAAAAGGCACCCGGGACGAAATACCCCGGCACGGCACGGCACACTCCAGCGCTGTTACACAGGTTTTGCGGGGGCACATACTGCGGCGGCGCCTGTCGCGTCACGAACGAAGTGGGCACCTTGGCCAAAGCCTCGACCTCGCAGGCCGTTGTTTGGCGTTGCACGCTCGCCACATCGGCACCGGGTTTGTAGTAGGTGTTAAGCGGGGCGCAAGACGCCAAAGCGGCCAAACCTGCTGCACAAATCAGTATATGTTTCACCGCGCGACCCCTTTTGTTCAGTCTCAGCATCTATACAATTGAATTGACCGCTGCAAAGCCATCTGTCATTCAAATCCACGATCAAGCGGGTGGTTTCCGCCTTGTGACGTCATAAGGCGCAACGCCAAAGGAACCTTTCATGAAAGTGATCATTTGCGGCGCAGGTCAGGTCGGCTGGCAAATCGCGCGTCATCTGTCAGGCGAGCGTAACGACGTCACAATCGTCGACAGCAACCCCGATCTGGTGCGCCGGGCAACGGACACGCTGGATGTGCAGGGCATTGCCGGTTTCGCCAGCTACCCCGATGTGCTGGACCGCGCAGGCGCGCGTGACGCCGAGATGATCATCGCCGCGACCCATTCCGACGAGGTGAACATGGTGACCTGTCAGGTCGCCCATTCGGTGTTCGGGATTAACCGCAAGATTGCACGCTTGCGCAGCCAGTCTTACCTTACCGCCATATATTCTGATCTCTACCGCCGCGACCACATGCCCATCGACGTGGTAATCAGCCCCGAAAAGGAAGTCGCAACGGCTGCGTTGCAGCGTCTTCTGGCCCCTGCGTCGTTTGATACGGAAACCTTCATGGATGGAATGGCCCACCTGCTGGGCATCCAGATCGAAGAGGGGTGTCCGGTCGTCAACACACCCTTGCGCCAGCTGAGCGATCTGTTCTCGACCCTGCGCGCTGTGGTAGTGGGCGTGCGCCGTGATGGCACGTTGTTTGCCCCCGAAAGCAAAGACCAGTTGTTTGTTGGCGACGCTTGTTATGTCTTCAGCCACCGCGACGATATTCCGCGCACGCTTGAGATTTTTGGCAAGAAAACCGGTAAACTTGAACGGGTTGTGATCGTGGGCGGCGGCAATGTCGGGTTGGCCGTGGCCAAAAGCCTGGAGGCGGGCGAAAAACGCGTGCGCACCAAGATGATCGAGAAAAGCCGCGTCATCGCTGAGCGTGCCGCTGAAGCGCTGGAACGAACCATCGTTCTGAACGGCGACGGCTTGGATGCAGCCCTGCTGGCCGAAGCGGGCATCAGCCGCGCCGATGCGATGATGGCGATCACAGATGATGACAAAACCAACATGCTTGCCTGCGTGCGCGCCAAGGCCGAAGGATGCCCTTTCGTGATCGCGCTGATCAACGATCCGACCCTGGTGCCGCTGATGAAACCCTTGGGGATTGATGCCTACATCAATCCGCGCGCCACGACAGTAAGTTCGATCTTGCGCCACATCCGGCATGGCCGCGTGCGGTCGGTCTATTCCATCGGTGACGCCGAGGCCGAAGTGATCGAGGCCGAAGTGCTGTCCACCTCGCCTATCGCGGGCAAGCGTATCTCCGAGATCGATTTTCCCGAAGGCGTTCTGGTCGGCATGGTGCGCAAAGGTGACAAGGTCTTGCGTCCGTTGGGCGACACCCGCATTGACGAAGGCGATGTGATCGCTGTTTTCTGTCTGGCAAAAGATGTGCCGCAGGTCGAACAGTTGATGCAGGTGTCGATCGACTTTTTCTGATGCAGGACCGGGGCGCGCCAGCATGAGACGCAAAAGCACGATCCGTCAGGAAATCCTGCAACTGCCACTGTTTTTGCTGATTTTCGGGTTGTTCTGCGCCTCGATGATCATTCCTGCGTTTTACGCGGTTGTGACACGGGATTTACTGGCATCGCGCGCCTTTCTGTATTCCGGCCTGTTGGGGCTGGTTGTCTTTGCCTTGATTGCGATTGCCCATTCGGGCCGCAAAACCCGCCATGGTGCTTTGGGCCCGTTGTTGTCGCTGTTTTCAAGTTTCCTGGTCCTGCCCGTTATCTTGTCGATCCCGTTTCTTGAGGCTTTGCCCACCACACGGTTTATCAACGCCTATTTCGATATGGTCAGCGCGATTACCACAACGGGGGCCAGTATCTTTGATGATCCCGGACGGCTGAGCGACACGTTGCATTTGTGGCGTGCGCAAGTGGCGTGGATGGGCGGATTGCTGATGTGGATCGCAGCGTCTGCCATTCTGGCCCCGCTGCACCTTGGCGGCTTCGAGGTCACCTCGCAGGCAGAGCCGGGCAACCCCGACGCGCGCCGCGCCACCACCGGGCCAATCAACCCCCGCTTGCGCTTGTTGCGGTCTGCAGGCGCGCTGGTGCCGACGTATCTGGCGCTGACCCTTACCTTGTGGCTTTTGCTGCTGGCCAATGGCGATAGATCCCTTGTGGCGCTGTGCCATGCCATGTCGGTCATGGCGACCTCTGGTATATCGCCGCTTGGGGGTACCCATGACACCGGTGTCGGTTTCGGGGCCGAGGCGGTGATGATGCTGTTCATGCTGTTCGCCTTGTCGCGCCTGACTTTTTCCAAAGACACGGTCACAGCGACCCAAGGCGGGCTGATAACCGACCCTGAATTCCGGATGGGGCTGGCGCTGATCATTGGTGTGCCTTTGCTGCTGTTCGCCCGCCACTTTCTGGGGGCTTTTGATGTCTCAGCAAGTGCAGAGCCACAGGAAAGCGGTAGCGCGCTTTGGGGAGCGATCTTTACGGTGACATCGTTTTTGACGACCACTGGTTTTGTCAGCTCGTCCTGGGGGCAGGCGCAAAGCTGGTCAGGGCTGCAGACGCCGGGGCTGATCCTGATGGGGTTGGCGTTGATCGGCGGGGGGGTGGCCACCACGGCGGGCGGGGTCAAACTGCTGCGGGTGTTTGCGCTTTACCGTAATGGCGCGCGCGAACTTGAGCGGCTGGTCCATCCCAATTCAGTCTCGGGGGCAGGAGCCACGGGGCGGCGTCTGCAAAGCAATGGCGCGTTTATTGCGTGGATCTTTTTCATGCTTTTTGCAATATCGCTGGCCGGCGTCACCTTGTTGCTGACATTCGTCGGTGCCCCGTTCGAGGATGCGTTGGTGATGTCTGTTGCGACCTTGTCCACGACCGGACCCTTGATTGAATTCGCCGCCGATGCACCGATCGAGTTGATCCAGCTGGGCGATGCTGCCAAGATGATCCTGATAGGTGCCATGGTGTTGGGGCGGCTTGAAACTCTGGCCATTATCGCCCTGTTGACCCCCGATCTGTGGCGCGCGTGACACGAATTGGGGTCCACGTTGCGCTAAGGTGTTTGATTTGGGGTGGAAACTCCTGACGGGCATCTACATACTTGACATAAGAGGGGGGTCTGGTCCGCAGACACCGGCAAGAATAACAGCAAGAATAAAGGCGAAACCAATATGGCGTCTGACAGACAGAACCTTCAGGATGCGTTCCTGAACCATGTGCGCAAAACTAAAGTCCCGGTGACGATTTTCCTGATCAACGGGGTAAAGCTGCAAGGCGTTATCACTTGGTTTGACAACTTTTGCGTGCTTTTGCGCCGCGATGGTCAGTCCCAGCTGGTTTACAAGCACGCAATTTCCACGATCATGCCTAGCCAGCCGATCTCGCTTTACGAGGGTGAAGACGCTAATTGAGCCGTCCTCCATTTCAAATAGATGACAGCGCAGGCCCGAAATTCACACGGGCTTGGGTGTTGCACCCGGATATAAAAACCGACAACAGCCGCCGAATCGCTGAACCTGCCTTGGCAGAGGCCGTTGCCTTGGCCGAAGCGCTTCCCGAGCTTGAGGTGGTCGGGCAGGATATTGTCATCCTGCGTACCGTCAGCGCAGGGATGATGTTTGGCTCTGGCAAGATCGAAGAGCTGAAACACCGCATGGAAGAGGCCGAGGTCGAGCTGGTGTTGGTCGATGGGCACGTAACGCCCGTCCAACAGCGCAACCTTGAGAAAGCCTGGGGCGTCAAATTGCTGGACCGCACCGGCCTGATCCTAGAGATTTTCAGCGACCGTGCTGCCACCCGCGAAGGTGTGTTGCAGGTAGAGATGGCAGCGTTGAGCTATCAGCGCACCCGACTGGTGCGCGCCTGGACCCACCTTGAGCGCCAGCGCGGCGGGCTTGGCTTTGTCGGCGGTCCCGGCGAGACGCAGATTGAATCGGATCGTCGCGCTATTGACGAGCAGCTTGTGCGCTTGCGCAGGCAGTTGGACAAAGTGGTCAAGACACGCGCGTTGCACCGTGCCGCGCGGGCCAAGGTGCCGTTTCCGATTGTGGCTTTGGTGGGGTATACCAACGCGGGAAAGTCGACGCTTTTCAACCGCTTGACGGGCGCAGATGTGATGGCAAAAGACATGCTTTTTGCCACATTGGACCCGACGATGCGCAGTCTTGTCCTGCCGGACGGGCCGGAAATTATCCTAAGCGACACGGTTGGTTTTATCTCTGATCTGCCGACCGAGCTGGTTGCAGCGTTCCGTGCCACGCTGGAAGAAGTGCTGGCGGCGGATATTATCTGCCACGTTCGCGATATTTCCCACGCCGAGACCGAAGAACAAGCGCAAAACGTGCGTGATATTCTGACGTCGCTTGGCGTGCCAAAGGAAACCCGCAGCTTCGAGGTCTGGAACAAGATCGATCTGCTGAGTGACGATCGCGCGGATGCTGTGCGCGCGCGCGCTGCGCGCGACGAAAACGTGTTGGCGATTTCATCTCTGACGGGCGAAGGTCTGGACAACATGCAGGCCGTCATTGCCGAAGCCCTGCAAGGTGCCGTACGCGAGGCTGATCTGCTGCTGCCCTTTGACCAAGGAAAAAAGCGCGCGTGGCTATTTGCCCAAGAGGTCGTTTTAAGCGAGACGCAGACCGAAGATGGGTTCGCCCTGACTGTTCGTTGGTCTGCCCAGCAAGAAGCACAATTTCAGAAACTTTGATCCTCCGATTGTGCGTGTGAACATTTTTTTCAAAAAATTTGGCCGGAAAATTCGAATTTTCCGTGTCGCGTTGCATATTGTGGTTTGATCTAAATAGCAGGAGGCCCAGATGACGCTGGTTATTCTTTACGTGCTAACATTCGCGATTTTTCTGGGGCTCGACATTCTGGGGCTTACTTTTCTGATAAAGCCTGTCTTTGCCCGCGACATCGGGCCTTTGCTGCTCGATAGCTTCAGACTCGTTCCGGCCTTCGTCTTTTACGCGTTCTACATTGGGGTTCTGTTGTATTTTGTCTCTTGGCCCGCGATTACTCAGGATAAGACATTGGTCTGGGTGTTCCTGAATGCCGCATTAATTGGGGCCATGGGGTACGGAACCTATGAATTCACCAACCTTGCAACACTCAAAGACTGGACTGCCCAAATGGTTGCAACCGATTTTACCTGGGGTGTTGTGTTGACTGGGGTGTCGGCGACTGTTGGCGTTTGGGCCACGCGGGCGTTTACGTAAGTCGCAAACGGGGTATGGGGGCCAGCCCCCCGACCTTTGGTCGTCCCCCGGGATTTTAATCCATTTGGAAACGGGCGGGGTGTGCTAAACGCCTGTCTCGGTTGAAAATCGCCAAGTTCCGGGCTGCATTTTATTGAGGTGCCATTGGCCGATCTGGACGCGGATCAGCCTGAGCGTCGGAAAGCCAACATGGGCTGTCATGCGGCGCACCTGGCGATTGCGACCTTCTGATATGGTGATCGACAGCCATGCATCAGGCACGCTTTTGCGAAACCGGACGGGCGGATCGCGGACCCACAATTCTGCGGGAGAGGGGATAAGCGAGGCTTTTGCCGGAGCAGTTTTCCCGTCTTTCAGAATAACACCGCCTGATAGTGCCTTCAGTGCAGTCTCGTCCGGTGTCCCTTCGACCTGGACCCAGTAGGTTTTTGGCAGCTTGTATTTGGGATGGGATATCCGCGCTTGCAGCGGGCCGCTATCTGTCAGCACCATAAGGCCTTCGCTGTCGCGGTCCAGTCGACCCGCAGGATAGAAACCTTTTTCGTCTATATAAGCAGACAAGGTGGGGCGCGGTGATCCTTCGGTCCCTTTATCGGTGAATTGTGACAGCACGCCGAAAGGCTTGTTGAACAGGATGACACGGTTCATGGGGCGGCGGGTTTCAAATGTGTCACCCCGACCGATGCGGCACGTGCAAGCTCTTCATCAAGGGACATCGGGATATATTCACCGCGCCGCCAAAGCTGGGCCAGATCATCATAGTGGCGTGACAAGAAGTGGCCTGACTGGCCCGTCGATGTCACAAAGACCGACGAATCCGGATCTGCGAAATCATAGACGCCGCGATATCCTGCGCCGTGCACATTAAAGAACGGATCCGGACCTGACCCTTTGGTGCGGCCCCGTTGCAGGGTGTTGTCGCCCCCGGAAGTCGATTGACGGATGTTGACGAAATAGCGCAGCAGCGGCACTTTGCCCAAGGTCTGGTGGTCATGTGTGGCTTGATGTGCGTCCCCCCAGCGGAGCGATTCCAGCTGACCTCCCCATGTCTCGTTGATCCAGATCAGTGCATCGTCCAATGCAAGGCGGGCCATCTCGGGGCAGGTTTCCTTTGGGGCCGATTGCAAGACATCGCACCAGACGGACGCGCCATCGACATCGCGAAAAACGCGTTCGATAAACAGCGGCTCGACGTGATCGAATTCATCGGCAAGCGGGCCAAGCTCGTCCTGGATCAAGCGGGCCTGCAGCGCGCGCAGCCAAGCGGCATAGATCAACGGTTCGGGCAGATGCTCGCTCATTTCCCCGGACCAGCCGGCCAGCAGGATCAGCGCGCGCTCGCGCTGGCGTTCGGTTGTCCCCTCGGATGTTGCTTCGCCGGTGAACCACAATTCGGCGCCAATCAGCGGCAACAAGCTGCGCGCCGTAAAGCTGACCGTGTCGAGCTGCGCTTCGATAAAGCTGTCGCGCGTGTGGACCTGCCGGCGCTGCATCAGATTACGCCAGCGCTGAATCCGCTGGGTATCGCCCCAAAGAAACGAGACATGATTGGGGAACGGCCGATCCAGCGTTTTGTTATTTGTGTTGCCCAAAATGCCGCCGCGCGGGGCGACAAATTCAGGGTTTGATTGATAGGGCAGCCGACCTTGCCAGCGATTGGCGGCAATCCATCCCTGTGTGGGCAGGCGCCCTTGGCTTTGATGCGCAGGATCTCGGGCGGGCAGCGCACCGATGGTCTTGAGCGCGATTGTCTCGCGGTCCACCAGCGTCAGGTTCTGGGAGGGGGCGATGTAATCTGCAGCAGCCGCCAGACCGTCCTCGACAGATTTGGCCTCCATCAGGGTCATTGCTGCGGCCAGCGATGTGTCTGACGGGCTAAGCGCCGTCCAGTTCAACGTGGCCACGTGCCCCGGCGGCGTGATGGCGGCAAGGTTGTAGTGACTGCCGGGCAAGACGGGGCCGTTATCTGTCCAGCGTAGCGTCAGGGTGATCGGATCGGCATCTTTGACGGTGATGATCGAAGAGCGTTTGATAAAGGGCTTGAACCCATCCGGCGTCCGGTATTCTTCGGGGTTGTCTGGGTTCAGCTCTTCAACATAGACGTCTTGATCATCAGCATAAGACGAGGTCAGACCCCAGCCCAACGCGGCGGAGCGTCCGGTCAGCACAACCGGAATGCCCGGGATCGTCGCCCCGATCACACCGCCCGATTTCAGCTCAAGCCGGGCAAGATACCAGATTGTCGGGGCGGTAAAGCCAAGATGCGGATCATTTGCCAACAAGGTCCCGCCCGAGGCAGAGCGGTCGCGCGCCGCTGCCCACGCATTGGACGCACCCGCAAGCTCGAACGGCTGGAAGGGGGACAGGGGATTTGGATCAAGCGGGATGTTGGCGGAAAATTGCGGCAGGCCCGGAACGAGGGCGGCATATTCTGGCAACGCAGCGATGCCGCTGCCGGGGGCGTCAGGCAGGATATCAATCAGCCGTTTGGGGTCGGGCAAGGCCAATGATGTGCGCGCACGGCGCACTTCGGCGTCTAAATGCCCGGACAATTGCAAGGCCATCAGTTTCACTAAGGCCAGCGAATCTGCGGCGCGCCACGGGGCGATAGGCGCATCAAACAGCAACATTTCAGGGGCACCGCGCCCTAGAGCTTCCTCGTTTATCTGGTCAAGACGGGCGTTTACACCGGCGGCATAGGCATCAAGCGCCCCGCGTGTCTTTGGATCAAGGGTTTGCACTGATTGGACAGCCAACGGATAAAGATCGAACCGACGCAGCAGACGGTCGATGTCGATCGTCGCCGTCCCGAACACCTCGGACAGGCGCCCCTGGACGGTGCGCCGCAGCGAGATCATCTGCCACAGCCGGTCCTGAGCATGCGCAAACCCCAGCCCATAGAAAACATCCAGATCGTTTTGCGCAAAGATATGCGGCACGTTTGCATTGTCGCGCACAATCTCTACCTCGGCGCGCAGGTTTGGCACCGTGACCGTGTCGTCATAGTCGGGCAACGACCGCGAGGCCAACCAATATACGCCGCCCAATACCACGACCGTGAGCACGAGCAACGCTGTCGCCAAACGCATGAGCCACTGAAAAACCACTGCCATTGTGCGCTCCTGATTCTGCCCCCAATGCGATTGACCAAAGCCTGTGGGGTGTTAGGTGTTGCACCAGCCAATAGCGCAACTGAATGATAAGGAAAAGACGATGGCAAAACTCGCGTTTCTGGGACTGGGAGTGATGGGCGGGCCAATGGCCGGACATCTGCAAAAAGCGGGCCACGAAGTGACCGTTTATAACAGAACCACCGAAAAGGCCCATCAGTGGGTCGAAACCTATGGCGGCGCGATGGCGCGCACCCCGCGCGAGGCGGCGAAGGGCGCTGATTTCGTTTTCTCATGTGTGGGCAATGACGACGACCTGCGCTCTGTCTGTTTGGGCGATGACGGTGCCTTTGGCGGCATGACCGGTGGGGCGGTTTTTGTGGATCACACCACGGTCTCAGCGGCCGTGACCCGCGTGCTTTACGAGGCAGCGGATGAGGCACAGATCAGCTTTGTTGATGCGCCGATTTCGGGCGGTCAGGCAGGGGCTGAAAACGGCCAGCTGTCGATCATGTGTGGCGGCGATCAGGGTGCGTTTGACCGCGCCTTGCCGATCATGGAAGTGTATTCCAAGATTTGCCGCCGTCTGGGCGATAGCGGTGCGGGGCAAATGACCAAGATGTGCAACCAGATCGCGATTGCAGGACTTGTCCAAGGGCTGTCCGAAGCACTGCATTTCGCGCAAAAGGCGGGCCTGGATGGGCGCGCCGTGGTTGAGGTTATCAGCCAAGGGGCTGCTGGCAGCTGGCAGATGGCCAACCGCTTTGAGACGATGCTGGATGACAAATTCGACCACGGGTTTGCCGTCGATTGGATGCGCAAGGATCTGGGGATTTGCCTTGATACCGCGGACGAAATTGACGCCAGCCTGCCGGTCACGGCCCTTGTCGATCAGTTCTATAAGGATGTGCAAAAACTCGGCGGTGGCCGCTGGGACACCTCAAGCCTGATCAAACGCCTCAACGCGATGGGCTAGCGTGGCTAAGGGCAGGGCGGTCAATTGGCCGTGCTGCCCATACCCGCCGGGGGTCTGAGTTTATTGACAACCGATCAAGCTTCCCGCGTGCATTATCTTAAGGCACGCGGGAAGGTGTCTTTTTAAAGTTTGCTTTTGAGATCGGAAGATAACATAAAAACCGTCTGAAAACATCACAGTGAGTTATGTATGCGTCTTACCAGTTTTTTTGCAGCACTTGTTTCACTGACAGCAATCGCCGCGCCGTTGCACGCCTATGAAGGGTCGAACGGGGCCACCTATAAGGCCACCCAGAACGCCCATGGCGCAGCACTGAAAAGCGCGGATGAAACCATCTACCTTGGCAATAACTGCGATGCGTTGTCTGACAAGGATGAACGCGGGACGTGGGCTTGGGCGAATGGCGGTTTTGTCATCGAATTTCCCAACCGCCAGATTGGCTTTGCCCGTCAGGATCAGCCTGTCGCTGGTGGCTATGACTGCCAGATGTAAGCCGTTGCGCTTACCGCCCCTTTGTCAGGGCTTGTTGGATAAAGTAAAATAGGAAATGAAATGCGTCTTTTAGCGACAATTGCACTCAGCGGGATCTGGGCAACGGCTGCTGTTGCTGGCCCTTTTGACGGGACTTGGGATTTCAAGGAATATTGCACCAACCCGTTAAATGACACGCGCATGACCATCAGGGGCGATCAGGCTGAGTTCTACGAATCCACCTGCGAAATGGCAAACCCCACGGCGCTGCGCGATATGGGGACATCGGTTTTGTATGATCTGCAATGCAACGGTGAAGGCGAAACTTACAGCGGGGGCCGCATGATGCTGTCGCTGACTGAAGACCGCCAGCTTTTGATCTATAACCGCGGATATGTCTCGTTGAAGGTGAAATGCTAGGTGCAACACCCCCCTGAAACACATGACGGCCCCAGTAACGGGGCCGTTTGAGTTTGCAGCATTCGGCTTAAGGAATGATACGGGTGTATTTGCTGCCCTCAAGTGTGGCACCGATCCGCAAGCCTGCGCGTCCGAAAACGGCGGCCAGAACCGGCGAAAGCGCGGTTGTCGTGTCGGCGTTCACGCTGTCGCCTCTGTCAGAGATGACATATTCGACATTGGCGCCTGCCGCCCAGCCCGGTGAACTGCGGAAACTGTTCAGCGATGCCTCGGTCATGAAAAACAGCACATGTGCATATTGTTGCGCGCCGATCTGTAATCCGCCGGTCGCTTTGGTCATCGAATAATAATCAACGGAAATATCATTCACGCGCAGCGCGCCGCGCCCGTAAGCGCCGCCAAACCCAAGGCCCGCTTCGGTCACCAAGGGCATGACCAGCATACCATTCGCCTTCGAGGCCAATTGCCGGGTGTTAGGGAATTGGCGGTACATTTCTTGCAAGGTCGCATCGACGCGTGCATCAATCATGCCGCTGCCGCGGCTACCCACGCCATTGCCACAGGCCGCAACGGCCCCTGCGCTTGCGATTGCGCCCAACGCAAAAGCGCGGCGCGAAAGTGTTGAAGTGCTCATTTTTATTTTGCCTGTAGTTGCCTCTTGCCGGTTTGGCCCGACTTATCCGAAATCTTATGCCTAAAAATGCGCGCTGTCACGAATTTAGGCCGCGAATCGGCGGTGATCTGCCGCCCATTCGCTGTTTTTTGGCTATTTAGCGGATCAAGCGCCCATCAGACGCGCCACGGCAGGCGCGAAATAGGTCAAAATCCCATCACATCCTGCACGTTTGAATCCCATCAAGCTTTCCATCATTACGCGTTCTTCGTCGATCCAGCCGTTTTGCGCTGCCGCCTTGATCATGCTGTATTCGCCCGACACCTGATAGGCAAAGGTCGGCGCGCCAAAGGTCGATTTCACCCGGTGGCAGATATCAAGATAGGGCAGGCCGGGCTTGACCATCACCATATCCGCGCCCTCGCGCAGGTCGCGTTCAATCAGGCGCAAGGCCTCGTCGCTGTTGGCGTAATCCATCTGATAGGTTTTCTTGTCGCCGGTCAGGGCACCCGATGCGCCCACCGCATCACGGAACGGACCATAAAACGCCGAGGCATATTTGGCCGAATAGCTCATGATCATCACGTCGGAATGGCCTGCCGCCTCAAGACCTGTGCGGATGGCACCGATGCGCCCGTCCATCATGTCAGACGGCCCGATGATGTTGGCACCTGCGTCAGCTTGGGCCAGCGACATCTTGACCAACGCTTCGACCGTGCGGTCATTGACGATGATCCCGTCTTCGACAAAGCCGTCATGGCCGTTGATGTTGTAAGTATCAAGCGCCACGTCTGTCATGATCACCATCTCTGGCACAGCCTCGCGGATGGCGCGGATCGCTCGGTTGGGGTTGTTTTCGGGATCCCACGCGCCCGCACAATCCTCGGTACGGTCTTCGATGCCGGTGTAGGGAAAGATGCACATCGCGCCGATCCCCAGATCTGCCGCCTCGCGGGCGGCCTCGACCACCTTGTCGACACTGCGGCGGAACACCCCCGGCATCGACGGGATGGGTTCTTCTATTCCTTCGCCTGACCGGACAAAAACCGGCCAGATCAGATCCCCCAGCTCAAGGGAGTTTTCGCGCACCAAAGCGCGGATACCTGCGGATTGACGGGTCCGGCGCAGGCGGGTGGCAGGAAAGGCGGCTTGGGTGGGTCTCATGCAAAAATACCTCAGATGCTTGTGCACTAGGCTTGGCATGTATTTTTGCATGGCTCAAGGCTAGGAATTGCCGCAATGCCCCGCTATGAAGCCCACAGGTTGCAACGGTTTACGCCGAAGCATAGCGCATTCAACATCAAAGACAGGCCTTTCTTGGACTTATACCATACCATTTTAGAAGTCATCGACATGCGGTCGTTCTCAAACCTTTGGTTCTGGATCTCTGTCGCGGTCGTGTGGTCTTCGGCGAGCCACTGGGTGTTGGGTGTGCCCTATGACATGGTGTTGCGCGCCCGCAGATATGGCGAACAGGCGCAGGTCGACCTTGAGGACATGGTGCGCATCAACGTGAACCGCATTCTCTATATCACGCAGGTTTCGGGTCTGTGGATTTTGGGGTTCGGCTGCTTTTTTATGACCATGCTCTTTACGCTCGCGATTTTCTACGCGTTTGAATTTGCCCAAGCCGTGCTGCTGTTGGGGTTCCCGCTTAGTCTGGTTGGCGTGCTTAGCGTATCGACAGCGCAGCAAATCCAGGACGAAACTGCCCGGGGTGACCTGCTGTTCAAACGATTGTCGCGCCATCGGCTTTACACGCAGATCATCGGGATGGTGTCGATCTTTATCACCTCGATCTGGGGCATGTATCAAAACCTTTATGTTGGTCCGTTCGGCGGTTGACAAACCCCGCCCAAGGATCAAGTGACAGCGCATGGCAAATTCCGCACAGATAACGCTGTCAGGCGTCCCCGAAGGCTTTGATGCCCGCGCCTTGTTGGACGAGCTGAAAAAGCACAAACGCCCCGTCATCCATGTCGCGCGCGATGATAAACGCATGGCTGCGATGCAGGCCGCATGCCGCTTTTTCGCCCCTGACGTGCCCGTCGTTACCTTTCCTGGGTGGGATTGTTTGCCCTACGACCGCGTGTCGCCCAACGCCGATATTTCGGCGCAGCGCATGGCGACGCTGGCGGGGTTGGTGCACGGGATGCCGGATCAGTATATTCTGCTCACAACCCTGAACGCGGCAACGCAGCGCGTGCCTGCGCGGGCCGTGCTGCGCGATGCCGCTTTTTCGGCACGTGTGGGCGACCGGATTGACGAGGCTGCCTTGCGCAATTTTCTGGTGCGCATGGGGTTTGTGCAAAGCCCCACCGTGACAGAGCCGGGCGATTACGCCATCCGGGGCGGGATCATTGACATCTATCCGCCCGGCGATCTTGGTCCGGTCCGGCTGGATCTGTTTGGCGACACGCTGGACGGCGCACGCCGCTTTGACGCGGCCACGCAGCGCACGACCGAAAAGCTTGATCTGGTCGAACTGGCCCCTGTCAGCGAGGTGATCTTGGACGAGCCCGCGATCACCCGGTTTCGCCAGAACTACCGCATCGAATTTGGCGCGGCAGGCACCGATGATCCGCTCTACGAGGCCATCAGCGCGGGCCGCAAACATCAAGGTGCCGAACATTGGATGTCGTTCTTTCACGAGCATCTGGAAACGCTGTTTGACTATTTGCCCAAAGCGACTGTGACATTGGATGATCAGGTCACCGCACAGCGGCTTGCCCGGTGGGACAGCATCGCGGATCAATACGAGACCCGGCGCATTGCGATGGCCAACCGGTCCAAAATGGACAGCGTCTATAAGCCCGCGCCACCCGACGGTTTGTATCTGACAGATACGGCTTGGGAGGCCGCATTGATCGGCAAACGCGTGATCCAGTTCAAACCCTTGCCACAGCCCACGGGACCAAACGTGCTGGACGCGGGCGGGCGCATCGGGCGCAACTTTGCGCCAGAGCGTCAGCAGGAATCCATCAGCCTTTTCGGAGCTTTGTCTGCGCATCTTAAAGTCAAGATATCCCAAGGCCCCGTTGTCATTGCCAGCTATTCCGAAGGCGCGCGTGAACGTCTGACGGGTCTGATCGAAGACGAAGGCCTCTCAGACGTCATCCCGATCCCAAATGGCACCCGCATTGGCAAACGGGGCCTGCATCTGGCCGTCTGGCCGCTGGAACACGGGTTCGAAGCCCCCTTTGGCGGCGACAAGGACGGGCATCTGACCGTCATATCCGAGCAGGATATTCTAGGTGACCGTCTGATCCGGTCAACCAAGCGCAAACGCCGCGCCGAAAATTTCCTGACCGAAACCCAATCCCTGACCCCCGGCGATCTGGTGGTCCATGTGGATCACGGCATTGGCCGCTATCTGGGGATGGAGGTTATCACCGCCGCAGGCGCTGCCCATGAATGCCTTCTGCTGGAATATGCCGAGAATTCAAAGCTGTATTTACCGGTCGAAAACATCGAACTGCTGTCTAAATACGGCCATGACGAAGGGCTGCTTGACAAACTTGGCGGCGGGGCATGGCAGTCGAAAAAGGCCAAGCTCAAGGAACGCATCCGCGAGATGGCGGACAAGCTGATCCGCATCGCAGCCGAGCGTGCCTTGCGCCGCGCGCCGATTATGGACCCACCTCCGGGCATGTGGGACGCGTTTTCCGCGCGCTTCCCCTATACTGAAACCGACGATCAGATGTCTGCGATCAACGACGTTATTGACGATCTGACCAGCGGCAACCCGATGGACCGCTTGATTTGCGGCGATGTGGGCTTTGGCAAGACCGAGGTCGCCATGCGCGCCGCTTTTGTTGCTGCCATGTCGGGGCTTCAGGTCGCCGTCATTGCGCCTACGACCTTGCTGGCGCGGCAACACTATAAGTCCTTTACCGAACGGTTCCGCGGATTCCCGCTTGAGGTGCGCCAGCTGTCGCGGTTTGTGTCCACCAAAGACGCCAACACCACCCGCGAGGGTATGGCCAAAGGCACCGTTGATGTGGTGATCGGAACCCATGCCTTGCTGGCAAAGAACATTAAATTCAACAACTTGGGCCTTCTGGTGATCGACGAAGAACAGCATTTCGGCGTCGGCCACAAAGAACGTCTGAAGGCGATGCGCACTGATATCCACGTGCTGACCCTGACCGCAACGCCGATCCCTCGGACGCTGCAACTTAGCCTGACAGGCGTGCGCGATCTGTCGATCATCGGCACGCCGCCCGTCGACCGTTTGGCTATCCGCACCTATGTCAGCGAATTCGACACGGTCACCCTGCGCGAAGCGCTGTTGCGCGAACATTATCGGGGCGGTCAGTCGTTTTACGTGGTTCCGCGCATCAGCGACCTGCCCGAGATCGAGGCGTTTCTGAAAGACCAACTGCCCGAATTGACCTATCTGGTCGCCCATGGGCAAATGGCCGCCGGAGAACTTGATGACCGGATGAATGCCTTCTACGATGGCAAATATGATATCCTGCTGGCCACGACGATTGTGGAATCCGGTCTTGATATCCCGACAGCCAACACGATGATCGTGCACCGCGCCGACATGTTCGGGCTGGCGCAGCTGTATCAGATCAGGGGGCGCGTGGGCCGCTCGAAAACCCGCGCTTATGCCTATCTGACGACCAAACCGCGTGCCAAGCTGACGGCGACCGCCGAAAAACGCCTGCGCGTGTTGGGCAGCCTTGATACGTTGGGGGCAGGGTTCACGCTGGCCAGCCAAGACCTTGATATTCGCGGCGCGGGCAATCTGCTGGGCGAGGAACAATCCGGCCAGATGCGCGATGTCGGATTTGAACTGTACCAATCCATGCTCGAAGACGCGATTGCCAAGATCAGGGCAGGCGAGATGGAGGGCGTGATTGACGATGACGGCCAATGGGCACCGCAGATCAATCTGGGCGTGCCGGTGCTGATCCCCGAGACCTATGTGCCCGATCTTGACGTGCGTCTTGGGCTTTACCGTCGCCTGTCCAGCCTGACCACAAAGGTTGAACTTGAAGGCTTTGCCGCTGAAATGATCGACCGCTTTGGCAAATTGCCGCGCGAGGTCAACACGCTGATCTTGGTTATCCGCATCAAGGCGATGTGCAAGCGGGCAGGCATTGCCAAGTTGGATGGCGGGCCGAAAGGGGCTACGATCCAGTTCCACAATGATAAATTCGCGTCCCCCGAGGGGCTTGTTACCTTTATTCAGGACCAGCGCGGGCTGGCACGCGTCAAAGACAACAAGATCGTTGTGAAACGCGATTGGAAAAACGACACCGACAAGATCAAGGGTGCCTTTGCAATCGCCCGTGATCTTGCCGAACATGTCATCGCCAAAGAAAAGGCGGTCAAAAAAGCCAAGGCCTGAGGCCCCGGAGTTTTCAAAAACTCCGGTCCGTTTTCTTCAAAGAAAACGGCTAGCCCTTAGGTATAAAGGGACGGCACACCCATCTGCGCATGGATCTCGTTTACAGCGGCGGGGTCCATGCCATAGCCCTTGGCCAGCTGGTGCAGATACTGCGCTTCGTCTTGGGTATCCAGATCAATGGCCAGCAATGACATTGCATAAACCTGCGGGCCCATGCCATCGGGGGTCTGTGCAACCAGACCGTCGACATCAACCGGTGCATCCATCCGCGCCTTTACAAAGGCGGCCTCTTCGGCATCGACATCCCCCAAGTGCGACAGCAGCTTTTCGCGCTCACCGTCATCAAAGGTTCCATCAGATTTCGCGGCTTGTATCATCGCCGCGATCATCAAGGCAGCCATGACTTCCTGACCTTGCGAGGGCTCCATTGCGGGGGTCGGGTTGCTGTCGAACTGCGAATTTAACACTGCACCGAAATCGGCCTCTTCACGCTCTGGCTTGCCGCTTGTCGAACCGCCAAGGCTTGACAGCAGGCCGCCTGCACCCGCTGCACCAGCCAATCCGCCCAGCAAACCGCCCAAGCCGCCGCCTGTGGCCCCACCGGTGCTGCCACCCAACTGGTTCAGCAAGCCACCAAGCCCGCCACCGGACGCACCAGAGCTGCCGCCAAGCTGGTTTAGCAAGCCGCCCAACCCCCCGCTGGTGCCAGAGCTGCCACCCATCAGACCGCCCAGCATGTCCTGCAAGCCACCACCCGAAGCGCTGCGTCCGGCAGATCCACCGGTCGACCCGCCCGACATGGCACCCGTCAGGCCCCCCAAAAGGCCGCCAAGCCCGCCGGCGCTGCCTGCGTTTCCGGATTTGCTGCCTTGCTTCATCATGCTGCTGGCCCCTTTGGCAACCGCAACGCCGATGGCCACTTTGGCCAGTGTTTTCATCAAGCTCATGTCCAATTCCCCATTGGTATTTCTCGAAAGACACTGTTCGAAATCCGCGTACGGCGCAAGCCTTTGATACACTCCGGGGCGGCGGTCGGCGTCAAACCGATTGACAAGCCTTTGCCAACGCGGGTTTGTGAGGGCATGGAACGTAAATCACAAATAGACATGTTCGGGGCCGTCGCCCTGATCGCCTTTGCGCTAAATCTGGCGTTCAATCAGGTCGTGATCAAGGTCACGAACGGCGGCTTCAACCCGGTATTTTCGGCGGGCCTACGATCTTTAGGGGCCGTGGTCGTCTTGATCATCTGGATGAAACTGCGCGGCGTTAGTTTTTCATTCCCGCGGGCGGCCTGGGGATGGGCCATCGTTTCAGGGTTGCTGTTCACCTTTGAATTTACCTGCCTTTTCATCGCGCTAGACAACACGACTGTCAGCCGTGCGTCGGTGATTTTTTATTCCATGCCAGTCTGGCTGACGATTGCGGCAAATTTCCTGCTGCCAAACGAGCGGCTGACAACCCTCAAGGTCGTGGGGTTGGTTCTGGCCATGTCGGGCGTTGCGGTCGCGCTGATCGACCGCAGCGGCGGGCATGTCAGCTGGACGGGCGATTTGCTGGCCCTGACGTCCGCTCTATGCTGGGCAGGGATCGCCTTGCTGGTGCGTATCACGCCGCTTGAGAAAGTCCCGCCTGCGCAGCAACTGATGTGCCAGGTAGCGATCTCGGGGCCCATACTGGTGCTGATCGCACCGCTGTTTGGCCCGCTTATTCGGGACCTGCAAATGATCCATCTGGTGGGGTTGGGCTTTCAGATTATCGCGGTGGCGAGCCTTGGATTTCTGGCGTGGTTCTGGCTGATGTCAGTGTACCCTGCATCCACTGTCGCATCGTTCAGTTTTCTGTCGCCGGTGTTTTCCGTCATCCTTGGCTGGCTGCTTCTGTCCGAGCATGTGGCATGGTCGGTCTGGGCCGCTCTTGTTCTGGTCGCCGCCGGAATTTATCTGATCAACCGCAAACCGCGCCTCGCTTAGGTTCCGCAAAACGTTGCTGGCACGATCTCGCGTTCCGATGGGGGGCGGTGCAAGTCTTGGTCGGTGCTGTCATAGGGCGTGGCAAGGGCTTTCATCAGACGCTCGAACGGGGCCATATCGCCCGCAACGGCTGCTTCGATCATCTGTTCAATCCGGTGATTGCGTGGGATGATCGCAGGGTTGGCGGCATTCATGGTGCGGTCAACATCGGTTTCGGTTCCAATGCGCGCCTGCCAACGGGCATGCCACGCCTCGAACGCTTCGCTGTCCAGAAACTCATCAACGGCATGGTCACGGCCCAAGCTACGAAACGCATTGGTGAAATCCGCGCCGTCCTTTTGCATCAATCCCAACAGATCTTCGATCAGCGCGGTATCTTCGGGCTGCGCATCCACGATGCCGATCTTTGCGCCAAACCGCTTGAGCCATGCCGCCTCTATCAATGCGGGCATCGCATGTACGATCTGCGTGGCCTGCTCAATCGCTGCGTCTTTATCGCCTGACAGTTGGATCAGTGCGGTGGCAAGCTGCGCCATATTCCAGACGGCAATCTGCGGTTGGTTGGAAAAGGCATAACGCCCCTGACGGTCAATGGAGCTGAAGACGCGATTGGCATGAAACGCATCCATGAACGCGCAAGGCCCGTAATCAATCGTCTCGCCCGAGATGGCACAATTGTCGGTGTTCATCACCCCGTGGATAAAGCCCACTGACATCCAGGCGGCAATCAGATCGGCCTGCCGCGCGCAGACTGCACGGAGCAGCCCCATCGCCCCCTCGGCCTGCGGGTAATGGCGGGCAATGGCATAGTCAGTCAGCGTTTGAAGGTTCTCAAGCTCGCCGCGATGGGCAAAGACCTGAAACGTACCAACGCGCAGGTGGCTGGTGGCGACACGGGTCAGCACCGCACCGGGCAGCGCCGTTTCGCGGTAAACGTCTTCGCCCGACCTGACAGCGGCCAAAGCACGTGTCGTGGGGATGCCAAGGGCGTGCATCGCCTCGGACACCACATATTCGCGCAGCACCGGCCCCAGCCACGCACGCCCGTCACCGCCGCGCGAGTAGGGCGTGCGCCCCGACCCCTTAAGCTGGATGTCGCGGCGGATGCCACCTGTGTCCACAACCTCGCCCAGCAAAATCGCGCGTCCGTCGCCAAGCTGGGGGTTATAATTGCCGAATTGATGACCCGCATACAGTTGCGCCAGCGGTGCGGCCCCGTCGGGCAGCGCATTGCCACTTAGTGCTAGGGCAATATCATCAGGGTCCGCGTGGCGGATGCCCAACGTCTTGGCAAGCCTGGCATTGAACGCGAGCACCTGCGGCGCGGCAACGGGGGTGGGGTTGATGCGGGTGAAAAAGCCATCGGGCAGGGCCGCGTAGCTGTTATCGAAGGGGGCTATAAATGTCATGCTTGATATATAGGAGCGTCATCGCCCAAGCACCAGTTTTCTTGCCATTTCCTGAACCGGTCTAGTTTTAATGGCTAGGTATCGTCGAAACAAATTACAGGAGATCAAATATGGCCGCCTCCAACTATGTCGGAATGCAACTGAAAGACCGCCCGGAATTTGCCAATAAACCAAAGCCCCTTACATTCGCGGAAACCGCCAGCGTCAAAGAGGCCGTGGCAGCGATGAGCGAAAAGAATTTCGGCTCTGTCATCATCGTTGACGCAGACCAAAAGGTGATCGGCGTCGTGACCGAGCGTGATGTGATGAAAAAGCTGGTTAACGGCGGGCTTGACGCTGAAAAAACCCACCTTGCGGAAATCATGACCCGCAACCCTCGCATCGCCAAGGAAACTGACGATGTGGTGGATTGGCTGCGGATCATGTCGAACGAACGGTTTCGCCGCTTGCCCGTGGTCGACGCCGATGGCCGCATCAAAGCAGTGTTCACGCAAGGTGATTTTGTCAGCTATACGTGGCCCGATCTGGTCTATCAGGCCAAAGAGATGGCCAAGGCGACCTTTGGGCGGAATTACGGCGTTTGGCTCGTGATCGGGGGCGTTATGCTTTATTCGCTGCTGATGGTGATCGTCGTTGGAATGATGTGACGCCTAAAGTTTGCGGGACATCATCATATAGCGCTCGCGGGGGCGAAACCCTGCGCGGGCGTATAATTTCTGGGCGACGGCATTGTCGCGGTCGACCTCAAGATGGATGGCTTTCACTCCGCCACCCGCCAAGGCATTCGGGACCGCCATCAAAGCCTCTGTCGCGATGCCACGGCCACGCACGCCGGGACGGACGTAAATCTCGTCGATGATCGCATCGAGACCACCGAATTCAACAGACCAGCCAAAGGTGATGATCACATAGCCGATGGGCGCACGGGCAGGGCCGATCAGATAGGCAACACCGTGGGGGATCCCCTCAAGCAGGGGACTTAGGCCGCCCCGCCGCACCTCATCGGTTTGTTCTATCCCTTCTTCGGCCTGAAAAGCGGCGACAAGGGCAACGAGCCGGTCCAGATGTTCAATTTTCGCAAGGGTAAAAGCGGCGCTCACAGCCGGGCCAGCCGTTCGGTCAACAGGTTGAAAAACCCATCTGCGTCGATGCCGTTCATGAAGGTGGCGTTGGGGGCACGGTCCGTCACACCCCACCAGTCTGCAACTGTCATGCCCATTGTCAATTCCGACTCTGTTTCGATCTCGACATTGATGTGGCGGCCCGTGAACAAGTCAGGGCGGATCAGATAGGCCGTGACACAAGGATCATGCAACGGAGCCCCTTCGGAGCCGTATTTTTCTTTGTCGAACCGTTCGAAAAATTCAGTCATCTGCGCGACGGCAATGCCCACCGGGCTGCCTATGCCGCGAAACGCGTCGTTGCGGGCCGCAGTAACCAGAGCTTTGTGCGTGACATCCAATGGCATCACAACGATGGGCGCACCGGATTTAAAAACAATATCAGCGGCTTGCGGATCGACGTAAATGTTGAATTCAGCCACGGGGGTGATGTTGCCCCCTTCGAAATAGCCACCGCCCATCAGCACGATCTTGGCGATGCGGGTCGCAATATCGGGGGCTTTGGTCAGCGCAGTGGCGATGTTTGTCAGCGGCCCCAGCGGGCACAGCGTGACCGTGCCCGGCGCATGGTCGCGCAAGGTATCGATAATGAAATCAACGGCATGGCCATCTGCAAGTGGCATTGTGGGTTCGGGCAGGTCCGGGCCGTCAAGACCGGTCTTGCCATGCACATGTTCGGCAGTCACCAACGCGCGGCCCAATGGGCGGTCGCATCCAGCGAAAACCTTGACGTCGGTCTTGCCCGCCAATTCGCACACGATCCGGGCGTTGCGCGTGGTCAAATCCAGTGGCACATTGCCCGCGACGCAGGTGATCCCCAAAACCTCGACATCCTCGGGGCTGGCAAGCGCAAGAAGAATGGCAACGGCGTCGTCCTGACCGGGGTCGGTGTCGATAATGATCTTGCGCGGGGTCATAGGGGCTCCTGTCGTGATGATGCGCAGAGCCTTGCCGCAAGCCGGGGCACTTGTCCAGCAAAGGACAAACGGTTTAGCTGCGTTCCGCCACTTTCACTGCGTCCCATAGCGCGTCCATCTCGGCCAGATCACTGTCGGCGGGGGTCTTACCGATCGCGGCCAGCCGTGCCTCGACGCCTTCGAAACGCCGGATGAATTTTGCGTTGGCGGCACGCAGGGCGGCTTCCGGGTCTACACCCAGATGACGCCCCAGATTGGCCATCACGAACATCAGATCGCCGAATTCTTCCTCGACCTCCGCTTGGGTCAGGGTATCGCGGGCCTCGACCAGTTCGGCGGCTTCCTCGGTAATCTTGGCGATCACATCGCCGGTTTCGGGCCAGTCGAACCCGACACGCGCAGCGCGTTTTTGCAACTTATAGGCACGCAGCAAGGCGGGCAGGCCGATGGCGACCCCGTCCAGTGCGCCACCTTGCGCCTTGCCAGCACGCTCGGCGGCCTTGATCTTCTCCCAATCCGCCGTCTGCTGATCCGCGGATTTATCGCGGGATTCGTCGCCAAACACGTGCGGGTGCCGCGCGACCATCTTATCCGAGATATTCCGCACCACCGATTGAAAGGTGAAATGGCCCTCTTCTTCGCCCATCGCCGTATGATACACGGTTTGCAGCAGCAGATCGCCCAGCTCGCCCTCAAGCTCGGGCCAGTCACGGCGCGCGATGGCATCGGCAACTTCGTAAGCCTCTTCAATGGTGTAGGGGGCGATGCTGTCGAAATCCTGTTCGATATCCCAAGGGCATCCGGTGTCAGGATCGCGCAGGCGGCGCATAATTTCCAAAAGCCGCTCGATCCCTGCGGATTGATCATGGATCAGCGCGTCATTTGTTGTCTCGGCCATTGCAGCGCCCTTGTGTCTGGTGTCAGATGCAACCTGACCAAGATCAATGCAGGAGTCCACCCAATGCCCGTCGTGAACCGCATCGCGGATTTCGCCCCTCTGATGACCCAGTGGCGCAGACATTTGCACACGATCCCCGAACTGGGCGTTGAATGCCACAAGACGGCCGCCTTTGTGGCCGAGCGTTTGCGCGAATTTGGCGTGGACGAGCTGTACGAAGGATTTGCCACGACGGGCATGGTCGCGATCATCAACGGGCAGGGCGCCGGGCCGACGATTGGCCTGCGCGCGGACATGGACGGCCTGCCGATCCCCGAGGCAACGGGGCTGGACTATGCCAGTACTCACGAGGGCAAGATGCATGCCTGCGGTCACGACGGGCACACCACGATGTTGCTGGGGGCCGCGAAATATTTGGCCGAGACGCGCAATTTCGCAGGCCGTGTCGCGCTGATCTTTCAACCCGCCGAGGAAACCGGCGGCGGTGCTGAAGTGATGGTTGACGAAGGCATTCTTGATAAGTTCGACATCGCGCAGGTCTATGCGCTGCACAATGCGCCGGGTTTCGACAAGGGCGGGTTTTATACAACTCCGGGGCCGATCATGGCCGCAGTCGATACGTTTCACATTCATATCAAAGGTTTGGGGGGGCATGGCGCGATGCCGCATGATACCCGTGATCCGGTGGTTGCCGCTTGCGGTATTGCGACAGCGATCCAGACCATCGTTAGCCGCAACCACTATGCGCTGAATGATCTGGTGGTGTCGGTGACGCAAATCCACACCGGGACAGTCGATAACGTGATCCCCGAAACCGCCTATATCAACGGCACCGTGCGGACCTTCGACAAGGAGGTTCAGGCCATGGTGATGCGCCGGATGCAGCAGATCGTTGACGGTCAAGCGGCCAGCTATGACGTCGAGGCGACGCTGAACTATGTCAAAGGGTATCCAGCAACGATCAACACGGCCCATAACGCCGAGTTTGCGGCGGAAGTTGCAGCAGAAGTGGCGGGCGAGGACAATGTGATTGCCGACAATGGCCGGGAAATGGGCGCAGAGGATTTCAGCTACATGCTCGAAAAACGCCCCGGTGCCTATCTGTTCCTTGGCCAAGGAGACACCGCCGGATTGCACCACCCAGAATATAACTTTGATGACGAAATAGCCCCCGTGGGCGCATCTTTCTTTGCGCGCATCGTCGAGCGCGCGCAGCCTGTGGCGGCGAAATAATGGCGCTAGAGGATGCAAAAAATCAGGTTGATCAGGCCTTTACCCGCGATGACCTCAAGGGCACCAGTTTCGAGAATGCCTTTGGCGGGGCCACGTCATTCTTGCGCCGCCGCTACACCAAGGACCTGCGCGGCGTCGATATCGCCGTGACTGGCGTGCCGTTCGATCAGGCCGTGACCAACCGCACGGGCACAAGGCTGGGACCGCGCGCGATCCGCGAGGCGTCGACCTTGCAGCCCTATGATCCGCCCTATGGCTGGGATTTCGATGTGCTAAGCGAATTTGCCATCGCAGATTACGGCGATCTGGCGTTTGACTATGGGCACACCAGCCAGTTTCCCGCCGCATTGACCAAGCATATCAAAGGGATACTGGACGCCGGTGCCGCAAGCGTGGTGCTAGGGGGCGACCATTATATCAGTTTCCCAATCCTCAAGGCCTATGCCGAAAAATACGGACCGATTAGCCTTTTGCAGTTCGACGCGCATTCAGACACCTGGCCCGATGACGATATGGACCGGATTGACCACGGCACGATGTTCTACAAGGCCGTGAAGTCGGGCATCGTAGATCCTGCGACGTCCGTGCAGGTGGGGATCAGAACGACAAACCCCGACACGCTGGGTGTCACGACGATTGACGCGCGCGAGGTGCACGAAAAAGGGCCGCAAGCCGCGGTTGCCAAGATAAAACAGGTGCTTGGAAAGCGTCCTTGCTATCTGACCTTTGACATTGATGCGCTTGATCCGGCCTTTGCGCCCGGCACTGGCACGCCGGTCTGGGGTGGGCTGACATCGGCGCAATGCGCGGTCATGCTGCGCGATCTGGCGGGGATCAACATTGTGGGCGGCGACATTGTAGAAGTATCACCGCCCTTTGACACCACCGGGGCCACGGCGATTGCAGGCGCGCATGTCGCGACCGAAATCCTGTGCCTGCTGGGATGGAGGATGCGAAACGCATGAGTGACAAAAACCAACCGATCAGCGGCAATGATCTGGCCCGGTTTTCGGGACCGAATACGTTTATGCGCTTGCCCTCGGCCAGTAACCTCAAGGGGCTGGACGTCGCGGTTTTGGGCATTCCGCTGGACATCGGAACCTCGTGGCGGTCAGGGACACGATTTGGCCCCAAGCAGGTGCGCGCGGAATCAGCGATGCTGCGGCCCTATAATCTGGCCACCGGTGCGGCCCCTTTTGATTCGCTGCAAATCGCGGATATCGGTGATCTGGCGATCAATACCTTTTCGCTGGCGCAAAGCCTATCAATTATTTCAGATAGTTACGATGCGATCCTAAAGTATGATGTGATGCCGGTTGCGATTGGAGGCGACCATTCGATCACTCTGCCAATCTTGCGCGCGATGGCAAAGCGACACGGCCCATTGGCGCTGATCCATGTAGATGCCCATGCCGATGTGAACGACGAGATGTTCGGGATGCGCGAAACCCATGGTACCGTTTTCCGGCGCGCCTATGAGGAAGAGCTGATCAACCCGCAAAAGACCTATCAGATCGGATTGCGCGGATCAGGCTACGGGGCCGACGACTTTACCGAAGCCGCGGGCTGGGGCTTTCAGCAGTTCCCAGCCCATGAGCTGTGGCACCGCAGTCTGGCCCCCTTGGGTGCCGAAATCCGCCGCGATATTGGCGATGCGCCGGTCTATGTCACGTATGACATCGACAGTCTTGATCCGGCCTATGCGCCCGGCACAGGCACGCCGGAAATCGGCGGATTGACGACGCCGCAAGCGCTGGAACTTTTGCGCGCGCTTAAGGGATTGAACATTGTCGGCGCTGATTTGGTTGAAGTGTCGCCGCCCTACGATACATCAGGCAACACGGCACTGACGGGGGCGAACATCCTGTTTGAAATCCTATGTGTCCTGCCCGGCGTTGCTTATCGTTGATCGGGCGACGCTCCGCGGGAAGTTTTAAGGACAAAATGAAAGTGAAAAAAGTGATGATGGCGTTTTTCTGGGTCGTGCTCGTGATCTTTATCGGCTTGCAAGCCTATGTGCGACTTGCCCCGTCCGATCCGCAGGCCTGGACGATTGACGCCCTAAAGGATGCACCGGGCACCTATCCGTCGGCGAAAGGCTATAGGGTCGTTACCGACATTGACGGGGACGCAGACGTGTTTCTCACGGCATTTGAGGGTGCAATGATGGCGCAACCTCGCACAAAGAAGCTGGATGTTGTCGACGGGCAGCAGATCTATGTCACCCGCTCGCTCCTTTGGGGGTTTCCTGATTACACAACAGTGGCACTTGATCGGGGGCAAAACCGTGCAACGGTTTTTAGCCGCTTGCGCTTTGGTGAATCAGATATGGGTGTGAACAAGAAACGACTGCAAAATGTTCTGGCCTTGATCGGCGTGACCCCCCAGGGATGAGCTTAGGCAGCCTTGCCGTACCTCGCGCCACATCGGGACATTCAGCGACATCTGGCATTGCGCCATAAACATCCGGTCGCCCACATGCATGCAAATGGTCTGGCCAAGCTCGATCCGAATGCCTTGGGTATTTGTGCAATAACAATCAATCGCCTTACCGCTGGGGTAGGTGCCTTGCGCGAAAGACGGTTGGGCAAACAGGCCCAGTAGCAGAGCAATCTGTTTCATCATGCCAGATTAGCACAAAGCGGCCCTTGACCAAAGCCTTATCATCAGCGACAGAAACCCGATGATCCCCATGGACCGCCTTGCCCAGATCCTTCAGCGCTTCCAGTTTCTGGAAGCGTCGATGTCTGCCGGGTCAGACGGCGCTGATTTTGCAAAGCTGGCAAAGGAATACGCCGACCTGCGCCCCGTGGTCGACCAGATCGAGGAATATCGCGGATTGCTTCAAGACATGGACGACGCGCGCGCCATGCTGAAAGACCCCGAAATGGCGGAACTGGCCGAAGAGGAATTGCCGCGCCTCAAGGCCGCGCTGCCCAAGGCCGAAAGCTCCTTGCAACTGGCGTTGCTGCCCAAAGACGAGGCCGACGCAAAACCTGCCATGCTTGAGATCAGGCCCGGCACCGGTGGGGACGAGGCGGCGTTGTTCGCGGCTGATCTGTTGCGCATGTACCAGCGATATTGCGAAGCTCAAGGCTGGAAATTTGATCTGATCGAAGAACAAATGACCGAGCTTGGCGGCGTCAAGGAAGTTGTCGCCCACATCAAGGGTACGAATGTCTTTGCACGGCTGAAATACGAATCCGGTGTGCACCGGGTCCAGCGTGTGCCGACCACCGAAAGCGGTGGGCGTATCCACACCTCGGCGGCGACAGTCGCCGTTTTGCCAGAGGCGCAGGATGTGGATATTCACATTGATCCGGGTGATCTGCGGATCGACACCATGCGCAGTTCGGGGGCAGGCGGGCAGCACGTCAACACCACCGATTCTGCGGTACGGATTACCCATATACCTACGGGGCTTGTGGTGACGTCCTCCGAAAAATCACAGCACCGCAACCGCGAGATCGCGATGCAGGTTCTCAAGGCGCGACTTTATGATGCAGAGCGGCAGCGCCTTGATAATGAACGCTCGGCCGACCGCGCGTCGCAAGTGGGTTCGGGTGATCGGTCAGAACGGATCCGGACCTATAACTTCCCTCAGGGCCGGATGACCGACCACCGCATAAACCTGACGTTGTACCGTCTGGATTCTGTCATGCAGGGTGATTTGAATGAAATCATCGATGCGCTGACCGCAGACGCCCAAGCGCGCATGATGGCCGAGATGGGGCAATGACCGCACCAACGGCGGCACAAGCCATGGCATCGGCTGCTGCACGGCTGCGTGCGGCTGGTGTGCCTGATCCTGCGCGTGACGCGCGGGTCTTGCTGGCCCACGCCGCATCGGTTGATGCCTCGCGCGTCACCCTGATCGCGCCCGAAGAAATCGCCCCCGAGATCGCAGAGCGTTTTGAAAATCTGATAGCACTCAGGGCCGTGCGTGTGCCGGTTTCGCATCTGGTGGGGCAGCGGGCCTTTTACGGGCGTGACTTCAAGATCAGCCGCGATGTACTGGACCCGCGCCCCGAAACTGAAACCCTGATCGAACTGGCCCTTTCAGAGACATTCGATCACGTGCTGGACCTTGGCACCGGATCAGGCTGCATCCTTGTGACCTTGCTGGCAGAGCGGCAAGACGCGCACGGGCTGGGCCTTGATCTATCCGAGGCAGCTTGCCTGCAAGCCAGCGCAAATGCGGTGCTGCACGGCGTCCACGCCCGCGCCGATATTCGCAAATCCAACTGGTTCGAGGCCGCCGAAGGGCGCTTTGATCTGATCGTGGCGAATCCGCCCTATCTGGCAAAGTCCGAGATGGCCGGTGTCGCCCCCGAGTTGCGCCTGCACGAACCCGAAATGGCGTTGACCGACGGATTGGACGGGCTCAGCGCTTACCGGGTCATTGCGTCCCAAGCCCAAGGTTATCTGACGGCCACCGGGCGTGTGCTGGCTGAAATCGGCTGGCAACAAGGCCCGGATGTGGCCGAAATTTTCAGGGCTGCCGGTTGGGGTCGTGTGCGGATATTGCCCGATCTTGACGGGCGCGACCGTGTGTTGTGGGCAGATACACCTGCCTGAATTGGCGCGATCCAGCCACAAGCGGCACGAAAACGCTAAAAATACCGTTTCAGGCGTATTCTTGACAGTTTAAGCTTGATCGCACCGGATGGCCGTGCTTATTCAGAGATGTTGCAGCGGTGGATACCAATCGGTGGTCCCGCGCGGCGTTAAGCCCAACAGATCGTATGGCGCGCTTTCGAAGGATGTAAACTACGCATCCGGCGGCTTTTTCGAAGCACAGCACAACAAGGCTGAACGAATTACATGAAATCTTCAAGATCACGGTCCCGATCCAAAAATCCCCGCAACCGTCAACCGCAGGGCGGCAATGTCGTCAACCGCGTGTTCGACAGCTCTGGCCCAGAGGGCAAGGTGCGCGGTACGCCGCAGCAGGTGATTGAAAAATACAACCAGCTTGCCCGTGACGCGCAGCTGAGCAACGACCGCGTGGCGGCCGAAAACTTTCAGCAACACGCCGAACATTACCTGCGCATGTTGTCCGAAGCGCAGCGCGAGATTGATCAGCGCCGCGAGGAACAAGAGCGTCAGAATCGCGAACGCCAGGAAGAGCAAGATCGCCAGAACCGTGAACGGCAGGCAGAGCAGGACCGCCAGAACCGCGAACGGCAGGCCGAGCGTGACCGCGAACGTGCAGAGCGTCAGGAACGCGACGCAGCAAACGGGGGCAGCCAGCACACTGATGCTGACCAGACCGATCACACGAGCGACGCATCCGAGCCGCAAGGCACTGACGGTGGACAAAAAAACCAACCATCACAGGACAGTAACGAACAGCCCAAACGGCGCCGCAACAACCGTGGCCCGAAACCGGCCGATCCTGTGCAGAACGATGCTGCGCCGCAAGACGGCGAAGACGAGAGCAATCTGGTCGAAACACCCGAAAGCAAACCAAAGCCACGGCGTGCACCCCGCCGCAAACCGCAGCCCAAGTCCGAAGAAAGCTCGGGTCAGGCGCGCGACGGCGGTGATCACACCGAAGCCGCCGAATAGAACAGGCAGCAGCGCAGCAGTATGAAAAAAAGGCCTCGCAATCTGCGGGGCCTTTTGCATTTCAAAGATGTTCAGGTCTTGGCGATTTCGCGGGCCAGCGCACAGAAGCCTTCCAGCGGGATCTGCTCTGCGCGGTCTGTGGGTTTGATCCCCGCAGCAATCAGACGGTCTTCGATATCGGGCGCTGCCCCTTTAAGCGCTGCGCGCAGCATCTTGCGCCGCTGATTGAACGCTGCGGCGACGATACGGCTGAGTATAGCGGGGTCCGCTGGAAAGCGGGGCTGCGGCAAGGCTGTCAGGTGAACGACGGCTGACGACACTTTGGGGGGTGGGGTAAACGCTTCTGGCGGCAGGTGCATCACAATCCGAGCATCCGCGCGCCACTGCGCCAAAAGTGCCAGCCGACCGTAGGCCTTTGATCCGGGCTGGGCCACGATCCGTTCCGCAACTTCTCGCTGGAACATCAGCGTCAGGCTTTCCCAAAATGGCGGCCATTGGGCGGGCGTCAGCCAGCGCACAAGCAGTTCCGTGCCCACGTTATAGGGAAGGTTGGCCGCGATACGAATGGGCGACGTCAGATGGGCCAGCGGGTCGATCTCTAGCGCGTCACCCTCGATCACGGTCAAACGGCCGGGGTACTGGGCCGAGATTTCTTGAAGCGCAGGCAGGCAGCGCTTGTCTTTTTCGATGGCCAGCACGTGGCGCGCGCCTTCTGCCAGCAACCCGCGCGTCAATCCACCCGGACCGGGGCCGATTTCCAGCACGTCGCAGGCCGACATGTCGCCCGCCTGACGCGCAATCTTGGACGTCAGATTGAGGTCGAGCAGGAAATTCTGGCCCAAGGATTTGCGTGCCTTGAGGTCATGGGCATTAATGACATCTCGAAGCGGGGGAAGGCTGTCAATCGATGTCATTTTACCGTCTGCTTTCGAGTTGGCAGCGCGCGGCAAAAGAGATTTTTGCCTTCGGAGCGGATGCTTAAGAGCCTCATGAGCGCGCCATTTTATAGGCAAGGCGAATGGCCTCGACCATGCTTGTCGGATTGGCAAGGCCCTTGCCCGCAATATCGAAAGCGGTGCCATGATCGGGCGAGGTCCGGATGAACGGCAGCCCCAGCGTCACATTCACGCCCCGGTCAAAATCAAGCGTCTTGATCGGGATCAATGCCTGATCATGGTACATCGCGATGGCCGCGTCATAGCGCGCGCGCGCAGCGGCGTGAAACATCGTATCGGCGGGCAGGGGGCCCAACAGATCATAGCCCTCGTGCTGCATGGTGAGGACCAGATCAGCCATCCAATCGACCTCTTGACGGCCCATCGTGCCGCCTTCGCCAGCATGGGGGTTAAGGCCAGCGATGGCGATCTTGGGAGCTTGGATGCCGAACTGTGACTTTAACCCGTCGGCGGTGATTTCGACAACCCGGCGCAGATGCGTGGGTGTCAGTACCGTGGCCACCTGATCCAGGGCAATGTGGATTGTCGCAGGCACGACCCGCAACTGATCAGACGCAAGCATCATCACAACGTCTTTCACGCCCGCCAGCGCCGCAAGATATTCGGTATGGCCGGGATAGGCGAAGTCCGCGCCATCCTTAAGTGCTTTCTTATGGATTGGTGCCGTTGTCAGCGCACAAGCATGGCCCGCGCGCACCAGATCAACGCCGCGTGCAATCACATCGATCACCGCTTGGGCGTTTGAAGGATCAGCACGTCCGGCAACCGAATTCTTGGGAAAGGGGTGAGCCAGCACCGGAAGGGCATCGCCACCAACGCCGTTTGCCTGATCGCAGCTTTCTATCACCCTATGCGGAATGTCCGTAGGCAGATGGCGAGGATCGCCAAGCCAGACCATCGGCACTTCATGTGCGAGGATCGCCCAAGCACGCGCGGCGACTTCCGGGCCGATGCCTGCCGGTTCTCCGCAGGAGATGACGACAGGCGCTGGTGCAGACATCATTTCCGAACGATGCGCGCGTCGGCCTTGAGTTGCTCTTGCAGCTGGTCTGCATAGCCGACCAGACGTTCCTGACGCAAGGCGTTGATCACATCTTCGCGGCTTGCCTCTTGGTTGTCGGCAGCTGTTCGGCCACACATCATCAAAAACACCAGCGTTTGGCCGTCAGAGCGGGTCAGTGCGGTGGATACTTCGCCCGCATCAAGCTTGGAAAGCTCAATCGCGATATCCTGTGGAATTTCGCCGGGGGCCTTGGTGACACGGTCAAGCACTTCTGCGGGCTGGCCTTGCGCTATGCCGTAAAGATCGTTGCACGTGTTAACGCTGGCCTGCACCTTGGCCGCTTTGGCAAGCGTTTCAGCGCTGCGGCCCCCTGCCATGTAATAGGCAGCATATTCGATGGAGGAATAGCTGGGCGCAGAGCCGCCGGTCTCTTGAATGTCACGCAATTGAAATAGTGCTACGGCGTTGGGGATGGGCAAGGGGGCTGTGACTTCGCCCGGCGCAAGCGCTAGGATCAAAGGTTGCAGGCTGGGCGGCAATGCCGACACGTCTTGCCAATCAAGCCGCCCACCACGGCCACGTGATGCGGTCGCGGAATAGCGGCTGGCGTAGCTGGAAAACTCGGAAACCGACCGGGTCTGGGAAATCTCTTCGGCCAAGGCGTTCACTTGGGCGGCATTCTGAGGGGGGGCAGGGATAATGATTTCCGACACCAACACCCGGACGCCACCGTTTCGGCTGGTGCCAAGCGCGCGGTTTATTTCGGCCTCGGTGATCTGGACGCGGGGGGCATACCGCGCGCGCACCAGTTCGCGCCAGCCGACATTGTTGATGACAAAATCACGGAAGGTCTCTGGCGACACGCCTGCCTGACCCAGGACTTTGGTAAACTCTTCAGCACTCAGATTGGCCCGTGCGGCAAATTCTTCAAGGCTGTCGCTGATCCCTTGAGGGGTCAGGGATATCCCGGAATCGGCAACGGCCTCATTGCGCAAACGCTCGTCAATCAACGCCTCGATTGCCCCTTCGCGGGTTGCACCGGGCGCATTCAACACCTGCAAAAAACGCTGGCGTTGCTGGACTTCGAATTCTGTAACGACAGATTCGTTCACCTTTGCGACAGGTGCAAACAGGTTCTGCGCAGCTACGGGTGCAGCAGTCATGAGGGCAAAGCCGATGACGGCCACGCTGTGTGTCAGACGGTTCAGGTTCATCTTGGTTACATCCCACATGATCGTACAAATCTTTCTTTTCCGTTGGAGGCCGAGAAGCCCCGCAGGCCGATGTTAAACCCGATATCGGTTGAGGGCTCAATACTTGTTGACGAGGTATAGCGCCGGCGGACCGAAAGGTCGACGCTCACACATTCGTTGTTATAGGTCAGCCCCAACCCAGCTGTGGCCGCTTGGTTGTTTTCCACATCATAGCGAACGTCGGCGCTGGCGGTCCAGTGTTTGCGGAAATCATAAGTGCCATCAAGAGATACCTCGGACACGGCCATGGCGCGGGCTTCGGCCGGATCTGATTGCAACCAGACATAGGTCCCGCCAAGCGTGGTATTGCGAAACGACCAACCGCCCCGCAACTCGGCCTTTGAAATCTCGAAATCGTTATCGACAAGGGTTCGCGCGGTGATGGACATGCCAAGGCTGTTGCGGATCTGGCCCGCCAGCAAGATGTCTGACGATGTGCCCGACAGGCCCGACGTATCTGAAAAATCCGGGTCAAAGATGGATATGAACACCTGACCAATCGCCAAATGCGCATCCCAGCCCTGCGGATCGATCCGCGACCAGTTCACCCCAAGGGCTGCAACCGAACCGCGTTCGCGGCGATCAGGGCGCGGAAACCGTGACAGGGTCAGCAGATTGCCCTGGTCAAATTCAACCCGTGTGCTTTCGTCGTTCGGGATCGCCAAGCGGTGCCCGCCTGTCCATCCGATTTGGACAACCGGGGTCAGCACCTGCGTGATGCCGCCCGCCCCTTGGCGTGCCATGGGATAGCTGAACGCCACCGCAGCAGATGGCACGAGTTCGGCATGGTTTTGTGCAAATGTACTGTCTTGGGTCACGTCAAAGGCGTTAAAACTTAGGCCAGCGCGGGTGTCGGTGACCAGCCCGCTGCGATGCGTAAAGCGCCGCAAATATTCGACCTTGCCGTTGATCCGCGCGACATCCCGGCCAACCACGTCAATCACAGAACTGCGTTGATGGCTGTGCGCTTGAAGCGACAGCCTGATTTCGCCACCCACGGATTTGGGGAAGAACCGCCGCTCGAATTCGCCATCGATCACGACCGTGGGCAGGGTCGAGTTGATCTCTCCGGGGCGGAGCGTTTCAAAGTTATAAAGGCTGGCGCGCACGTAACTGTCGCGCCGCGCCCGGCTGACGGTAACATCGCTGCGCAACCGGTCTTCGTCCGAATAGCCGTATTCTGTGAAATAGGCGTCGTCGCTGACACTTTTAAGATCAAAGCTAAGCTTATAGCCGCGCCGCATGTCGAACGCCCCGGTCGCGAAAAGATAGCCGCGCGTGGTGTTGGGGGGCTGGTCATCGCGGGTGTAGGCCCCTTCGATTTCGATCTGACCCGTCACAAAGGCTTGGCGATAGCGAAACTCAAGGGTCCGCGTCGCCGACGAGAGATAAGGCGTCAGGGTCAAATCCCGGCTGTCGCCAAGCTTGATGAAATAGGGAACCTTGAGTCCGGTCCCCAGTTGCGATGTCGTCCGAACCGAGGGGGTTAGAAAGCCGGTTGCACGCTCAAGCGTTGGGTCTGGCATCCGCAGGCGCGGCAGGTAAAACACCGGAACCGACCTGATGTGGAACGTCGCATCGTCAAAATAAAGCTGCTGGCCGACCTCGTCGTGAATAACCCGGCGCGCGCGAATTTGCCAAAGCGGCACTTCGCCGTCTTCGCAGACCTTGCACGACGTTACGGCGGTTTTGTAAAGCTGGCTATAGCGCCCGTCGACGCGGTCAATTTGCACGGCGGCCAATTGTAGCTGCTGGTTCAGCACCATGCGCGCGCCAAGCAACAGACCGTTTTGTAAACCGCTGTCCAACTCGGCGGCGTCAGCCAAAATCACGCTGCCTGTTCCATCGTTCAGCACGATTGGCCCTTCGATGATCAAGGCGCCCGTCTGCTCGTTATAACTGATGGATTTCGCGCGAATGCGGGTATCGCCTTGAAACGCCTCGACATTGCCGCGCGCAACCAAGACGCGTTCGCGGGTGATCAGCAGATCATCAGCCACCAGTATCGCGGGCCGTGGGGGCGTTTCCTGCGCAAAAGCGGGCAGGGGCAACAGCAAGGCAAGGATCAACAGCAGACGCCGCATGTCAGCCATCCTCCGCATGTAAAAGCAGACCAAGCGCCAACAGGATCGATGCGGCGGGGGGTGCCCATGCCGCAAGGATGACCGGGATCTGCCCGTTCTCACCTAAAATCTGCGCAAAGCTGCGAATGAAATACAAGCCAAACCCCAACAGAACCGATGCCAGCACGGCAACACCCGTGCCTCCGAACCTCGTATGGCGCATGGTGAAAGCGCTCGCAACAAGAACCATCGCGACCAGAAAAAACGGGCGGGCCAGTTCGGTCTGAAGCCAGACCTTATGACGGCGCGGCGAAAAGCCCGCTTGTTCAAGTTGGTCGATGAAATCGGGCAGGTCATAGATCGACACAGCACCCGGGTCGCTGATGCTTTCGCGGATGCGGTCAAGGGTCAGGTTGGACGGCAAAGTCAGCGTTTCGAAGGTTTCGGCGTTTCCTTCGGCGTTTACCCCGATCTCAAGCGGCCATGACTTGGCATCACTTAGCACCCAATTGCCATCCTCAAGCGCCGCACTTGCCGCCTCGATGCGGCGCACGGGCCCATCTTCGAGGTTGTAAGAGATAAAGGTCACGTCATACAGAACCGACGCATCCGCATTTGACCGCCAGGCACGGATCACGGTCTGCCCCTGCGCGCCGCCCTGGCGCAGCCACAACCCTTCGTTGCTGATCGACAGGGCAGATGCACCGCCCGCCCGGATGTTTTCGGACACTTGCACATACCGTTTGCTGGTTGCAGCAACGATCGGGTTCAACATGCCCACCGCCATGATGCCCACAATGAACGCGACCCAGACCGGTGCTTGCAACGCACTTAAGGCGGAGCGGCCCGCCGCGCGCGTGACCACCAGTTCGGACGAGCGTGCCAGCGACAAAAACAGGACCACGGTTGCCAGTATCATGATCAAAGGCAAAATAAGGTTCATCGTCTCGGGCGCCTTGAGCATGGTCAGCCCCAGAATGCGCTGCCACCCGATATCATAGCTGCCAAATCTGCGCGCCTGATCGACAGTGTCGACCAGCACGATCAGCGCAAACAGCACAGCCGTGATCGCAACCAATCCGACCAAAAAGCGCCGCGCAAAGTAAAGATGCAGGATCATGCCACAGCCTTTCGTGGCTTAAACCGGCGGGACCATCCCGGATTGGCGGTTTGCCAGATCATGCCCGCCACCAAAATCGCACCGATCAGGCTGGGCAGATACATCAAGGGCCACCGGCTTGCATCGTTGCGCACGACATCCACCAGCGCGCCGCTGATCCCGTCGATGGCAATCAAAAGACCAAAGGCGATCACGATTTCGCGCCAGACGCCAAATCTGGAAAACCCGCCCAAAATCAGGGTCGCGTAGCCGATCATCGCGGCGACAATGCAAAACAAAGGGGCTTCGAACCGCGCATGAAGCTCTTCCGCGATCATTCCGCGACTGGCTGAGGCCTGTTCGCCTAGGGCGGCCCAATCTGTCATCAGACCAGGGGTGACCATGCTGTCGATCGAGATATATTCCTCGGTTTTGTTGCTGACCAAAGCGGAAATATCGAACGAAAAGTCCCTGAATTTTGCCGTGGAAAGCTGCTTGCCCTCAACTGACAGACGCTGCGCCAGACCGTCCACCATGATCAAGGTCGTGCCCTCGCCGTTGCGCACCAGATACGCCTCGGAGGCCGTATAGATCAGCCCTTCGTTGGTGTTGCGCCGGTCGGACAGGAAGACATCGCGCAAGACCCCATCGGCACCGATCAACCGCGTATAAAACGTAACCTTTGAGGTGGGATGCAGGAATTCGCCTTCGGTCAACAGGCGGGCCGATACGTTTTGCGAAATTTCGGCCTCGCGCTGGTTCAGCTGCGCTTTGGCCATGGGCACCAGAAAATGGGTCAGGATCGACATCATCAGCGCAACACATAAACCGTACACGAACACGGACCGGGCCAGTCGCCATGGGCCCGCACCCGTGGCCTGCAACACGGTCAATTCGGATTCGCTGGTCATGCGGTTGATCACGTAAACGGCGCCCGCAAATGCCGCTATGGGGAAAACCGTGGTGATCAGCTTGGGCAGGCCTAGAACGGTGAATTCAAGAAACACCAACGCGGTCTGGCCGTCCCCGATCAGACGGTCAAACAGCACAACGGCGCGGTTGATCCAGAAAATGGCCACCAAAATCAGTGCAAAGAAACTGAACAGGATCAAAAACTGGGACAACATATAGCGGTCGAACTTGGCCAATCTGCATCCCTTGGGTGTTTAAACGGTCAATTTTCTGAAATGATAAAGCAAAATAGCGCCCACGAAAACTGCTATCTGGCCTTACGCGCATCTGCGCGCTAGGTCTTGGGGCAATTCTTATGAAAAGGGACGCCCGACATGACCGCTTTGACCTCAATGAGCTTTGCCGAAACCGACATCGACAAGATCGCCGACCATGTGGGCCGCGTCGCCGTAATGATCGATGCGGAAGGCAAGATGAACCCGGGTGCGCGGCGCATCAACAAGCTGACCAAGGGCGCGCTGGAGCGGTTGGTGCAAAGCACCCAATTCACCGACCTCAAGCCCGGCGATGTCCTAAGCATGGGCTACCCCACAGGCATGGCCGCCGAAGCCGTTGATGTGGTGCAACTGGCCAATAACGCTGGCGTCCATGACCTGCGCAAGGCCGGTGCAAACCTTGCCAAACGGCGCGGCACCGCTGATGTGATGGTGCTGACGGGCGGTCTGCGCAAAGCGGCTGAGCTGTGCTTTGGTCTGGCGATGCGCGATTACACCTTCGAGGATAACAAAAGCAACGGCAAGCCGCGCAAGGGGGCCGTCACGGTCATGTCCTCTGCGCCGGACGATCTGAAAGCCGCCGCAGCCCCTTTGCTAGCCATCGCAGAGGGCGCATTCATGACGCGCGATCTGACGAACGAGCCTGCCAATGTGCTGACCACAACGGAATTTGCCAACCGTCTGAGCGAGATGAAAAGCATCGGACTTGACGTCGAGGTGCTGGACGAGGCGCAGCTTGAAACGCTTGGGATGCGCACGTTGTTATCTGTAGGGCAGGGATCGGACAGCCCGTCCTATGTGGTTGTGATGACTTGGAACGGTGGTGAAAAAGACGCGGCACCGCTGGCGTTGGTCGGTAAAGGTGTGGTGTTTGATACTGGCGGGATCAGCCTCAAACCCGGCGCGGGCATGGAAGATATGACCATGGACATGGGCGGCGCGGGTGTCGTTGCGGGCGTCATGCGCAGCCTTGCCCTGCGCAAGGCAAAGGCCAATGTTGTGGGGCTGGTGGGCATCGTTGAAAACATGCCATCGGGCAATGCCACGCGCCCCGGCGATGTGATCAAAACGATGAAAGGCGACACCGTCGAGGTGATCAACACCGACGCCGAGGGCCGTTTGGTGCTGTGCGACGTGATGTGGTATGCGCAGGAACGGTTCAAGCCTGCGGGCATGATCGATCTGGCCACCTTGACGGGGGCCATCGTCGTCAGCCTTGGCGCTGAAAATGCCGGTGTGTTTTCCAACAATGACCCGCTGTGCAACGCATTTTTGAAAGCAGCCGAGGCCGAGAACGAGGGCGCATGGCGCATGCCCATGGGCAAGGGATATGACGACCTGCTTAAAAGCCGTATCGCAGATATGAAAAACATCGGGGGTCGGATGGGCGGGGCCGTGACGGCGGCACAGTTTCTGGGCCGTTTCGTCAAGGATGAAACCCCTTGGATCCATCTGGACATCGCCGGTGTTGCATCTGTCAAGAGCGAGACGGCATTGGCACCGACAGGTGCGACAGGCTGGGGCGTTGCCGCCCTAAACCGGTTGATTTCGGACAACTTTGAGGGCGAATAGAACATGGGCGCTGCCTATTTCTATCATCTGACGCAGCGGCCCTTGGCCGAGACGCTGATCATGCTGTTGGGCAAAGCGCAAGGGGCGGGGTGGCGCGTGGCGGTACGCGGCACGGATGCGGCCGCCCTTGCCCAGATCGACAGTGCTTTGTGGCAAGGGCCCGATGACGGGTTTTTGCCACATGGGCTGGCGGGCGGGCCTCATGACGCGGATCAGCCGATTTTGCTTACCACCAAGGGGGATGCGGCCAATGGGGCGACCTGCGTTTTCTCTATCCACGGAGCCGAGGTGTCAGCGACGGAAGTCGGCACGCTTGATCGCGTTTGCATCCTGTTTGACGGCAATGACGAGATCGCCTTGAACACGGCGCGCGGGCAGTGGAAGGCGCTTAAATCCGCCGGCGCATCGGCGCAATACTGGTCAGAGGAAAGCGGCCGTTGGGAGAAAAAGGCAGAAACCTGATGGGCTTGGCAGGCTGCTTGGGTTTCTACCGGGTCAACACAAGCTGATTGTTGGCAATCTCGATCCGGCCCCACCGTTGTAAATAGCCCATGCCCAAAAGCGATTGCTGCATCTGCCCGTCATTGACCACGGCTGGCACATCGAAATCCCGGACTTGTCCCAATTGCACCTCGTTCAGCCGCACAAAGGCGGTACGGACTTCTCCGTTGGCGGTGTTTGCGCGGCCCAGATAGTTCAACGTATCCGGTGCCAACCCGATGCGCTGCGCATCTTCGCGGGTCAGCACCATGTCTGTCGCCCCGGTATCGACGACAAAGCGGACAGACGACCCATTGATCATCGCTGTGAGGTAGTAGTGACCGTCGCGCGCGCGCGGGATCGTGACGCTGCCGATACCTGCCTCATAGCTTTGCTGCGGGGCACTGGAGTTGCGGCTGAAGTCGCCCCACAAGCCAAAGCCAGCGGCGACGCCGACGAATATCATCCCCCAAACGGCGGCTTGTTGAAGGGTTTTGTTAAAGCCTTCCCCGCGTCCCTGCATGAAAAACCACCCCGCAACCATGGCCAGCAACACGACAAGATAGATCAATCGACCTGTTTCAAACTCCGGCATGGGCAACTCCCTTTATCATGGGAATCAATATGGGGGCTTAAGGGCCGTTTGTCAGCCTGCACCGGGGCCAAAACCGAACGCGCTGAGCCCATCAAGGACGAATTGCACAGAAAGCGCCGCCAAGAGCATGCCCAAAAGCCGCGTGATCACATTGATCCCGACCTTGCCCAAAGCGCGCTCTAGGTAACCGCTGGCTTGCATCGTCAGACCCATCAGGATCAGCACTGCAAAGGTAATGCCCATAACGGTCACAAACCCTTCGACGCCAGGCTTTTCACCCGTCAGCAAGATCACCGATGCGATTGAGCCGGGACCGGCAATCAGGGGGATCGCCAGCGGAAAAACCGACGGATCGTCATGGTCATGGTCATCGGGGTTATAGTTCGGATCAGTGGTGTTTTGTTCGCGCCGCTTGGTCCTGCGGTCGAACAGCATTTCAAGCGCTGTCAGGAACAGCAATATCCCGCCTGCCACGCGAAACGCAGGCATTGAAATCCCGATAAAGCCAAGCACAGCCTCGCCAAAGGCCGCAAAAACCAGCAAGATCAGGCCGGCGATTACGACACCACGCCACGCCACGCGGCGCCGTTGTGCCGGTGACATACCAGGGGTAAGCGCCAGAAACATCGGGCCAATCGCGAAGGGATCGATAATGACGATCATTGTCGCGAAGGCCGTGATCATAAATGCTAAGTCGAGTGTCATCATCTGTTTTAACCGGGGGCCAGCCCCCACCCATTTTACTTGAAAAATGGTGCTATAGCACCTTCCCCGAGGATATTTATAAGCCAGAGAAGCGAGGCGAAAATGGCTTTGGACGTAAGTTAATGTCAGGCAGACGCGGTTTCGAGCTTTTCCAATGCGGCCATCCAAATCGATTCAGCACGCTCCAAAGCGGCCATGACTTCGGCGTATTTCTTGTTCCATACCTCAAGCTCGCCTACTTTTTCCTTTTCGTAAAGGGCAGGGTCGGCAAGTTTCTTGGCCAGCTTGTCGCGCATGTCGTTGATCTTGGTCACGCGGGCCTCTGCGGTGCGGACCTCGGCGCGCAGGGCAATGATGTCTTCGCGGCTGGCGCGTTTGGGCTTGGGCGCTTCTTTGACTGGCTTGGCATTTTTGCTGACGGGCTTTTCGACCGTGAGCAGCATCTTGCGATAGGCCTCGAGATCGTCCTCGTAGGGTTTGACCGTGCCATCGCTGACCAGCCAAAGCCGGTCGGCCACCATCGACAGCAGATGCATGTCGTGGCTGACAAGGATCACAGCGCCGGAATAGCGGGTCAAGGCCTCGACCAGCGCCTCGCGGGATTCGATATCAAGGTGGTTTGTCGGCTCGTCCAAAATCAGCAGATGCGGCGCATCAAGCGTCGCCAGCAGCAGCGACAGACGCGCCTTTTGACCACCGGACAGGCGGCCCACCTCGGTGTCGGCCTGATCGGGGCCAAGGCCAAAGCCCGCCAGTTGCGCGCGCAGTTTTGACTGCATGACGCCGGGGCGGGCGGTGATCATATGCTGCAAAGGCGTTTCGTTGATGATCAGCTCGTCCACCTGATGCTGCGCGAAAAAGCCGATGCGCAGCTTGCTGGAATTGACGGCCTTGCCTTCAAACAACACCAGACGGTTGGACAGCAATTTTGACAGGGTGGATTTACCCTGACCGTTCCGGCCCAAAAGTGCGATGCGGTCGTCCTGGTCGATGCGCAGGTTCAGGCGCGACAGCACCGGCACCCCTTCGGTATAGCCGGTCGATCCGCCCTCGATGCTGATGATCGGCGGCGACAGCTCGTCTGGTTGCGGAAAGGTAAAGACCTTGCGCGCGGCTTCTTCGGGCGGGGTGATCGTCACCATCTTTTCGATGGCTTTCATCCGCGATTGGGCTTGCTTGGCCTTGGATGCTTTGGCCTTAAAGCGATCGACGAAAGCCTGCATATGCGCCTTATGCGCCTGCTGTTTTTTGGCGGCGGCTGACAATTGCGCCCGTTTTTCGGCGCGCATTTTTGCAAACTGGTCGTAGTTGCCTTGGTAATAGGTCAGCTTGCGGTCCTCGAGATGCAAGATACCGCCCACCGCGCGGTTCAGCAGGCCACGGTCGTGGCTGATGATGATCACCGTGTGGGGATATTTGGCCAGATAGTTTTCCAGCCAAAGCGCACCTTCAAGGTCAAGGTAGTTGGTCGGCTCGTCCAACAACAGCACGTCAGGCTCGGCAAACAATACGCCCGCCAGTGCGACGCGCATCCGCCAGCCGCCCGAATAGGCCGAACAGGGCTGTTGCTGGTCGTGGTCGTCAAATCCAAGCCCCTTGAGGATCGCGGCAGCACGACCTTCGGCAGACCAAGCGTCAATATCGGCCAGCCGGGTTTGTACTTCGGCAATGCGCGCGGGGTCTTTGGTGGTCTCGGCTTCGGCCATCAGCGCGGCGCGTTCGGTATCTGCGGCCAGCACTGTGTCGATCAACGACACGTCCGACGATGGCACCTCTTGGGCGACGCCGCCAATCTTGGCGCGCGACGGCAAGGAAATATCGCCGGCATCCAGACCAAGTTCGCCGCGGATAATGCGGAACAGCGTGGTTTTGCCCGCGCCATTGCGCCCGACAAGGCCCACTTTGTGACCTTCGGGGATGACGGCGCTGGCCTCCTCAAACAGGGGGCGGCCTTCGACGGAATAGTTGATTTCTGAAATGCGTAACATGGGCGCGGTGTGGACCATGTCTGGCCCCGCGTCAATCACGCCTTTTCACCGCGCAGGCACCATGTTAGGGAGCGGCCAAATTAACCCCTTTAGGAGAGCTATCATGGCCCTTGAGCGCACATTCTCGATCATCAAACCAGACGCAACACGCCGCAACCTGACCGGTGCAATCGCCAAGAAATTCGAAGACGCAGGCCTGCGCATCGTTGCAAGCAAGCGTATTCACCTGTCCAAAGCCCAAGCTGGCGAGTTTTACAAAGTGCACGCCGAACGCCCTTTCTATGACGAACTGTGCGAATTCATGGCATCCGCGCCAATCGTTGCGCAGGTTCTGGAAGGCGAAAACGCCATCGCGAAAAACCGCGAAGTTATGGGTGCCACCAACCCAAGCGACGCAGCACCCGGTACAATCCGCGCAGATTTCGCTGAATCCGTTGGCGAAAATTCGGTTCACGGGTCGGACGCGCCAGAAACTGCCGCCATCGAGATCGCGTATTTCTTTTCGGGTCTTGAACTGGTTGGTTAAGCTTCCTGGCTTCATCACGCAAAAGGGTTGCAGGAAACTGCGACCCTTTTTTTATGCACAGCTAAGCGGTCGCGACACTGTGACCCTATGAGCGCCTTTTTGTCCCATATCGCAGGGGTGTCTTCGCAAATAGGTTTGACACGGATAGAGCCATCGAAGGACCAAGGATATTCCGACGCGTTGCAATCGTTTTAAATGTAAGGGCGAATGAATGATTGCTTATTTTGGTCTATTCTCGGCCGCGTTTATTGCAGCGACTTTTCTTCCAATGCAATCCGAGGCGTTGTTGGTAGCACTTCTGTTAAACAATCAATATTCAGTTGTCGGCTTGTTGGTCGTCGCAACAGCGGGCAACGTCCTGGGGTCTGTCGTGAATTGGTACTTGGGGCGGGTTGCACTGCGTTTCAAACACAAACGGTGGTTTCCGGCGAATGACAGTCAATTGGCGCGAGCGGAATCCTGGTATCGCCGCTATGGGCGGTGGTCGTTGCTTGCGAGTTGGCTCCCGGTCATTGGAGATGCTTTAACGATCATGGCAGGGGTATTGCGCGAACCATTATGGTCCTTCGTGTTGATTGTAACGATCGGCAAAGGGGCTCGCTATTTGGTTTTGGCAATGATCACCCTCGCTTGGTTTCCGACGGGCTGGTGAAAGCTGATGGTCAAAAAACACTTGAATTAACAAGTAAACAAAGCAGAATAACGCGCAAGGCAAGTTGAAAAGGAAATATCAGCCTGATGTGGCCGCTCGTGTTTAGCGTTTTTTTATATGACGATCCCTAAACCAGATGCTTCATCACCCGATAAGATTTTGTATTTTGTAAATTTTTTTCCGTATTGCCTTGAATTTCAATCGAAGCTTTGAGCGCTTTTTTAAGGAGAATATAGATGGCCAAAGGTGTAAGTGTATCTGTCGATGTTAATCAGGCAATTGATCAGGCGGAACGATTGGCGGATCGGTTGTGGGACGGATTTGCCAGTGAGGCGACAAATGTTGTTGTCGCTGTGGCGAATAACACGCAGTGGAAGTTACGCCATCTTGGTGGTTTTCAATGGCAGGGGATCACGACGGAACCCGCAAAAGATATCGCAGCAGGTGAACCCGGCGGCTGGCGGACATACTCCACAGGATTGGACGGGGCGTTTTCGATGCAGACCTGGGAATTACAATGGCCTGGTCGGGTCAAACTTTATTTAAACGTGGGCGAGCTGGTCTATGCGACGCGCAGCCAACCCAAGTTCACAGCACTTTTCGGACCGATCAATTTGCTGACTAACGACAGCAATAATGAAAAGGACAGGGCGCTTGCACTGCTAGACAAAGGTCATTCGACAGGTCGCACGCAAGATATGATATTTCCGGGGCCGGGTCAGCATGACGCCACTTCGTTCGAGCTGCGCACATTGGTAACCGGGCCGAAGATTGAAGATATCAGCTATGGTTTCACATATCTTGTCACGCTGAACGAAATCCAACGATAGCAAGATAGTCTGCTCGATTTGTTTTAACTTTGGTTAATTCAAAAAACTGATCGGGCAGGCTCAAATCACTCTGCAAAGGAAGGCAACGATCCGTTCTGTTACCTGCCATGGCAAAATAGAACTTATTCGAGCAGTCAACGGGATTTAACCTTCCGGCCCTCAGAGGGATGACCAGAATTGACAAGAATACATTTACTAGTTGTTAAGGCTTTAAGCGGTAGTCGTGGATCAACCGCCCCAGTTACGAACAACTCCACAGTCCATATGGACAAAGTTCGATCCCGAATAGCGACCTACACCGCCACCCTGACAGGCAATCGCGGCTTTCGCCATCTGGTTGACGGAACGGGATGAAAGTCGCAAGTCGGCTGCTTGACCGCGCATGTGAAGGGAGTTTTTTGCAACGCCGCGGGACCGCGAGCGGAGCATCGCATTGGTCTGTGGGCTGCGATACCCGGACAGCAACATATAAGGCTCGTGCACATCAAGAAGGTTATGGGACGCCGCCATGATATCAATTGTGCGCAGGTCCATAGATTTCACACCATCCGTGCGCCAATCGCGCATGAAATGGTTCACCTCGCTGATGGCATCCTTGATATAATTGCCTTCGATCCAATAAATCATGTCAAGACGTTCACCGGTGCGGCCCGAATACATCCGGATGCGGCGAATATCGCCTGCACCGCGCAGAAAACCCGCTGCATTTGCAAAAGTCGGAGCGGCGGCTACCGTTGTCGCTGCGAAAGCCCCCAGAAGCGCGCGGCGGGTCATGCCCGAAGAACTTGTACCATCCATGTGTCTATTGTCCCGTATTATGCCTGATCTTCCATGATGTTACACGGAAATTCTCATCTATCCCCAGATGCAACGTTTATATGGCATAGAGCGATTCTTTAACCAAGTGCTGAATCCAGAAGGTTCCATCTATCAAGAATTTTAGGCGAAAATTTGCGCAAAGGTTGTTGGGGTGGTCATTATTGCCACAGGGGCGTAGCGAAATCGCACCATTTTCAGCTTTGTTTCGACCTCACATAGAATGTTATTGGACAAAATTTGGTGTGTTCAGGCGTTACTTGAACAAACAGTATTTACGCTTTGGGGGAATCGAACATGAAAGACGTAAGCCACACGCCACGCGCCACAAGCGGGATCGCCGCCTTTCTGGGTGCGGCCGCAACGGCGGTTGTCCTTTTCACGGTACCCGCACCTGTATTTGCGCAGGTCACCGCATTCAAACAGGCCGTCGCCGAAGCCGCTTCGCGCGACGAAGACATTGCCGCCTACTACCGGACCCATGATTATGAGCCCGTCTGGACCGAAGGGTCTGATACCCACCGCGCGCGGCGTGCGGCGTTGATGGCCGCCATCGCGTCGGCGGACGCTCACGGCTTGCCGGTTGCGCGCTATGATCCTTCGGGGCTGATGGAAACGTTAAAAAACGCCAAGACACCGCGCGACCGTGGATTGGCCGAGGTCGAAATGACCAAGGTTTTTTTGCAATATGCCCGCGACTTGCAGACCGGCGTTCTGATCCCGTCGCGGATTGACAGCTCGATGGTGCGCGAGGTGCCGTACCGCGACCGTAAGGGCTATCTGGCCGATTTCACCAAGGCTGACCCGATGCCGTTCCTGCGCAATCTGCGCCCGCGGACAATGGAATATAACGCGCTGATGCGCGAAAAACTGGCGATGGAAAAGCTGATGGCAAAGGGCGGATGGGGGGCGAGTGTGCCGACCTCTTCGCTTAAGCCCGGTGCGCAAGGCAATCTTGTGGTCGCCCTGCGCAATCGTCTGATCGCGATGGGCTACCTTAAACGGTCGAATGCGATGACCTATGACAAGGCAATGCAAGAAGCGGTGCGTGAGTTTCAGGTTGATCACGGCCTGAACGGCGACGGCGTTGCCGGTGCCGGCACCATGTCAGAGATCAACAAAAGCGTCGAGACACGACTGAAATCTGTCATCGTCGCGATGGAGCGCGAGCGCTGGTTGAACAAAGAACGCGGCGCGCGTCACGTTCTGGTCAATATCCCTGCCTTTACCGCCGCGATCATCGACGATGGGCGCGTCACATTCGAGACACGTTCGGTTGTGGGGGCAAGAGAAGACGGCCGCTACACCCCCGAATTTTCCGATACGATGGAATATATCGTCATCAACCCCACATGGACGGTGCCACGGTCGATTGTCACCAAGGAATACCTGCCAGCCTTGCAGCGCAACGCGGGCGCCGTGGGCCATATCGACGTGATTGACGGAAGTGGCCGTATCGTTAACCGTGGGTCGGTAAATTTTAGCCGCTACACCGCGCGCACGTTCCCTTTTGGGATGCGCCAACGCCCCAGTGCAAGCAACGCGCTAGGCTTGGTCAAGTTCATCTTCCCCAACAAATACAACATCTACCTGCACGATACCCCCTCCAAAAGCCTGTTTGCCCGTGATGTACGTGCCTTCAGCCACGGTTGTGTGCGCTTGGCCGATCCGTTTGATTTCGCCTATACATTGCTGGCGGCCCAAACCTCTGATCCGGTAGGGTTCTTCAAGGCGCAACTGGCCACGGGACGCGAAACCTTTGTCCATCTGGATGTCGAATTGCCCGTGCACATCATCTACCGGACCGCTTTCACAACACCGCGTGGCCACACCCAATACCGCGACGATATCTATGGGCGGGACGCGAAAATCTGGGATGCGCTGAGCAAGGCAGGGGTAGCATTGGGCGCTGTTCAGGGGTAACCCGTCCCCGACAAGGGGAAATGACCATGGGCTACAGTATTCAAGAGATTGCAGCATCACTGGGGGCCACGGCCGTCGGAGATACGGCATTTAAGATCGACAAGCTGGCCGAACCTGCGCATGCAGGGCCAAGTGATCTGGCCCTCGCGATGAGCCCGAAATACGCAGGCGCTTTGGGCGACGGTCAGGCACAAGCTGCGATGCTTTGGCCCGATGCGGATTGGCAAGCACTTGGACTGAAGGCCGCCATTCTGCCCAATCGCCCGCGCTATGCCATGTCGGGCCTGACCCGGATGATGGATCCGGGGCAGGGGTTCGGACCGGGTATTCACCCCTCTGCGATCATCGATCCGACTGCGGTCTTGGGCGACGATGTGTCGGTCGGGCCGCTCACGATCATCGCGGCAGGTGCGTCGATTGGGGCAGGCAGCATCATCGGGCCACAGTGTCATATCGGCCAGGATGCGCGTTTGGGAAAGAATGCGTACCTGCGCGATCACGTCAGCATTGGCGCTCGGGTGCAGATCGGGGATGATTTCATCGCACAACCCGGTGCGCGCATCGGCGGCGATGGGTTTTCCTTTGTGACCCCAGAACCCAGTACGGTTGAACAAACCCGCAAAACGCTGGGCGACCGTGGCGACACAAAAGCGCAACAATGGGCGCGTATCCACAGCCTTGGCAGTGTGACCATTGGCAATGACGTGGAATGTGGGATGAATTGCACCATCGACAGCGGCACCATCCGCAACACCGTGATCGGCGACGGGACCAAGTTGGATAATCAGGTCCATTTGGGCCATAACGTGGTGATCGGGATCAACTGCCTGATCTGCGGGCAGGTGGGCATCGCGGGCTCTGCGACCATCGGCAATAACGTGGTGCTGGGCGGGCAATGTGGTGTCAGCGACAACATTTTTGTGGGCGACGGCGTGATTGCGGGCGGCGGGACCAAGATCATGTCGAATGCGCCGGCAGGGCGGTCCTTGCTGGGCTATCCCGCAACCGAGATGAGCAAACAGATCGACAGCTACAAAGCGCTGCGGCGTCTGCCGCGTTTGATCCGTGATTTCACCTTGTTGAAAAAAGAACTGTCCCCACCCGCGTCAGACGATTAAACCGGATCACCGCCAGCCGTAAGGAGATCGAAGATGAACGTCCAGGATCAGGTCATCGCCATACTTGCCGATCAGGCCGTGCTTGAACCTGCGGATGTGTCGATGACTAGCAGGCTTGAGGATCTGGGGATCGACAGCATGGGCATCGTCGAAAGCATATTCGCCATCGAGGAAACGTTTGATATCTCGGTGCCGTTTAACGCGAACCAACCCGATGCGTCCGATTTCGATATCTCCAGCGTGGCCAGCATCGTGGCGGGCATAGAACGGCTGAAAGCCGAGCAGGGTTAGATCTTGAAACGTGTGGTCATCACCGGCGCGGGCACGATCAACGCACTTGGCCTGAATGTGCCTGACACGCTGGCCGCCATGCGTGAAGGCGTTTGCGGCATTGGCCCGCTCAAGTTCCGGGATGTGGAGCGGCTGTCGATCCAGATCGGCGGACAGGTGCATGATTTCCCCCCCGAAGGACAATACAACCGCCAGCAGCTTTCGTTATATGACCGGTTCACGCAATTCACCCTTGCCGCCGCCGCAGAGGCGATTGCACAATCCGGTCTGGTCTTTTCAGGCGAATTATCCGCCAAATCCGGTGTCGTGCTGGGCACAGCGGGCGGCGGTGTCAGCACATGGGATGACAATTACCGCGCCGTCTATGAAGAGGGCAAAAACCGCGTGCATCCCTTTGTGGTGCCCAAGCTGATGAACAATGCCGCCGCCAGTCACGTCAGCATGGAATATAACCTCAAGGGGCCGTCTTTTACCGTCTCGACCGCCTGCGCGTCGTCAAATCACGCGATGGCACAGGCCTTTGCCATGGTGCGCTCTGGGATGGCACCTGCGATGGTGACAGGTGGATCGGAATCGATGCTGTGTTTTGGCGGCGTGAAAGCGTGGGAGGGTCTGCGCGTGATGAGCCGCGACGCCTGCCGCCCGTTCTCGGCCAACCGCAACGGAATGGTTCAGGGCGAGGGTGCGGGCATTTTCGTGTTCGAGGACTACGATCACGCGCGTGCACGTGGGGCGGAAATCCTGTGCGAAGTCGTGGGATTTGCCATGACTTCTGATGCGGGCGACATTGTAACCCCGTCCAAGTCCGGTGCCGCGCGCGCCATGGCGGGGGCTTTGGCTGATGCCCGGATCAATGCCGATCAGGTCGGTTATATCAATGCGCATGGCACGGGCACGGCCGCCAATGACAAAACCGAATGTGCCGCCGTGGCCGATGTGTTCGGCCCCCATGCGGACCGGCTGATGATCAGCTCGACCAAATCCATGCACGGGCATCTGATTGGCGGGACAGGGGCGGTCGAACTTTTGGCCTGCATCATGGCGCTGCGCGACGGGGTCATCGCACCCACCATCGGGTATCAGGAACCGGATCCTGAATGCGCGCTTGACGTGGTCCCCAACGAGGCGCGCGATGCCAAGGTCACGGTTGCCCTGTCGAACGCGTTTGCCTTTGGCGGCATGAACGCCGTGATCGCAGTTCGCGCGGTCTGAAACGCTAAAGGCCGCCTTGTTTCCAAGACGGCCCCCGCTTAATCGCGATCAATCAGTGATTATTGATCAACGACCGAAGACTTGTCGAACCCGGCGGTAAATCCGTCCAGCGACAACACCAACTCGACTTTTTGATCAGGTGCAAGGGCTGGCACGATGGTCAGCACCGCTTCTTTGCCACGCTTGAGCGCGGCGACATCTTCCGAGGTCAAACCCATCCGCACGTAACATCCTACCGGGTTACAAAACGCGTAAGGATAGCGGCGCGCCTTGGCGCCATCGACGCTGATGTTCAATTGCGCGGGCAGGGCGGTCTCAAGCGGGACAACAACGGTCGCACCAGCTTCGGCCTTGCCACCGGCGGGCAAACGGAACAGCGAGAATTCGGCAACCGGCACACCCTGGCCGTCATCCATCAGCTGATACATCTGGCAAGGGTCCGTGCCTTCTTCGGTCTTGATGCAGCGCATTTCCCACGCACCTACTACTTCTTTCGTATAGGGCTGGCCAAATTCGGTGTTGGCTTCACTCTCGTCGCCCATGCTGAGCTGCGCTTCGATATCGCTGGCCTTTGGCGCGGCCTCTTGGGCTGGTGCTGCGGAATCTGTTGGTGCTGCTGGCGTTTCAGTCGTCGCTGTTTGCGCGAAAGACGCCATCGGCAGGGACAATGCCAATGCCGCACATAGAGGAAGAATGTTCAAAAACTTGTTCATGCTCGGTCCAAATCTGTTAAATTTGGTATCAGTTACCATGGCATAGAACGATTGTCAGGCAAGATGCGACAGGTTTGGCATCCCGTCAGGCAGTTTCTTGCTTATTCCAGCAATGCCTGCCCCCGTAAAAAGAAAAAAGGACGCAAAGCGCCCTTTTCCCTGTTCTTCGTCTCTCCCCGTCGGACTTGGCCGACTTATTGGGGGAACAATACGAAAGGGGGCGGTATCGGTCAATAGAAAAAATGCGTGCGAAGCTCGACACTTGCGCCGCGTTGCAGCAAAAAAAAGGCCGTACCCGAAGGCACGGCCAGTCTGACAGGGAGGAAGCGCCCACGGACCAAAAGGACATGCAGATCCGGGACAATTTCACTATGGTGCCCAAAGGTTAAGTTTGTATGCTTTACCGGCACTTTGCCCGCAGCGGCGCGGCCTGAAAGGATGATAATACGTGACGAATGATATCTTTATTGGCGGCGGTGGCCAAGACTATGCCACGCAGCAGTTTCTGAACATCGGCTATGCCAACCGCCACGGTTTGATCGCAGGCGCAACGGGGACAGGCAAAACCGTCACGCTCCAGATCCTTGCGGAAGGGTTCTCGGCACAGGGCGTGCCGGTGTTCTTGTCGGACGTCAAAGGCGATTTATCCGGCCTTGCCAATGCCGGGTCGGACACACACAAACTGCACGGGCCCTTTATGGATCGCGCCGCGACGATCGGCTTTAGCGACTTTTCATATGCCGCCTTTCCCGTAGCGTTTTGGGACATGTTCGGAGAGCAGGGCCACCCCGTGCGCACCACCGTCTCTGAGATGGGTCCACTTTTGCTGGCGCAGCTTCTGGGGCTTAGCGAGGCGCAAGAGGGCATTTTGAACATCGCCTTCCGCGTCGCTGACGAAGACGGGTTGCCGCTTTTGGACCTCAAGGATTTGCAATCGCTGCTGGTCTGGATCGGTGAAAATGCCTCAACACTTGCGCTGCGTTACGGCAATGTATCGTCGGCGTCCGTCGGGACAATCCAGCGCCGTTTGCTGGTGCTGGAAAACCAAGGGGCGGCGGATCTGTTCGGCGAACCAGCGCTGCAACTGTCCGACATCATGCGCATAGACACCGACGGGCGCGGTTTCATCAACATTCTGGCGGCCGACAAATTGATGAGCTCGCCCAAGCTTTACGCGACCTTCTTGCTGTGGCTTCTATCGGAACTTTTCGAAGAACTGCCCGAGGTCGGCGACCCCGAAAAACCAAAGCTCGTGTTCTTTTTCGACGAAGCCCATCTTCTGTTTGACGACGCGCCCAAAGCACTGGTCGACAAGGTGGAACAGGTCGCGCGCCTGATCCGATCAAAAGGCGTCGGCGTTTATTTCATCACCCAAAATCCCGCTGACGTGCCCGAAGATATTCTTGGCCAGCTAGGGAACCGCATCCAGCACGCCCTGCGCGCGTTCACTGCGAAAGACCGCAAGGAACTGCGCATGGCGGCACAAACCTACCGCGAGAACCCGCGTTTCGACACCGAAGAAGCCATCCGCGAAGTCGGCGTCGGCGAGGCTGTGACCTCGATGTTGCAGAAAAAAGGCGTGCCCGGCGTGGTCGAACGGACGCTGATCCGGCCGCCATCCTCGCAACTGGGGCCAATTGCCCCCGCAATGCGCGCCGCTTTGATGGCGCAAAGCCCGATGGCAGGCAAATACGATACCCGCCTTGATCGCGAATCCGCGTTCGAAATCCTGACCAAACGTGCCGACGACGCGGCAAAGGCCGCAGCCAAAGCCGAACAAGAAGCCGAGGCCGAAGAGGCCACCCCGGCCTTGCGCGAATTTAATGCAGCGCGTCGCTATGCGGGCAAAGGGGTGACACGCTCCACCTCGCAACGCACGTCGAAATCAGGTGACAGCTTTGGTGGCGCACTTGCCAATGTGGTGATTAAGGAACTCAAGGGCACAACAGGGCGGCGTATCGTGCGCGGCATCTTGGGCGGTCTCTTCAAGGGGCGCTGACCCCGTCTTCCAAATGGAAAAAATCCTCGCCGAAGGCAGGCCTCCTCCCCACTTGGGAAGGGGGCCTTTCTTTTATCTACTTCTCGGGGATCAACCCGCGCGGACTGAACCGCAACACCAGAAGCAACACAGCCCCCATCGTCATCAGCCGCATATGGGCGGCAGATTCGATCAGGTGGTCCTTCAGCCAGTAGCCATCGGTCATATTATAGGTGATCAGGTTCATCAGCCACAGGCCCATGGGTTCAACCATCACCCACAGATACCACATCAAAAATCCGCCCAAGACGGCCCCGAAATTGTTGCCCGACCCGCCAACAATCACCATTACCCAGATCAGAAAAGTAAAGCGCAGCGGCTGGTATGATCCCGGTGTCAGCTGGCTGTCCAGCGTGGTCATCATCGCCCCTGCGATCCCGCAAATGGCAGAGCCAAGAATGAACACCTGCAAGTGCCGCGCCGTGACATCCTTGCCCATCGCTTCGGCGGCGACCTCGTTGTCGCGAATGGCGCGCAGCATCCGGCCCCAGGGCGAATTCAGCGCCCGCTGGCTCATCCACAGCAAGATCAGCAAAACGGCTGCAAAAAGCACGATGTACAGAAACTTGACCCAAAGCGTGGATGCTTCGACGGGCGTGAATCCGAATTCCGACGCGCGGGCGACAAAGCCCGGATCGTTTTGCAGGTCGATCTCGTAGGGAACAGGCCGCGGAATGCCGATCACGTTTTTCACGCCGCGCGACAGCCAGTCTTCGTTCTTGAGGATCGCGATGATAATCTCTGCAATGCCAAGGGTCGCAATCGCCAGATAATCCGACCGAAGCCCAAGTGCTGTCTTGCCGATAATCCATGCGGCCCCGGCAGCAAACAGACCGCCGACAGGCCACGCAATGATCACGGGCAAGCCAAGCCCACCCAAATATCCGGTACCAGCCGGATTGATGCTTTCGACCGCAGCAACAGACGGATCAAGAATGGCACGGAACAGAAAGAAACCGCCTACAAGCAATGCTAAAACAACCAAAGTGCGCAGCCAGCCTTTGGTCATCCGCTTCATCACTTGAACGGTCACAATCAGGGTTCCGGCCCCAAGCAGCAGTGCCGCCATGATGCCCCAGCCACCCGCAGACCAGCCGCCTTCGGTGGGGGGCATCCCGATCAGCACAGCCGCCAAGCCGCCCAAGGCGACAAAGCCCATGATCCCAACGTTGAACAACCCCGCAAACCCCCATTGCAGATTTACCCCGAGCGCCATGATGCTTGAGATCAACCCCATCGAGATGATCAGCATCGCCGCGTTCCAGCTTTGCGCAAATCCGGTATAGATGATCAGGGCCGCAATAATGGCAAACAGTCCGGTGTTTCTAAGTGTCTCGTTCATACCGATTGCCCCTTGAAAAGACCCGTGGGTTTGAACAGCAACACGATCAACAGGATCACGAAGCTGACGGCGAATTTATAGTCGGTGGATAAAAGCTGCACCAATCCGTCAGGTGCGAGGCTTTCTGGCATCATATACCCCAGAACCTTTTTCCACGCATAGGTGATGGTGACCTCGGAAAACGCGATCACGAACCCGCCTGCGATTGCCCCCACAGGGTTGCCGAGCCCGCCCACGATAGCCGAGGCGAAGATCGGCAGCAGCAGTTGAAAATAAGTGAAGGGTTTGAATGACTTATCTAGCCCGTACAGAACCCCGGCGGTGGTTGCCAGGCAGGCGACGATGATCCATGTGATCATCACGACCCGCTCGGGGTTGATACCCGACAGCAGCGCCAGATCCTCGTTGTCGGAATAGGCGCGCATGGATTTGCCGGACCGCGTCTTGTTGAGGAACCAAAACAGCACTGCCACCACGATGATCGCGGTAATTACAGTCAGCCCTTGGGTGGTCTTGATTGCCAGCCCCTCCTCGAGGCCGGTCATGGATTTGAAAGTACGTGCCGAGATGATAAATCTCTCTCCGTCCAGAAAGTTCTTATCATCCGAACCGATGATAAACCGCGTGATCCCGTTATAGATAAAGGTGACCCCCAAGGACACGATCACAAAGATCACCGGCTTGGCCTTTTTCTCGCGGTAAAAGCGGTAGACCATCCAGTCGGTCCCCAGCAGCAAGCCGATGGTGATCAAGATCGCAAAGGGCAGGGCCAGCAGCGCCGTGGGCAACACCCATAAATGCAGACCGATGGATTGAAACCCCCACGTGATCAGAACCGCCGACATTGCGCCAAGCGCCATGGTATCGCCATGGGCAAAGTTCGAAAACCGCAAGATACCGTACACCAGCGTCACCCCAAGCGCTCCCAATGCCAGTTGCGATCCATAGGCGATGCCCGGGACCAGCACGTAATTCGCAAGCGCGACGATTGCGTTCAATAAATCCATCAGTTGCATGTCCCTAAATAGCTGATGACAAAGGGCCCTTCAGCGTAGTGCACAGTATAGCGGGTTGCCCCGTTGTCGGTGATGCTTAGCAAATGCCGCGCGGCAAACGTCCCGCCCGACAGTGAATACGACTTGCCCGATTTCACCCCAAGCAGTTCGATGGTTTCAGCGTCCGTCACCATTTCTGACTGGACGACCAGATCGTCAGACGTCAACCCGCCTGCGTTGCCGGTGATATCGGGTGTGAATTCGACGTCGGTGCATGGTTCGTCCTCGACACATTCGGTGATGAAGTTGCACGCGATCTTGATGTCCTGACGAAACGGCGCGTTGTCCAGCGTCAGGCTGTCTACCGGTATGTCCTGCACAGGGGGGGCGTCGGTGTCAGTGTCCTGCGCCAGCACAGGGGCGGCACAGACCACCCAGACAGCGGGGAAAAGCCAGCGCATATCCTATCCCCCCAGAAACGATTTGCGGACTTCGGGATCGTTCAGCAATTCCTTGCCCGTGCCGGTAAAGGCATTCGCCCCTTGCACCAAAACATAGCCTTTGTCTGCGATTTCAAGCGCTTGTCGCGCGTTTTGCTCCACCATCAGGATCGGGATTCCGGTGCGCGCCACCTCGATAATGCGGTCGAACAGTTCATCCATCACGATGGGACTTACCCCGGCAGTGGGTTCATCCAGCATCAAAACTTTGGGCTGGGTCATCAGCGCCCGGCCCACCGCGACCTGCTGGCGCTGGCCGCCCGACAATTCACCCGCCGCCTGATAGCGCTTTTCCTTGAGGATCGGGAACAGATCATAAACCTGCGCCATGGTATCGCGGAAATCATCCGTGCGGATGAAGGCACCCATCTCAAGGTTTTCCTCGACCGTCATCGAGGTGAAAATGTTCGAGGTCTGGGGCACAAAACCCATCCCCTTGGCAACGCGGGCCTGCGGCGAGAGCGCTGTGATGTCTTCGCCGTCCAGCCGCACATGGCCCTGACGCACTTCAAGCATGCCAAAGACGGCCTTCATCGCGGTGGATTTACCCGCACCGTTGGGGCCGACGATCACGGCAATCTCGCCCTTTTCAACAGCAATGGTACAGCCATGCAAAATGTCAGGCCCTTTGCCGTATCCGCCTGTCATGGCGTCGCCGATCAGGAACGGCCCGCCGGGGGCCGCATGGCTTTTGCCGCCCTGCTTGACGGGCTTCGCCGTGCCTTGCCCTTTGGGATTGCCAATCGAGAGGTCCTTGTTGCCCCGGTCACTATATGGGTCGCTCATGTCAGTCTCTTTCAATCGGTGCCGCGTGCGGGCGGTTCATAGTCTGGTGCGCAAGCTATCGCATCGGCGCAGGTGTCGCGCAGCATCATTGCCACGTCAAAGGACATCTTTTCCATCTGCTCAAGGGGCATCGTATCAGCGGCATCAAGATAGACCATGATCCGCGCAGCCCCGACTTCCGATAGCATCACGGCGCTCATCGTGCGGTCGCCTTCGACCTCGTCATATTGCAAATGACGCAAGGTAAGGCCGCGCGGTGTTACGATCTTGTCGACCTGCAATACCTCGGGGGCAGAGCCGCCGTCTGCGGCGATCCATTCAGCATAGGTGGCAAACTGCTCTTCCAAGGTGGCTACGCTGTCCGTGATCTCAAAACCCGGCCATTCTTGGGTGAAATTCAGGATGAAATCGGGCGTATAGCGGGTTGAGCCGTCTCCGAATATATCCCATTCGGCGGTTTCCCACACGGTTCCGCGGTCGCACATCCACACGTCGGGGGCCAGCTGCGCGCAGGCAGACGACATCTGCGGCATGCCCGTCGCAGCACAGATCACCAAAGCAGCAACTGCATATCTCATGCGGTTTTATTCTTCAGGCCGGTGCCCAGATACGCTTCGATCACCTGTTCGTTGGCCTTGATTTCGGGCAGCGTGCCTTGGGCCAGCACTTTACCTTCGGCCATGCAGATAACGGGGTCACAAAGCCTCCCGATGAAATCCATGTCATGTTCGATAACAACAAAAGTATAGCCGCGTTCCTGATTAAGCCGGATGATCGCATCGCCAATGGTGTTCAGCAGCGTGCGGTTCACACCCGCGCCGACCTCGTCCAGAAACACGATCTTGGCGTCGACCATCATGGTGCGCCCCAACTCTAGCAGTTTTTTCTGACCGCCCGAGATTTGTCCGGCCTTTTGGTCGGCCAGATGCTCGACCGTCAGAAACTCAAGCACTTCATCCGCCTTGGCGCGCAGCGCGCGTTCCTGATCGGCGATGCGCTTGCGGCCAAACCACGTATTCCAAAGGGTTTCACCCGCCTGATCGCCCGGAACCATCATCAGGTTCTCGCGGCAGGTCATCGACGAAAACTCATGTGCGATCTGAAAGGTCCGCAGCAAGCCTTTGTGGAACAATTCATGAGGCGGCAGGCCTGTGATGTCTTCGCCATCCATCGTGACACGGCCCGACGTTGGTTTAAGAACGCCTGCGATCACATTGAAAAGCGTCGTTTTTCCAGCGCCATTAGGGCCGATCAATCCGGTGATTGTACCTTGACCAATGGTCAGGCTGGCCCCATCGACAGCATGAAAGCCACCGAAGTGTTTGTGTACATCGTCAACGACGATCATATGAATATCCCTGTGTCCACGTCGTGAATGCGTGGTTGTATCTTACGAACAGCAGCCCGGTTTCCCGGACTGCTGTAACAGTATCGCCAGACGTCTTATTTGAAACCGATGGTTTCGATCACGCCGTCTTTTACCTCGATCATGCGGTACGTCCCTGCGGATTCGCCAGCACCGATCAGCTCGACGGCCGAAGCGCCGACATAGTCGATGTCTGTGCCAGCCGCGATCAGTTCAAGCGCCTTAGCCAACTCACCGGGATAGATTTTCTCGCCGGGGGCATTGGCCACTTCAAGGATCTTGGGGCCGTAGACCGCTGGATCCATCGAATCTGCTGCCTGCATGGCGAGCAGGAACAAAGCCGCTGCATCATAGGATTCTGGTGTATAAGGCGATGTGCCGTTAAACCCACCGTCTTCGGCCATCTTGGTGAAGACTTCGATGCCTTGGCCTTCGGAACCCGCGATCTGACCGTATGACCCGTTCAGATCATCACCGATACGACCGGGCAGGGTGTCACCGATCATGCCGCCGGGCAGACCGAATGTATCGAACGCGCCTGTGTCCAATGCCGCGTTGATGATGCCGGGACCACCTTGGTCGAGATAGCCAGCAACCACCAGAATATCGCCACCTGCGGATGCGAGTGCGCCGACTTCAGCCGAATAATCGGCTTTGCCGTCTTCGTGTGCCGCAACGATTGTCACTTCGCCGCCAACCGCCTCGAACGAGGTCTGGATCGCATCGGCAAGACCCTTGCCATAGTCGTTGTTGGTATAGGTCAAAGCGATTGATTTCACGCCACGCTCTTGAAGGATCTCTGCCATGACTTCACCTTCGCGCGCATCCGAAGGGGATGTGCGGAAGAACAGGCCGTTGTCTTCCATTGTGGACAGGCCGGGCGATGTCGCTGACGGAGAAATCATCGCCATGCCGTTTGGAATAGCGACGTTTTGCAAAACAGCGCCCGTCACGCCAGAGCAATCCGCACCGATCAACCCGTTGATGCCTTCGGCAATCAGGCGTTCCGCACCGGCCACGGCCAAAGCGTTATCAATACAGCCCGAATCGGCACGCAGTGCCGTCACTTTTGCGCCGCCCATCAGCAGGCCGCTGTCGGTCACTTCTTTCATCGCCATTTCAGCGCCGGACGCCATTGGCCCGGTCAGCGATTCAATCGGGCCGGTAAAGCCGAATACAATTCCCAGTTTAACTTCTTTAGAGTGCGCGTCCGCGTAGGCGTTCGTCGCAAGCAGTGCCGCAGCCGTTGTGGCCATAAGCATTTTCTTCATGTGTCGTCTCCCGTGTTGGAACATGATGTTCAGAGCAAAGCCTAAGCGGGCCGTTTGCAAAAGAAAAGTCCTAACGGGTGTTCACGATTGGTCATGTTGGGATGGAATGCCTATGAAACGCCCCTAATTTACCTACAGTTGAAGTTTAAAGCGGTTTAGGAGAGGTCAAATGATCAAAGCGGCATTCGTGGTGGTGGGTCTTTGCTTTGGCGCGGCGCCCGTTGCTGCCCAAGGAATAAACATCGAGCAGAAAATCTCGGGTCTGGACACCCCTTGGGCGATGGCGATTTTGCCGGACGCTTCTGTTTTGGTAACCGAAATTGACGGGCGTCTGTTGCGGTTTGCAGATGCATCAAGCCACGAGGTTTCAGGCACGCCAAAGGTCGCTGAAAGCGGGCAGGGCGGATTACTCGACATCACGCCGGCCCGCGATTTTGCCACCAGCCGGACGCTGTTTTTCACCTATGCCAAACCGATGCGCGGCGGATCGGGCACGGCACTGGCTGCGGCTGAATTGTCGGCAGACAGCCAGTCGCTAGAAAACCTGCGCGATCTTTTCGTGATGTCTACAGGGTCGAGTGCTGGCCGTCATTTCGGTAGCCGCGTGGTCGAAGGGGCAGATGGTACGTTGTTCATGACCATCGGTGACCGGGGCGACGACGTGACCGCGCAAGACCGCAGCGTGCACAACGGATCAGTCATTCGTGTCAACCGCGACGGATCGGTGCCCCGCGACAATCCGTTTATCGGCCAAGAGGGAATCCTTCCCGAAATCTGGTCCTTCGGGCATCGCAATCCCCAAGGGGCCGGTCTTGATCTGGACGGGAATCTGTGGGTGTCAGAGCATGGCGCGCGCGGCGGCGACGAGGTTAACCGCATCCGCAAAGGGGCCAATTTTGGCTGGCCCGTGATTTCATACGGGCGCCATTATTCGGGTGGCAAGATTGGCGAAGGCACGGCCAAATCGGGGCTAGAGCAGCCTGCATTCTACTGGGATCCATCCATCGCACCTTCGGGATTGTTGGTCTATTCCGGCAAGATGTTCCCCGACTGGCGCGGAGATATCTTTGTGGGCGCGCTGAAATTCAACTATATCGCACGGCTTGAGGGCGACCCGTTGGTCGAGGCACAACAGATCATGACCGACGAGACCGCCCGCGTGCGCGACATCGTGGAAGCCCCCGATGGTGCGATCTGGTTTATTTCGGTCGGCAATGGGGCAATCTACAGCATCGCCAGCGCGCCTCCGTCATAGAGAAAAAAGGTGGCATCCTTGATAGCGGATGCCACATCGGCCCGATTCTGAGGCTGAACGCGGATTAAGCAAAGCGAAAACTGTGAATGTTACAGGGATGCGTCCTATGCCGTTCACAGGTTCCGGCTACTACATGATGTAGCGGGCCGTGACCAAGGTTACCCGTAATCCCGTAGAGAACACGTTTTCCACCTGTGCCGCACCTTTTGATTGCGCTGTGACAGGGCTGTCCGGACCTTGGGCTTGTCTGCACACCATTCAAAAGGGGGCCTGCCATGCCCGATGACAAAACTACACGAAGCCAATGGTCTGATACCCGCAATGATTTTAGCGATCACGCCTTTGTTGCGCAATTCGGCAAACGCTTCTTTGTTGCCATCAGGTCGCCCTGGATGGTGGCGCTGATCGTGGCTTCAATCTCAATTGTCACCTTCTTTGTGACACATGCCGACATCTGGCCCTTTGGCCTGTTCCGGTCAGATCGATAACCTAGCCGCGTGCGATCCGCGTTCGCGGTAGGGCGTCGTATCATAATGCGCCCGGTAGCATTTGGAGAAATGCGACGGCGAGGCAAAGCCGCAAGCAAGGGCGACGTTGATGACGCTCATGTCGGTTTGCATCAGCAGGTTGCGCGCTTTTTGCAGGCGCAGTTCCATGTAATATCGCTTGGGGCTGCGGTTTAGATAGCGGCGGAACAGACGCTCCAGCTGGCGGGTGGACATGCCTACATCACGCGCCAGGGTCGACGGGCTGATCGGGTCTTCGATGTTGCGCTCCATCATCTGGATCACTTGGCTTAGCTTTGGGTGACGCACGCCAATGCGGGTTGGCACCGACAGGCGCTGCGTGTCCTGATCGGTGCGGATCGACGAATAAATCAGCTGATCGGCGACCGCATTGGCAAGGTCTTCTCCCAGATCATCCGCGATCAGTTTCAGCATCAAATCAATCGATGACGTGCCCCCCGCCGTGGTCATCCGGTTTCCATCGACGACAAACACCGACTTGGTCAGGTTCACCTCTTCGAATTCCTCCATAAAGCTGTCCTGGTTTTCCCAGTGGATCGTCGCTTTTTTGCCGTCCAGCAAACCTGCCTTGGCCAAGGTGAATGCAGCGGTACAAAGGCCGCCCACCATCATGCCTTTTCGGGCTTCGCGGCGCAGCCAGCCCAGCAGCTTTTTGGTGGTCGCGGACTGTACGTCGATGCCGCTGCAAATGATCAGCGTGTCCTCGCGCTTGAGTTCGTCCAGATCGCTGTCCAGCGTAAATTGCGCCCCTGCCGAGCAGGTAACATAGCTTCCGCCTTCGCCCGCCAGACGCCAGTCATAGGCCTTGCGGCCCGACATGCGATTGGCAATGCGCAAACATTCGACCGCCGAGGCAAAGCTGAGCATGGTAAAATTATCGAGCAAAACGAAGACAAATAACTTTGGTTTATCTGCATTTACCGGGATGCGCATGGCCGGAGGGGTGGCTGACATCGCTTTCCTTTCAAACTAGCCTGCAAAGCATCTGCGTGCCTCGTGGCCAGCAAAACCTGACGAAAACCTTGTTCACGGGGGGCAAGCAAGGTCAATAGGGTGAATTTCGGTTCTGGTCACCCGGCTTGGGCTTTTGTATACCACAGGTTCAACTGTTAGCGCCCGAAATTCAGCGCGCTGCCTACCTCGGAGAGATAAGATGACCGATTGGACAAAATCAAGCTGGCGCAACAAACCGCGAATACAGATGCCAGACTATCCTGATCAGGCTGCGCTTCAGGCGGTCGAGGCGGAATTGTCTCGGTATCCGGTCCTCGTTTTCGCGGGTGAAGCACGGCGTCTGAAAAAGCATCTCGCGGCAGCAGGTCGGGGCGACGCGTTCTTGTTGCAGGGCGGTGATTGTGCAGAAAGCTTTGAGCAGTTCAGCAGCGACATGATCCGCGACACTTTCAAGGTCATGCTGCAAATGGCGATCGTCCTGACCCACGGTGCAAAAGTGCCGGTGATCAAACTGGGACGTATGGCGGGCCAATTCGCCAAGCCACGCTCGGCACCGACAGAGGTGGTCGATGGCGTGGAGCTGCCAAGCTACCGCGGTGATATTATCAATGAGCTGGATTTCACGCCCGAAGCGCGTATTCCCGACCCTCGCAAAATGCTGCGCGCCTATACGCAGGCCGCCGCAACGCTGAACCTGATCCGGGCGTTTTCGACCGGTGGTTATGCCGACGTGCATCAGGTTCATGGGTGGACCTTGGGCTTTACCGACAACGAAAAAGCCGAGAAATACCGCGAGATCGCCAACCGTATTTCCGACACTCTGGACTTCATGGCAGCGGCGGGTGTTACGTCTGAAACCGCACATACCCTGCAAACGGTGGAATATTATACCAGCCACGAATCGCTCTTGCTTGAGTATGAAGAAGCGCTGTGCCGCCAAGACAGCCAGACCGGCAAGTGGCTGGCGGGATCGGGTCACATGATCTGGATCGGTGATCGCACCCGTCAGCCTGACGGTGCGCATGTGGAATTCGCACGCGGTGTGCAAAATCCCATCGGCCTGAAATGCGGCCCGACCATGACAAGCGACGATCTGAAACAGCTGATGAAAACGCTGAACCCCACGAACGAGGAAGGTCGACTGACCCTGATCGCGCGTTTCGGGGCGGGCAACGTCGGTGAACACCTGCCACGTTTGATCAAGACCGTGCAGGAAGAAGGCGCAAACGTGGTTTGGACCTGTGACGCGATGCATGGCAACACGATCAAATCGTCAAGCGGATACAAGACCCGGCCCTTTGATTCCGTGCTGCGCGAAGTGCGCGAATTCTTTGCCGTTCATGCCGCCGAAGGCACAGTGCCTGGCGGTGTGCATTTCGAGATGACGGGCCAGGACGTGACAGAATGCACCGGCGGTGTGCATGCCGTGCAAGACGAGGATCTGTCCGATCGCTACCACACCGCCTGCGATCCACGTCTGAATGCCAGCCAATCGCTTGAATTGGCGTTCTTGGTCGCAGAAGAGCTTTCTACCCGCCGCACAGTGCAGCAAGCAAAAGCCGCAGGCTAAGCCAACCGGTCAAGATCATGAATAAAGGCCGCGTATTTTTGGAAATACGCGGCTTTTTTACTTAATGTTTGCCTTGTGACTGTCCGCGAACTTCTCGGAGCTCAAGACGGGCTAGTCGTCTGATTGCACCAAACGCAGGTAAGGCGGGCGCCGTTTGCCGCCGCTAGAGATAAAGGGCGTGACAGGTTCGGCAAAGCCCGTCTGCGCCGCTGGTGCAGAACTGGTTGGCACCGGATGGCGGGCTCTGTCGCGCACGGGCCTGATCCGGATGTGTTCGATATCAAAACGACAGGGGCTGTCTGAAATGTCACCTTTCGTTACCAGACAACCCAACATGCGGCTCACGTCACCCATATCGCTTTTGAGCGGCAAAAGGATCATGCGGCCAGCGACCTGTCCCGTTTCGCTTTTCAGCAAAACGGTTGCGGTGGCGGGGGTCTCGAACAGTTCCTCCATCATGTCGCAAAAGCGGCGGCGTGACGGCGTGGAGATAAACGCGGTGATCGGCATGCCGCGTACTTCCATGCCCATCACATCGCCCAGATGGCTGCCGGCAATGCGCAAACGGGCGACACCGGGGGAAATTCGTTCGAGTATGAAGGCGTATTCCAACGCGCTCTCGATTCCGCGCGGATCGATTTCGGACCGCTTGGGCAGCAGTTGATCGCCGCGCAACGCGTCCCAATAGGCCTCGACCTGCGACACGGCTGCAAAACTATGATCTGGGTTAAAATCCATCATACTCACAACATTCTGCGCAATTTGGTGTAACTTGTCCATTAAACTGCCACGTCTTTCCAGTGTTTCGGCCGCGGTGCGTGCGATGTGCGGGTCGGTGTGCTGCTTCGGCCCCGACCACTCGCTATCCGCCTTTCAACCACAGTATGCGCCAATTCACGCCAAATTTGCAGATAAATTTCTGCAAGTGGTTAATATCTTGGCAACCTCTGTGCGGACCATTTTCTAGGCTTTCGACTTGCCCAATATTGCGGTTTGGCTTTTAAGGCACCGCAGATGCCCCCAGCAGACAAGGACCAACAAATGATACGTTCGATGACAGGTTTCGCCTCTGCCAGCGGCGCGCTGGCCCCTCATAGCTGGGGGTGGGAATTGCGGTCGGTCAATGGCAAGGGGCTGGATCTGCGCTTGCGCGTGCCAGACTGGATCGACGGGCTTGAGGCGGGGCTGCGCAAACAACTGACCGACGCGGTGGGGCGGGGCAACATATCATGCAATCTGCGCGTGGCGCGGGATGAAACCACAGGCGGTTTGACCGTTAACGCTGCCCAGCTTGAAACGGTGCTGGATGCGTTGCACCAGATCGAGACCCGCGCGATGGATGCGGGCATTTCACTGGCCCCTTCAAAAGCGACCGACATCGTCACGATGCGTGGCGTGCTGGAACAGGCGACAACCGTCGATGATGTGGCAGCCTTAAGGGCGACCTTGCTTGCCGAGTTTCCAAAGGTGTTGGCTGATTTCAATGCCATGCGGGCCAGCGAGGGGGGTGCTCTTGCCCAAGTTCTCGAAAGCCAATTGGACGAAATCGAAAATCTGACCTCGAAAGCCGCTGAACTGGCCGAGGCCCGCACCGAAGAAATGGCCCGGACGATCCGGCGCAATCTGGCGCGGGTCATGGACAATGCCGAAGGCGTAGATGCCGACCGTCTGACCCAGGAACTGGCACTGATCGCCGTCAAATCCGACATCACAGAAGAGATCGACCGGCTGTCAGCGCACATCAATGCCGCGTCCGCACTGCTGGACCAAAGCGGCCCCGTTGGCCGCAAGCTGGATTTCCTCATGCAGGAATTCAACCGCGAGGCCAACACGCTGTGCGCCAAGGCCCAGAATTCTGAATTGACGCAGGTGGGGCTGGCGCTGAAAGCCGTGATCGACCAGATGCGCGAACAAGTACAGAATGTGGAGTAACCCATGAGCGCCCCAATTATCAGTGAAAGACGCGGCCTTTTGATCATTCTTAGCTCGCCCTCGGGCGCTGGAAAATCGACCTTGGCGCGAAAACTGCGCATCTGGGACACATCGCTGCAATTCTCGGTGTCGGCCACAACCCGCGCGCCACGCGTCGGCGAGGTGGATGGCAAGGACTATTTTTTCTCTTCTGAAGAGAAATTCCGTACCATGGTCAACGAGGGCGAGATGCTTGAGCACGCCCGCGTTTTCAACAACTACTACGGATCACCCAAAAGCCCGGTACAAAAGGCTATCGACAATGGCCGCGACGTCTTGTTCGACGTTGACTGGCAAGGCGCGCAGCAAATCAGCAATTCGTCTTTGAAGCAGCACGTCCTGTCGATCTTTATTCTGCCCCCGTCCATAGAGGAGCTGCGCCGCAGGCTTGAGACACGCGGGCAGGATGACGCCGAAACCATCGCCCTGCGGATGGAGAAAAGCTGGGACGAGATCAGCCATTGGGACGGATATCATTACGTTTTGATCAACGATGACCTACTTGAGACCGAAGCGCGGCTGAAAGCGATCATCACGGCAGAGCGTTTACGCCTTTCCCAACAACCCAAACTGGTGGACCATGTCCGCGCCCTTCAAGCCGAATTCGAGGAGATGAAATGACCCTGTATGCCTTGGCCAAAAGCGCCCCGACCGTAGACACCACCGCGTGGGTTGCCCCTGATGCGAACGTGATTGGCAATGTTGTGCTGGATGCCGACACCTCTGTCTGGTTTGGCAGCACCTTGCGGGGCGACAACGAGCTGATCCACGTCGGAAAGGGCAGCAACGTTCAGGAAAACTGCGTCTTCCATACGGACCCAGGATGCCCACTGACGATTGGCGAAAACTGTACCATCGGCCACAAGGTCATGCTGCATGGCTGCACGATTGGCGACAATTCCCTGATCGGGATGGGGGCCACTGTGCTGAACGGCGCCAAGATCGGCAAAAATTGCCTGATCGGGGCAGGGGCGCTGATAACCGAAAACAAGGTGATCCCTGACGGATCGCTGGTGATGGGCGCGCCGGGCAAGGTCGTGCGCGAACTGGATGCGGCCGCAATTGCGGGGCTGACCGCCAGCGCCAAACATTACCAAGACAACGCCCGCCGGTTTCGCAGCGATCTGAAGCCTGTTTAAGCCATGGTAATCCGTCCGCTTTTGCCCGATCTCTTGGCGGCGTTGCCGCTGCCGACGCTCGCGGTGGATCGCGCCGAGCGGATTGTGGCGATGAACGCCGCGGCAAAGGCGTTGGTTGGCGATGCCGCATTGGATCGCCATTTCATCAACGTGCTGCGCCAACCCACAGTGGTAGACGCCGTCGAGCAGTGCCAGCGCGACGACAAACCGCGAGACGCCCATTATCTATCCAGCGATGGCACCACCGACACGACGTTTCGGGTATTTGTACGCCGCGTGGCGGGGACTGATTACGTTTTGCTAAGCTTCCAAGACATCACCCAAGTCACCAAAGCCAGCCAGATGCGCCGAGATTTCGTGGCCAACGTCAGCCACGAGCTGCGCACGCCGTTGACCTCGTTGATGGGGTTTATCGAAACGCTGCGCGGGCCTGCCCGCGATGACGCCGCCGCCCGGGACCGTTTTTTGGGCATTATGACAGGCGAGGCCGAGCGCATGAACCGTCTGGTCGGTGATCTGTTATCGCTGTCGCGGGTCGAATCAGATGAACGGGTACGTCCGACCGAACGGGTCGATTTACGCAATGTGCTGCAATCGACCCTGCGCAACCTCAATCCCTTGGCAGTCGAGGCCGATGTGACGTTGGTGCCGCGCATCGGCGCTGATCCCTTACCGCTCAGCGGGGATGCAGATCAGCTTTTGCAGGTCTTTACCAATCTGATCGAAAACGCGATCAAATACGGTGGCACCGGAAAATCGGTCGAGATCGACGTGGAAACGACGCTGCGCGATCCGTCTTTGCGCGGGCCTGCGCTGCATGTGACGGTCACGGACCATGGCGCGGGTATTGATCCGCTGCATATTCCCCGCCTGACCGAGCGATTCTACCGCGCCGACAATCACCGCAGCCGCGCGCTTGGCGGCACCGGGTTGGGCCTAGCGATTGTGAAGCATATCCTGAACAGGCACCGCGGGCGGCTCAAAATCACCAGTGCCTTGGGCCAAGGCAGCCAGTTTACAGTGATCCTGCCACTCGACGCTGCTTGAGATGCGAAAATTTTTCTAAAATACCGGCGAAACGGTGGTTGTCATAAAACTGTAACACTACTGTCACAAAAGCCAAACATGGCGACCCTAGGGGTGGCCACAAGATCACCATGGGGGTGGTCACAAAATCTAAGCTGACAGGAGACATCATGTCGCTCGTTAAACTCACCACATCTGCCTTGGCCATTTCCGCCGTTTGTGCAACCGCTGCGGTTGCCCGCGATCAGGTACAGGTTGCCGGTTCTTCGACCGTTCTGCCCTACGCCTCAATCGTTGCCGAAGCCTTTGGCGAAAACTTTGACTTCCCAACACCCGTTGTTGAATCCGGCGGTTCTTCTGCTGGTCTGAAGCGTTTTTGTGAAGGTGTTGGCGAAAACACAATCGACGTCGCAAACGCCTCGCGCCAGATCAAATCCTCCGAAGTTGAAGTATGTGCCGCAAACGGCGTGACCGACATCATCGAAGTGCGCATCGGGTATGACGGTATCGTCTTCGCATCCGACATCAACGGCAGCTCTTTCGAATTCACCCCAGAAGACTGGTACAAAGCCCTGAGCGAGCAGGTTGTTGTTGACGGCGCGCTGGTTGCGAACCCTTACAAGTCCTGGAACGAAGTGAACGCAAACTTCCCTGACCAGCCGATCCAAGCCTATATTCCCGGCACCAAGCACGGCACACGCGAAGTTTTCGAAGAAAAAGTAATCCTGGCCGGTTGTGAAGCAACAGGCGACGTGGAAGCCTATGCAGCGGCAAACGGTGGCGACATGAAAGCGGCTGAAAAGTCCTGCATGACGCTGCGCACAGACGGCACATCGGTTGATATCGATGGCGATTACACAGAAACGCTGGCCCGTATCGAAAGCAACAAAGATGGTATCGGCGTGTTCGGTCTGGCGTTCTACGAAAACAACACAGACAAGCTGCAAGTTGCAACCATGGGCGGCGTCGAGCCAACCGTTGCCACGATTTCTGCAGGCGACTACCCCGTGTCGCGCCCGTTGTTCTTCTACGTCAAGAAAGCCCACATCGGCGTGATCCCTGGCCTGAAAGAATACGCTGAGTTCTTCGTCGCCGACGAGATCGCAGGACCCGATGGCCCGTTGGCTGAATACGGTCTGGTGTCCGATCCAGAGCTGGTCGCGGTTCAGCAAACTGTAGCCGACGAAGCTGTCATGGGCGGCGGTTCCTAAGCTTTTAAAACGTTTCCGGAGAGGGGGATTGCCCTTCTCCGGAATTTTTTTGTTGACTGATAGTATCTGAACGACGACCCCCTAAGACGGGGAAACGACAGGGGCCACCAAATGGGCAATTTCTTGAATGTGGCACCGACAACGCTGCTTGTGATCGTTGTTTTGATACTGACAGCCCTGGCGTTTTTCATGGCGCGCAACCGGGCGATGGCGGCGGCATCGGGTGATGCGCGCAAATTGCATTCCTTACCGAATTACTACGGCTATAATGCCGCAATGATGACCGCGATCCCGGCGCTTTTCGTGCTTGCGATCTGGTTGTTTGTGCAACCGATGCTGATCCAAAATTCAGTGATCAGCCTGATCCCGCAGGCCGCCGTCAGCGAAGGGTCATCGGTCAATCTGGTCATGAGCGATGTGCGCCGCGTGGCAAACGGGCTGACCACCGCCGTTGACGCTGGCGCGCTTACTGCCGATGCTGCACGCGACATATCTACTGCCAACACAGACATCCGTTCGCTGTTGGCCGAAAGCGGCGTAGCCTTGGGGTCAGAAGTCACCGCCGAGGTCCTAAACGCGGCGCAACGCTATCGCAGCATGCAAGCGACAGGCCAGTGGCTGATGACAGCCGCCATCTGCGCAATTTCGTTGATTGGTTTATTCATTGCGATGCGTGCCACAACGGCGACCTTTCGCGCCCGCAATTTGGTTGAACGTTTCATGCTGGCGCTGCTGATGATCGCTGCGTCGCTGGCGATTTTGACCACTGTGGGCATCGTTTTTTCGATGTTGTTTGAATCGATCAACTTCTTCTCGCTGCATCCTTGGCAGGACTTCTTTCTTGGCGATAAATGGTCGCCCAACTTTCGCGGGGACAGCGATCTGTCGATCCTGCCGCTGCTCTGGGGTACGATCTATATCTCGATCATCGCCTTGCTTGTTGCGGTTCCTATTGGTCTCTTTGCGGCGATCTATCTGTCCGAATATGCCAACAGCAAGGTTCGTGCCGTAGCCAAACCCTTGCTTGAGATCCTCGCTGGTATCCCCACAATCGTCTACGGCCTGTTTGCGCTGCTCACGGTCGGCCCGTTTCTGGTCGATCTGTTCGGGCGCGGTGAAAACGGCATTCTGGGCGTCGATTGGATGAGCGGGGCGACATCGGTTTTGACCGCAGGTCTTGTCATGGGCATCATGTTGATCCCCTTTGTTTCATCCTTAAGCGACGACATCATCAATGCTGTGCCCCAATCCATGCGCGACGGATCATTCGGGTTGGGCGCGACCCATTCCGAGACGATCCGCCAGGTCGTCATACCCGCCGCCTTGCCGGGCATCGTTGGGGCGATATTGCTTGCTGCCAGCCGCGCCATCGGCGAGACGATGATCGTGGTTTTGGGGGCAGGGGCGATTGCGCGTATCTCTGCCAACCCTCTCGAGGCGATGACCACCATCACCACACGCATCGTTAGCCAGCTGACAGGCGACACAGACTTTGCCAGCCCTGAAACGTTGGTCGCCTTCGCTCTTGGCCTGACCCTGTTCGTCCTGACCCTTGGGCTGAACGTTGTGGCCCTTTACATCGTGCGCAAATACCGGGAGCAGTACGAATGACCGACATGCCCAACCACACGACCCCGCATAATTCGCTGCTGAAGCAGGATGCCCGCACAGTAAAACGCAACCGGGCCGAAACGCGGTTTAAAGCCTACGGGATCGCAGCGATTTCGGCAGGCATGCTGATGCTCCTGATCTTGCTGTCTACCATCATCGGGCGGGGTACAGGCGCGTTTCAACAGACCTTTCTGACGCTTGATGTGCAACTGCTCGAGGCAAAGCTGGATAAGAACGGCAACCGTGATCTTGAAGAGATCAAGAAGGTATCGACATTCGGCTACGCGCCTTTGATGGCAGCCGCAATGGAAGCCAAAGTTGCACAAGCTGGCATTGTGACGGATCTGAAACCCAAAGAGCTGGAGGATATTCTGTCAAAGGATGCCGCTGCTAAGCTGCGCGATTTCGTGCTGGAAAACACGGATCTGATTGGCACCTCGGTCGAATTTCGGTTCCTGACCAACAGCCGTGTTGATGGCTATGTCAAAGGCCGTGTCACCCGCGAGAGTATCGCCAATGACAAGAACATCAACGTTGCCCAGCTTGATCTGGTGGACGCTTTACGCGCGGATGGTGCGCTTGAAAAACGCTTTAATCTTGCGTTCATCACTGGCGCTGACGCGTCCGATGCACGCCCCGAGGCAGCAGGCATGGGCGTGTCGATGATCGGATCGCTGTTCATGATGCTGGTCGTTTTGGCGCTTGCCCTGCCGATCGGGGTTGCCGCGTCGATCTACCTCGAGGAATTCGCGCCGAAAAACTGGATTACTGACATTATCGAGGTGAACATCTCGAACCTTGCAGCCGTGCCGTCCATCGTCTTTGGTATCCTGGGCCTGGCTGTTTTCATCAACTACATGCATCTTCCGAACTCGGCCCCGCTGGTCGGGGGGCTGGTATTGACGCTGATGACGCTGCCGACCATCATCATCTCGACCCGCGCTTCGCTGAAATCCGTGCCACCCAGCATCCGTGATGCCGCATTGGGTGTGGGCGCATCAAAAATGCAGTCGGTGTTCCACCATGTGCTGCCCTTGGCCGCCCCCGGTATCTTGACCGGCACGATCATCGGTCTGGCGCAGGCGTTGGGTGAAACCGCACCGCTGCTGCTGATCGGGATGGTCGGTTTTATCGCGTCAAACCCACCGGACGGGATCGCGTCCGGTTTGATGGACCCCAACTCGGCCATGCCGGCGCAGATATATGAATGGGCCAAACGGGCGGATCCGGCGTTCTATGAACGCGCCTGGGGTGGTATCATCATCCTGCTGGTGTTTCTTGTAACGATGAATGCCATCGCCGTCATGCTGCGGCGCCGGTTTGAACGGCGCTGGTAAGGAAGATAGGCAAGGCTATGAAAGATAACGTAATATCGGAGATGGACGTGACCACAGACAAGATCAAAATCTCGGCCAATAATGTACAGGTCTACTATGGCGAAAACCAAGCCATCAAAGACGTGTCGGTCGAGATCCAGGACAAAACGGTCACCGCCTTTATTGGCCCATCTGGCTGCGGCAAGTCGACTTTCTTGCGCTGTATCAACAGGATGAACGACACGATTGATATCTGCCGCGTCCAAGGCGACATCATGATCGATGGCGAAGACATCTATGACAGCAACGTCGATCCGGTGCAGCTGCGCGCCAAGGTCGGGATGGTTTTTCAAAAGCCAAACCCGTTCCCCAAGTCGATCTATGACAATGTCGCTTACGGCCCCCGCATCCACGGCCTGTCGCGCAACAAGGCCGAACTGGACGACATCGTCGAGCGCGCGTTAAAGCGGGCGGCGATCTGGAACGAGGTCAAGGACCGCCTGAACGCACCGGGAACCGGCCTGTCGGGGGGCCAGCAGCAACGGCTGTGCATCGCCCGTGCTATCGCCACCGAACCCGAAGTGCTGCTGATGGACGAGCCGTGTTCTGCCCTTGACCCTATCGCCACTGCGCAGGTCGAAGAACTGATCGACGAGTTGCGCCAGAACTATGCTGTGGTGATCGTGACCCACTCGATGCAGCAGGCGGCAAGGGTCAGCCAGAAGACCGCGTTTTTCCACTTGGGCAACCTTGTTGAATACGGCGAGACAGACAAGATTTTCACCGCGCCCGAGGACCCTCGGACCGAAAGTTACATCACTGGCCGGATCGGATAATATCATGCAAGATCAACATATTGCCTCGGCTTTTGACCGCGACCTTGAAAGCGTCCAAGCCCAGATCATGAAGATGGGCGGAATGGTCGAGGACGCCATTCGCCTTGCAGCCCAATCGCTCGAGACCCGCGACGAGGAACTGGCCGCTCAGGTGCGGTCGGGCGACAAGGCCATCGATGCTTTGGAAGAGCTGATCAACGAACGCGCCGCCCGCATCATTGCCTTGCGCGCGCCCGCCGCGATTGATTTGCGGCTTATCCTGAGTGTGATCAAGATCAGCGCCAGCCTTGAGCGTATCGGCGACTACGCCAAGAACATGGCCAAACGCAATTCGGTTTTGGCGCAATTGCCCGCCGTCAATGACAGCACAGGCGCTATCCGGCGCATGTGCAAGACCGTCGAAGCGATGTTGACTGACGCGCTTGACAGCTATGTGCAGCGCGACGCGGAACTGGCGATGGACGTAATTGCCCGCGACGAAGACGTAGACCAGATGTACAATGCGCTTTTCCGCGAATTCCTGACCTTTATGATGGAAGACCCGCGCAACATCACGTCTTGTATGCACCTGCATTTCATCGCCAAGAACGTCGAACGGATGGGCGATCTGGTGACATCGATTGCCGAGCAGGTCGTCTATTTGGTCACCGGCACGCAACCGGACGAGGATCGCCCGAAAGCCGATGATACGTCGACCAAGCTGAAAGGTTAGACAATGGCCGCATCGCACCCCCAAATCCTGCTGGTCGAGGATGAACCAGCGCAACGCGAAGTGCTGGCCTATAATCTTGAGGCCGAAGGGTTCGACGTGCGCCGCGCCGAAAACGGCGAGGAAGCGTTGCTGTTGGTTGCAGAGGCACTGCCGGACCTTGTGATACTTGATTGGATGATGCCGCTGCTAAGCGGGATCGAAGTGTGCCGCCAACTGAAAACCCGCGAGGACACCCGCCATATTCCGGTGATCATGCTGTCGGCGCGCTCGGAAGAAGTCGACACCGTGCGCGGTCTTGAAACGGGTGCCGATGACTATGTGGTCAAACCCTATTCGATGCGCGAGCTGATGGCCCGCGTGCGCACACAGCTGCGCAGGGTGCGCCCTGCCACGACGGGATCAGCGTTGAATTACGATGATATCAACCTTGATCCTGAAACACACCGCGTTAACCGTGCCGCACAGGAATTGAAGCTGGGACCGACGGAGTACCGCTTGCTGGTGACCTTGCTGGAACGGCCGGGCAGGGTGTTCAGCCGGGACCAGTTGCTGGATCATGTGTGGGGGCGGGATATTTTCGTGGATACGCGTACCGTTGACGTCCATATCGCGCGGCTGCGCAAGGCACTTACCGTGCATGGCGGCAGTGATCCGATCCGCACGGTACGCGGCGCAGGGTATGCATTAGGATGATGCCGTAAGTTATTGATTTATATTATTTTAGATCATTTTGCAAGTCATCCTCAGGGCTTTAATCCACCTAGCCCTCGCGGACGCCGATCAGATTCATCATCCGTTCAAACTCTGATTGATCCGGATCACAGGCGCGGGCCTTGAGCGCGTCGAATTTCACGCGCAGGGCCTTTTTCTCTTCGCCCTTGCAATCGTTCCAGGGTCTGCCCTGCAACCCCATCACCAGCACATAATAGCCGATGAAATGCGGACGCTGGCCTGAACGCAACAACATCTCGTAAGCGGCATCCGCGCCCATAGCGCGCAACTGCTCTGCCGTGTGGATACCCACGCTGGCAAAGCTTTCCTGCGACGCAGGGCCAATGTTGCGAATTGTGGTAACGGGATCAGACATACGCCCGACCATAACCGCGCCGCGTGCATCTGTCACTTTCTGATCTGGGCACTTTCAGATCTCGGCACTTTTAGATTTTAGCGCTTTCAGATGCTGGCGTAATCCGTAAAAATTGGTTTGTTTTTTACAGGCTTGGTGGATTTTTGCGAGTCTGCGACTGTTTTTGGCGAAGCAGGGGCCGCGATTGGTTGGGTCTGGACACTAAGTGCCATTGGAATTCTCCATAGGGATGCGGACATGTAACGCAATTAACCATGTCTGAGGATGCTGGCGATCTCTGGGCGCGCTTATGACCAAGTCTGGGCAAAAGCAACAGTCCTTTAGCCATGCAAAAAGCGCATATCGACTATGGTTTGCACCTTTGTAGAAGCGGGCACATATGGAGGTCACGGGCATTGATGCTCAGAAACGGAAAGACGAAAATGAAAACCGACGTAAGAACATACCACACCGCCACCCCGGAAGAAGTAACCCGGATCCTTGCAAGAGCCCAAGCAGAACGCAGCGCGTTCATCGCGGCCTTTGCAGTCAAGACAAGCGCAAAACTGCGCGGCTTGTTCACCAAGACCCCAAGCGGCGTAGCAGCTGCATAATATGTGCGTTTGATCCCGATCCTCCCAGACGGATCAAGACGCATTCACACACCCGATTGCGGTGGATAGGCCACCGCAAAACCGAATATGAGGAAATAAAATGAGCTATACAACAGCAACGACAGCAACACCAAGCTTTGACGTAACAGCCAAGCTGCGCAACCTTTTCGAAGGCTTCCGCGCCAATCGCGCTGACATGCGCGCTGCACGCCAGACCTTTAACGAGCTGTCCGCAATGACAGACCGCGATCTGGCCGACATCGGAATCGCACGTGGCGAAATCCGCCACATAGCATCCCAGACGGTGGCTCGGCGCTAAGGCGCATCATTAGCCCCACGAAATTTCACCGCCGCATAGCTCACGCTGTGCGGCGGTTTTATTTTGCGCAGCCTTTGCGCGAATGTGCCTCGCGGTTGTCTCGGTGTTTGTGTAAACAGTGCGCAAAGGCTTTTTGCATTTACCAGCACACAAGCCGTTGAAAATTGGGGACATGTCATGGCGATTAACACTGCAATTATCGGTTTGGGCATCATGGGCCGGCGCATGCTGGAACATATGCTGCTGCATCCGGAATTTAATGTCGTGGCGCTTTGGGATCCTGATCCCGCAGCATGCACGGCTGCTCAAGCGCTTGCACCACACACGGTTATGGCTGCGTCAGCGGATGGCGCGATGGCGGATGCTGATCTGGTTTACCTTGCATGCCCGCCTGTACCGCGCAAAGCATATGCCCTTGCCGCGGCGCATGCAGGCAAGGCGATATTTCTGGAAAAGCCGCTTGGCGTCGATATCGAGGAAAGCCGTGATCTGGTCGCACAGATCGACGCGTCCGGCGTTCCGGCGGCGGTCAACTTCACCCAAGCCGCAGGTGCCGCCTTGCAAGCTGTGTCTTCGGCCGCACGGGCAGGGGATCTGGGCGATCTGGTGGGCGCCGACATCGTCGTAACCTACGCACATTGGCCCCGTGCCTGGCAAATTGATGCCGATTGGCTGCGGTTTCGGGCCGAAGGGGGCATGACCCGCGAAGTGATTTCGCACTTCTTGTTTTTCTCGGAACGTATTTTAGGTCCGCTTGATCTGGTCTGGGCCCGGCCCGATTACCCGGCAAACAGCGATCTGTGTGAAACTCACGTCGCTGCACGCCTGTTATCGGCGAATGGTGCCCCGGTGACCATCATGGCAAGTGTGGGCGGCGCGCAGCCCGACCGGCAGGAAGTGACCATCAAAGGGTCCAAAGCCAGTCGGCGCATTTCAGATTTCTACCGGGATGCCATGTCAACAGGACAGGAATTTTCCCCTGTGACACAGGATCACCACGATCCGCGCGCCACAAGCCTGAAGGCGCAGCTGGACGATCTGGTTCTTTTGATCGATGGCAAAGCGAACCGGCTTGCCACTCTGGCCGAGGCTTTTCGGGTCCAGATCCTGATCGAAGCGATCCTTGCCGGCAAAACCGGGCCCTGATCAGGGGTGTCGGCCAAAGTGACGCACCGGAGGTAGTGGACTTTGTAAGGGGTCAGCAGTACCGCCAAGCGAAACTTTGGCAGAGACCTTGATGATTGAAACGACCTATCCCAGTCCTAAACTGATGCACCGGCGCGCCGACATGATCCCCCATGCGCTTGGTTTGGTGCTGATCATTGGGGCAGGGGGCGCGTTGATTTACAAGAGCGCCGCAAGCCTTGAGATCAGGTATATTGTCGCAATATCGGTCTATGTCGCTTGCGCCCTGATGTCGAACCTCGCGTCCTGGGCCTATCATTTTGCGCCTTTGCATGCGCATCGCAAGTTGCTGCGCCGCATTGATCACGCCGCAATTTACCCTAGCATCGTCGGCACATTCACCCCGTTTTTCGTCCAAGCAGGCACAGCGTGGACCATATTTCTGCTGTGTCTCAGCTGGGGTCTTGCCGCGCTGGCCATCTGGAACAAGATAACGAACGAAACCGTTCAATCGCGCTGGTCCACCGCGTCCTATCTGGGTCTAGGTGCCATCGGGCTTCTGGCGCTTCCAGACCTTCAAGCTGTTCCGATTGGCACGCTTTGGTGTGTGCTGGCAGGAGCTGGTTGCTATGTCATCGGAACCGCCTTTTATGTGCGCAGATCCATGCCATTTCGCTACGCGCTTTGGCACACATGGGTGAACCTCGGCGGGATCTTGATGTTCATCGGCATCTGGAACGCCTATTTCCAATCAACGTAAAGGTCCGTCGAAGGGTTTGAGGAAGGTATGAAATGTGGTCGCGCCGGTTTCACCGGAGACCTATAGCTTCATTTCACGCGACCATATCGAGCGCGTTGCGCTGTGCATAGAAGTTCTGTTCGGCCTCTGCTGGTGGAATATTTCCAATAGGGCCGAGCAAGCGCCGGTGATTAAACCAATCGACCCAGCCGAGTGTCGCCATTTCCAGATCCTGCATGTTGCACCACGGTCCTTGACGATGGACCAGCTCTGTCTTGCAAAGGCCGTTTATCGTTTCCCCGAGGGCGTTGTCCATTGTCCGGCAGGGTATGCGCAGCATGCACGAGAGGGATACGAGACACCGACGCTGCCGACCGACGGTTCGATGCCAGCTTCAGCAAAACGCCCGGTGTCGCGAATGGACAAATATTGCCCGTGACCTGTCTCCAGAAACTTCCCTCAGTTTAATGTAGAGTTTGCTCAACTTTCGAAGGAACAAACAAATGTGACAGAGCCGTTGTACCAAAGCCCAAATGATCGGTATGATCAAAGACTAGGAAGCTGGTATGCCGACGGCAGAGGTGTTCCCCAGGCATGGCCTGAGCCCTGCATCGTTCTATAAGTTTATAGCCAAATACGACGGCATGCATTGCACGTCAGGGTATCGCGTCGCGATGTCCCGAGAGTGAACGTTTCTGACATCCACCGCCTTAGGTCGCGAGAGGATGAGAACGCAAAGCGGAAGCCAAAAGGGTGGTCTGGCTTCACACCCATGACGAACGCTTCGCAGACCGAGCCAACAACCGGCCCTCAGCCGCTCCACAGGCAGCAAATGGCCCGACCATTCCAAGAGGCGGGTTTATGCCGTCGGGCCCGTCAAAGTTTCCCGCCGAATTGACCTATGACCAAAGCCAGCGCCGCGTATCTGTTGGCGAGGCGTTCATTGAAAATTTGTCGTCCGAAGTTCGCGCTTTTGGAGTATAAGGCAAGACCATTCTCGAGAAGTGGTTCAGTTCTTGCCGTTTTGACCGCAGCCGCCTGATGATTGGAGACCGCCGTCGCCCTTGGAGAAAATACAACCTGACTGCTGGCCATCGTCTTACAACGAGGACCTAATCAACCTACTTCAGGTTCTGAAGCTATTGACCGAAATGGGGTAAAAACAAGCTCACATCTTGGAGCGCATTTCTACAGGCCCCCTTATCGACGCAGATATCCTCGGCGCCGATGCTGTGTTTGATGATGACAGGGCTGCGATCACGCGGACAGGGAAGTCTTCTATCTGCACAAACACAGCCTAAAGACTAAAATATATAGATTGAAAGTTGTGCATTGTTCCACGACCGTTTCAATCCCGCATTTTTCTTTTTCAGACCCACAGTGCTTCACGTGAGGTGGCTGGGTCCGGGAAAATGCCTTAGGGCAAGGACCTATAAACAAAGTTGAAGCGGACAGTCGCCGCGGGGCACATCAAGGCCGCTGTGCGGATGGGATGGACCTTGGTCCGATCAAGATCAATGGCTGCTTCTGGGCATTAGCTTTGAAAAATGGATACCAAATGGTTATCCCATTGGAGGTTGACGCGGTTCAGGACTGCAGAGCTTCCTGGTGTCATCCGACGCAATTCCCCCGTTCCTGCACTTAATGTAAGGCTGCGTCCAAGTGTTGCTACGCCGCAAACATCCGGCATGGCGACTGAATGAGAAATGCGGCCCGTCGCGACATCATAGTATTGCACAAGCCCACCGCGAGGAGAGGTCACTGCAATCGTCTCACCATCAGTCGATAGTGCGATGCTGCCAATGTACCCTTGCATATCACGTACATCGGTGGAGCTTGCCGTCATAAGTTGCACAGGTTGTCCGATCCCGTGAATTCCGACAAGCGTATCAACTGCACCGACACCCTCCCATTGCATTCCGAACGCAACCTGTCCCACTTCGCTTACGGCCAGATGCCGGATCGAGTTTTTGTGGAGGTCATGGGGGAGTATCGCCGTTTCGATGACATTACCATCGCTCACATAGGCAAGGTTGGGTGCCATCGTGGGGATGTTCAGTTTGGTTCGGCCTGTATCTGGATGGGTGTCGATACCGCCGTTTGCAATAACGAACCTGTCAGTGCCGGGAAGCCGTTTGATGTCATGGGGTCCAATACCGCCGCTGTCCCATTCGTCAATACGGCGATAGCCGCGCGAAGTGTCCCAGACCCCAATCCGGCCACGGCCGGCCTCGTAATCGTTCTCGGTGGTGAACAATAGGCGACCGTCGGACGAATACGATCCATGCCCGTAAAAGTGCCGACCATCAGGCGAAGACAGCACAGCCTTCTGAGCACCACTCACGCAATCAATGACCACGGCGAAGGTGCCGGGCCGCCGTGCGAATGCCACAGCTTCGGGACGTGTCGGATGAGCTGCGGCAGCGTGACCGCGTGCTGGCAGGGGAAGCTCGAAGCGGATTTGCAGGTCGTCGCCGATCCCGCACAACACAAAGCTGCCGTCAGCCTTAGCTGCCGCAGAGAGGTATGCCGGGGATCCTGCGTCGGCCCATGTTGGTGCTGGCATCAGGCCCGCCGCCATTAGACCGCCTAAAAACTGGCGTCGACCTTTGTTCGGGGTGTCCATATCAATCACCATCCAGCGAATTGAACCCTGCCGCAACGCCAAGGGTTGGGCCAAGTTCATCGCGTACAAGGGTACGGACTGCATCGACAGATTGTTGGATGACTTCGACTTTCAGGCGTGTCTGAGGGGCTGCAACACTGGCAAAGGTCGGGTCTTTCAGACCGGACAGTTGCGATTTCGCGCGATCAAAGCTTGCATCCAGTTTGAGGGACAAAGCGTCTTTGCCCATTGCAAGGCGCATGGCGAGGTCTTGCAAGGCAACCAAACTTAGCATCACATGACGCATTGAACGGCCTGAACGACGTGCTTCGGACCGCGTGGGGCGTGGTTGATCAAACGTTCCCAATGGTCTTCCCAAACGGGTATCGGATGTAAATTGAAGCCCCGTGGACAGGGCTTTCAACATCTCTTGCAGGGTTTCTTGGTTGGTGCGGTAAATCCCTGTGGGGGACGGGGTTTGCAGTGTCATTGCGTAGCCCGTTGTCCAATCATCTAGAATGTTTTGGGATGTCTGCGCTATATCTGCGCTGATGGTTTGGACAAGCTGGCAATGGTAGTCCGGGTCACCTGCCGACATCAGTGTCTCGTCGTAAAGCAGAAACTCCAAGGCATAGAACCCACGGGCCGCGATGGACACTTGTGCGTAATCAGTGACCGATGCAGCGATGGGGTCTTGGTCTGATATCAGTGCTGAAAGTACGCGTGGTGTTGCACCTCGGCTGTCAGGCCAGAATGCCAAGGCAAAAGCGCGGTCATCTAGTTCTGTAGGGCCAAACCGCAGGTGGCTGGCAGATATCCATGCATCAAATGCAGTGCCATAGGCGGTCCTCAGGGTTTCAGATGCTGGATTGCAATCAGCAACTGCCGCAGAAGACAGGCCCAGAGTGGTTTCCGCCAAGGCTTCAAACCGAGGAAGGATATGTCCGTCCACAATACTGCCGATCACGGCGTTTGGTGTTTCGGCCATGCCCGCAATTGGGACGGTCATGATGGCGAATACGAGAGATATGCGCGTCATAGGCTCTCCAGAAATTTGATAAGGGCATCCCGATCAGCGGTGGACAAGTTGATCACGGCGTCACGTTGGCTTTGCGCCTCGCCCCCGTGCCACAGGACCGCTTCAAGCAGGGATCGCGCACGACCATCGTGCAAGAAATAGGTGTGGCCGCTGACCTGTTCAGTCAAACCGACACCCCAGAGCGGAGGTGTACGCCATTCCTGACCCGTAGCGCGGGCCTCGGGGCGGTTGTCGGCCAAGGCTGGTCCCATGTCGTGCAGCAACATGTCGGTGTAGGGCCATATCAGCTGGAAGCTTTGTTCAGGCTGGTCTTCGAGGCGGTGCGTGACGAAGTTGGGCGTGTGACAGACGGTGCAGCCTGTCGAATAAAAGACGTCTTTACCCTGCAAGACTTGTGTGTCATCCGCGCGACGCCGTTCGGGGACAGCCAAGTTACGGCTGTAGAAGGTGACAAGGTCGAGGCCCTCTGCATCAATTTCGGTCCCTCGATCATCCCCGTCACCATGGATTGCGGCCAAGCAGTCGGCTTGAAGGTCGGTGCATTCACCCGACCCTGCGGTGAACAGCGGGTTGGATATTCCGATGTCACCAACAAAGGCCGAGGCCGATTGTTCGCGAATGGTCGGGTTGCCCGCCTTGAGACCAAAGCGACCCAACATAGGTTGATCAAATTCTACCGACCAAACAACGTTCGGGCGACCTGAAATGCCATCATCGTTCAGGTCATCGGGGTCCGCGTTCGCAAGGATGTCGGCGGCGGGGATAGCCTCAAGCAGGCCCAACCCGATCATCTGCGGGGCAATTCGCGGGGACAGCATCGCATCAGGGTGCAGCGGGCCGTAACCAAGGTCAGCCGCAGTGTATGTCGGGTGGCCCAGCGACACCTGCACGCCATCAGCCAGCGTTACGATTTCCTCGTCATAAGCGATCTCGAGCCGATATTCTGACGCGTGTCCTTGGACCGCAAAGTCCTGCAACTGCGTGCCGTAGGTCGGATCAGGCAGGGTTGCGATGTAGTCTTGGATTTCGCTGATTGCTGCATCTGTGATTTCAGATGGGTCGGCGGGGATCGATACTCTTAAAAACATCGAAATTGAGTTGTCATCACCGCTTTCTGGCGGGTGGCCGCGCCCGTCTTTGATGTGACATCGCTGACAAGACCGCGCATTGAACAAGGGGCCAAGGCCATCAGATGCCAGTGTAGATGACGGGGAAGACACCCAGAGCTTTCGAAAGAGCCCGTTGCCGACCCTGAAATCCAGCTGATCCTCAAACGAGATATTGCCTGAGGGTTGGGAGAACGCATCCGCAGTACGCATTGCCCGCACAGTCGCCGCACCGCCTGGCTTGTCTTCAAATCGCTGGGGGGCGGCAAAATCCGTAGCCAATGCGGTCACGGCTGCAATACGCGCAGCCTCATCTGCCGTGCGGGGCACGATGTTTAGATGCGGCTCGCCTAGGTCCCGAATAGGGGCTTCTGCCACAGTTTCAGCCTCGGCCAAAGCGACACTGCCCACCACCAACGTGGCAAGTAACAGTTTACTCGGGTTCATCCATTTTTGTGGCATTAAGGAGCGCATATTTTTCTGAACTGAATTTCGAACCGAGCGGAGCCACATGTTACTGGAACACTGCGTTTGGATCATCAAGGCTGTCTGACCCTGCAATCGCGATTCCATCAAGGTTGAGGGCCGTGACGATACGCTCAAGAGAACGGGTCTGATCGATGAAGCCATTCACGCCACCCATGATCAAGGCCTCGCCCGCTGAATTACCGCGTTCCAACATCTGGTCGTAGGCAAAGCCCGCCTCAGCAGCGGTCTTGATACGGGCAAGCATCAACATCGTGGTGCTAAGCTTGCCTTGCATTTCTGCGTCCAAGGCCGCGTCTGTTTCGGCCACAAGATCGGACAAAGATGCACCAGACACCAACGTGCCATCAATGCGTATGTATTCCCCAAGATAAGCGCTCTGGATACCAAGACCGTCATAATAGTGATCGTTATGCGTGTTGTCGGCAAAGCATGAATGCTCTTCCTCAGGATCGTTCAGCATGACGCCAAGACGCATCCGTTCGCCCGCAACTTCGCCATAGGACAACGACCCCATGCCCGTCAGGATCGCGCTTATTCCCGCGTCATTGTCGGCAATCAGTTCGCCGCGTGCTGCGCCACCGTCACCCCACTGCTGCGTCATCCATGCCAGATCGGACACCAGAAGGTCTGTGGCCGCCACCAGGTAGGCACCGCGACGGTCGCAGTTGTCGTTGGTGCAAAGTGCGCCCGCTGCATAATCCGTCCAAGGGCGGTTGCCTACACCCGTGCCGTGGCCGTTCAGATCTTGACCCCACAGCAAAAACTCGATGGCGTGGTAGCCCGTGGCCACGTTCGCCTCAACGCCATCCGCTTCTTGAAGGGTTTCTGCGAGCAAGGCGGGCGTGATCATCGTCGCATCAATCTCGGAACCAGATAGTGTAAACGTAGGATTGGCGATCACGTTGAGGGCAGCAAATGCGTTCTCGTCAGAGGGGCCGCCGTAGGTTGCATCGACGTAGTCGATCAGACCTTCGTCCAAAGGCCAAGCATTCACCTTACCCTCCCAGTCATCGACGATTGCGTTTCCGAAACGATAAACCTCGGTCTGTTGATACGGAACACGTGCGGCGAACCAGGCCGCTTTTGCTGTTTGCAGGGCCTCGGCGGATGGATCGGCGACAAGTGCGTTCACTGCGTCTTGCAACGTTTGGGCCGACGTAAAACTATCCCCGTATTTGGCAGCGGCAATGTTCGCGTAGGTGTCCAGAACGTCCGATCGCTCAACAGCGAATGCGGGCGTGGCAAGAGCAACAAGGAGTGCCGTTGAGGTAAGGGTGCGCTGTGTCATTAAGTATCCTGTCAGTGAAGTGTCATTGCTTGAGTGGGGGCATGTTCCGGGCTGTCTGCCAAATCTTTCGGAGCAGCCAGGTTCATACGCATAAGTGCAAGACCGAAGTCTGCGGCGAGGGCCGTGATGAGTGGGGCAACATCGGCACGGACCAAGAGCGTGGCGATAAGCATGGCATCATCGCGGTCTCCTGTTGCAGCGGTCGCGATGAAATTGGCAAAGCAGGACTCGTCAGCACCAAGGCATTTGCACTGCACCGAGTGGCGCATCAGCGGCCTGCGTCCATGTCGGGCGCACAGGCTGCACAAGTCTTCAAACGACTGCAAAGCGCGACGACCACGGTCCGGCCCAAGGCGTGATGCAAGATCATTCCAAACGCTGGCTTGGGCATCGACCCCATCGGACCAAAGCCGAAGGTAGATGACCGAAGCCGCCTCAATCCCAGTCAATTCCGAAATGAAACCGACGGCCGCACCGCCGCGGATATTGCTTTCGCCAGTCATTTCGTCAGTATCAATTTACCGGCCCGTGTAATGCGCAGGGTGTAGATCTGATCGCCAAGTACAATCTGTGCCTGGTCGCCGTTCTCGGTCAGATCGCGGGCTGAATAGGTGGGCAAACTGGGTGATGTCGTCTGTTTGGGTGGCGTGGAATGATAGCTCATGACGTTTGACCATTTGCATGGGTCCGCTGATCAAAAAGCCATCCCGCATCAGGTCCCCCTTCAGATGCGGCGACAAGAAATTCCATATCATCGTTTTGTTTTGTGCGAAGGGTTCGCCGATCATAGGGATCGGTCTGGGGCTGTTTGAGCTTTGTCATCTGGAGGTCCTCACATGGTTCACGTGTCGGGCTTCCCTAGGTGAGATTCGAGGGTGGCTTGACTTGACTTAATTCTGATTAAAATAGTAAGATAAGTCAACCCGACAATTTTAGTAAGTCATTATGCGAACCAATAATTTTTTGGGGACGTTTTGAAGCCCACAAACCCATGCGTAACGCTTCCGAACGTCTTGGGACTTATGAAACGTCCCACAGTCGCAGGCTCCCTGCTATCGCTTTTGAAGGATAGTAACCGGATTCCGCGTCAAACCGGAGGGTGAGCGGTGACACTGCGGGACAAAGCCGACCTGGCGGTACGACTGACGAACGGCCATTTTCTACATGATGCAGACGCTGCGAAAAATATTGAAAACCGGAATCATGCCTTTGCTATGGCTGCAAAGTGCACCGTACTTGATATAGGAAGCGGACTCCGGTGACTTAGGTACTCGATGTCATATGAGGAAACTGAAAATTTCGAATGATGGAAGTGACATCCGGATCTTCGATAAATTATCATTGGGCTTCGAATTTATGGTCAATAAAGCCAGATTTCCGACAGGCGCTAAGAGGTCGGCTCTTTGGACGTGCTGAGTTCAGACGAACCAACCGCCCCGTAAGACGGGATGCCAAGTTGCCCCAATGCGCGGATCAGTTCTAACTGTAATATTTCAAACGCGCGCCGAGCGCCTGCGTCACCGCCAGCGCCAACACCATAGGCGAAGGCGCGGCCTGCAAACGCAAAGTCTGCCCCAAGGGCCTTTGCGCGCAGGAAATCTGCGCCGCGCCGGATACCACTGTCGAGGATGATGGTCATGCGGCCTGCGACGGCTTTGGCAATAGCGGGCAACGCTTCGATCGTGGGCGGACCAAAGGCCACCTGACGGCCGCCATGGTTGGACACGACAATCCCGTCGCAGCCCAATTCGGCGCAGGCAACAGCGTCTTGTGCATGCAGAATGCCTTTGACCAGCAGTCTACCTTTCCACCGCGCGCGCAAGCGTTTGAGGTCTTCCCAAGTGAACCCCGGTGTAATCAGGGTTTTTTGCACTTCCGCGTAGGATGTCGCACTTTGCAAAAGGTCGGCATAATTCGCGACGTTTGGCGTGCCATGTTGCAGGCTGGTCAGCGCCCAACGCGGGTTCATCGCGCATTGCAGGATCACTTCGGGGGTAAACCGGAAGGGCACGGCAAGCTGGTTGCGGATGTCGCGGTCGCGTTTGCCTGCGGCGGGGACATCGGCGGTCACCATCAAGGTGGTGTAGCCAGCCACCTCTGCCCGCGCGATCAGCCCTTCGGTCACGGTGGCATCACTTGAGACGTAGAGTTGGAACCAGCCGTTGCCGTCCGCGGCTTCGGCAAGCTCCTCCAGCCTCGTAGAAGAGGCAGAACTGGCCGTGTAGGGGATGTTTTGCGCCTTGCAGAGCCGCGCGAGCGTCAGGTCGGCACCCGGCCAGAAGGCGTTCAGCATACCGATAGGGGCCATGCCGAAGGGCGCGTCGAAGTTCTGCCCGAACACGGTTGCGCGGGTGTCGATGTTGGACACATCCACCATATAGCGGGGTGTCAGCTCGACTTCCTCGAAGGCTTCGGTGTTGCGGCGCATATTGCGTTCATTTTCGGCACCGCCATCCACCAGATCAAACGCAAAGCGCGGGATGCGGCGCTTTGCGCGCAGCCGCAAATCCTCGATGGAAGCTGCGCGGTCCAGACCCATCAGATTGACCACCCACCATCGACGGCAAAGGCCTGTCCAGTCGTAAAGGCGGACATGTCACCTGCCAGATAGCAGACCATCTCTGCGATTTCTTCAGGTTGGCCAAGCCGCCCCATGGGCTGGCGTTCTTTGAAGGCAGCAAGCGCTTTGTCGAAATCACCGGTCGCGGTCAGGCGGTCGTTCAAAGACGGACTTTGAACGGTGCCGGGGCAGATCGCGTTACAGCGGATGCCGTCCTTGACGAAGTCAGCGGCGATGGACTTGGTCATGCCGATGATCGCCGCCTTCGACGCGCCATAGGCAAAGCGGCGCGGCGCGCCCTTTTCGCTCGATACGATAGAGGCGATGTTGATGATCGACCCGTTTTTTTTGGCGAGCATTCCGGGCAGCACTGCCTTGGTGATGCGGTACATCGCCTTTGCGTTCAGATCGAAGGCGCGGTCCCAGACGTCTTCGTCGCAATCAAGGATCGTGCCGTCATGCACCCAGCCTGCGCAGTTAAGCAGGATGTCGACAGGTCCGACGGACGCAACAAGGGCATGCACCGCCGCCGCATCAAGCACGTCTAGCGCATGGCCTGTAATATTGGGGGATGTTTCGGCTAGATCAGCAACCAGATCGCCATTCAAATCGGTGGCGATAACCTGTGCGCCACGCGCTGCAAGCGCTTCGGCGCTGGCGCGACCAATACCGGCACCCGCCGCAGTGATCAGCGCGGTTTTGCCTTTAAGTGATTGTTCCATTGTCTTTCTCTCCTACCGAGCGAGCCAGCCGCCATCAACGGTGACCACGCTTCCGTGGCAATAATTGCCGGCGTCAGACGCCAAAAAAACCGCAGCCCCAGCGATCTCCGAAGGATCCGCAAAACGGCCCGCCGGAATGCGTTCCAACAACGCCTTTGAGCGTTCGGCATCGTCGCGCAGCGCTTGCGTGTTGTCTGTGGCGGTGTAGCCCGGCGCGATGCTGTTGACGTTGACGCCGTGCGGTGCCCATTCGTTGCAAAGTGCCTTAGTCAGGCCAACAACCGCGTGTTTGCTTGAGGCATAGGCCGGAACACGCAAGCCGCCTTGGGATGCCAGAACAGAGGACACGATGATGATTTTACCCGACCCTTGGGCCACCATGCGCTTGCCCGCCGCCTGAGACAGCAGCCACACAGAATCAAGGTTGACCGACAGCACACGCCGCCAATCGTCCACCGGCATGTCTGTGCTGTCTTCGCGGTGGATGATCCCGGCGTTATTTACCAGAATGTCCAGCCCGCCCAAGGTGTCGCTGGCAAAGCCAACAACATCCTCGGCCCCGGCCTGATCCATGTTGGAAAAGTCGGCTTTTACGGCGGCACCTTTGACGCCCAACGCCTTGATCTTGGCGAGGGTATCGTCAGGCGCGTGGCTGCGATAGGTCAGCGCCACATCGGCACCGGCGGCGGCAAGGCCGAGGGCAATGCCCTCGCCGATGCCGGTTGCCCCACCGGTAACCAATGCTTTGCGACCGGTCAGGTCAAACGGGTTGCTCATGTCAGTACCGGTTCGCGATCGGCAATTCTGCCGCCGGGAACAAGCTGATGACCTCGCACCCCGTTTCCGTCACCACGACTTCTTCCTCGATGCGCGCGGCTGAATATCCGTCGGTTGCGGGGCAATAGGTCTCCAGCGCGAACACCATGCCTGTCTTGATCTCCATCGGGTGATCCATGGATACCGCGCGGCTGATTATGGGCCGCTCGTGCAGCGCCAGACCAAGGCCGTGGCCAAATTGTAGACCGAACGCTTGGTCCTCACTCGCAAAGCCGAGTTCCTGAGCCGTCGGCCAAACCTCTGCCACCTTATCTGTGGACACACCCGGTTTGATCATCGCGATGGACGCATCAATCCATTCGCGGGCCTTCACATAGGCATCATTTTGCGATGGTGTCGAGAAGCCGACGTTGAACGTGCGGTAGTAACAGGTGCGATAGCCTTGGTAGGATTGCAGGATATCAAAGAACGCCTGATCGCCGGGCCGGATCAGACGGTCGGTAAAGTTGTGCGGATGCGGGTTGCAGCGTTCGCCGGAAATGGCGTTGATCGCCTCAACGTCGTCCGACCCCATCTCGTAGAGCATCTTGTTGGACAGGGCGACGATGTCGTTTTCGCGGATTCCGGGCTTCAGCTCTTCGTAGATCATGTGATAGACGCCATCGACCATGGCCGCCGCTTGGGTCAAAAGCTGGATTTCATCCGTATTTTTGATTTCGCGCGCCGCCAGCATGATCTGCTGACCATCGACCACGTTCAGGCCTTCTTGCTGCAGCGCGTGGAACATTGCCGTTTCAGCATAGTCCACACCAACAGGCATGTCTGCCATGCCAGCGTCTCGGATCAATCCTGCGATCTGCTTGGCGTATTTCTGCATCAACCCGAATTCCGGCGGGATGGTGCCGCGCATACCGACAACGCCGGCAAGGCAGTGGCTGGGTTCAAGCCAGTCGGAATGGCGCTTGTGGTGTTCTGCGGCGGATCCGAAATCCCAGACATAAGGGCTGTCGTCACCTGTCAGCAGACAGAAACGGCACATCTTGTCGCGCTCCCATTCACCGATCTTGGTGGCCGAGACGTAGCGGATGTTGTTCACATCAAACAACAAAAGCGTACCCGCCTGAGAGTTTTGCAAGGACTGGCGCGTGCGCGCAAGGCGGTAACGACGCAGACGGTCGTGGTCGATGCGACGTTCGAAATCCACTGACATGTGGCCATGGGCCGGCAATTTTTCGCGCCATTCCCAGTTCGGCTCAAGATCCATTGGGGTAAGCAGGTTTGGCATTAGGGCATTGCCCGGACGTTCTGACATGGAAGTCTCCTTCGGGGCGCGCTTGACCCCGTTTTAAGTAATGATTTGAGAGGGATGGCCCGTTACTGGATGCACCAGCCGCCGTCGACGTGGATCATCTGGCCGGTCATGTAGTCGCTGTCGTCAGACGCAAGGAAAGACGCGGTGCCGACGATGTCCTTGGGGTAAGATACACGTTTGATCTGAAGCGCGTCGCGCACGATGTCGTCGTAGGCCTGGCCTTCTTTTTCCTTGAAACCGATATCGACGAGGTCCTTATCAAGCTGTTCCCAAAGCGGGGTCACAACGACGCCGGGTGCGTAGCCATTCACAGTGATGCCATGCTCGGCTAGACCAATTGCGCCACAATGGGTCAGCGCAAGGCAGCCATATTTCGACGTGCAGTAAACGGTCACATCCACCAGCGGTTTGCGTGACGCGATAGAGCCGACGTTGATCAGCTTGTAGGGGTGCCCTTCCATCGGGCCTTGGGCGATCATCTGGCGTGCGGTTTCCTGCATCCCGAGCCACATCGCCTTGGTGTTGACGTTCATGATCATGTCCCAGTTGTCTTCATCGATATCCATGAAGAACCGTGGCTTGTTCAGACCCGCATTAAAGACACCGACATTGATAGACCCAAAGGCGTCCACGGTTGCTGCAACAGCCGCGACATTGTCTTCGCGTTTGGTCACATCCATTTTGACGGCAATCGCCTTGCCATTGCCCGCTGCGTTGATCTGGTCTGCGACGGTCTGCGCCATGTCGAGGTCCAGATCGCCAAGACAGACGTTGGCACCCTGTTCGGCAAAAGATCGTGCGTTGGCTTCACCCATGCCGCGCGCGGCACCTGTGATGAGAATGTTTTTACCTTTGAGGCGGTTGGGGTCCATGGGTGTCTCCTCCTGACGTCATGACTAGTTTGGTGGTCGTAAGGTTGCGTCCGCCCTTTCCTGGGCGTGGCGCAATGCGTCCTGCGGGCTGATGATGCCGCGCAGCATGTCGTGAAATTCCTCTCCGCAAATCTGGATGATCTCGTTGATTTCGGGGATCGGTGGCCGTGGCCAAAACTGAAGCTCGTCGCGCCAGGACATCCCGTCGACCGCTTCGAATATCGGGGACAGACGCCGCACATCGGGGTCTGATCCCACCGAATAGCGCGGGATGGTCCGGCTGCCGTTCTGGACATATAGTTTTTGTGCAGAGGGGGAGGTGAAGACCAGCAAGGCCTCGACCGCCGCTGAAACACGTTCATCTGGCAAGTTGGCCGGTATCCCCATCACATACCCGCCGACCGGGGCGATAGGTGCGCCGTTGGGTCCGGCAGGGTGTGGCAGATATCCGGTTTGATCCTTTGCAGGCGACGATTCATCCAGCTCGAAATAGGGGGCAAGCAGGGTATAGCCGTAAGCCATCGCGATCCGACCGGCCGCATAGGGGCGGATGCGTTCGTACCATGACATCGAAAGTATATCGGGGGGCGAATATTTCAGCAGCTCAATAAGAAACTCTGCCGCTTGCAACCCTGCTGGCGTATCAATCGTAAAACGGTAGTCGCGGTTCGAAAGATGCTGGGTGTCAAAACCGCCAGCATTCGGTGTCAGGTCAAGGATGGGTTGCCCGAAATCTGCCAATGTCATCAGGACCGTGTGACCCAATGCTGTGCCGCGCGCGGCGTTCCAGGCAATGCCATGCAGACCGCGCTGCGGATCGTGCAGCGCCTTTGCGGCATCCAGCAGCTCTTGCGTCGTTGTGGGATGTTTGAGGCCCGCTTGCGCAAAAATATCCTTGCGATAGAACAACAGCTCCGGGGTCGTTTGCGCGGGAATACCATAGGCACGCCCCCCCCAATGGGCAGCTTGCCAGCCCGCCGTATGAAAATCCGACGGGTCGATGCGGGCAAGGTCCATCACCTTATCAAGTGGCATCAAGACGTTATTTTCAGCGAACTCACCCACCCAAGGCAGATCGAACGCGATGATGTCATAACTGCTCGACTTGCGGTTTGCGTTGCGCATGGCTTCTTCGTGCAGCCGATCAATGGAAAAGGCGCGCTGATGAATTTGCGTGCCGATCGTCTGTTCGAATTGCCGTTTGAGGTTCTCCATCACCATAAAGGTCGGATCACCATGCACCAGAATGCGCAGCCCCCCCGCCAGCCTGAGCGGCTCTGCGAGGACCTCCATCGGTGGAATTGATTTGGCACTTAGGTATGATCCGCCGAAATAATAGTCCGAGGTTTCTGAGGTGGCGGCACCGCCGAATTGCGTAGTTGCAAGGCGCTGCACGCGATTGGTCAACTGTGTCCATTGGTCCAGCAGTTGAACGCTGGGATGCAGCGAGAAGCTTTTTCCCGTCGCTGTGCGTGGTCGCTGATCAATCAGGCCGGCCTCTTGCATGTCCTTGATGCGGCGATTGGCCGTTGCATAAGGTGCGCGGCTGGCACCAATCAAAGATGTCATCGTGGTAAGACGTCCCTCAAGATGTCCACGGATCAGATGCATCGTAATGCGAAGGTTGGGTGTGGATGCAAACAGCTCCGACGAGCTTTCCAGCTCATTGCCGAGGTCTTCCATGAAGGACAGAACGCACAGCATATCGGCCTTTGCCTGAGGCGGCATGAGCTGATTGAAATTCTCCCCCCTCATGACATTCATACCCTCTGCCGTTACCTTCCTGTTGTGATGATGACGCGACTGGCCCCGATCACTTGATTTGTCCATTTCGGATGATTTTGAAATTGCCACACGCTAAGCCTTATATTGCTGTTGGAATACCTTCGAATTGTATCGCAATAATATCCAAAATGGATATTTAATAATCCAGAGTGGATATTATTCTGGAGGTTTTGCTAGAGCGCTGTCGTCAAGATTAATGAAATCATATCGGAACGCCGATTGGTGATTCCACCTGGGAGGGTGGGAGGCAAACAAAAAAGTCTAATAAATTCTTGGAGGAGAAAACTATGAAACTACGCACATTTTTGACCGCGACAGCCGCAACCGCAGCACTGACAGCCGCTGGTGCGGCATATGCAGATGCACATGGTCCAATGCGCATTGGCATCACGCAAAACAACGTCGGCGTGGACAGCTACCAGACAACATATGAAAAAGCATTTATCGCCGCAGCCGAAGCAAATGACAAAGTCGAAGTCGTTGTTCTGGATGCTGGTGGCGATGTCGCCCGCCAAATCGCTCAGATGGAGGATCTGATCCAGCAGGAAGTCGATGCCATCATCATCTGGCCCACAAACGGCGAAGCGGTGATCCCTGCAGTGCGCAAGGCGCATTCTGCGGACATTCCGGTTGTTGTGACCAATTCAAACATCGCCGAAGCGGGCTTTGACTTTGTCGCGACGTTCTCTGGGCCTGACAACATCACGCAGGGGTCGCGTTCCGCCGAGATCATGTGCGACCGGTTCAAAGCCCTTGGTATCGAAGACGAAGCGCGCGTCGTGCAGATTTCCGGCCAGCCCGGCTACACCACCGCCATCGAGCGTCAGAAAGGCTTTGACGACCGTCTGCCAGAGGTGTGCCCGAATGTGACTTTGGTTGAAACACAGCCAGGCGACTGGAACCGTGAAAAGTCCCAGCAGGTCATGGAAGCGTTCCTTGTGAAATATGACGACATTGATGGCGTCTATGCAGGCGATGACAACATGGGTGTTGGTGCCTTGAACGCGGCACTTGCGGCGGACCGTGCCGAAGGGATCACCTTTGTCGGGGCAACCAACTTTTCGGTTGGCTACGAGGCGATGGAGCGCGGTGAATACTGGGGGTCGATCTATCAGTCGCCCGTTGACGACGCCGAAGCCGCACTTCAGTCCGCGATCGATCTGATCAGCGGTAAAGAATTGCCGTTCCTCAACTACTTCGACACTCCGAAGATCACACAGGACAACATGACAGAGTTCACCAAGCCTGTGTTCTAAACACCTCCCGTGGTGCGGGGCGCTTCGGCGCCCCGTTTCAATTCTACACTCACTATAGTTTTACGGGAGGACGCGTCATGGGGCGTGTATCGGGACGGTCTTGTCTTGTAACAGGGGCGGCACAAGGTATCGGGCGAGCAATCGCCGAGGCATTGTTGGACGAAGGCGCTGACGTCTGTTTTGCGGACATCAACGGCGACAAGGTCGCGCAAGTTGCGAATGCGAACATTGACAGGGCAGCCCAACATGGCGGTAAGGTCACCCACGCGCATGTCGATGTGGCGGACCGTGCATCGGTCAAAGCGATGATCGCGCATACTGTTGAGGTCTTTGGCAAGCTTGATGTGAAATTCAATAATGCTGGCGTAAACCGCCCGATGAATTTTCTTGAGGTGACCGAAGATAACTGGAATTTTATTATGGGAATCAATGGTTTGGGATGCATGATCGGGATGCAGGAAGCGGCCCATCAGATGATCGCCCAAGGCACCGGTGGCAAGATCATCAACACGGCATCTGTTGCCAGCCGTCAGGGCTATGACAATGTTGCGCCCTATTGTGCCAGTAAATTCGCCGTTGTCGCGCTGACCCAATCGGGTGCGCGCGATCTGGCAAAGCATAACATCACTGTCACAGGCTTTGCACCCGGTGTGGTGGCCACGGAAATGTGGGAACAGGTCGATCAGGACCTGATGGAAATCGGCGCCGCAGACCGACCCGGACAGGCGATGGAGGAGTTTTCGTCTGAAATCCTGCGTGGTCGCGTCGCCAGAACGGATGATATTACCGGGACAACGACATATCTGGCGTCGAAGGACAGCGACTACATGACCGGACAAATCGTCATGATCGATGGTGGGATGACATTGGTCTGACGCATAGGCCGACAATGGCCGGGCCTTTGGCCCATGGGAGGGGAATATGGCGAGCATGTCGAAAGCAGACATCGGACGATTTTTGGCGCGACAAGGTATCTTGATTGCCTTTGCGGTTTTCATCATCGGGTTTACTTTGGCGAACGAACGGTTCTTAAGCCCTGACAACGTGATGGGCGTGGTGCGGTCGTCGGCCATTCTGGGGGTCATGGCGCTTGGTGTGACCTTCGTTGTTATCAGCGGCAACCTCGACTTGTCTGTCGGGTCCATGATGTCATTTTCCACCATTGTGGTGCTGGATCTACATGACAAGATCGGTCCGGCGCTTGCCATACCTGCGATGTTCGCAATGACCCTGTGTCTGGGGGCGTTCATCGGGTTTCTGGTGGGCTATCTCAAGCTGAATTCGCTTATTGTGACCTTGGGCATGTTGTCGGCAATTCACGGTCTGACGTTGACCTATTCGGGTGGTCAGAACATGGATATCGTCGACAAGGAAGGCACTTGGTTCGCCGTATTTGGCCAAGGATCTGCGCTTGGGATTCCCGTGCCCATTTTGATCTTCATCCTTTTGGCGGCGCTTTTGGGGATCATACTGGCCAAGACGCCGTTTGGGCGCAAAGTCTATGCTGTGGGCGGTAACGGCACGGCGGCGACGTTTTCGGGGATCAAGCGGGCGCGCGTTGTTTTCTTGTGCTACGTGATGTCTGCGTTCTGTGTGGCCGTTGCGGGCCTTATTCAAGCAAGCCGCTCGATGGGGTCGCAAAACACCGTAGGGCAGGGGCTGGAGCTTGACGTTCTTGCCGCCGTGATCCTGGGCGGTGCGTCCTTGCTTGGCGGCTCGGGCACCATCTTCAAAACGGTGATCGGCGTGCTGATCCTTGGATTTATCCAGAATGGATTACTGCTGATCGGCCTTCAATTCTATGTCCAGTATGTTGTGACATGGGTCATTATCATTCTTGCGGTCTGGCTTGATATTGCGGCCAAGCGCGGCAAGCTTTGGTCGAACATCGCGTAGGGGAGCGGAAAAATGGAAGCTGGAAAACTGTCCAAATTTCTCAAGAACGGCGCGATCTGGGGATTTATCGTCTTCGAGCTGATCTTCTTTAGCGTCGCAGGTCAATTCCTGTCGCTGTCCGACAAGGCCTTCATGGATGTGGACAACATGTTGCTGTTGCTCAAGCAGTCAGCCCCGATCGGCATCATCGCCATGGGCATGACGATCATCATGATTAACGGGAATATCGACTTGAGTGTTGGTGCGATTTTCGCACTATCGGCGGTGATACTTCTCGACAGTATGACATGGACGATCTTTGCGGGCTTGGGCGATTGGGTCATCCCGGTGTCTTGGGGTCTGGCCTTGCTGACAGGTGTCGTGCTGGGTGCCATCAACGGGTTGATCGTCTGGAAAACCGGCGTCGACGCCTTTATCGTAACGCTTGGGTCCATGCTGGGCTTTCGCGGCTTGGTCTTCATGTACAACGGCGAAAACCCCACCTCGAACCTGAACTGGACGCTGGTTGATTTTGCCGAAGCGCAATTTTTGGGGCTGCACACCGCGACTTGGTTTCTGGCCGTTGTCACCTTTGTGATCTGGTATGTGATGACGCGCACTGTGCACGGCCGCAACGCCTATGCCATCGGCGACAACCGCGAGGCGGCGGTGAACGCTGGGATCAAGGTCGGTCCGCATATGTTGATCAATTTCATGATCATCGGCTTTCTGGCGGCCCTGTCGGCTGTGGTGTTTTACTCTGAATCGGGTTCTGTCAATCCAAACGACGGTCAACTCTACGAGCTTTGGGTCATCACGGCCGTGGTTCTGGGCGGCACAAAACTGACCGGCGGGGCAGGGTCCATCCTATCCACCTTGGGCGGCGTTCTGGCGATCCAGTTGCTGCGCAAGGGTCTGGGCCACATTGGTGCCGACACATCGACCGTAAATCTTGTGATCGGCCTGATCCTGATCGCAGTCTTATTCCTAGACCGCCAGTTGAACACCAAGGGCAAAGAGGAGTTGAAAATATGACCGACCAAACACCCGCCTTGCGCCTTGAGGGGATCGTCAAAACCTTCCCCGGTGTGCGCGCACTTGATGGCGTTTCACTTTCGGTCATGCCGGGCGAAGTTCACGCCCTGATGGGCGAAAACGGTGCCGGAAAATCAACGCTGATGAAGGTCTTGGGCGGCATCCATCAACCCGACGAAGGCCAGATCATTGTCGAGGAAGTTCCCACCGTCATGACCTCGCCGTTGCAGGCGAAATCCAAGGGAATTGTGTTCATCCACCAAGAACTCAGCCTCGCGGAAGAACTGAGCGTCGCAGAAAATATCTATCTGGGCGAACTGCCGCGCCGGTCCTTTGGACGGGTCGATTGGGCAACGCTTTACGCGCGCACCGATGCGATCCTTGAAAAGCTGAAGGTCGGGTTCAACGCCAAAACGATCGTCGGGGATCTGTCCATTGCCAACCAGCAGATGGTCGAGATCGCCCGCGCGCTGACCGTGGAGGCAAAGGCTGTCATTTTTGACGAACCCACAGCATCCCTGACGGACGCCGAAAAGGTCGTGCTGTTCGATGTTATTTCCGACCTCCAAAGTCAGGGTGTGGGGATCATCTATATCTCTCACCGGATGGAGGAGATTTTCAAGATTACCGACCGGATCAGCGTTCTTCGGGACGGATCCTATCGTGGCACGCTGGAAACCCGCAACACCAACGAAGAAGAGGTCACGCAGCTGATGATCGGCCGCGCGCTTGATCTGTCGCGCAACGCAAGCAGTCACGAGTTGGGTGATGTCGCCTTGGAAGTGCGGGGCCTGTCCTGCGGAAACATGTTCAAAGACGTCAGTTTCGAGGTCCGCCGCGGCGAAGTTCTGGGGTTTTACGGTCTGGTCGGGGCAGGGCGGACCGAGATCGCCGAAACATTGTTTGGACTGCGTGACCCCAACGCTGGCACGATATTGCTTGACGGTGAAGAGGTGCGCATCTCTTCACCCGCCGATGCCATCAGCAAGGGCATTTCCCTCGTGCCCGAGGACCGGAAGGGTCAGGGCCTTGTGTTGGGCATGAATTGCCGTGACAACATGACCCTGCCGCAGGTGGGTGATCTATCGTCTGGCCCTTTCGTGGCGCCGGGCACAGAGACAGACATCTTTGATAAATACAAAGAAAAGCTTGATATCCGCACACCGGGATGGAAGCAGACCGTAGGCAACCTGTCCGGTGGCAACCAGCAAAAGATTGTCATTGCCAAGTGGCTGTCGATGCATCCCAAAGTGCTGATCGTGGATGAGCCGACACGCGGGATCGACGTGGGATCAAAGTCTGAAATCCACAACCTGATCCGTGAATTGGCGGCACAAGGCTATGCCGTCATCGTGGTCAGCTCGGAGATGCCCGAGGTGCTGCACGTCAGCGACCGGATCGTCGCGATGTTCTCTGGCCGCGTGATGCGCACGTTTACCTCGGAAGAGGTGACAGAGGAGAGCCTTATTCAAGCGATTTCCGGGATCACGGCCACCGATAAGGTCGCCTGAGATGCGCATCGGCTTTGACGGATTGGAACACATGGCCCACAACCTGTTCGTGGCGCAGCGTGATCAAACCAAATCTATAAATGAAGAAGAGGACCAAATATGAAACTTCTCCGCTATGGCGCGCCCGGCGCAGAAAAGCCCGGACTTTTGGATGCATCGGGCCGTGTGCGCGATCTGTCGGGCATCGTTTCGGACATTTCCGGCGATACGTTGGGCCCGGCAGGTCTGGCGGGCTTGCACGCGCTGGATCCGGAAACGCTGCCATTGGTCGACGGCACCCCACAACAAGATTTGCGTCTGGGTGCGTGTGTCGGAAACATCGGCAAATACGTCTGTATCGGGTTGAACTATGCCGACCATGCCGAAGAGGCGGGCATGCCGATCCCCGAAGAACCGATTATCTTTAACAAATGGACCTCTGCCGTGGTCGGCCCAAATGATGACATTCAGGTCCCACGCGGTTCTGTCAAAACGGATTGGGAGGTCGAACTGGGCGTCGTGATCGGCAAGCCGGGGGCCTATATCGACGAGGCCAACGCGATGGACCATGTCGCTGGTTTTTGCGTGATCAACGATGTATCCGAGCGTGATTTTCAGCTGAACCGTGCAGGCACGTGGGACAAGGGTAAAGGCTGCGACACGTTCGGACCAACGGGACCATGGCTTGTCACACTGGATGAGATCGCAGACATGGATAACATGGACATGTGGCTGGATGTGGATGGCAAACGCATGCAGACCGGATCAACGTCAACGCTGATCTTCAAGATCCCGCACCTTGTATCCTATTGCAGCCATTTCATGAGTCTTCAGGCAGGCGATGTGATCTCGACCGGGACACCCCCGGGCGTTGGCATGGGCCAATCGCCACAACAATATTTACACGGTGGCGAGGTCGTAACCTTGGGAATTGCGGGCTTGGGCGAGCAGAGATCAAAAGTGCTGCCAGCCTGAAATGACACCCAAAGCCCCGGTACATTCAGCCGGGGCCATTTACCTTGTATTTACTGACTACTGGGTAACAGCATAAAGTCAAACTGCCCCATTATTTTTAGGCTCAGGACCCATTAATCTGGTTGATGCTGGCATTGCTGCGTGATTAGTCCCCCTCAAATCGTGGGGGAGTTATATTAGCAATCTTTACTGGCTGAGCGAAGAGCAAATGGCTCGACTTCGGCCTTATTTTCCGAAGAGCCATGGGGTGCCTCGTGTTGACGACCGGCGTGTCTTAAGTGGCATAATGTTTATTAATCGCAATGGGTTGCGTTTGTGTGATGCACCCAAAGAATATGCTCCACATAAGACGCTCTATAACCGCTCGAAACGGTGGAGTGACATGGGTGTGTTCGCGCGGATCATGATGGGGTTGGCTGCCGAAGTGCCCGACAACAAAACTTTCTCAATTGACGCGACTTACCTCAAGGCACATCGCACGGCCTCCAGCCTGCGGGTAAAAAAGGGGGGCGTGGACGCCTGATCACTGCCCGGCAGGGTATTGCGCAGCAATGTCCCTCGAGGGAGGGCGCACCAAAGGTGGTATGAATACAAAGCTGCATGCCGTTACCGATGCAGGTGGGCGGCCTATTCGGTTCTTCATAACCGCTGGGCAGGTCAGTGACTACACTGGCTCTCGTGAGTAGTCTTCCAGCCGCAGACTGGTTGTTGGGGGATCGCGGATATGACGCGGATTGGTTTCGCGAAGCGTTTGTAAATATGGGGATAACGCCCTGTATCCCTGGCCGAAAGTCGCGAGAAAAGGCCATCAAGTACGACAAGCGTCGATACAAACGACGTAACCGCCCCTCTCGTGGCATTGCTGCGCAATGCACTGTCAGGCTGTGATTGAGATCATGTTCGGCCGTCTGAAAGACTGGAGGCGTGTCGCAACCCGCTATGAGCGATGCCCAAAAGTATTCCTGTCGGCCATCGCTCTCGCCGCAACCGTGATATTCTGGTTATGAGTCCTGACCCTAGCTAGCACAAAGGGCAGACATCAGAAATTTGCGCCAATGGTTACTCCTGGAAAATCGCGGAACTAGAAAGTGTCCGCCAGCGGCGCAAACGATGGGATATGTGGTAGACATCGACCATCTGTCGAGGAGGATCGACCGCCGTCTTGCAATTCCACGAAATCGGTGGAAGCATCTGAGCCGTCACAAGCGGGATACTCAAAATGTTCAAATGCCTGGCCGCCTTCCTAGCACTGATGACCGTATTCCTGCATCCAGTGCAAGCAGCCGAAATCCGGAAATCGTTTGACACCGAATGTCGCGTTCAGATTACCGGAGAAATTGAGAAGGGAGATGCCGCCGCACTCGCGGAATTCTCAGATCATCTGATTGTGGACAATGGTGAAAGCACGATTGCTTCTGTTGTTTGCCTCGACAGCCCCGGCGGCAATATTCGTGAAGGGAAGGACATGGCCAAGTTCATTCTCCAGAATGGTATCGGGACACGTATTCGCGCGGACCGTGAGTGTTCATCGGTCTGCGCCGTTATGTTCATGATGGGCAATTACCGTGGCGGTGAGGTTGCAGGATTGAGCCGACGGATGCACTATTCCTCGAAACTTGGATTTCATCGTCCATCCCTGAAGATTGATGAGGCCCAGCTATATACCTCAGATAAACTGGCTAGCATCTATACTCTAGGGATGGAGACTATCTTCGAATATTTGAAAATTGCAAACCGTCGGGAGCCCTGGGGTAACGCCCAGATGATTGAGCCTGATTTGCTTCAGTTCATCGTCGGCACGCCCAAAGAAGATATGTTCTACGTATCTACTGTTGAAGAGGTTCTGCGTTGGCGCATCGACGTTGACGGATTGCCAAACAGCAGCTTTCGGACATCGAACCAACTTCATTACGCTTGTGAGAATGCTTTGGCCAACCCTATATCTTTGACTTCTGTGCTGAACGGCAATGATGGGTTGTTAGGTGATGCGGTCTTCCAGCTTCAACCCCTAAACAAATATAGCATTGAAGCAATTTCAGGTGTGGGCAACGTTGGAAGTGATGGTGCGCTCGGAGTCGCCAGCTTGCGAGCTGGCTATTCCAGCGTTGGATGTCGCGTGCAACTGGCTGGGGGCCAAGTCGCGATCTGTGGCGAGGACGAAACTACAGATACCCAGATTGGCCGCTGTGGAGAAGAATATGGAATGCGATATTTTTCGCCACTCTCTGTGCTTCATCCGAAAACTCATCTCCGGGCGCTTGGCCTGCCTGACACGCTCAACGCCGATGCCAGAAGGATCGCGCAATGCGAGACATCTGACCTTTCCGGAAACCTGACTGACAGTCAGGAATGCCTGCACGATGTCGCGCTTTTGCATGACGCTGGAAGTCCCTTGGCAAGGCATTTTTTCACCTGGCCATCCGGCTCAAGGACGGTCATCGACATTGAGGGCGCGCTTTCCGGTGAGAGCCATGCACGGGTCAGGATTAATGGTGGCAATGGCAAAATCATTGGTTCCCAGAAGGACAGAAGCTGCATCTTCAACCTATTGAGTGGAAACGTGTTTTGCGTGAGGGGATGAAATCACTATGGAGCTGTGCTTTGGCTAGATTTAGCAAGCTGTGGTCCAGTGCTTACCCATACCAAACCGCGAAGCGGATGTCTGTCATTTAAATGCAAATGATCGGATTGTTTCGAATTTATGACCCTCTACCAATCAATGATGCAAGACTGAGCGTGAACGATGTTCCCGGTGTTACTGCACGACGGTAAGTCTATGTATTAAGAAATTTATGAGTGATAGTTGGATCAGGGCTGTGGATTGCGCTCGTAAATATCAGCCAGATATTTACCATAGGCCCAACCGGAAATGCCCTGCCAGTGCAGTGCGCACCAAGGTTGGGAAAACCCTTTTTGCATTTGGCAATCCGCGACTGTGACGCCGACGGCGGTCGGGGGCAGCTCTGCGATAACGGCGTATTTTGTGCTGGGGCCTGATCTGACGTTCAGTTTTTGATCAAGCGGGTGGTTCACGACGTGATACTGGCCGGCATATCTGGATCGGCTTTGGCCGCCCGTACCCCGGCGCAGATATTTCCCGAATGAATAGCCGCTGATGCAGCCATAGGTCACCGCACACCATCCCGAAGAAGAGCACGAGCCTAGGTTCACCCCGTTCGCATTATAGGGCAGTTCCCCGACCACGGGGAAATTTTTGCCGCCCCCTGCACGCACATAAAGCGTATCATTGGTGCGGATGTTTTGCACGGATGCGCCTGCGTTCAATGCAGGGCAGGATGTCTGAATGCCGCTTATTTGGGGGCTGGGTTGCGGTGCTGGGGTCGGTTTTGGCGCGGCGGCCAGTTCAAGCACCTTTTTGCGGGCTTTGGCGCGGGCCGAAAACTGACCATCGGAAAATGCAAGGATATAGGTATTATAGGCGCTGATTGTATCTTGTTGTTTTGTAACGGCCCAGAATTCGCGGTCCGCTATATCTAGCAGCAGTTTTTTGGCATCGGCAGTCTTCGCATGGTTTGGATAGCCTGCGATAAAGGCTTCTAACGCGCTGCGGGTCTGGCTTTGAACGGCGGCCAGATAAACGATCAAAGGATCCTCTTGGCTATTTTGCGGCGCTGTGGGTGTAAGCTCGGTCGGCGAGAGAACATTGGTGGCATCCTGCGGGACAAGGTAAACCAGATCCTCTGGAGGTTGGATGCGGTACATCGGCTTTTGACGTCCGCCTGTCTTGTCTTTGACGACTTTGGTCACCTTTTGAAACAATGCACCGACCTCAAGACCAGGCTGATCAAGTAGCTCAAGCAATGCTTCGGTATAGGGGCTATGCATGCCGATGCCGTCATCTGCTGTGTCACCCGCCTGCGCTGCGAAGCTGACCAAAGTGCCTGCTTCTCCTTCCAACGTGATAGGGGCCAGCCCGCGTGAGACGGCACGGGTACCGTTCTTGCGCTGCATGGTGTTAGCAAAAGGGTTGTCACGACATGCATCCAGCATGATTAGACCCAATTTACCAGCGGTGCGCACAGTGCTGAGCAGGCTTTCCAGCGACATGGCCTCAAATTGTGCAGTGGCCTCGCTGGTCATTTTGGCATCAATCGGGATTAGGTAATTGCGCCCGCCCATTTCAATGCCGTGGCCTGCATAAAACACCACCGCCAGATCTGCACGCAGCGCTTCTTCGGCAAAAATACCAAGTGCAATGCGGAAATCTTGGCCCCCCAAATTCTCGTGCAAAAACACTTCAAACCCCAATGTGCCCAGCTTTTCGCTGATCGCGCGCGCATCATTTTGCGGATTGGGCAGGTGGGTGGCATGCAGATAGTCAGAGTTGCCAATCACCAATGCGACCCTGCGTTCGGCCACGGCAGGCATCGCAAGTGTGAACAGAACAAAAACGAGAAAGGCGCGTATCATATGGATACCTCTTGGGTGTTGTTACGGACGTATTATCGTCCCAAGTCAATGCGTTCAGCAGTGCTTTGTGCGATGCAGAGGGCGGTGGCGTCGCGGCTGGCAGACCCACATTTTCGCTCGCGGGTTTCGATCCAGCTGCGCTGGCTGATCCCGCTGCGGTTTTCGGCGTTCTTATAAAATCGAACCAGTTCGTGGTCCTGTAGTGCTAAAGGCCCATGTTTGCAGATGCTGATCTCGACCGCAGTTCTGGCACGGGTGCAGTTATAGCTGGGGCTTTGAGTGTTTTGCCCGTGCCCCGTAGCCAATGCATTTATTCTCTCTTGGGTCACAATTGAAATGCAGTGCACCCGTCCAGAAGGGCATGTCGCATCACGAAGTTTGACCCAAAAACGCTGTTGCGAAGTGGGGATATTCGATTTCGCAGCACCAAAGGCGTTAGCCAAGCTGCGGTCTTGACGGGCGAGCTCGATATCGTCGCAAATCGCGCGCTCTACCAGCGTTGAAGCGCGCGCGCAGTCAAAGCTCGGACTGACCGTGGGGACCGGAGACGGAGCATTTGCAGACGTTTGGACAGGCTGCGGTTTCGGTGCTGCTACCAGCTGAAGTGCTTGTTTGCGCGCGTGGGCTTGTTCCACAAATCGTCCGTCAGAGAACGCGAGCAGATAAGTTTCATAGCCGTGGACTGTATCTTGGCTCTGGGTGGTGACCCAAAATTCTTGCTCGACTATGTTAAGCAACAGCTTTTTGGCATCAGTTGTTTTAGCGTGGGTGGGAAAGCGCGCAATGAAATCTTCTAGCGGTGCGCGCTGCGCGCTCTGCACAGCGTTCAAAAAAACTGTGAGCGGGTCGATCTCGACCGATGCTGTCAGCACATCGGAAGCAAGTAGCGGCTCTGGGCTCCTGCCACGGGGCACCAGATACACAAGGTCGTTGGGTGGTTGGATACGGTACATCGGCTTTTGACGCCCGCCTGTCTTGTCCTTGACGACTTTGGTCACCCGTTGAAACAACGCGCCGACCTCAAGACCGGGTTGATCAAGCAGCTCAAGCAGTGCTTCGGTATAGGGGCTGTGCATGCCGGTGCCGTCATCTGCGGTATCGCCCGCCTGTGCTGCAAAGCTGACCAATGTGCCTGCTTCGCCGTCCAAAGATACTGGGGCCAGCCCGCGTGAAACAGCGCGGGTGCCGTTCTTGCGGGTCATCGTATTGGCAAAGGGATTGTCGCGGCAGGCGTCCAGCATGATCAACCCCAGCTTGCCCGCATTGCGCACCGTCGTCAGCACACTGTCGAGCGACAGGGCCTCGAACTGGGCGGTGGCCTCGCTCGTCATTTTGGCATCAATGGGAATAAGATAGTTGCGCCCGCCCATTTCGATGCCATGGCCCGCATAAAACACCACCGCCAGATCGGCGCGCAGGGCTTCTTCGGCGAAAGCGCCCAGTGCAATGCGAAAATCCTGCCCGCCGAGGTTTTCATGCAAGAACACGTCAAAGCCAAGCGTGGTTAATTTGGCGCTGATCGCTTTGGCGTCGTTTTGCGGATTGGGCAGGCGGGTGGCGTGCTGATAGTCGGAATCGCCAATCACCATGGCCACTCTGCGTTCTGCCAAAGCCGGGTTTTCACCAATAAAAATAATAAAAATCAGGGCGATACGCAGCATACTTAATCCTCTCGGGTGAACAGGCCGGTCAGACCGGTCTGGCATTCACCTTGGCTAAGGGCCAAAGACAAACGGGTGTCTTGGGGGGCTGTTTTAGTGTTCAGCTCTCGCAGCAGGGCTTGCAGATCAAGCGGCGGGCGTGTGCAAAAAACCGCCACCAGCTGATCCGCACCCACAGGTGGTGCCACCCGAAATCTGACAGGAAACCCCTGCGTGCCCACGTCGACGTTCTGACTTTCGCGCAAGGGATGCAAATATTGCAAGGCCCCATCCGAGGCGATGTTGAACAAAGTCAAAAACCCCATGTCGGGCTGGGGCGGGGAAAAGGTAAAGCCGACGATTTCGCCCACTCGGTGGGCGGTACTGCTTTGAGCGGTTTCAATATTCACATTTGCCACAGCGGGGCGCTTGGAGGCGCGGATGCTTTGCAAGGCGCGGGCACCGGCGATCATGCGGTCTGCATCGCCTTGGATCGTCGTGATCCGGTCGCCGGTGTGGTTCAACACATCCCAGCCAAAGGCATGTTGTTCAAAGGTTAACACCGCATTGCTTTGCACCGCGACAAAGCTGTTGTCGATCAAACCGGGCGGCGGTGCCCCGATGATGCGAATGGGCAATTTGCGACTTAGGTCTTGGGGCGCGGGTGGCGGGGCGATTGCGCCGATCGAAAAGGCCTGCGTGCTGTCGCCACGGGGCAGGATGCGGGGTTGCTGGGTTTGGTTCATGTGGTCGAACACACGGTCTTGCAAGAAACCGGACAGCTCGCTTCGGGTGATGATCCCGTCTTGGTTCATATCTGCCGCCCCGTCCAACGCTTGGGCAAAAAACCACGACAGCGCACCATGGGCCTTGCCGTCAAAGCGGGTTTCGGTGACCAAACGGTCTTCGGATGCGGTGGCCAGAATTTGGGTCACATGTGGCAATTCACCGGTGTCGCCACCGTCCGCCGAGGGCTGGATTTCGGTCTCGATAGGATCAACGGGGATGTCCCAGACACCGCCGCTTCTGGTCAGACCCATATGCGATGTTTTCACGTTCCGCGTAAGGCCAGCGGAATGGCAGCTGTCCATGACCCAGATGATATTAAACGCAGCCGATTGCGAAAGCAGAGCGTGCAGCTGGTCATCGGACAACCGGCCAATCCGGCTGTTCTGAGGGTCAAATTCGTGAAACATGATCGTCTCGTCCAACCCGTCCGAGGTTTCATCGAAGGGTTCCGAGACCTCTTTTTCCTGGCCGCCATGGCCTGAAAAGCTCACGATAATCGTGTCTCCGGCGGTGGCTTGGGCGGTCATTTCCGCCCATCTGGCCAAAAAGTTGGACACCGTCGCCTGATCATCGATCAATACGCGGCTGTCAGGCAAGTCAATGCCTGCGCTACGCATGGAGTTTGCGATCAGTTGCGCGTCATTTACCGCGCCTTCGAGGTCGGATAATTCGCCGGGCGGGGCCGGAAAGGGCTGGAAATGCAAATAGTCATCAACCCCCACGACCATCCCGAATTGCGCCGCCGCAACGGGCAGGGCGCATAAACAGCCGACCACAGCGGCCAAGCAGCGGGGGATCAGCAGATTACTCATGCAAAACCAGCTCGACCCGGCGCGCGATCTTGCGCCGTTCTTCGTCGGAATAGATCGTGTAATCAGCCAAAACCGGCGGCTCGCTTTCGCCTTTTCCCGCGACGGCGATATAGGCCTGAACGCCTTTCGCTTCTAAGAAGTGTTTGACGGTTTGCGCGCGGCGCAGCGACAGATCCAGATTTGACGCCTCCGATCCGATTTCATCGGTGTGGCCTACAACCGTCAGACGGTAGACATTGTTTGAGCGCAGAAAACTGGCAAGAGTTTCGGCCTCGCGCCGTCCATCCCCGTCGATCTGGTCAGAGCCGAATGCGAAACGGATCGGCAGATATACCGTTTCGACGGACGCGGCGACCGCATCCGCGACCGCATAGGTTTCTTTGGGTGCGTTGGCGTAAATATCCGCCTTGGGGGCCACGGCGGGATCGGGTTTGGGGGCGGTGCCGGCCTTTTCGATCTGAATGCCGCGCATCGCAGATTTCAGCACACCGGATGCTTGCCCGCCGCGGGTGACGCTGGACGCCATGGTGCCCGACAGCATCATGTTCTCTTGGGCCAGTTGCGAAATCCGCTTGGCCACGGGGACCAGCCGCGCATCAGGGGGGGTGAGCGTCGGATCGGTGATCGTGTCGAGGGCGGCGCCGTACATCTGTGCAGCTTGTGTGCGGTCCCCGCGTTTGGCAGCCAGATCGCCGCGCACGGCCTGAATGGCCCAATGCAGTGTTGGTGCTTGGGCCAAGGTTTGCTCGGCTTGGGGCAGATCACCTGCGCCCATCTGCCGTTGGGCAATCCCGGCTATGGCGGCAGAGGCTTGGGTCAATGCGGCGCTTTCGGTGGGGCGGTTGCATCCGGCGCCCTTTATCTGGCCCACGGCATCCACAAGCGCGGGCAGGGTGCCCATGCCGATCTGGGTTTTCAACTGCGCCAAGGCGTCTTGGCAGGTGGCGGCAAAACCACCTGCGGGCCAAAGCACCAAGGCAAGGGCAATGATTGGGCTAGGTGTCCGTTTCATTTTAAACCACTATTTCAAAACGTTAAAGGTAACGTGATTGGTTGCACTTGCGCCATTGTCTTGGGCAACCTGTGCGGCGGCTTCGATTGATATGCCGCGTGTCAGGGGCAGCGACCGCTCTTGGGCATAGCGCAGCACTTCTGCCTGATCCATGCGTTGCCCTGCCAGCCCGCCTTCGCGGCAAAAGGCCAGCATCGTCTCGCCGGTGCCGGGGCTGTCAAAGCGGATTTGCAGGCCTGACTGCTGGTAGGGGATGCGGCGTTGCTCTCCAGCCTCAAGAAACTGCGGCCCGAGGATTGCCTGAGGCAGCTCTTCGATGTTTTTGGCCGCTTCGACATAGAAAATCTGCAATTCACAGCGCTTGTTTGCCCGCACGTCGAATTCCAGCAGATCGTTGACATACACCGTGGTTGCCGGAACCGAGAGCGCAAGGGTCAGGGGATCTTGGGGGCGGCTCGGGGTTGGGTCATAGGCCAATGGTGCTGTTTCTGCGGCAGCATAAGGGGTTTGCGATTTTGCCACCGCTTGGCCCACTGCCTGTTCCAGACTGGCGGCAAAGCTTTGGTCGGGTTGTGCTGCTGCAACCGTGCCACCGTCATAGCGATAGGCGCGCAGGTCGGTCAGGCGGGGCAGCATCTCGGGGTAGTAGGTTTCGATCTCGGAGCGGTGGATTTTGGCCCCACCGTCCAAGCGCCCCAACCAATCGGCCAGCACAACGGTCAAACGCGGGTCGCCCAAACGGCCAGCACGGGCGCGCAACGTATCGACATCCAGATGGAATTCGCGGGCCAGCCCGTTCAGATCGATTGCGTTAAAATGCTGATCCGCCAGATAGGTAAAGATTTCCCCACCCCCCACACTTGCAGGTGCCGCGAGGCTGGTCAGCCGTCCGGTCGGGGATTTTTCCGTCGCGTTCAGCTGGGACAGCGCGGTCAGAAACGCCTGACTGTCGGTCTTGTAAACCTCGCTGAGCGTTTCATTTTCGACATACATGTCCAACAACGTGTTCATTTCATCGCGGCCATAGCGCTGCGATGACATCAAAACATCGCGCAGCTGGTCTTGTTTGGCGATCATGCCATTGGCATGGCAGTCAAAACAGGACCGGGCATTTTCGATCTCGACGCCCTTGCCGATGGGTTTGGTGCGGAACGAAACAATCGACGCAGGCCCGACCAACAAACGGTCCCCCTTGTTGGTCGACAGGTAATAGCCCTGCAACCCATTGGCCAAGGAAAAGATCATCTCGCCGCCATCATGTTCAAAGGCCTCGGTGCCCGATGCGGTGCGCGACATGCCCTCGGGTCCGTCGGGGTGCAGCGTCAAGGATTGGCGCCCGTCATCCCCGGCAAAGTCATAAGATTTCCAGTAATACCCGCCGCGCGGCAAATCGAACCGTTCCAGCATCCGGTTGTGATCAGAGACGCCCGATGCACCGGGCAGCATGGCGGCGCGGATCACACGGCGCGCTTGGATTTCGCGGTCTACATCAAGGCCGATGCGGGTTTCCAAATCCTTGATCTGGGAGGTCAGCCCGAGGAACATGTCGTAATAAGGGGCCTCTGATCCGAAATGGGTAAACCAATCGGCGCGCATGATCGGCACGGCGGCATCCGTGGCCTGTGCGACAATCCCCAGTAAGGGATCGGTGCGCGGATCAATCCCGTAAGGGTAGGTCACCGCCAGATCATCCCACGCGGCTTGCGTAAAATCAGAGCGGCGGGCCGTATCGGTATAAACCCCGGTCGAGATCGCGTTCCAGATTTCAGGGGTCCAGCCGTAGTCGCGCATATCAACGCGCACAATCGCGCCCTCGGTGCCCTCAAGCGGGGTGATGGGCACAACTCGCGGCCCGGTCGAGACCGAGTTGACGAATTTGTTGAACGCCGCATGAAGATAGAAAACCGGGTTCCGCTTGGCACCCGTGACGTCGCAATCAACCGCGGCCAGTGGTGTATTGGCAAAGCTAAAGTAGCGATAAAAAGCGCGGTCGCGTTCATCGATTGCGGAAATATCGGCCACAATCGCCAGCATGCGTTCATTGCGCGTGCCCCCCGCAAAGAGCGGCATGTCGATCGTGGTATTCGGTGCAGGGGCGGCCACGGCTGCCACAGTGATCGGGGCAGGTGCAACCGCACCAAGCCCGTCAATCCAGCGTTTGAGCACATCAACCTCTTGGGCGTTCATTTTCTGCCCCAAGGGCATGCGGTTCGAGGCAATGGATTCGTATAAAGGCGAGGCTTCGGCATTGCCGGGGATCACGATCCGTTTGTCAAACGGCATGTCCGCGATATCCCCCGTCGGAAAGACCGCGCCATAGGTTTTGCCCGGTGCGTGACAGGACCGGCAATAGGTTTCGATGACCTGATCCGCCTGTGCGGTCAGTTGCGGGCTGGCACCGCTTGGGCGCGATTGCGCGGGCGGGGTCACGGCGGCAACGGCGTCAACGGCGGTAGGCGATTGCGCCTCGCAATAGGCGCCAATGCGCGAGACAAGCGATTTCGCTTGGGTCAGATCAACCAGCCCGTCGCCTTCTTGGCTGCCCGCGACGGCATCGGTGGCAAGCCCCGTGTCGGCCTGTGCGATCTGAACCGGCGCGGTTTGCGCAAATTGCGATGCATCCACGGGTTCCCCCGTAAGATAGGCATACATCGCGGCACGGTCAGATGCGTCCAGCTGGTGGGTTAAACGGGCAATCCGGCGCATGGATTTTGCCGCCATCGGTTTGCCGTTCAGCTTGCGCGCCTCGGCCATGGCACCAACAACAAAGGCCTCAGCCCCGAAAACCTTTAGCCGCTCGGCCGAGATATCGGGCGCGTAATCGCCCAATAATCCAACTTCGCCCTGATAGGCGCGCGCGGTGTCGATCTCGTATTTGAACCCTAGGCTGGTGTCGCGCGGCGTATGGCATTCGGCGCAATGGCCCACGGCCTCGACCAGATATTGCCCGCGCTGCATTTGCGGATCGTTCATCGGGGTCAGATCGGCGCGCGCGCTGGTCCAGAAATCAAGGATCGTTTGGCTAAGATAGCTGATATTATGCTCTTTCGACCGTGTATCAGAGGGGGCAAGTGTCGCCAGATGCGCCCGCAAATCCAGCACGTCTTCGGGGGTCATCCGCGCGTAAGACCCAAAAGGAAACACCGCCCCAAAATAGGTCCGCCCCTCGGGAGAGACACCTTTGGTCACCGCATTCAGGAAATCGGCATTTGTCCAGGCACCTATGCCATGGGTCGGGTCTGCGGTGATGTTGGGCGGGTAAAGATCACCGAATTTGGTTTGAATGGCCTCGCCCCCGGCCAAGATCGTATCATCGCCGTCGACCCCATGGCAGGTGGCGCAGCCCCCGGCGGCAAAGATCACGGCCCCGTTTGCCAGATCGGGTTGATAATCAGCATAGGCGGTTTGATCGTAAATTTCGGTCGCAGCAACATGGAACGGCGCAAGGGCACTTGTCATAACTGCCGCTAGAAAAAGGGATTTCTGGCGCATCTTGGCCTCCTATCTAAACTCAAATTCTTCGAAATTGACCGAAGAGGGCGCTTTGCCCATGGTCTTCAGGTCTTGGATGATGGATCTCCGCATCGGTGCGGGGCCGCAAAACCAAAAGCCGGTTTGGGGCATCTCAAGCTGTGTTGTCTCGACCAGCTTGGCCGCGTCCATGCGCCCGTCCTGCGCGCTGACATGCAGATGCAGCCGGAACCGGTCACTGCGTGATTGGGCGGCTTGCAGACGCTCAAGCCCCACGGCTTCTTGTGGTTTTCCAACACAATAGATCAATGTGATGTCACGGGTGTTTTGCGCCGTCAGGCTGTCGGCAAAGGCCAAAAACGGGGTTATCCCGATGCCGCCCGCCAGCCAAAGCTGGGTTTGCTCGCCGCGCTGATAGTCAAAATTACCATACCCCGCCTCGATCGACATGGTGTCACCGACGGCAACGGCGTCACGCAGACGGGCGGTGTAATCGCCAAGGGCACGAATGGAAAATTGCAGGCTGCCATCCGCGCCGATCCGCGAAATCGTAAAGGGGTGCGGTTCGCGCAACCCCTTTTTTCCAAAGGAAATCACCGCAAAACCACCCGATCTGAGCTTGGCAAAGCCGCGCCCCTTGGGGGTCGCGTCAATGATCGTGGCCGCGGCATGTTTTTCAACCCGCGAGACGGTGAATTTGCGGGGCCGAAAGGGGGCGAAAAACTGGGTATAGAGAAAAGATACAATGCCAATCACCGCAGCCAAGTTCAGATATTGGGCCGCGATTGAATTGGCGTTGAACGGCACCGCAACAAAAAGCTGATGCAAGCTGAGTGCGATGAAAACCATTCCCATTAATCTATGGGCAATCCGCCAGATGTGATAGGGGATCAGATCGCGCCGCATGCGGGGCAGTTTCTTGATCCAGCTCAGTACCAAAAGCGGCACCAGCACAAGAAACGCGATCTTGGCGATGTCGACGGCCGTCTTGGCAAGGCCCGAGGCCACGATCTGCCCCTCAAGATCCATGCCGACAAATTTATGAAACAACACCAGCGGCAACAGCGAGATGCCAATCCATTTATGTGCCTTGTAAAGCTGATCCAAACCGCCCAACGCGCGTTCGACAAATTTTGGTCGGGTGGCCAGAAACAGTGCAACAGCCATGAGCGAAAACGCCGAGGCCCCAGCACACAGGGCGATCACGCTTTGGGTGTTGGAATTGCCCGCGCCAAGCACAATCAGAAGCGACGGGATCAGAACGGCAATTGTAAAGATGATCGTGGCAAAAATCAAAACCAGCCGCCCCGTTTCCAAAATACCAATAGCGCATTTAAACCATCAAAATAGATGTGCCGCTTTGCCTTAGGATAACGAAGGGGGCGTATATCTCAAGGAGTATTCCTTTTTTCCGGCTCCTCTAGCGTCTTGATCGGGTCAGGGCGGGCAAATCAATCGTGGCCAAAAGGTTGACGGACAGCCAGAATACTGGCGTATTAGGGGGTATTATCGATTTTTACCTTCTCGTATTTAGACAGAAATAACTAAGGATTTTGCGTGTTTGTCTCTGACCTGAAATGTCGTTTTCTTTCTCTTTTGGCCGTTGGTGTATTTTGTCTGGGCGTCGATCACGCACAGGCGGGCACATTAACCAAGGTCGGGTCGGAGGCCTGTGATTACCTGTTTTCCGGCCCGATTGAGACCGGCGATGCCGCCCAGTTCGAAGACATTGGACGCACATATAGCGGGGAAAAGATCTGTTTTGACAGTGAGGGCGGCAGCCTTTTGGAAGGCCAGCGGATTTTCGACCGGATTTGGGAATATCAGCTGATCACTCGCGTAGAGGCGGGGCAAAAATGTCTGTCGGCCTGCGCGATTGCGTTTTTGGGCGGCAGCCTGACCCAAGGCACGGCGGTAGTCCATTTTATGGACCGCAAGATTTCTCCGGGTGCGCGACTGGGTTTTCACGCGCCGTCGCTGGGGCTTGATACCCAAAACAGCTATAACAGTGCGCAAGTAAACAAGGCCTTTGAGATCGCGCTTTCTGCTGCCGAAGGTCTGTTTCGGATCAAGGCAACCGAGCTGCATAGCGTCAAGCCGATGTCGGATTTTCTGTATTACCAGATTCTGCGCACACGTCCGGATGACATGTATTACATTGATACAGTTGGCCGGGCTGTGATGGCGAACATTCCTTTGCAAAACATTAACTACCCCACAAAAATGACCGAGCGGATGATCGAAAACATCTGCGATTCCGCCTATCTGTATCACGTGGAAGGGCTGGTTTCTGATCTGTCTATCGAGGCCCATTATCAGACGACCCGCGAGGGAAATTACGGCGGACCCCGCGTCTTGTTGCAGCGAAAGGGCGACAGGTATCTGGGCGTTGTGCGGGATTATCAAACGGAGGCCAAGTTTTACGAGCGGGTTTGCAAGGTTGAGATCGACAGCGATAGCATGAGAAGCACGTATGATTTCCCCGAAGATAAATTCAACGTCTCTTTTGGTTTTATGCAAACGGTTGAGGATGTTGCAGAATACGCCAACGTAGATTTGGCCAGCGAGTTTGGACCCGACAGCCTCAGAGTAAGCGTGCCCGCGTGGTACATGCTTGATCCCGAGGCGTCGATTGCGTCATTGGGACAAGGCGGCGCACAGCAGCGCGCCGCCGCCGGGAACGATACCAGCCGCGGGCAATGTGTTGTTTTCTCGGGCGGGCGCATGGTCGACAGCGAGCCCTGCCAACGGATCAAATCCGCCTTTGAGGGCGATGCGTCGCATGTTGTGTCGACATTCATCTGGCCCTCGGGCAGCAAAAGTGTGGCAGAGGCGATCACCCGTCGCGGCATCCACAAGATCAACGGGGCCGAAACTGCGATCCAGCGCGTTGCCGCAAACGACACCACCCATCCGTTTCATGCCAGCTTTATCGGCGAAATGCGCCGCAACAGCGCCCAAAACTTTGAGGCCGATTGCTGGACGAACCCGTCTTCTGGCAACACCTTTTGCTTTCAGCTCATGCGTTAAGGGCACTCACCGATAAAGGATCCACTATGCAGCTAATACCGTCCCTAAAAAGGATCCTGTCCACCTTGGCCCTGATCGGGTTTGCCTCGGCTTGTTTTGCGGAACAAAGGGTCGCTTTGGTGATCGGCAATTCAGACTATCAAACCATCGGACGGCTGCAAAATGCGGGCAATGATGCCAGATTGATTTCCGACAGTCTGGGGCGCATGGGGTTTGATGTTTCTGTGCATCTTGACCTTGGCGAAGATGCGATGGGCGCAGCGATTGACGCCTTTGCCGAGGCGGCGCAATTTGCCGATGTGGCGGCGGTGTATTTCGCCGGGCACGGCCTGCAAAAGGATGGCGAAAACTATTTGATGCCCACCGATGCCGTGCTGCGGTCCGAGGCCTCGATTGCCCGCGAGGGGATTTCATTGGCGTCGCTTCTTGAGCTGCTTGAGACTGTCCCGATCGGGCTGCTGTTTCTGGATGCATGCCGCAACAATCCTTTTGCCGAACAGGTTCTAAGCCAAGCGCGCGCCGAGGGGCGCAGTGCGGGGATCAGCCGGGGGTTGGCCGTGGTGCGCCCCTTGGGCGATACTTTGGTGACTTTTGCGACCTTGCCCAACACCACCGCGTCTGACGGGGCAGGGCGCAATTCGCCCTTTGCAACCGCCTTGGCCCGCCACATGCAAGAACCCGATACCGAAGTGTCGGTCTTGATGAAACGCGTCACGCGCGATGTGATGGAAGCCACCAACGGCGAACAGCGCCCGCAACAGCTGTCTCAGATGCAATCGGAATTCCACTTTGCCCGCAGCGATACCGGCGCAGCTGAAACAGATGAGTTGCGGTCTTTGCTGACGGTTTATCCAAACCGGGTCACGGTCGATCAATCGGTTTCAATTGTCGCGGACCTGACGCGCAGCTGCGTGCCTTTCTTTTTCAATGTCTCGCCGGCGCGCAAACTGACCCCGATCCCCCGCCAGTTCTTTAAGGTGGTGGAAATGCAAAACGGGTTGTTCCGGTTCGAGATTTCACCCGTGGCCGACAACCGCCTGACGGTCGAGGCTTCAGATACCAAAGGCACCAACCGTTTGGGCTATTTCTGCGAGCCCGCAGAAAAGATGGAGAACGATCAGATCGCGCAAACCTTGCGCGCCGTGATTTCCCAGATCGAAAGCGGGGTCGAGGATGGCATCGTCGCCCCCTTGGGCCGCGACATCCAGTTTCAGGCGCGTGGCTATATCATCGAATGACGGGGCGCGGCGGGTTATGGGCCGGTAAAGGCGCGCATTTCTGAGTTAAATCCTGTTGCAAAACGCGCGCTGATCCAGCCGGACCCTGTGCTGTGGCGGACGCTGTACCAGACGCCCTGACCGTCATCGACCAATTGGCACCCTGTCACTTTGACCTCGGTGCCAGCGGGCAGGCCTGCAACAATTTCTGACTTGAGGCTGGGACTGCGCCGCATGTTTACATCACGGACAGTTGTGCGCTCCCAATCTGAATAGTCGTCAAGAAGATCGTTATCCCATCCTGTGCTAAAGTCTGCTTCCCAAGGCACAAACTTGGTTTGGAGCTCGCCAGAGTTGCACAGCAACGTGTCAGCCAACAGGGCGATGGTCATCAAGCCTGTGGGCTCGCGGTCGGTAGCGCACCATGCCTGATTGTTAAACTCATCTGCCTTGGTGCCTTTGCAATCTCTTTTCTGGCTGCTGTCTGCGACGCTTATCAAAACGGTTTTGTCAGGGCGCTGTGCCACATAGCAGCTTTCCCCCGATGCCATGCCCCCGGCTATTATCTGTGAGCCGCGCAGCTCGATCATTTCATCAAGGCTGATTTCACGGCCGGTCGGCCCATCGCCGTTGATGAAAAGATAATTATAGGTGACAAGCGTTTTTGGAAGCCGTGTCGACATGATCAAGGTGCGGCAAACCGCATCTACCGTGCGCATATCCATCGCATAGCTGTAAATCGGTGCCGACAGGATCGAGCGGGATACCGGGGTAAACCCCATGCTCAGGCTGCGCTGAGCACCGCGAAGATAAAAGAAGCTATCAGCCTCGCGATGTTCTAGCGCTTTTTCAAGTAGAAGGGGTGGGTTCAAATTGCCCTTGATCAGTTTGGCATAGGCTGCCACGACACTATAGGTCAGGTTCATGATCGATTTGACATTTGCGGTTTGCGAGGCCTGATCCTCGGGTAAGGCCCCCATGTGAAAGCCAAGCTGGGCCCCGTCTTCGATAAAACGGCTGTCATAATGGTAGGCACCTAATTCGCGGGTTGCCGCCGCGAGTGAAAAAGCCAAGGCGCAGGCAGATAAGCACCTTTGCCCTTTTAGAACATAAACCCCGACAAGAAATGGGTCTGATGAAGACATGTGGTATCGAAGCGCCTCGCCAATCTTGATGCCTTCAAGAAAATTGCCCCCCGGACTGTCAAAGACGATGCGCACCCCGGTGCCTGCGGATTGCATGAGGGTGTCTAGCTTATCCGCATCCCCCTTTTGGATCACTCCCGACACGATGATGTTTTTGAGCGTTCCCGGTGGTCGACTATTGTCGCTTTCTGTCGGCTCTAGCGGCGCAGGTGGCACGTAGATTTCTTGCAGAGTTTCAAGATATGCGTCTAATTCAGGGCGAAATTCTATTGTGGCGGCAGTGGCGGCGTGCAGGCCGATGAGGGCCGCAAAACCGGCGGCAACGGCGCGTCTGAGAAATGACATGGCGGGCTCCTGCTGGGGGTCAGAGGGGGGCTATTTGGGCACAAGAACCAGTTGCACCCTGCGGTTTTGCGGCCCCAAAGGGTCTGCCGGATCTTTGAGGCGCGAAAACCCGATGCCTGAGGCGGCAAAATTCTCTTGGGACAGGCGTGCGCTGGCTTGAACAAAATTCGCCACTGATTTTGCCCGCCGTGCCGAAAGCTCCTGATTGTAAGCGGCCGATCCTTTGGCATCGCTATGGCCGACAAAGAGGAACGTATACTCCGCAAAGCGTTCGTCCCTAAGGACTTCGGCCAATTCAAACAGTCGGGTCATCTGATCGGGGCGCACATCGTCGGAATTATAGTCAAACAGAATTTCCATATCGATCGATGGCAACGGACCAACGCTTTGGGATGTGGTCGCTGCGGGGACAATGGCGGTGCCAGCATTGCTTTCAACCTTGAGGTTCACAACATCTTCCAATGAAAAATCAGACCCGGCCTTGAGCTCCGAATTCGCGCATCCCGCTGTATCCAGCAAGCAATCGCCAAAGCTGGTGGATTTTGCTTTGGGGGCTGCGGTAGCCGTTGGCGCTGGCTCTCCCAGATCAAATTCCTCTAGGGAAATTGTCGATTGGGCTTGCAGGCTGGTGGCAAGAAAACAGGCGGTCAGGCCTAGGATAATCGGATGTCGCATATTGTACCTCATCATCTTTCGAAATGTGCAAACCCTGTGCAAGGTGTCATTGATAATAGCTTTGGAAATAGTCGGTTGTGTTAAGGGTCTTTGCATCGAGATAGCAAAACCTGTTGCCGCTTGACGGATTTGCCCAACAAGCGATCAGAGGGTCGTTATTGCCCATCTTTTGCGCAATCCGGTCAATGATATTACGATGCGGCACGTCGTCTTTTGAGAAAAAGACTTCTTCTTTTGTCTCAAGCCCGTTGAGGCGGTTTATATATTTGCCGCTGTCAATTACGCCGCTTTCGACAACGGTTTTGGCCCCCGACGGCCAAATAAAGACATCTGTTTGATGCTCATTCAGGGCGATTTCATCCAGTTTCTGGGTGCGCGACAGCGTGCAGGGGTCATTGTCCAAAACGGCGGTGCCGTCCAGGACGATGCAGCGCCCGGTCAAAAGCTGGCTGCGTTGCCTTGTGGTGCTCGTTCGGATTTCAGCCTGACTGTCGTCAGCCAGCGCAAGACTGGCGATCTTTACGTCTGGCCCATAGGTTTGATAGGCCCAAATATGAACGCCATTCGCTTGGATTCCGCCAAAGCCCGACGGCGTGCTGCGCCCTTTATCACCGGGTTTTAGGGGATGGAATGTCGCGGTGCAGCCCGTAGCGCCTTCTTGTTGAAAGCCATCTTGCATCGTGCCGATCCAATGGTCGTTATATCCGCGTTCAAACGAAATCTCGCTGCTTGAGGGCATGGAATACCACGCTTTGTCATCAGCGGCGTTATCAATATGGGCGCAAGACGTCGCCAACCCCGCCTTGGTCAAGCGCTCCGGTTCAACGACCGGACCAATTGCAACCCGCCAGCGCGCGGCCTCGTCAACTGTGTCGATCAAATACATGTCCTGCGCTGGCGTGCCCAGCATCACGGTCGCCAGCGAGGTTGGAAAATTCACCTCTAGTGACATGTCCAACACCGCCGCCACGCTTTTGACAGCGACAACATAGGCCTGTTTGACGGTCGTTTCATCATATTCGCCTTGGGGCACGCCCAGATCAGGTGCGTGAAACCCGAGCTTGCCCAATGGATGTACGACCCGATTGGGCTGATCTGCCATATCATTTTCATAACTGGACAAGCCCCCCATAAAGGCAACGGCACAGGCAGAAAGGCATGATTTACCGCGCCCCACGGCCGATCCGATACGGTTGTCATGCAGCAGTTTGGCAATGGCGACCCCTTCGATCAGCGACCCACCGGGGCTGTCAAAGCAGACCCGCGCCTTGCCCGCTGACAGATCATCATCACCGTCTTGAAACTGGGTGGAATAGCGGTTTTTCTCAATGATCGGACGCAGTTTTTCAGCGTCGCCTTTTTCAATCGTGCCCGACAGCTGCGCAAAACACCCCATCACCGGTTCTGGCTGCGTGCTGATGGTTGCCGCTTGAGCGCTGGTGCCAGGCAAACATAAGGCAACAACGAGAGATATCGGTTTCCAAAGGCGGTGGGAGGGCGATATATCTGTCATAAGTGCTAAATGCTTTCCAAAATAATGCCGTCAGCATTGGGAATTCTTGCAAAAATTGCAAGGTTTAGATCGTTGTTGGGGATTTGCCCGCTATCGGGCAACTTTGCCTGGGTGATGAGTAGTCTGGCGCGCTTAAAAGTAATCGGTCAGCATTGATAAAAGAGTATCGAATGTTGGCAAGTGAAAGCTTGATCGAATTTGTGACGTGTCACGGCTTTGTTGGCTTAGCTGCACAAATCGGCTTGATCTGGGATTCACTGTATGAATCCAGCGTGATAGCTGGCGGTCATGAGTAGCTGGACACCGACGAGGTAAGAGACCAAGAATTGGTCGTCTTACAATGACGGCTTGAAGCAGCGTGGATCGTTGTCGATCATTGACCGGCAACACATTCGCAGAATGTGTGAGAGGGGTGGTTTGATCCGGAGATGTTATGGGCACCGCCACCAAGCGGCAAGCGCGGTCGGCAACAGCAATCCAGTGATACCGCCATTCAAACATGCCTGACACTTAAGGTCCTGTTCGGGATGCCGCTTCGTCAGACAACTGGGTTCGTTCAGACTTTGCTGCGTTTGGTCGGGTTGGATTGGCCGGCACCTGATTTCAGCACCTAATGTCGACGCCAAAAGACTCTAAACGCAAGGATTACTTAATAATTTCAATATTTTGTATAGCGTCGTGTGCAGTATGTGTGAAACGCGAAATCGCGCTAAGCCGCGTATTATTGCGCGTTTGGCGGTCTAACTGGTCTTTTCGAATTGACTTGGGGAGGTGTCACAACGCCTTTGTAACGCAGCCAAACATGCAAAGGTACGTCGTAAATTGTCCGTCGTAGCGCGGATCAAATCTGTCGTATTTCTTTGGTCGGTTTGGGGCAGTTGTCGCCGGAGTTTACAAGCAAGTGCATAGATCACGTTCCAAGACGACCCACCAAGCTCGCCCGCGTTAACGCGGATTGCGGCTCTGCTGTTGAGCCCCAGCGATCCAGTGTGCGATTTTCTCCTTTGGCGCGCCAAAATACCCCGAAGCCGTGTTGGCATCAAAAATATGTTTTTGGGGGTCAAAGACAGTTGGCCCCCGCGCCGCCTTTTCCTTTACCCAAACGGCAGCAATTTCTTGTGACTCATCTAATTCTGCGATGTAATGTGTCATAAGACTCCCAGCCTAATCGTAACAATGGCATGACGGTATTGAGGTCGGATCAATTCGCAAGCAAAGTCTAGCTGCTCAGAATGAAGTTGCGATGATGGTCAGAACCATAGCCTAAGGATAGGTGCGGCCCATCATTGAGTGTTAGTTAATGGAATTTTTATCAGCTCGTATTAAGTGGAGAGGTGCCGCATTATGTCAGACGGCTAACACCGCCTGAAATTGTTCCTCTCAAATCACCAAACCTAGATTCTGCAACGCACTGAAACCCTTCGGAATTTCCGCCTTATCACGCAGTTCCAGCACGAGGTGCGGGTCGCTTTTGCAAGCAGCCTAGGCACGGAAGACAGCTGTCCATTCGATTTCCCCTTCACCCGGAGCCCAGTGGCGGTCGGCATGGCCATCGACGTCTTGCAGGTGGACATGAGCAAGCTGCTCATCGGCATCAGTGATAAAGTCGGCGACGGGCCAACTGAGCATGCCTGGTGTCAATGGAAAGTGCGATTGCTTCTGAGCCAAAGCTATCCACCATCGCGCGACGTGTTTCTGGCCGTACATCCTGAATATTCTCAATCACAAGCTTATTGCCCATCTCTTCGGCAGTACGCACCACTGGGTCCAACACAACCTGAATTCTGGCAAGCTTGTTCTCGGCGTAGCCGGGAATGCTGAAAATGTGGTTCTGATACCAAGCCGTGTAGGGAGAATGTAGGACCATCTGGCGCGCGCCGATCCGGTCTGCGGCCTCCAGCGCCTTCAGGAACAGTGAGGTGATGATTGGGCGCAGTTCAGCGTCCTTGTTGTCTATATCGAGCCCCTCAAAAGGGCCGTGAATGCATAACCGCCCCGTATGCCCATTCAGTGCGGTCTTGGCTGCGCCGATGCGGGCATCGAACTCAGAGGTCAGTGCAGGATGGGTCATGAAGTCTGACCTGCAGCTCGATATCGCGGGCGGCGTCGAACAGCCAATCGCGGTGATCCTTAAGCTCAGGCGTTTTCAGGCAAGCGCCGATCTTTAGCGGAGTCATTTCTGTGTTTCCTTGGGTCGGGAATAGACATGTAGGTAGCGATGGCACAGCACAGACACAGGGTCATGACAGCAAAGGACCACCAGCCGCCGTAGGTTTGCGTGGTCCATGCAAATGCAAAAGGGGCGGAGGCGTTGATCCCCATTTGCACGAAGGAGATCCAGCCAAGTCGTGCGCCGTAATCTTTGGCACCGAAGAGCGCCAAAGGCAGGGTACCGCGCGCGATGGTTTTGAT
>JAGXGZ010000067.1 GCA_024636495.1 Roseobacter sp. | reverse complement strand
TTCTGATGGCAGTTCGAATGGTACAACAGTAGATTTGGCCATGGTGGCATATCCTTTCTCTTTGAGACTGACGGCGTCTTTCAACACCGCCATGATATGCCGCCCGCTTCAGACCATCACCAACTTTCGGGCATAACTCGGAACATGTTCATGTCGAGCATTAATACGAATAACGGCGCAATGGTTGCGCTTCAAACTCTTCGTTCCATCAACAAAGATCTTTCCGCGACGCAAAGCGCCATTTCGACAGGCAAAGATATCAACTCGGCCAAAGATAACTCCACGGTCTGGATGACTTTTGCATTTGATGAATATGCGCGTTGTGTCCTGATCATCGTCGTCAATTCGGTTGCGACATCTGTGGTCGATTCTTCGCGCGCATATCCCTTGATGTCGCCTGTGGGACCGTCACCTGAATTCCAAAGAAAGTACGCACCGCTTTTTGGGGATATCTGATAAGTTTGGGAATCTAGAGAAACCAAACCTTCGGCATTGGGAAGGTCAACCAGTGGAATCTGATATATTGTTTTGCGAAGGCCGTTGTCATAAATCGCGTTAACGTATCCATTGGGATCAACTTCCACTCCAGCCATGTTGCCAACTGGCGAGCCGTCTTTGGTCAACGCAATCGGTGCAAAGCTGTCCGAGAGTTGCGAGAGCCCGAAAGAACTGTTCAGTGCCCCGATGTTAAACTCGATCGGTCCGCTTGCGGCATTTACGATCATTTCCCCACTTGCGGGATCGTAGGCACCGCCTGAGACAGTCGCAACAGATGCAATTGTACCGCCAGCGGCGCGACTGTCATCGAAAGTTATCACATATTCACCAATCACAGCGTCATCTTGCGCCGAGTCAGTGAGGATAACTGTCCATTCATTGGACATGCCCATTGCTGGCACCGTCGGCGTAAATTCCATAGTGATACTTTTGGATGTACCAAGATTGTCAAAATATTCGATCGACAGAACCTGTGTATCTCCGTTTGAATCCGAAGCTGTGGCGGTCGCTGGAAGGTTGAGGCTCATGTCAACTTTCGTGGTCGGATCTCCGGTCAGGTTCAGAGCGAATTGAACCGGGCGCAGGCCGTCGTTTGTGTCTCTTGGGAAATTAGGAATGGTGCCGTCTTGGTTGGCGGGCCACCCTAAAAGCAGCAAGCCGCTGTCGGTTGTTAGCAGCCCCTCGGCATCAACCCGAAACGATCCGGTGGTTGAAAGCATCATTTCAGTGTTGTTAGGATCAGCGTCAAACGTGCTTTTCTTTGCGACAGGCAAAAAACCACGCCCACGGACGGCCAGATCTGTTGAATTTGCGGTGCTGATTAATGCCCCGCTTTCACTGATGATCCTTTGTGATGTGGCGCGCACGCCACCGGCGGTGTATTTTCCGCCGGTTTCACCGTTCAAAACCATTGAATTAAAGTCTGTGACGACTCGTTTGTATCCATATGTGGAAGAATTTGCGATGTTGTCAGAAATACCAGCCAAGCGGGTCGCGTTGGCCTGCAAACCTGCGACCCCTGCGTTGAGCGAAGATGAAATGGTCATGCGGTAGCCTTTTTGCTGTTCCAATCGAAGTTGGTTCAACAGATAGGCTGATCAGGCTTAACACCGGACTAACAGATAAAATGCGTGCTAGTTGTCTGCGCTTATTCCCTCAACAAGATGATCTCCAGCCGGTTGTTACGGATATCCATCTTATCTTCGGCCTCTGGTTGTCTATCGGCATAACCCGTCACCTTTTGTATCCTTTCAGGATCGTCCAGAACCTTTTCAAGCAGCAATCGGGTCTGCGTCGCACGTTGGGCTGAAAGATCCCAAACAGGATTCTTGATCGCTACAATCGGATTTGAGCGGACGTGGCCAGCCACTGCAATTTTATTGACGACGACCTTTGTGGCATCGGCAATAACGTCCAAAAGCTGCTTAAGAATGGGGTTTGCGCTGTCAGTACCCACATCGAAAAGGGGATAACCCTCCACATCAAACAGCTCGATGACCATGCCTTCATCGGTGACCTTTGTAATGACGTGGCGCTTGAGTTCGTCCATCACCATGGATTCACCCCCACGGCCCATCAATTCAGCGTCGACCACTTTGAAGAGTTCATTCTGCCCCTCGGGGTCAGTCCCATTGGTACCAGTTTCAGTGTCCTGGCCTTCGGCTGACATAGCGGCACCTGTGCCATTCTTTGCCAGCGTCATTTCTGTAAAAATGCTTTCGCCGAAAAACGCACCATCACCGCCCCCCGAAATTCGGTTGATCGGAATCGTGGGGGAAAAATAGTCGGCAATCCCCTTGCGTTGTTGTTCTGTTGTCGCGTTCAGCAGCCACATTAACATAAAAAAGGCCATCATCGCGGTTACAAAATCCGCATAGGCGACTTTCCAGGCACCGCCATGATGCCCGCCGCCCTTGATCACTTTTTTACGTTTAATGATGACTGGTGCCGCATTAGCCTGCGCCGCCATTCTCACCACCTCTATTCACCCAAAATCAGTCTTAGCGGAATAGGGGTTACAGCTGGATTAACATCTTCAATTTTCGGTATTCAAGGGGACGCGACGATTAGCTCAGGTGGTCTTCACCGCGTGTACGGGCAAGCAAAATCTGGTGCTGGCGCTCTCGAAACCGGGCTTTGTCGGCTTGTGACGTGACAGCAACGCAGTGATGACAGCTTACTCCGGCCTCATATCCGTCGCGCATTGTGTCGTCAGGCAAAATCGGCTTGCGACACCCGTGACACAGCATATGCGGGCCTTCTTTAAGCCCGTGACCGACGCTGACGCGGTTATCAAAGACAAAGCAATCCCCTTGCCAGGTGCTGTTCTCTTGCGGCACTTCCTCAAGATATTTCAGTATGCCGCCCTTAAGGTGAAACACGTCTTCTACGCCCTGACCAGCAAGGTAATTCGTTGATTTCTCACACCGAATACCGCCAGTACAAAACATCGCTATCTTCTTGTTATGGAACCGATGCTTGTTTTTTGCCCACCATGCCGGAAACTCGCCAAAACTTTTGGTCTGAGGGTCAATTGCGCCGGCAAAGGTGCCAATCGATACTTCGTAATCATTTCGGGTATCGATCACGGCAACATCATCGCGGGTGATCAGATCGTTCCAATCCGATGCTTCGACATATTGCCCGACACGTTCCCGAGGGTCTACGTCCGGTTGGCCCATCGTGACAATTTCGCGCTTGAGGCGGACTTTCATCTTGCCGAAAGGCGGCGTTGCGGCGGTGCTTTCTTTCCATTCAAGATCGCCGCATCCGGGCAAGCTGCGGATATGAGCAAGCACAGCGTCGATCCCGGCACGAGGACCGGCAATCGTGCCGTTGATGCCTTCGCCGGCGACAAGCAGGGTGCCTTTGACGTGTTCCGCGTCGCACAGCGCTTTGAGCGGCGGGCGTAGGCTATCGGGATCGTTGAAACGGCTAAATTGATAGAGGGCTGCAATTGTATACATGGGCGGTGAGATACGCCTCTGGTGCGGGTCAGGCAAGAGGGTGGTTTTGATCCTGACCCCCGTCTTTGAATGTGATAGTCCGGCATAAGATAAGGAGACAGCACAATGACCAAAGCTTTGATCGTGATCGATGTTCAAAATGATTTTTGTCCAAACGGGGCATTGGCCGTGCCGCAAGGTGATAAAATTGTGTCTGGGATTAACGCGCTCATGGATGACGCGGCTACCGTAATTTTGACCCAAGACTGGCATCCAGCTGGCCATTCGTCGTTCGCGTCATCGCATTCGGACAAGGCAGCATATGATCTGACGCAGATGGCTTACGGTCCGCAAGTTTTGTGGCCGGACCACTGCATTCAAGGGACTGTGGGCGCTGAGTTTCATCCCGATCTGAACCAAAAGCGCGCTGATCTGATCATTCGCAAAGGTTTTAATCCCGCTATCGACAGTTATTCTGCCTTTTTCGAGAATGATCACGTGACGCCTACAGGTCTTGAAGGATATCTGCGAACCCGAGGTATCACTGAATTGACCCTCGTGGGGTTGGCACTTGATTTTTGCGTCAATTATTCCGCTGTCGATGCTGCGAAACTTGGTTTTGAGGTGACGGTCATTCAAAATCTTAGCCGCGCGATTGACCTGAATGGGTCACTAGATGCTGCAACGGCAGGCATGCAAAATGCGGGCGTCATTATTGCCTAGGCGGCGCTCCTGCTTGCCAGTGGGCAATGGCTTTGCTTTAAGCACGTGGAACAAAAATCGGAGCGTCCTGCATGGTCGATATCGCCACCCGCGTCTGGAATCACAAATGGAAGATCGATCCTATTGTGCGGTCGCTGATTGATACTGATTTCTATAAGCTATTGATGTGTCAGTCTGTTTTCCGCAATAAGCCGGAAACTCAGGTTACATTCAGTTTGATCAACCGCTCAAAACACATTCCGTTGGCAGATTTGATCGACGAGGGTGAGCTGCGTGAACAACTGGACCATATCCGGTCCCTGTCGCTTAGCCGTGGGGAAAGCACTTGGTTGCGCGGCAACACCTTTTACGGCAAGCGTCAGATGTTCCGTCCAGACTTTATGGAGTGGTTCGAAGGCTTGCGCCTGCCACCCTATCATCTGGAGCGCAAAGGCGACCAGTACGAGCTGACATTCGAAGGCTCCTGGCCCGAAGTGATGCTTTGGGAAATTCCCGCACTCGCTGTCTTGATGGAACTACGCGGGCGCGCCGTCCTAGACCGTATGGGGAAATTCGAACTGCAGATTCTCTATGCTCGTGGCATGACCCGTGTTTGGGAGAAAATCGCTGCCCTGCGCGAGATCCCGGATCTATCTATTGCAGATTTCGGCACGCGGCGACGGCATTCGTTCTTATGGCAGGATTGGTGCGTCCAAGCGATGCAGGAAGGGCTGGGTCGCGCATTTACAGGCACGTCGAATTGCAAAATTGCGATGGACCGCGAGGTTGAAGCGATTGGAACTAACGCCCACGAATTGCCAATGGTCTATGCCGCATTGGCCAAAGATGACGCAGCCTTGGCAAACGCCCCCTATGATGTTTTGCAAGATTGGCACGAGGAGCACGAAGGCAATCTTCGTATCATTTTGCCTGACACATATGGCACCAAAGGGTTCCTTGATAACGCGCCGGATTGGCTGGCCGGTTGGACAGGCATCCGCATCGACAGCGGCGATCCGGCGACCGCGGCACAAACCGCGATTGACTGGTGGAAGGCGCGTGGAGAAGACCCAAGCCGAAAACGGATTATCTTTAGTGACGGTTTGGACGTCGCCAAGATCAAGGAACTGCATGGTCAATTTGCTGGCAAAGCGACAGTGTCCTTTGGGTGGGGCACATTGCTGACAAACGACTTTCGTGGCCTTGTTCCTGATGATGCGCTGGCCCCGTTCAGCCTTGTTTGCAAGGCTGTCGAGGCGAATGGCAAGCCCACGGTCAAGCTGTCGGATAATCCAAACAAGGCAATGGGTCCAAAAAGCGAGATCGACCGTTACAAACGCGTGTTCGGTGTTGGCGAACAACCGGCACAAAAGGTCATTGTCTAAGGCGGTGTTTGTGCGGTTGCGTTGCGATTTTTGCGCTCGCGCCAGACAATAAGCAACCCGCCAGCGGTGATGAACAGCGCGCCGGGAAATAGATCGGACCAAGGCGCTTCACCGTAAAATAGCCAGCCCAGCACAAAGGCGAGTGGAATGCCGAAATAGCTGAACGGGGCCAGATTGCTTTGTTCTGTCATCCGGTAAGAAATGATCAGGAACAACACAGCTGTGCCACCAAAACCGCCCATCGCAATAATCCAGCCCAGATCCGAGGTTTGAGACAGCGGGCTGAAACCGACGGTAAACAGCGCTAAGGTGAGCGATCCAATTGCCGCAAGCGCTGATGAATACAGGTTGATCAGCGCACTTGGTACATCGTCGTCCATCATGCGCGTGGTCACTGCCACCAATGCATAGCAAGCGGCCGCAGCCAGCGGCAAAAGTGCTGCGGGTTGGAATGTGTCGCGCCCGGGCCCGACAACCATCATGACACCGGCAAAGCCCATAAGTACGGCAATCCACCGAACGACCCCGACCTTTTCACCCAGCAGGACAACTGCAAGCGCGACCATGATCGGGGCATTGGCATAGGTGATTGTTGACGCGGTTGCGAAGCTAAGCAGACCCAAAGACAGATAGAAAAAATACTGGGCGAACGTTAGGATGATGCCGCGCATGAGGGCAAACTTCCACTGACGTATCTTTAAAATGCGCCCGTTTTTGTGCCAGTCAGGTGACCACCAAAGGGCGATAGCCGCAGGAATTAGTCCTGCGATGTTTCGATACGCGGAAAGTTCGGCAGCACCATAATTTGGCGACAGCCGCTTGATAATCAGACCCATCATATCGAATAAAACCAGTGCAATCAGCGAAAAGATGATCGCAAGGGTCGTGCGGTTCATCGGCATTGCTTTGATCCTAAAATATAGTTTGGGATACGCTATCAGAGTGCTGCCTTTTCACCACCATAAACCGGGCGCGGCTCAAATCACTTTTGCGGGTCGACCCTGCCGCGCAGGGCTTTCACCTCGCCACGGACTTTCTTTTCTTTAAGACGGCGCTTTTTTGACCCTAATGTCGGGCGGGTAGGAATGCGACGTTTGGGCGGTGTCAACGCCGCTTTGATCAGATCCTTAAGACGGTCTCGTGCGATTTCGCGATTTCGGGCCTGACTGCGGGTTTCATCGCATTGGATCACCAATGCGCCCTCATTTGTCCAGCGCCGACCTGCTAATCTGCGCAAACGCGTCTTTACCGGAGGGGCAAGTGAGGGGGATGTCGCCGCTTCAAATCGTAGCTCGACAGCGCTAGAAACTTTGTTCACATTTTGCCCGCCCGGCCCCGAGGCACGCATAAAGCTTTCCGTAAGCTCCCAATCCTGAAGGGCAATTTCATTGGTAATATGCAGCACGGTCTTCTCCTTGTGGGATATTATCGCATTGCCTTGAGGCGAGGGAAAGAGCGCGCGAACCATACAAAAAGGGCCGCCCTACTGAAGAGCGGCCCAATCGAATGGTTTACGGAGGTGGGATCGGTTAGATCACTGATCCACCTAGGTTGAATACACCGCTAAGGGCTGCCCTAGCGATAATCCTCCCAAGCTGTTCCGACACCTCGCTCCAATACCCTTCTTGACACTGGATCACCTCCTTTACATTTGTTGAACTCAATAAAAGTTTGGCACAGGATGTTTGATAAGCAAAATGTTTTTTCGCGTCTTAAAGGAAAAAAATCAGCCATCTGGAAAATGCTAAATGGAGCGGCAAAGCCGCATTCCATCTTCAAGGTTTGATGAGGGACGCTGTCCCTCAAACTCCCTGGGATATTTGTCAGCCAGAGAAGATGAGGGAAAGAGGGTTAGCTTGCTGGCCGCAGTCGCGCCGTGATCAAGCGAAACGGGATTAGTGCAAGAAGTGCCAAGCTGAGTTTGACGGCCCAATCTGCGACTGCGAGTGACACCCAAAGGGGAGCAATTGGCCCGCTACCTAGCAACGGCAAAGGCTCTGATGCCCATGAGACATCTGTACCCGGGCTGATAAAGCTAAGCGCCCCCGAGAACGCGATTGAGAAGAACAGGATTGTGTCGACGGTGCTGCCAACCAGCGTGCTGGCGAGAGGGGCGCGCCACCACTTGCCATCCCGCAACGCGGAAAAGACCGCGACATCAAGCATTTGCGCCACTAGAAAGGCCAAACCAGACCCTATGGCGATGCGAATTGTCACCAGTGGGCCGAACTCTCCGATGATTTGTGTGCCGATCAAAGAGCAGATCAAGCCAACAACGAAGCCAACCAGAACCACGCGCCGAGCTGCGGCTTGGCCGTAAACGCGGTTCATGATGTCGGTGACCAGAAAAGCAAGGGGGTAGGTAAATGCGCCCCAGGTGAGCCATTGGCCATAGAGAAACTGAACAAGAATATTTGAGGCCACGACGATGGCGGCCATGGCGATTATGCCGGGGAGGTGTGTGCGTGTCATGTAATAACCGTTTTTTGCAAGGGTGCGGCGACTTGGCCTGCGGGAATCGCAGACATAGGCGGCTTAAGTGGTTCACCTTAATCTTGCAAGCTAGTCGCTGACGGAAAATTCGACAATTTGGGTCTTTTGGATTGGGAGAAAGTTATCATCCGACACAAGGGTCAGATGGGTTTTCCCTGACGCGTCTTGCCAGACTGAAATGCCCTCAAGATTGTCAAACCGCGAAGGCAGACTTTGCATTAAAGTTGTTTCTTGTGGTGATGCACCGTTGAAGTCGAACCGTCTTACGCGGGTGCGAAACCCCAGCGGGGTCACCGCACGTTCCAAGAGGTAGAAACGTCCGTTTTCATCAAAGTCGGCACCCACAGGCAGGAAGGGCCCCCGTTTTGGGATCTCTGCAGCGATTGTCCATTCGGAATTGCGGTAGGCGAAAAGTGGAAAAGTGGTCGCAGGAAACTGCTCAGGTACCGCCATTACTGCGCCATCAGGGTTGATCGCAAGCGCTTCAAATCCGCCGTTGTCAGCTAGCAAGTTCGCCTTGGGAAAGGGTGCCATCAATACGGTTACACCAGTGCGTAGGTCCAGCGTGGCTACGCGGTGCTGCCCTTCAAAGCTGATGTAAATCTTGCCGTCCTTGCTGACTGCCAATCCTTCTGCATCGCTGAATGGTTTGACCAATATCTTGCCGGTCTCATCCCTAAGCGCGACAGAGTGGGTGATCGTGACCGAAGTCAGAAGACCATTTGTTCGAAGCAATTCAGCCTCAATTATCCGTCCGCGGTCCGAGACTATAACCATGGTTTGACCGTCGGCTAAGATCTCGACGCCGGACAAGCCGCCAAACCAATTGGCAGGGTGTTCCCAGATAAATTCAGAGTCGATTGTCAGACTAGCCTTATCCCCGCCGGCCGATGCCGACGAGGATAGAAAAACCGCAAATATGAAACCGAACAGGCTCAGTTCGCTTCCAACACTGATTGGCACTGTGCTGGCAAATCGGCCAACGCCAATTCGCGTTTTGGCTTAGGTGTAACCTTCGGTGCATTCGGATTTGGGGCTGGCGGGTTCAAGATATTGGCCTGCCATTGCCGTGCGTCATCGCAGCCATCGCCTGCCGGTGGGGGATCTTGGTTCACGCAACCACGCGTACCTTTCGGGCAGTTGAGCCGGACATGGAAGTGGTAATGATGCCCGTACCATGGCCGGATTTTACGCAGCCAGCTGCGGTCACCCTTTTCATCCGCACACATTTGAACTTTCGCGCCTGGAAAGACGAAAATTCGGGCCACACGCGGATCGGATGCGGCGGCTTTTAGTATTTCATGGTGTTGAGGGGTCCAGCTGCTGTTTACGTACGCCCCGTTTGCACGACGCATAGAAATCGACGAGATATTTTCACGCTCTGTCCGGGTTAGGTTCAGCGACTTGGGCGGCAGCATCCAGATGTCGGCATCCAGACCCATTTGGTGGCTGGCGTGACCGGTTAGCATAGGGCCGCCTCGTGGCTGGCTCATGTCACCAACATAAAGACCTTCCCAACCCGGTTGCCGCGCAGCTTTGGCGCTGAGCGTTTTTACATAGTCAACCATCTCCGGATGTGCCCAATTGCGGTTGCGCGACAGCCGCATGGCTTGCCATGTCGGACCCGTTTCCGCCAATTGCTGAGCGCCAGCAACGCAGCCTTTTGCATAGCTGCCGTAGGGGGCGGGCGATTGGCTTGACGGATTTGTTTTGGCACCGAAAAGTTTTTTCGCGGCAACCTTGCTGAGGGCCCCGCCGGACGATCCGATGGTTGGTAACAGTTTCGACGCCTCTGGATTGGGCTTTGACGACGATCCTCCGCAGGCACCCAATGTCAAGGCAATCACGGCGCAGGTCAGCATACGAGAAAACATCATTTTGCGAAATCTCCGTTCGGTTTTACCCATGCTAGCAGAATAAGGCCGATAATGAACAGCCCCACAACAGGTGTGATACCAAGCCTTTGACTGCCAGTTAAATCACTTGCTATCGCGATCAGCGCAGGTGCCAGAAACGATGTCGCCTTGCCCGATAACGCATATAAACCAAACGCTTCGGTCATCCGGTCGGGATCGCCCTGACGTGTCAGCATGTTGCGCGATGATGCTTGTAGCGCCCCGCCAGCGGCACCGATCAACGCGCCTGCGATGTAAAACATAATGTCAGGCAGCGCAGATCCTTCAGGGACAGTAAAACCAAAAGCCGAGGTCGGCGTTAGCGAGATGATTAGGCAAGCTGTAGCGATCAGGATGACGCAACAAGAGACGATCACCGGCATTGGACCAATTGCGCGGTCGACGCGGCCACCGATCCAGCAAAATACAGCCCCTGAAAGCGCAGCAAGGATACCAAATATACCGATATCAATGATCGACCAATTCAACACGCCAAGCGCATAAATACCGCCAAATGTGTACATGCCGTTCAGCGCATCGCGATAAAACATGGATGACCCAAGATAGGCCAGCAGCGACGGGTGACGTGGCAGCTTTTTCAGCGTGCGGCTAAGATCGGCAAGCGCTTTGCCAACTTTGTATTTTTCTGCGTTTGGATTTGGGGTATCCCTGATATATAAAAAGAAAGGTATCATGAAGACCGCGTACCACAGTGCAGTTAACGGACCGACAATGCGCGTATCCGCCTGAGTTGCGGGATCAAGTCCGAAAAGGGGTTCAAGCGCAAGCATCGTTAACCCGTTCGGGCCTGCTTGGAAAAGCAGAACCATGATCATCAAGGCCAGCACGCCGCCGATATATCCAAAGCCCCAGCCAGAGCCGGAAATCTTGCCACGTTCGCTGGGATCTGGTGCCAGTTCAGGCAAGTATGAGTTGGTAAAGATCGTCGCAAATTCCATGCCGATCAGGCCGACGCCGAAAAAGAACAACGCCCAGATGACTGAGAAATCTTGTGGAGCGGTCCACCACAAAGCCCCTGAACCGATGAAATACAATGCTGAGAAGAACCAAATCCAAGGCATCCGCTTGCCGGTGGAATCGGCCACGGCCCCCAGAATTGGTGCAAGAATGGCGATCGATATGCCTGCGATGGTTAAGCCGTACCCCCAATACGCCTGCGCCTGCGCTTTTGCTGCCTCAAGGCCCATCCCCCCGTCAACAAGGGCTGCCGTGGCGGTCTGAGCGAAATAGGGGCCAAAAATAAATGTCAAAAGCAAGGTGTTGAAAGGTTGGCTTGCCCAATCGAAAAAGTACCAGCCCCAGATTTTCTTGCGAGATGAAACCGTAGTCATGAACTTTCCCCTAATTTAAAGGGACGGTAGTGCAGCGCTACTGCTCCATGCAAGAGATGGTTTCCGGATCCCTTCGCTACCCGCCTGAATAGGGGCGAGTTTCAGGGTCACGGCTGCTTTTATCCGTTGAATTTTCCGATCATTATTACCGCTATGGGTGCTTGATTTTGGCGACACACTTGCTCTTTTGTGACCCGGTGCTTAATTGCGAGATCAGGTAACCGAAAGGCAATGCTATGACTTCACTGTTCCAGATCCTGATGCTGCTTTTGAATATCGTGTGGTTCGTGATAATCGCGCATGTGATCATGAGTTGGCTGATCAACTTCCAGGTTCTAAATCTTCGCCAACCTTTGGTTGCGCAAATATGGGACGGTCTGAATCGTTTGCTTGAGCCGATCTATAGCCGCGTTCGCAGCTTTCTGCCACAAATGGGCGGCCTTGATCTTGCACCCTTGGTCGTACTGATTTCGGTTGCGATTTTACGGATACTTCTCATCAATAATGCTGCATTCTTTTATTGATCGGCCCTTCGGGGAGGATATTTAGAAAGCCAGAGAAGCATGGGGTATTGTTCTCGGTTTCTGAGTGTGGGAGTCTGCCTCAAAAGAGCAGATCATAGTAAGGTTTTCGATGTCAGGCGCTGCCACGCTTTTACGTGACGTTTTCGGGTTTGACGGGTTTCGCCTTGGTCAACAAGAGATTGTCGAGGCGGTCACGGCGGGTGAAAATGTACTTGCCATAATGCCAACAGGCGGTGGCAAATCCCTTTGCTTTCAAATGCCTGCGCTACTGCGCGAAGGTGTCACAGTCGTCATTTCACCATTGATTGCCTTGATGCGGGATCAAGTGCGCGCTTTGCAGGAGCTTGGTGTCGGTGCCGGTGCCTTAACGTCTGGGAATACGCCCGAAGAAACCGATGCCGTTTGGGAGGGGCTTGAGGCCGGGACGCTCAAGCTTTTGTATATGGCACCAGAGCGGCTGGCTGCTGGATCGGTTGTCGGAATGCTCAAGCGGGTTGGTGTGTCGATGATTGCCGTGGATGAAGCGCACTGCGTCAGTCAATGGGGCCATGATTTCCGCCCCGATTATCTGCGCATTGGCGAGTTGCGTCGGACGTTGAATGTGCCATTGGCCGCGTTCACTGCGACAGCAGACGCCGAAACCCAAGTCGAGATTGTGCAAAAACTGTTCGACGGTATTGCACCGCGTGCGTTTCTTCGCGGGTTCGATCGCCCGAATATTCATCTCGCGTTTTCTGCCAAGAATTCACCACGTGCGCAAATTCTGGCCTTTGCTGCTGCACGCAAAGGCCAGTCAGGGATTGTCTATTGCGGCACGCGTGCAAAGACCGAAGGGCTTGCCAAGGGATTACGCGATGAAGGCCATCTGGCGTTGCACTATCACGGCGGAATGGAAGCGGAGGATCGCCGTATTGCCGAGCGCCGTTTTCAGCAGGAAGACGGGCTGATCGTCGTGGCAACCGTGGCTTTTGGGATGGGTATCGACAAGCCAGATATCAGATGGGTTGCCCATGCGGACCTGCCAAAGTCTATTGAGGCCTATTATCAGGAGATTGGGCGTGCGGGCCGGGATGGCTCGCCGGCTGAAACCTTGACGCTTTTTGGGCCTGACGACATTCGTCTGCGCCGCAGTCAGATAGATGAAGGCCTCGCGCCGCCAGAACGGCGCAGCGCCGATCATGCAAGGCTGAACGCGCTTTTGGGGCTTGCCGAGGCGCTGGAGTGCCGTCGAAAGACGCTGTTGGGCTATTTTGACGAAACGGATATTTCCTGTGGCCGCTGCGATCTCTGCGATACACCAGCCGACGTTTTCGATGGCACAACGGCCGTTCGCAAAGCGCTGTCTGCAATGCTTCGCACCGAGGAGTGGTTCGGTGCAGGGCATCTGATCGACATCTTGCTGGGCAATGAAACCGATAAGATACGCGAACGCGGTCACACCAGCCTGCCCACTTACGGTGTCGGCACGGAATATGACAAACGTCAGTGGCAAGCCGTGTTTCGGCAGATGATGGGGCATGATTTGGTGCGGCCAGACACGGAACGCCATGGCGCGCTTCGTATGACAGATGCGGCGCTGCCAATTTTGCGCGGTGAAGCGCAGATATCCTTGCGCCGCGACAGTATCCGCATCGCAGGCTCCATGCGCCGACCCGCCGTCAAGATGATGGTCAGCGAAGAAGACGCGCCCCTTTTATCCGCGCTCAAGGCCAAACGGCGTGGATTAGCCGAAGCCGCTAAGGTGCCAGCCTATATCATATTCAATGACCGTACCCTGATCGAGATGGCCGAGAAGCGACCCGATACCTTGGATGCGATGGCCCGCGTCGGCGGTGTTGGCGCCAAAAAGCTTGAGAGTTATGGGCGTGCGTTTCTTGACGTGATCAACGGTGCTTCTGTAGAAATGCATCCGACGCGGCGCAAATTGGCCGGGCGAGAAGCCGGGACCGTATTTGATCGGTTGCTAGAGGTTCAGGCAGAATTGGCCAGGGGTTTTGCCGGTACAGACAAACCCCTTAGCTGTTCTGCATCGCTGCTGGCAAAGGTTGCACAGCTTCGAAACGCCGATGATACGGCGCTTGAACGCTTGTTGGGGGAAAAGCGCGCAGAGCGTTTTGGACCCGCATTTCTGGACGTCTTGCGAGAGGCGGGCTAAGTCACCTGCTAAGTCAAAAGGGGACCACCATGCTTACCGTTATTTCACCTGCCAAGAAGATGAACTGGGACATGCGCGATGTCCAAATGACGACGCCGGATATGTTGGATGATGCTGCCGATCTGGTTCATGTTGCGCGCAGGCTCAGCGTTGATGACCTGAAGTCTCTGATGCATTTAAGTGATGCTTTGGCCAAGTTGAACCGCGACCGTTTTGCAAGCTACGATGAAAAACCTGACGATGATGTTTTGCGCCCTGCCGCGTTGGCCTTTGCTGGTGACACCTATCAGGGTTTGGAAGCGGCGAGCCTTGATGCTGACGAATTGGCCTATGCCCAAGATCATTTGCGAATTCTATCAGGGCTTTACGGTGTGCTGCGGCCCCTTGATGGCATTCAGCCTTACCGGCTTGAGATGGGGAGCCGTCTTAAGACAGCCAAGGGGAAAAATCTGTATGCCTATTGGGGTTCGCAGCTTTCAGCAGCTCTTAATGCGCAGGCTATGGCGACAAACAGTGACGTTTTGATCAATTGCGCCAGTCAGGAATATTTTGGTGCGGTTGATCTGGGGGCGTTGCGTCTTAAGGTGATCACTCCACAATTCATGGAGGACAAGGGCGACGGGAAAGGCCCGAAGATCGTCAGCTTTTACGCAAAGAAAGCACGCGGTGCGATGGCGCGGTTTGTTGTTCAGAACCGCCTGAAAGACGCCAAGTCTGTCAGGGATTTCGATATCGGCGGCTACGCTTGGCAAGAAAACCTGTCGACTGACGACAAACCAGTGTTCCTGCGACCCTATCCAACAGCCTGATGTGGGCTGACAGGTTCGAGTCGTAAGGCGTCGGGCGGAAGATGCTGTTCGATTTGCGCGATGATATCAGGTTTTCGTAGTGGTTTTGTCAGGTAATGGTCAAGACCGGCTGCCAGTATCCCTTGATCATCGCCGCTCATGGCGTGGGCGGTCAGGGCCACGATCGGGCAATGTTTACCTGACCCCTTTTCAAGACTTCGGATTGCGGCTGTTGCTTCTTTGCCGTCCATCTTGGGCATCGAAATATCCATGAAAATCATATCTGGCTTAAAACTTTGGTATAGGGCTACGGCTTCTTCACCGTTATTGGCAATCATTAGATCGATATCCAAACTCTGGATCATTTTGCAGAACACAAGCTGGTTGGTTTTGTTGTCCTCAGCCGCCAGAATGCGCATTTTTCTAGGCTCGTTTTGTGTAATGCCACGGTCCTGAAATTGCACATCGGCAAGCCGCGCAAGCAGATCATTGCGAGAGATCGGCTTTTTCAAGACGGCTTTAACCAGATAGCGTGCCGGATCGTTTTCGGCGGATGCGGCGTTTGAACTGATCACGATGATCTCGCAGTGGTGACCGTTCTCGGACAAGACGGCAGTCAGCTCGAATCCGTCCATATCAGGCATGATATGGTCAGTTATCATTAGGTCTACGTCCGCGCTTATTTGCTGCAAAGCAAGGGCTGCTGTGTCACAGCAGGTAACTTTCAGTCCCAGCTGTTCTAACTGTTTTAGCAAAATTGCACGGTTTATCGTTTCGGCTTCGACAATCATGACATGGCGCAACTGTTTTGGCAGCGGCGGATGAGAGGTGTTGATGGCACCGTGTGCCTGAAGCGCTAGCTGAAAGCCAAAGCACGATCCCATCTGCTCTTGCGAGGTCACCCAGATATCGCCGTTCATCATCTGGATTAAACGCTGGCAGATCGACAGGCCAAGCCCGGTACCATCGAACTTGCGATTGCGTTCATTCTCAACCTGATTGAATTCACCAAAGATGTGGCCGATCATGTCTTGTGCGATGCCGATCCCCGTATCTTCGATCACGATTTTAACCAGAACCGTTCCGGTACCCACATCAGGCACACCTGTTACGCGCACCAGAACATGCCCCTCACTGGTAAACTTGACTGCGTTGCCCATCAAATTGGTCAACACCTGCCGGATACGTCCGGGAGATATGCCCAAAAGTTGGTGACGGCCGTCATCAGGCGGCGTTTTGAAGTTGCTTGATCCCGTCCTTGAACTCAACCCCCTGAATGACCTCGGGCAGCCGGTTTGGCCCGGATATCTTCCGCCACTTCTTCTTGGCTG
>JAGXGZ010000066.1 GCA_024636495.1 Roseobacter sp. | reverse complement strand
TTCTCAGAAAAACTGTTTACCGAGTATCAAGACTCAATCGTATACCGCGATTTGACTGGAACAAAAAACGGGACCGTTTTTCATGAACATCCACGAATATCAGGCGAAAGCCCTTTTGCGCAGCTACGGCGCGCCAGTATCTGACGGCCGTGTCGTACTGAAAGCCGAAGATGCAAAGAATGCCGCTGGCGAGATGGACGGCCCGCTTTGGGTGGTCAAGGCGCAGATCCACGCAGGTGGACGCGGCAAGGGGTCTTTCAAAGAAGCAGACGCTGGCGACAAAGGCGGTGTGCGCCTGACCAAGTCGGTCGAAGAGGCCGCACAGGAAACCAAGAAAATGCTGGGCCGCACATTGGTCACGCACCAGACAGGCCCCGCTGGCAAACAAGTCAACCGTGTATACATCGAAGACGGATCGGGGATCGAAACCGAATTGTATCTCGCCCTTCTCGTGGACCGTCAAACGGCCCGCGTCGGATTTGTCTGCTCGACCGAAGGCGGCATGGACATCGAAGAAGTCGCCGCCTCGACCCCTGAAAAGATCATTAGCTTTTCCGTCGACCCGGCCACAGGATACCAGGCTTTTCACGGTCGCCGCATCGCGTTCACGCTGGGTCTTGAGGGCAAGCAGGTTAAACAATGCGTTACCTTGATGGGTCAGCTTTACAAAGCGTTCATTGAAAAAGACATGGAAATGCTTGAGATCAACCCGCTGATCGTCACGGACAGCGGCGATCTGAAGGTGCTTGATGCCAAGGTCAGCTTTGACGGCAATGCGATGTACCGCCAAGCCGATATCGCCGAGTTGCGCGACACCACCGAAGAGGATGCGAAAGAGCTTGAGGCGTCAAAGTACGACCTTAACTACATCGCCTTGGACGGTGAAATCGGGTGCATGGTCAACGGTGCGGGTCTGGCGATGGCCACGATGGACATCATCAAGCTTTACGGCGCCGAACCTGCCAACTTCCTGGATGTAGGCGGCGGTGCGACCAAAGAAAAAGTCACCGAAGCGTTCAAGATCATCACCTCTGACCCGCAGGTCAAAGGGATCTTGGTCAACATCTTTGGCGGCATCATGCGCTGCGATGTAATCGCCGAAGGCGTTGTCGCTGCCGTGAAAGAAGTTGGTCTGAAAGTGCCACTTGTTGTGCGCCTTGAAGGGACAAACGTTGCTGAGGGCAAAGCAATCATCAACAACTCCGGTCTTGACGTCATCGCAGCAGATGATCTGAAAGACGGTGCACAGAAAATCGTGAAAGCCGTTAAGGGTTAAACGCGATGACGCAACGCCTTCGACGCATGTGGACAACGATCGCAACGGGTATCGCTATGGCGATGCCCGTCGCAGCCCATGCAACGACGGCAACTGTCGCGGATACAGCAATCTCGACGTTCAACGCTTGGTGTTTCAAAGCGGGACTGACACAGGATCGCATGCGCGCCAATATGGAACAGGCGACGACCGAACCCTTACCTTTCGGTCTGACTTTTTGGGATGTGTCCCTTGAGCCCGTAAATTTTGATCTCCCGCTTGGGGTAGAGCGTCGTTGCGAGGTGGCCTTTGACGGCGATCACACCAAACAAGCCATCGACGCATTGCGTGTTCAAATGGCGACCCCGCCGATCTTTGGATTTCAGATTGATCTTCCCGCAACACATAAACCACTTCCCGAGACCGCGTTGATCGAGGGCCGCGAGTTGCTTCGCAACCGTGTAGCTATTGTTCACGTGGGTTTGCGGGACGGTCAGACATTCATGGCGGTGGATCGGCTTTTCACCAATTGGAAAGAGTTGGTCCAGCCATGATCGAAGAACACCACGCGATCTTGATGCCCCGCCTAGCGAACGCATTCTAACGCAGACCCAGACACCGAGAGGCAAGGCCTCTTTCAGATAATAACGCTGATATTTCAGCACCACGAACCACAGATAGGAAATACCAATGGCCGTACTTGTCGACGAAAATACCAAAGTCATCTGTCAAGGCCTAACAGGGTCCCAAGGCACGTTCCACACCGAGCAGGCCATCGCGTACGGCACCAAGATGGTTGGCGGTGTGACACCAGGAAAAGGCGGCCAAACCCATCTGGACCTGCCCGTTTTCAACTCTGTTCACGAAGCGCGCCACGTGACCGAAGCCAACGCCACCGTGATCTATGTGCCGCCCCCCTTTGCTGCGGATTCCATCCTCGAGGCGATTGACGCCGAGATGGAACTGATCATCTGCATCACCGAAGGCATTCCGGTGCTTGACATGATGCGCGTCAAGCGTGCGCTGGACGGATCAAAATCGCGCCTGATCGGGCCAAACTGCCCCGGTGTCATCACACCCGACGCCTGCAAAATCGGCATCATGCCCGGCCACATCCACAAGCGCGGCACCTGCGGGGTTGTCTCTCGCTCGGGCACGCTTACGTACGAAGCTGTGAAGCAAACAACTGATCTTGGGCTGGGCCAATCAACAGCGGTTGGCATCGGCGGCGACCCCATCAAAGGGTCCGAACATATCGACATTCTCGAGATGTTTCTGGCCGATCCCGAAACCCAGTCGATCATCATGATCGGCGAAATCGGCGGCTCTGCCGAAGAAGAAGCGGCACAGTTCCTGGCCGATGAGAAGAAAAAAGGCCGTTGGAAGCCAACAGCCGGTTTCATCGCGGGCCGCACAGCCCCTCCCGGCCGCCGCATGGGCCACGCGGGTGCCATCGTTGCCGGCGGCAAAGGCGACGCTGAAAGCAAGATTGAAGCCATGAAAGCTGCCGGCATCGTTGTCGCAGACAGCCCTGCAACTTTGGGCGAAGCCGTGCAAGAGGCCATCAACAAGGGCTAAGCCCCTCGGTCAGGCCGGGATACACCCAGCCTGACCAGATCATATCAAACCGTCGCGCTCTCATCAGAGGTATCGCCATGACAGACCAGCCAGCCAACGAACAGTTCCACGATTCCTCGTTTCTTGAAGGGCAGAACAGCACGTATCTAGAAGCAATGTATGCGCGCTATGCCAATGATCCGAACGCGGTCGATGGCGCATGGCAGGCGTTCTTCAAAGCGATGGACGACGACAGCGAGGACGTCAAAGCCGAAGCCGCTGGCCCATCATGGGCGCGCATCGACTGGCCGCCGATGCCGCAGGATGATCTGACATCGGCATTGACCGGACAATGGCCTGCCCCGGTCGAAACGAAAGCAGCCGGTCAGAAGATTGTCGAACAAGCGAAATCCAAGGGGATCGAGCTTTCGAATGCCCAGGTGCAGCGAGCGGTTTTGGACAGTATCCGTGCTTTGATGCTGATCCGTGCTTACCGGATCCGCGGCCATCTGGCGGCTGATCTTGACCCGCTTGGCATGCGCGACATTGGCGGCCAGCCAGAGCTGGACCCGGCATCATATGGCTTTGGCCCCGCCGATATGGACCGCCCGATTTTCATCGACAATGTGCTGGGCTTGCAGATTGCAACGATGAAGCAGATCGTGGACATCGTTAAACGTACCTATTGCGGCACCTTCGCACTGCAATACATGCATATTTCAAACCCGGAAGAGGCTGCCTGGCTGAAAGAGCGGATCGAAGGGTATGGCAAGGAAATCCAGTTCACACAGAATGGCCGCAAGGCGATCCTGAACAAGCTGGTCGAGGCTGAAGGTTTTGAGAAATTCCTGCACGTCAAGTACATGGGCACAAAGCGTTTCGGCCTTGATGGCGGTGAATCGTTGATCCCAGCCATGGAACAGATCATCAAACGCGGTGGCCAACTGGGCGTAAAGGATATCGTCATCGGTATGCCGCACCGTGGGCGTTTGTCGGTGCTTGCCAACGTCATGCAAAAACCCTACCGCGCGATTTTCAACGAATTTCAGGGCGGTAGTTTCAAGCCCGAAGATGTCGATGGATCAGGCGATGTAAAATACCATCTTGGCGCGTCTTCCGACCGTGAATTTGATGGCAATACGGTGCACTTGTCACTAACGGCCAACCCCTCGCATCTTGAGGCTGTCAACCCTGTCGTCTTGGGCAAAGTGCGCGCAAAGCAAGATCAGTTGAACGATCCCAAGCGGATTTCTGTGATGCCGATCCTGTTGCACGGTGACGCCGCTTTCGCGGGCCAGGGTGTGGTTGCTGAATGCTTTGCACTTTCTGGCTTGCGGGGCCACCGCACCGGCGGGACCATGCATATCGTGGTGAACAACCAAATCGGCTTTACCACCGCGCCGCATTTCAGCCGCTCCAGCCCCTATCCGACCGATAACGCGCTGGTGGTTGAAGCCCCGATTTTCCACGTTAACGGCGACGATCCCGAAGCGGTCGTCCACGCAGCCCGCGTAGCGACTGAATTCCGTCAGAAATTCCACAAAGACGTGGTTCTGGACATCATCTGCTACCGCCGCTTTGGTCACAACGAAGGCGACGAGCCGATGTTCACCAACCCGGTGATGTATCAGAAGATCAAGAAACAAAAGACGACGCTGACGCTTTACACGGATCGCCTTGTCAAAGACGGGCTGATGCCTGAGGGCGAAATCGAAGATCTCAAGGCGTCCTTCCAAGAGAAGATGAACACTGAATTCGAGGCCGGCAAAGACTACCGCCCAAACAAAGCCGACTGGCTGGACGGCAAATGGTCCCATCTCGATAAAGCCAAGGAGAAGAAATATCAGCGCGGCAAGACGGCAATAGCGCCGGAAACCATGGCTGATGTGGGCAAGGCGCTGACCACGGCACCGGATGACTTTCCGATGCACAAGACGGTCAATCGCCTGCTTGAATCGAAAGCGGAAATGTTCAAATCCGGCACCGGTTTTGACTGGGCCACAGCCGAAGCCTTGGCTTTTGGGTCGCTATTGACCGAGGGCTATAAAGTACGCCTCTCGGGGCAGGACTCCGCACGCGGCACGTTCTCGCAACGCCATTCTGCGCTGATCAATCAGGAAAACGAGGATCGGTATTACCCGCTCAACCATATCCGCGAGGGTCAGGCTGAATACGAGGTCATCGATTCAATGTTGTCGGAATATGCGGTTTTGGGCTTTGAATACGGCTATTCGCTGGCCGAACCCAATGCTCTGACCCTATGGGAGGCGCAGTTTGGTGACTTTGCAAATGGCGCGCAGATCATGTTCGACCAGTTTATCAGTTCCGGCGAAAGCAAATGGCTGCGGATGTCCGGCCTCGTTTGCCTGATGCCACACGGCTATGAAGGACAAGGGCCAGAACATTCCTCCGCCCGACTGGAGCGTTTTCTGACCATGTGCGGCGGGGACAACTGGATCGTCGCCAATTGCACGACGCCTGCAAACTACTTCCACCTGCTGCGCCGTCAATTGCACCGCAGCTACCGCAAACCGCTCATGTTGATGACGCCAAAATCGTTACTGCGCCACAAGATGGCCGTCAGCAAAGCAGATGAATTCACCACAGGATCCAGCTTTCACCGCGTTTTGTGGGATGATGCACAGCATGGCAATTCGGATACCAAGCTGGTGGCCGATGACAAGATCAAGCGCGTCGTCATGTGTTCGGGCAAGGTTTACTATGACCTGCTGGAAGAACGCGATGCGCGCGGGATCGACGACATCTATCTGCTGCGTTTCGAGCAATTCTACCCCTTCCCTGCGCAATCGGCGGTTAAGGAACTGGAACGGTTCAAGAATGCCGAAATGGTCTGGTGTCAGGAAGAGCCCAAAAATCAAGGCGCTTGGACATTTATCGAGCCCAATATCGAATGGGTTCTGGGCCGGATCAAAGCCACACATACCCGCCCCGTTTATGCCGGGCGCGCGACATCGGCATCGCCTGCCACAGGCCTCGCCTCTCAACACAAAGCCCAACAAGCAGCCCTCGTTGACGATGCGCTGACCATCGAAGGAACAAAATCATGACAAGCGAAGTACGCGTCCCAACCCTTGGCGAATCCGTCACCGAAGCGACCGTCGCGACTTGGTTCAAGAAACCCGGTGATGCCGTCGCAGTCGATGAAATGCTGTGCGAATTGGAAACAGACAAGGTCACCGTCGAAGTGCCCAGCCCCGTGGCGGGGACATTGGCAGATATCGTAGCTGCCGAAGGTGAAACCGTCGGCGTGGATGCGCTGCTGGCCAATATCTCCGAAAGCGGGGACAAGCCCGCTGCGAAAGAAGCAAAACCTGCCCCCGAAGCGAAGGCCGAAGCGCCCGCATCTGGTGGTGGAGAAACCGTTGATGTGATGGTCCCGACCCTTGGTGAATCAGTCACCGAAGCGACGATCAGCACGTGGTTCAAGAAAGTCGGCGATAAAGTCGAAGCCGACGAAATGCTATGCGAGCTTGAAACCGACAAGGTAAGCGTCGAAGTCCCCGCGCCATCAGCCGGTACGTTGACCAAGATCCTGTTCGAAGAAGGATCCACCGTCGAGGCAAATGCCAAACTTGCCATCATCACCGAAGGTGAAGGCGGTGCTTCTGCAACCGAAGGTACGCCGGATACAACAGCCGAACCGGGTGGATATGGCGGCGACAAGGGCAAACCGCCTCCATCCCGCTCAGGCGACACCGAAGACGCGCCATCAGCGAAAAAAGCGATGGCCGAGGCTGGTATCAGTCGTGATCAGGTCACGGGCACAGGTCGTGATGGCCGTGTGATGAAAGAAGACGTCGCCAAGGCTTTGGAAGTCGGCAAAAAGGCCTCTAACCCGGCTCCCGCTGCGGCACCCCGCGCGCCCTCTACCGCACAAGACGCATCACGCGAAGAACGTGTAAAGATGACCCGCCTGCGCCAGACAATCGCGCGCCGTCTGAAAGACAGCCAGAACACTGCCGCCATGCTGACGACCTATAACGAGGTCGACATGACGGAAATCATGGAATTGCGGAATGAATACAAAGATCTGTTCCTGAAGAAACATGGTGTCAAACTCGGCTTCATGTCCTTCTTCACCAAGGCTTGCATCCACGCGCTGCATGAAGTGCCAGAAGTGAATGCCGAAATCGACGGCACCGATGTGGTCTACAAGAACTACGTCAATATGGGGATCGCAGCCGGAACGCCGACGGGCCTTGTTGTGCCTGTGATCAAAGACGTGCAGGGTATGTCCTTTGCCACCATCGAAAAATCGATTGCCGAAATGGGTGCCAAAGCCCGCGACGGGAAACTGTCGATGGCGGAAATGCAGGGCGGCACGTTTACCATTTCCAACGGTGGTGTATACGGATCGCTGATGTCCTCGCCCATCTTGAACCCACCGCAATCGGGCATCTTGGGCATGCACAAAATCCAGGATCGCCCCATGGCCATCAACGGCCAAGTCGTGATCCGCCCGATGATGTATCTGGCGCTCAGTTACGATCACCGCATCGTTGACGGCAAAGGGGCTGTGACCTTCCTTGTCCGCGTTAAAGAAGCGCTGGAAGACCCACGCCGCCTGCTCATGGACCTGTAACCCAGACCGCGGGCACGTTTGCCCGCGATCCTCCCTGAAAGGGCATATCATGACTGAGACTACTATCCTCGCAGCCTACGGTCTGCTGGTTATGTTGACGATCCTGCTTCAGGTTTTGGGCGGTATGCAGCAACTTAGCGTTGGCTATTTGCTCTCGTCTCGGGACGAGACCCGCACAGTTGACGGCATGACAGCGAGGCTCAAGCGTGCGTTGGACAACTCGATCACGGCGATGGCGCTCTTTGCCCCGGCAATTCTGCTATTGGTGTTTCTGGAACGGACCAGCCCGGCAACTCTTCTTGCCGCTCAGGTATTCTTGATCGCTCGGATCGTCTACGTGCCAGTTTACGCTTTTGGCATTCCCGTTGTGCGGACATTCGTCTGGCTCGCAGGCTTTGCTGCAACCGCGATCCTTTACTTTCTGGCGCTCTAGAAAATGGACGTTGCGATGACACCCGAACTGACTGTCCTCACCCTTGCAGCGCTTTTGCAAGTGGTGATTTTCGTGCTCTACGCCATCCCGGCAAATCGCGAGCTTGGCCCAGGCTACACCATGTCGGCCCGCGACCGCGAACCCAGCAACAGCCTGTCAAACAAGACGGCCCGCCTTGGCCGCACGATGGACAACACATTCGAGGCGCTGATCCTGTTCGGCATCGCAGCGACAGTCATCACCCTTTCAAATCAAAGCACAGGATACACAACCCTACTGTCATGGGTATTTCTTGTGGCAAGGGTGGCCTACATCCCGGCCTACGCTCTTGGTTTAAGGCCGCATCGCAGCCTTATCTGGGCCGTCGGGTTTACCGCAACCGTCCTGATGCTGATCGCGGCGCTCGTCTGACCTTCCAAATGGTATAAAATCCCGGGGGAGTGCGCTTGCACACGGGGGCAGCGCCCCCTAGCCTGCTCCCCATCCCGAGAAACGCCTGAACCCTTTTCCACGACCTCTTCAAGGAGACCCCTCATGTCCAGCTACGATGTCATCATCATTGGCTCCGGTCCCGGCGGCTACGTATCCGCCATTCGCTGCGCCCAACTGGGTCTAAAGACCGCTTGCGTCGAGGGCCGCGAGACACTGGGCGGCACCTGCCTGAACGTCGGCTGCATCCCGTCAAAGGCTCTCTTGCACGCAACCCATATGCTGCACGAGGCCGAACATAACTTTGCTGACATGGGCCTGAAAGGCAAAAGCCCTTCGGTCGACTGGAACCAGATGCAGGCCTACAAGCAAGGCACCATCGACACCAATACCAAGGGCATCGAATTTCTGTTCAAGAAGAACAAGATCGACTGGATCAAAGGCTGGGCAACGATCCCAGAGGCCGGCAAGGTGAAAGTCGGTGATGACATTCACGAGGCCAAGAACATCATCATCGCAACCGGCTCGGAGCCCGCATCCCTGGCCGGCGTCGAAGTAGACGAGAAAGTCGTTGTCACCTCGACAGGTGTCCTCTCGCTCAACAAAGTGCCCAAGAAGATGGTCGTAATCGGCGCGGGCGTGATCGGGCTTGAAATCGGATCTGTCTATGCGCGCCTTGGCACCGAAGTGACTGTGGTCGAATATCTTGATGCCATTACCCCCGGCATGGACGGCGATGTGCAAAAGAACTTTATGCGCATCCTCAAAAAACAGGGCATCAACTTTATCATGGGCGCCGCCGTGCAAAGCACTGACGCCTCAAAGACGAAGGCCAAAGTGACCTACAAGCTGCGCAAGGATGACAGTGAACACACGCTGGATGCCGATGTCGTCTTGGTTGCCACGGGGCGCAAGCCCTTCCATGATGGTTTGGGGATCGACGGTTTGGGTGTCGAGATGACCAAGCGCGGTCAGATCGCCGTCAATGACCACTGGGAAACATCCGTAAAAGGCATCTATGCAATCGGTGATGTAATCGAAGGTCCCATGCTGGCACACAAAGCCGAAGATGAAGGCATGGCAGTCGCCGAAGTGGTCGCTGGCAAGCACGGCCATGTGAACTATGGCGTGATCCCCGGCGTGATTTATACCCACCCAGAGGTCGCCAACGTCGGTGCCACGGAAGAGCAGCTTAAGGAAGCTGGTCGGGCCTATAAGGTCGGCAAGTTCAGCTTTATGGGCAATGCACGCGCCAAAGCCGTCCATGCGGGCGAAGGGTTTGTAAAAATCCTGGCAGACAAGGAAACCGACCGCATCCTTGGCGCGCATATCATCGGTCCTGCTGCGGGCGATCTGATCCACGAGGTTTGCGTCGCAATGGAATTTGGGGCCTCTGCCGAAGATCTGGCAATGACATGTCACGCACACCCCACGTTCTCGGAAGCGGTGCGCGAGGCCGCCCTTGCCTGTGGTGATGGCGCGATCCACATGTAACGAAGTCTGCGGTGGCCGGGGCTCACCCGCCGCCGCTTACCACATGGTCTTTGACGCCCGCGCACCCCATGTTGCGTCATAGGGTTCACCCCCCTCGTCGCCCGATGTCATCTCGGCCAACATGTCGCCCATTGTCGGCAAATCACCGCTGTCATCGATGCCTTCCCAAACGCCTGCCCGCATCAATGCCCGTGCACATTGGCTGTACACCTCGGCAATGTTGATCACGATCACCGTCGCAGGCTGGCGGGCATGCTTTTCGAACCGTGCGCGCAGTTGCGCATCGTCGGTGACAAAGCCACGCCCATTCACCCGCACCACGTTGTTTGAACCCGCCACCAGAAACATCAGCGACAGGCGACCATCCTCAACGATGTTTCGCAACGTATCGAGGCGGTGATTGCCGCGCCAATCGGGCATCGCGAGTGTTTTCTCATCCAGTTCCAGCACGACAGGGCCGTCATCGCCGCGCGGGCTGCCATCGGTTCCATCTACGCCGGCGGTCGACACCATGCATAGCTTCGACGCCATGATCCACTTGCGGTAAAGCGGCGTTAGCCGGTTCGACACTTTGCGTAGTGACGGGGCACCTGGCGTCCCGTAAAGCGCCTCAAGCGTTGCGATGTCCTTGATCAGCCGCATTGTCTTTTGCCTCTCGAAGCAGTGCATCCGAACGGGCTTCTACAACCAGTTCAAGATGCGCCATAAAATCATCGCGTGTCATGCCCGCGGGCATCGGCTCCATGAACTCGACCACCGCGACACCGGGGCGGCGGTACAACCCGCGACGCGGCCAGAAATATCCGACATTGGTCGCAACCGGAACGCAGGACTGGCCCAGTTGCTCGTACAATGCCGCCGTCCCTTTTTTGTAGGGCGCTGATACACCGGGGGCAACACGCGTGCCTTGGGAATAGATGATCAACTGCCCAGCTTCCAATCCTCCGGCTTTGACGTCCTCAAGCATCTTCGAGATTGCCGCCCCGCGTTTGCCCCGATCAACCGCGTACATTTTCATCCGCTTTGCATATTGACCAATGACCGGCATCCACAGGATCTCCTTTTTCATGATGAATTTGCCCAAGGGGATCGCTTGGAAAATCATCAAGATATCAAGGAAAGACTGATGCTTGGCCGCAATCAATACGTCGCCTTCAGGGGGCGTTCCGCGCACCTCGCACCGCATACCCACGATGTGTTCAGCCATCCACATCACCAGCCGCGAATAGGCCTTACAGCACGCATAAGCGCCGCGCATCGAAAACAGTGCCCAAGGCGCAAAGATAAGCCCGACAATTGGCATGGCGATTGTGCAAGCCGCAATGAATGTAAGCGAACGGATCCATTGGATCATCATGCAAGTTCCTTCAATGTGCGCCGGGCTGCGGCACCTGTAGCGGCAAAGGCAACGCCACCTGCCAAAAACGGGATCAACAGCGGAACCAGCCAATGCCATCCCTGAAAGCCAAGCCCGGTCAGAAAACCACCCGCGTCATCGGTGCTGGGCAGCAAAAGAATGGCAAGCATACCAACCACCATACCTCCCGCAGATCCTGTCAGGGCGCGCAGTGTAAAGCGCCGGATAAAGGCCTGTGCGATATAGCTGTCAGTGGCCCCTACCAGCCGCAAAACAGCGATGACCTGCGCATTTGCCGAAAGGGCCGCATGCGCCGCAAGTGTGACCATCGCCGCCATCGTCGCTGTGATCAGAATCGTCGATATCCAGCCCAGAAGCTTTAGTCGGGACGCCGCTTTGACTAACGGTGCGCGCCAGCGATTGTGGTTGTCCAACACCGCACCGGGTACTTCGGCGGCAAGACGCAGCCGCAATCCTTCGGGGTCCATTCCACCGTTGTCTTCAATGATTTCGATCAGGCGTGGGACGGGCAGCGCATCAATCGCCAGCTCAGGCCCGAACCAAGGGGCCAGCAACGCCTGTTGTTCGGCGTCTGTCAGGGCGCGGGCAGATGCGACCCCTTTGGTCGTCTCAAGAATGCGCAAAGCCGCTTCGGTTTGCGCGGCGCGCTGATCCAAAGGGGCGACAACGCGGATGGTGGCCGTGCGCGCAAGCTCTTGCCCCCAGATCGTTGCAAGCCGCCCCGACGCAAGCGAAAGCGCAAGCGCGAAAACCGCAAGAAACGCCATTGTCGCTGCTGCAAACAGCGTAAGCTGCGCAGTAAAGCCCGACGGCGGCACGACGCGGTCAGCTTGGCGGTCGCCGTTCCACAAGGCAGCAAGCGCCGTTTTAAGCATGCTCACAGGTCTGCCCCCGCCAATTGGATGCGGCGATTGGCGATCCGTAAAACACGGGCCTGCACTTGGGCCTTTGTCGCGCGGATCAGGCCCAGGTCATGGGTTGCGATCAACACGGTTTTGCCCATCCTGTTCAGCTCGACCAAAAGCTTTAGAAGCCGCTGTGACATCTCCCAATCCACGTTCCCCGTGGGTTCATCTGCCAGAACGACGTCAGGTGACATGATCACGGCACGCGCCAAGGCGGCGCGCTGGCGTTCCCCCCCGGAAAGCTCGGGTGGCAGGGCATCGGCACGGTTGCTAAGCCCGACCCAAGACAACAGTTCCAGCAGGTCATCGCCCCCTGTCTCGGCATGGCGACCCGAAACGGTCAGCGGCAAGCCTATATTTTCAGCAACGGGCAGGTGGTTCAAAAACTGGCAGTCCTGATGCACGACACCCACCCGACGGCGCACCATTGCAATGTCATCTCGGTCAAGACTACGCACGTCACTGCCAAAAAGCGTCACATGCCCCGCTGTTGGCAAAAGTGCGCCGTAGCATAGCTTCATCAACGTGGTTTTGCCCGAGCCAGACGGGCCTGTAAGGAAATGAAACGATCCCGGTGCCAGCTTGACCGAGATATCGGACAAAAGCTCGCCTCCGCCATAACTATAGGCTACGTTTTCAAATTCGATCACTGGCGTATCCCATTTCGTTTGGACTGTTGTGCCTCAGCACCGCTTAGGTTTCAATGCGCGCCAACACAGCCAAACTATTAAGATTACACTTTTCCTGCGGTTTTGTAGGTCATATGCTGCAAGTCAGTGTGGGATAATGGAGTTTTCGATGGGAACGGACACAAGATGAGACTGATCTGTCCCAACTGCGATGCACAATACGAAGTGCCCGACGATGTCATGCCTGTCTCGGGGCGTGACGTGCAGTGCTCTAATTGTGGTCAAACGTGGTTTCAGCATCATCCCGATCATCTGCCCGACGAAAACCCAAACGGGCTGGGTGACAGCATCCCCACCCCGGATGAAGAAACGGCTACTCCTGCGCCACCGCCTGAACAGTCCAAGCCAGCACCAGAGCGAAAGCAGCTTGATCCGTCCGTTGCAGATATCTTGCGACAAGAGGCAGAGGCAGAACAGGAAGCCCGCCGCGCCAGGCAGGTCGAACTTCTGGAAAGCCAGCCGGATCTGGGTCTTGATGGTGCCGCAAAACCCAGCGAGGACGAGCGCGCACGCTTGGCCAAAGAACGTATGGCGCGGCTGCGTGGCGAAGAGAGCCGCAGGGCACCGCAGGCAGCCGCGGCTAGCGCTGCTGGCTTGGGGTCACGGCGCGATCTTTTGCCTGATATCGAGGAAATCAATTCGACCCTGCGCACTGGAAACGAGCGTCGCTCGGCTGATCCTGATTTGGAAAACACCGCCGTTACTCCAAAATCAAAGCGCAAAGGTGGCTTTAAACGCGGGTTCGTGATTGTCGTCGCGCTCGCGTCGCTTTTGGTGCTGGGATATGTGTTCGCGCCGCAGATATCCAAAGCTGTGCCGCAGGCTGAACCCTACATGACACGCTATGTCGCCGCAGTTAATCAGGGTCGGGTATCATTGGACAGCTCTTTGCAAAACACGTTGCAGTGGCTGGATGATAAAGCGTCAAAATCCGGCGGCTGATCCCGCCGGATTTAAGTTTTTTCTGTTTTAGAAGCGATCCAGCAGTCGGTTCAGGTAGTCACGTTCGACCTCGGGCCGTTCTGCTTCGCCCGAACGCCGTCTGATCTCATCCAGCAATTCGCGCGCCCGGCCATATGCATCGTCATCCAGTGCCAAGTCGCCTTCTGTGCTTTCGCCGCCGTTGGACGACTGGTTGCGGCCCAGCGGGTCGCGACCTTCGGCTTGTTGATTGCCATCGGAATTACCCTGCCCGGGCTGTTGCTGCTGTTCTTGCGCCATTGCATCGCCAAGCGCGCGCATCCCTTCGCGCAGCGCCTCCATCGCCTGAGCCTGATTGTCGATGGCTTCGGCCAGATCGTTCTGGCGCAGCGCCTCTTCGGCACCGTCCATCGCACGGCCTGCCCGGTCCAGCGCATCGCGCGCAGCATCGCCTTCGGGCGATCCTTGGCCCGGCAAACGGCCTTCTTGACGGCTTAGCTCATCCCGAAGGGCTTGCTGGCGATCTGCAATTGATCCTTGCCCTTGACCCGGTTGGGATTGACCGTTGTTCTGCCCTTGCTGTTGGCCCTGCTGCCCTTCTTGGCCGGATTGATCGCCCTGACCTTGTTGGCCTTGCTGGTTTTGACCTTGTTGCTGACCTTGTTGGCCTTGCTGACCGTTCGGGTTGAATTGTTCCTGAAGATCACGGAATGCCTGATCGCTCAGCTCTTGCTGCTCACGCAATGTATCAGCCAATCCTTCCATGGCTTGTTCGCCGGGGCTTTGGCCACCTTGGCCCGGTTGGCCTTGGGTGACGCGCATGTTTTCCATCATCTCTTGCAACTCGCGCAGGGCCTGTTCTGCCTCGGCCATCCGTCCCTGTTCCATCAGCTCTTGGATGCGGTCCATCATGCGTTGCAGATCATCTTGGGTCATCTGCATGGTTTCACCTTGCTCGCCCTGCTGCTGCTGGTCGCCCTCTTGGGCCTGTTGACGCTGCAATTGCTGCATGTATTCTTCGGTCGCGCGGCGCAGCTCGTCCATCAGTTCGGCAATTTCCTCGTTCGAGGCACCGTTTTTCATCGCCTCGGTCAACCGCTCTTGGGCCCGGCGCATACGCTCCAGCGCATCTGCCAGCACGCCCTCCTCCAATTCAATTGCCAGATCCCAAAGGTCATCCGCAATCTCTGTCTGGACCTCATCGGTCAGGCCATAGCTGGCACGGATTTCCAACCGTTCAATCTGACGGCGCAAGCGCAACGCAGACGTATCAGACCTGAACACGTCCTGAGGACGGTAAGAAACCGCTTTCAGCATTTGTACCAATCGCGCGGCATTCGCCTTTGACCACAGCAAATCGCGGCGCTGTTCAATGACAGCTGCCGCAAGCGGGTCGAAAAAGCGACGGCCAGGCAAGATCATCTCGCTTGGGGGCGTGGTAAATTGCTGTTCTGATGCGTCCAGAACGCTTAGGCTGATCTTGACAGGTAAGTTTGCCCATGGATGCTTGGAAAAATCATCAATCAAATTCTCTTCGAATTCTGTCCGATTGCCAGAGATCGGCATAGGCAGGGGAACAACCAATTCAGGTCGCTCATCCGGATCAATGACCAAGCCATAGCGGCGGTCTACCGACACCAGATCAAGCGTGATCCGCGCCTCGCCCGCCTCGACTCCGTAGTCGTCGCGCGCGGCAAAGGGCAAGCGCACTTCGCCCAAGGCTTCAACTTCGGGCTCGCCGGCTAGCTCTACCTCTGGTGCCGCATCGGGCAACATCGTCACAGCCCACGTGCGCCCGCCCGGACCATCGACAGCAATCTCGCCACTTTGGTTAACCTTGAAATCAAGGACCAATGACGGTTCCGCGTCCTCAGCCACTGTCTGACCGGAAACTGTTTCTGATACATTTAACGCACCCACCTCGCCATAGAGGCGCAAGGTGATCAAAGTACCGCTTGGCAGGCTTAATGCCCCTTCATCAAGATCGGCAAGATATAGCGTTGGTCGCCCCGTATACCGTGGTGGTTCCGCCCAGCCTTCCCAGACTGGCCCGCTTGCCAAACCGCCTGCGCCGGGGGCCATGCCCGCAACCGACCCCACGCGCAGAATCGATCCGAAAATAAGCGCAACGGCAAAAAACAGCAGCGCAACATAGCGCAATGCAAAGGGATCACGGTTTGAAACCCGCAAATTGGCCGGGACCGCTTGCGCTGTGGCAGCACGGTCCGCCATGCGCTTTTGGTGGGCCTGCCAAACGGCCATTGACGCCGGATCAGACGCACCAATCGCCTGATCATCCATCAGCGCCTGAATGGGACGCCCCGGCAAACTGGCATCCAGCCGCGACAAGGCCTCTGCCCGTCTGGGCAAGCGAAAATTGCAAAACGCATAGACAAGCGCGCCAAGCACCGCGAGTAAAACAGCGGCGGCAGCACCATAAAAGACTTCAAACGCAACCGTATCCTGAAGGCCCAGCATCAAAGCGGCAAGAACCAGCAAGGTGATCGCAAGCAAGGGCCACAGGGCCTGAACAAGGCTTTCCGCCCACATTCCCGCCCACGTCAGCCTGAGAGGCCAGCGAATTTTCGCAAGCCCGCGTTGCTGGTCATCGCTCTTGAAAAGGGTCATTAATACCAGTCTCCCGCGTGGTTGACACGCGGCGCGCGGTCAAAGCCATTCTGGGATGGTATCTCGATTTATCATTTCGTCAAAGGTTGGTCGCGGGCGGATAACCGCAAATTGATCATCCTTGACCAAAACCTCAGGTATGAGTGCCCGCGAATTATACTCACTGCTCATCACAGCGCCGTAAGCACCCGCACTGCGGAAGGCGACAAGGTCGCCTGCTGCCAGTTTTGGCATCATGCGCTGCTTGGCAAAGGTATCGCCAGATTCGCAAACGGGACCTACGATATCGTAGGGTTGCTGCTCGGACCCTGCTGCCGGTTCAACAACCGGGATGATATCGTGATAGGCGTCATACATCGCGGGCCGGATCAAGTCGTTCATCGCCCCGTCAAGGATCAGAAAATCGCGGCCCTCGCCGGACTTCACATAGATCACTTCGCTTACCATCAGACCAGCATTGCCCGCAATCAATCGGCCCGGTTCAATCTCGATCTCGCAGCCCAGATGCCCCAGCTTGCGCTGCACCATAGCGCCGTAATCGCTGGGCAAAGGCGGGGCTTCATTGCTGCGCTCATAAGGAATTCCCAAACCGCCGCCCAAATCCAGCCGTCTAATGTTATGCCCATCAGCGCGCAGTATTTCTGTCAATTCGGCAACCTTATCATACGCCAATTCAAACGGCGTCAGATCGGTCAATTGGCTGCCGATATGTACGTCGATCCCGATCACATCCAAACCAGCCATACCCGCCGCCATGCGGTACACCTCGCGCGCTCGCGCAATCGGAATGCCGAATTTATTCTCGGACTTGCCCGTGGCAATCTTGGCGTGGGTCTTGGCATCTACATCAGGGTTAACGCGAATGGTGATCGGTGCCACCTTGCCCAGCGACCGTGCAACAGCATCCAGAACCTCCATCTCGGGTTCGGATTCAACATTAAACTGACGAATTCCACCTTCCAGCGCGATCCTGATTTCATTGGCCGTCTTGCCAACACCGGAAAATACGATCCTGTCGCCCGGAACCCCCGCCGCCTTGGCGCGCATATATTCGCCGACAGATACAACATCCATACCCGCACCTGCCTGCGCCAAAGTCCGCAAAACTGCCTGATTGGAATTGGCCTTCATGGCATAGCACACCAGATGGTCCATGCCTTCTAAAGCATCGTCAAACGCCTTGAAATGCCGCAACAACGTCGCGGTTGAATAGACGTAGAACGGAGTCCCCACCGCCGCTGCGATCTCTGAAACCGCAACATCTTCAGCGAAAAGCGCGCCTTCGCGGTATAGGAAATGATCCATCTTCTCTGGCTCCCAAATATCCCCGCCGGAGGCTCCGACGCTATTTTACAGGGGCCGTCCGAAGAAACAGATACAAAGGCAGGCCACAGCTTACCCCAATACCAAAGGTTGCGGGAATGGCAATCAGCGCCAGCCAATTTCGCCGCACGGCGACCTCGGCTATAATCCAAACTGTCAAGGTAACAGCGGCAATGGTCAAATCCCAGACCAACCCGCTAGACGCGGCATTCACGTGCCATGCATCGACCATGCCCATGATATCAACGCCGTTCGCGCGAAACCATGTCACGAAATAATACATGGGATGGATCGCACCCCAGATGGCCAGCGCGAGGTAAATCATGCGAAGAACTGACATATCAATCAATCCTCACAAGGCCGACACGAATGTCACCGGAAACTGTAATTCCAGCCGGCGAAGGGTCAGGCTGCTGTTGCGATGGCGGCGGTACTTTACGCGCATAAGATGCTGGTTTGTCACAGCCGCCTACAACCAAAGCGGTTAGCGCGACCAGACAAAAACGGATCACAGCCCAACCCCTACGCCCAGCCTGAAAGGGCCGCGCTTTAGTGTCGCCGACGTACCTATGGAAACGCCGGAACTCGACATGGTGACTTGGCCTGCCAATTGCGGTGGTTTCGGCTCTCCATCCGCGCCACAGGCAGCAAGGGCCGCAAGTGATACAATTGCAAAAATCCGTTTCATCCCACGATCCCTTTCCAGCGGGTCACCTGCGCACGGACTTGTTCAGGCGCAGTGCCTCCATAGGACATACGCGAATTTACGGAATTTTCCACTCCCAGAACGTCGAACACGTCATTTGTGATCCCGTCATGTGCGGTCTTCATCTGCTCAAGCGTCAGATCAGGCAGATCACAGCCGTTCTTCTCGGCCAAAGCCACCAGCGACCCGGTGATGTGATGCGCATCGCGGAACGGCAAGCCCAGCACACGCACCAACCAATCCGCCAAATCCGTTGCGGTCGAAAACCCCGATCCTGCGGCGGCGGCAAGGCTCTCGCGGTTGGCGGACATGTCTTTGACCATGCCTTCCATGGCGGCCAGCGCCAGCATCAGGTTATCGGCGGCATCAAACACCTGTTCCTTGTCTTCCTGCATGTCCTTGGAATAGGCCAGCGGCAGACCTTTCATGACCATCATCAGCGCCACATTCGCGCCCATGATCCGCCCGATCTTGGCGCGGATCAGCTCTGCCGCATCGGGGTTTTTTTTCTGCGGCATGATGCTGGACCCGGTCGAAAACCGATCCGACAGGGTCACAAAACGGAATTGCGCCGAGGACCAGATCACCAGCTCTTCGGCAAAACGGCTGAGGTGCATGGCACAGATCGACGCAGACCCAAGGAAATCGAGGGCAAAATCGCGGTCGCTGACGGCATCAAGCGAATTTGCAGATGGGCGGTCAAAGCCAAGCGCATGCGCCGTCATGTCGCGGTCGATGGGAAAGGACGTGCCGGCAAGGGCTGCGGCCCCCAAGGGGCATTCATTCATCCGCGCGCGCGCGTCGCGCATCCGGCTTAGATCGCGGCCAAACATCTCGACATAGGCCATCATGTGATGGCCCCATGTGACGGGCTGCGCGGTCTGCAAATGGGTAAATCCGGGCATCACCCAAGCGGCTCCGGCCTCTGCCTGACCCAACAATGCTTGGATCAACGCAAGCAAACCGCTCTCGGCGGCATCGAACTGGTCCCGCACCCAAAGCTTGAAATCCGTGGCCACCTGATCGTTGCGCGACCGGCCTGTGTGCAGACGCCCAGCCGGTTCGCCGATCACTTCTTTCAGGCGTGCCTCGACGTTCATGTGAATGTCCTCAAGTGCTGCCGAAAACTGGAACGTGCCGCTTTGGATTTCTGACAAGACCGTGAGCAGCCCTTTCCCAATCGCATCCGCATCGCTATCAGTGATGATGTTCTGTGTGGCCAACATGGCGGCATGGGCGCGCGACCCGGCAATGTCCTGGGCGGCCATGCGCTGGTCAAACGAGATCGAGGCATTGATCGCCTCCATGATCGCGTCAGGTCCGGCGGCAAAACGGCCACCCCACATTTTGTTCGAAGTCGTATCGGTCATCAGGCAACCCCTCGGAGGGAAAATGAAAAAGATAATGCTCGCGCTCGTTTATACGGCCCTTGCGGTCGGTGCAAACCCCAGCTTTGCCCAAGGCGTCGACATCGCCGCCCTGCGCGACGGAGATATGAATAAACTTGTTGTCCATGACGCACCTGTCGCGACTTCGACAGTAGCGTTTGATCTGGCCGATGACGCTGGCCCAGCAACACTGGAAGACTGGAACGGCAAGTATGTCTTGATCAACTTCTGGGCCACATGGTGCGCGCCCTGCCGCAAGGAAATGCCACAGCTGAACGCATTGCAAAAAGAATTCGGCGGCGATGACTTCGAAGTGCTGACAATCGCAACCGGGCGCAATTCACCCGAGGGGATCATCCGATTTTTCGAGGAAGCTGGCGTTGACAGCCTGCCCCGTCACCAAGACCCCAAACAGGCATTGGCCAGTCAAATGGGGATTTTCGGATTGCCCATCAGCGTGATCATGGACCGCGACGGAAAAGAGATCGCCCGCCTGCGCGGTGACGCGGATTGGTCAAGCGACAGCGCCAGATCAATCATAAAGGCACTGATCGACGGTTCATCCGACAGCTAGGGTCGCTCGTTTGGCCTTAGGCTGCATGGCGCAGAATTGCCGCCTCTGAGACCGAAAGGTTGCGTCGGGCATAGCTGCCATAGGTATGGGGATCAAAATTCAGATTTGGATATTCTTTCATCAACCGCGCGCGATCATTTGCATCCAATGTATCAAGCGCGGCTGACGCCGGGTGGAAACTTTCGGTCTCGACCCCATTCGCCCACATGATCTGATGGGTGTCCAACAACAGGTGAATATATGTCACTTCGCGGATTTGCGTGTCGACCGTCACACTTGACCCGTTGATCAAATCCCGTGCCGTCACGAGAACTTCGTTGGTATTAAACAACGTCTGCGCAACATCACCCTTGATCAGCATCCGGTGGCTGGGCGAGACCAACAAGTCTTGATCAGGCCGCGCCAGACCCATTGCGTTCGCATGGAAACGTATGGGCCGCAGCTGGGGCATCGCGAACAGGCGCGCCCCGCTCATTCTGCGTTTACCGATCCAACGGACCGGCTGCATACCGTTGTCTTTTGTCTGAACCAGATCGCCTTCGCTGAGGTCTTCGATCCGGCTGGCACCGTTATCCGTGCGGATGATCGTGCCAGGGGTGAAACAAATCACCCCTCCGCCATGCTGTACAGCCTTGTCCAGCGACACAGTGCCCAACGTATGGTGAACGATCCATAGGTCACTGTTACGGGGGGGTATTTCGTCAAGGAACATCAACAAAGGCTGACTGCCGCCGCCAACTTCGATCAGCGTCACGGTGTAGCTTCTTCCACCATCGGTGACGACAAAACTGTTATCCATCAACGCGGTGTGGTGTTCGTTGCTGCGATCCTTGCGGACCGGGGGGGCTTCTTGATCAAGCGCAGCACCTACGAGCCGGTGCACCATACGTGCCGCCCGCTTGCGAAGATCTTCTGCGCCGTCTGCCTGGTCCAGCCGCAATATATCAGAAGGGCCGTCAACGCGGATCGCGTCGCCTCTCCATGCCCATGCAGCCCCCACTTCAAGAGATTGCACCGGCGCGGCCTCAAGCCCGTCTATTTCTGTTTGCGACCAGCTTATGACAAACGTGCCTCGAAAGCCCGTTTTCATCACTGTTCTGCTGCCTCATCTTTTTTTATTATCCGACAAGTTAACAAAATTATAACGGTCTGGGAAGACTGTATTTTATGCGGATTTGGGGCCGCTTCAAGGTTGCAGCCCAATCAAAACAGCCAACCTGCCCATCTACATATTGCGGGAAGATGATCTAAAACCACCACATCTTGTTTGTTCAAAAGTTGAAATTAACACGTAAGGATCCGACAACCTGATCGTTTGGTTGAGCATCATATTCCTTCCCCAACCATGTCACGCCATAAAACGCAGAGGCATCTTCGCCCTGCCAATGCACGCCGACGCGTGCGCGGTCGCGGTGGTCGGTTAGGTTATACCCTCGGTTTTGCGGCAGGAATGTACTGTCGTTGACATAAGCAATGTCGGCCCCAGCCACAAAGCTGAAGCCCTTATTGGCGCTGTTCTGGATCACGCGGTAGCGATGGCCCGACGTGTGGTCGCGTACCAAAAGCTCGCCTTTGCCGATGTTGCCATAGGTAAAATCAACGCCAGCGCGCATCAGGTTTTCAATCCCGGCTTGCCCCTCAATGAAAGGGCGGATCGTGCTGCTGGTGCCCAAGTCAAAGACACGTGCAGCTTCCATACGCACGGTAGGGTGAAAACCATTGCCAATCTGGGCGTTCAGCGTGGCGTCCGACGGCGGCGTGTCGCCAATCAATTCATGAAATTGCTGTTGCAGGCGGCCCAAACCGTTTTGCGGCCCGGTCATGTAGATCGCTGCCCCAACGGCATATTCCACAGATCGATGGCGATAATGCGAATGAATTCCGGCCGACAAGGCGCCCGCCCATGGACGCGTGCCAGCGGCGGGGGTTACCAGATCTTCAGGGGCAAGCACTTCCATCCCCAAGCGCAGTTCGATCAAATCGCCAAAACCTGTTGGCAAGCGACCTGTCCATTCAGGCCCCCATACCCGTGAAGACATCACAGACCCCGTGCGCTCGCGGTCTTGCAGATCGCCCAGAAAATCATTCGTGATCAACCGACCGTAGCCCAGACGGCTGCGATCTGCTGCATCGGCGACAGAGGGGGCAATGAACGATGCAATCAGCATCACAGCAATCAAACGAAACATATTCTATCCTGCAATGTGCTGTCCCAATGTCATCTTGGGTCAGGCGATTCTGGAAATAAGCGGGTCTTACGCCCTTCTTCTCAAGAAACTGTGCCGCAAATGCGCCAGTTTTGAGGCCAAGGCGTGCTCAAAACATTGCAACACACTGTCATTTCGCTAACGTATTGATAACAAATCTAGCCTCGGAGGCCTAATGTCAGACCCAAAATCGCACCCGTCCCGCCGGATCGTCTCGTCGCGCCACTTGGCAGAGGGGGAGGGTTGGGAAGCCTCCGAACTCGAATACGGCATGATCATTGCGTATAATGCATTCAGCCGCTGGATGTCGCGCTGCATGGCAGCCGCAGGAAATGCAGATTTGACGTCACTGGAGATTCTCGTGTTGCACAACACCAACCACCGAGGGCGCGAAAAACGGCTGACCGATATCTGCTTTATGTTGAATATCGAAGACACGCATACGGTTAACTACGCGCTGCGCAAGCTGTTGAAATCAGAGCTCCTAGAGGCAGACAAGCGCGGCAAGGAGGTCTTTTATCGCACCTCGGCGAAGGGGGCAGAGTTGATCGAGGCGTACCGCGCTGTGCGCAATACCTGCCTTATCGACAGCCTGAGTAGGACAGATATCAATGGCGACGACTTGCGTGACATCGCCGCCCATCTTCGGGCAATTTCTGGCCAGTATGATCAGGCCAGCCGCGCCGCCGCTTCGCTTTAACGGCCCAACTGGCTGGCTGCGCGTGCAAGTTCCGTGATCGCAGCCCAGTCGCCTGCGCGTACCAACGCATCGGGGGCGACCCAACTGCCACCTGCGCAAACAACGCTTGGCAGCGACAGATAACTTTCGGCGTTGGCCGTGCTTACGCCACCGGTGGGACAAAAGCGGATTTGCGGCAAGGGCGAGGCCAGGGCTTTCAAGGCAGGCGCGCCGCCAGACGCTTCGGCTGGGAAAAACTTTAGCATATCATAACCGCGCTCAAGCAGGCGCATCGCCTCGGACGCGGTGGCAGCACCGGGCAGCATCGGCAAATCCAGATCTTCGGCAGCTTGTAACAGTTTGTCCGTGGCCCCCGGCGATACGCCAAATGTAGCACCCGCATCCACTGCGCGCTTGACGTCATCAGGTGTCAGCAGCGTTCCCGCGCCGACAATGCCGCCTTCGACCTTTGCCATCTCTGCGATCACGGCCAATGCGGCTTCGGTGCGCAAAGTCACCTCAAGCGCGGGTAAACCACCGGCCACCAACGCTTCGGCCAGGGGGCGCGCATGGGCGACGTCATGGACAACAAGAACGGGCACGATGGGTGCGCGTTTACAAATATCATAGGCGGCGGCGCTGGCGTTTTGTGGGGTCATGGTAAACGTCCTTTGTTCAAATCAAATACTGCTGGCGCCAGTATCGGCGGTGCCTACAGTCATGCGGAAGTTCGCGAACAGATCGCGGCCTTGGCCGTGGGCATTGCCTGACATATCAGCCGTCACACAATCGCGGTCCAAAGCGCCGGGTGTCATGACGTCAAGCGCACCGTTCTGGGCATCGACCCGGATCACATCGCCGTCCTGAATCCGTGCAATCGGCCCCCCGTCCAATGCCTCGGGGCAGACGTGAATCGCGCTAAGCACCTTTCCCGATGCGCCCGACATGCGCCCGTCGGTGACCAATGCGACCTTCAGACCCTTGGCTTGCAGGTTCGCCAATACCGGCGTCAGGCTGTGAAGCTCTGGCATACCGTTGGCTTTCGGTCCCTGAAAGCGAACAACAACGACAACGTCTTCTTTGAACTCGCCGTTTTTATAGGCCTCTTTGACAGATTCCTGATCGTGGAAAATCCGCGCAGGCGCTTCGACGATATGGTGTTCAGGCTTTACCGCTGACACCTTCGTCACGGCATTGCCCAACCCGCCCGCAAGGCGCTTTAGACCGCCCGTCGGCTGGAATGGTTCGCTCACCGGGCGCAAGATCTTGTCGTTCAAGGTATCGGTGGGTCCTGCGACCCATTCAACGCTGCCCTGTTTCAGTTTGGGGTCTTGGGTATAGCGTTCAAGCCCGTCACCGGCAATTGTTTTGACATCACTATGCAGCAAACCACCGCTCAGCAGTTGCCCGATCATAAAACCCAACCCGCCCGCGGCGTGGAAATGGTTCACATCCGCCAGACCGTTGGGGTAGACCCGCGCCAGCAACGGCGTCACATCAGCCAGATCCGAGAAATCCTGCCAATCCAGAACGATACCGCCCGCCCGTGCCATGGCGACCAGATGGATCAACAGATTGGTAGAACCCCCCGTGGCGTGTAAACCAACGATGCCGTTTACATATGCCTTTTCATCCAGCACATCGCAAACCGGCGTATATTCATCGCCCAGATGGCTGATCGCCAGCGCGCGCTGCGCACCTGCAATGGTCAGTGCATCGCGCAGGGGCGTGTTGGGGTTCACAAAGGACGCGCCCGGCAAGTGCAGGCCCATAAACTCCATCAACATCTGGTTTGTATTGGCCGTGCCGTAGAATGTGCATGTTCCGGGGCCGTGATACGCCGCCATCTCTGACGCCATCAACTCTTCCCGGGTGGCATCGCCAGAGGCGAATTTCTGGCGCACAACCGCCTTTTCATCGTTCGAGATGCCCGACGTCATCGGACCCGCCGGCAAAAAGATAGCCGGCAGATGACCAAAGGCTTGAGCAGCGATCACTAGTCCCGGAACGATCTTGTCACAGACCCCCAGAAACACCGCCGAATCAAACGTGTTGTGGCTAAGCCCAACGCCAGCGGCCATCGCAATTACGTCGCGCGAAAACAGGCTCAGCTCCATCCCCGGTGTGCCTTGGGTAACGCCATCGCACATTGCAGGCACGCCGCCCGCAACTTGCGCCGTGCCGCCCACCGCGCGGGCCGCATCGCGGATAAGTTCAGGGAAGCGTTCAAATGGCTGATGCGCCGACAGCATGTCATTGTAGGTGGTGATGATGCCAATGTTACCCGCTGACTTGGTGGCCAAGGCATTCTGATCAGGACCAGCCCCAGCAAAAGCATGGGCCTGACCGCTGCATGATAAATGCGCCCGCGCGGGGCCATCGTCTGCCGCGCCCCGCATCCGGGCAAGGTAAGCTTGCCGCCCTTGGGCGCTGCGTTCAATGATCCGGTCGGTAACGCGGGTGACGGTTTCGTTCAGCATGGTATTTCCCCTCCTGATCAATCTTCGCTTTCAAAATTACTAAGCGTCGATTAATGTTAGCGCTAACTTAGCACCGAAAATCAGTATTTGCAAATGGACTTGCACAATTGCTTTTGCGCTTGGCGGGAAAATTCTCTTTCCCCGGCAAAACAGGTATCCTAGACAAGGCCGATGACGGATAAACAGCCCACTTTGATCATTGGCGTGGACGGCGGCGGCACCGGTTGCCGTGTTGCCGTCGGAACCGCCGCGCATGGCATTCTTGCCGAAGCAAAAGGCAACCACGGGAATGTCAGCACCAATTTCGAAGAGGCCATTCACAATATTCTAAGCGCAGTCCGCGCTGCCATAAAAGACGCGGGCCATGACGTTCGCCAGATCGAACACGCGGTCGCCCATCTGGGGCTCGCGGGGTACACTGGCCCTGATATCGGCAAGCGGGTCGCTGACGCCCTGCCATTTGGCAAAAGCGTTGTAACCGAAGACACCGCAACAACGATTGTCGGTGCCATCGGCCAGGAAGACGGCTTTGTCATTGCGCTTGGCACCGGGACGATCATTGCGCGTCAGCGCGCCGGGGTACAAACCTGCATTGGCGGGTGGTGCTATCAGGTGTCGGATCAGGCGTCAGGCGCTTGGCTGGGCCACGGCGCGTTGGAACATACCTTGCTGGTCGTCGACGGGATTTTGCCGCCAAGCCCGCTGTCTGACCGGATGCTGGACAAGCTTGGCGGGGGCGCTGGCATCGTGCAATTCAGCCTCAAGGCAAGGCCCGGCGATTTCGCGACACTTGCCCCCGATGTCGTAGAAACCGCAGCGGCAGGGGATGCGATTGGGACAAGCCTCATGCAACGAGGTGCCGATTATTTGCAAAGCGCGTTAACGGCCTTGGACTATCACGCACAGGATATTTTGTGTCTGTCGGGTGGCGTCGGACCCCATTATGCGGCGTATTTACCCGATGGGATAATCCGAAATCTGCAAACCGAAAAGGGCCGCGCCGTTGACGGGGCATTTGCCCTTGCGATGCGCGCGGCGACCCAATGACCCCACCTGTAATTGCCTACACTGGTTCACGCATCTTTGACGGCACCGCGATCCTTGAGGGACACGTGCTGCTGGCATCGCAGGACGGATCAACTACCGCTATTCCCCTAGAGGCCTTGCCAGAGGGCTGCCCGCTGCGCGTCTTGGACGGTGGCATCCTTTCACCCGGTTTCGTTGATTTGCAGGTGAATGGTGGTGGCGGGATTATGTTCAATGACGCGCCAAATGTGACCACCCTTGCCACCATCGCCGCCGCGCATCGCGGGCTTGGGACGGCAGCATTTTTGCCGACACTGATTACCGATACGGCGGGTCACACTGATGCAGCAATCGCTGCGGTGATCGAGGCGATTGACCAGAACGTTCCAGGTCTGATCGGGCTACATCTAGAGGGACCACATCTTTCCATCGCCCGCAAAGGGGCCCATGACGGCACATTGATCCGACCCATGCACGACAGCGATTTAAGGCGTTTGTTAAAGGCATCCGACCGGATCGCCAACCTGATGGTCACGGTCGCACCAGAAAGCGTGACGCCTGCGCAAATCAAGGCGATGTCGGGCGCTGGCATCATTGTATCGCTTGGACACAGTGACAGCACCTATGACACGGCGATGGCGGCTTTTGATGCCGGTGCCCGGTGCGCCACACATCTGTTCAACGCGATGAGCCCGGCACAAGCGCGCGCGCCCGGTCTGGTCGGGGCCGCGCTGGAACATAGCGCCGTCGCGTCGGGGTTGATTGCTGATGGGGTGCATGTTCACCCCGCTATGATCCGGATGGCCCTCGCCGCCAACATAGGCCCAAGTGATGTCTTTCTTGTTACAGATGCCATGGCCACGGCCGGTTCGCAGATTGCCAGCTTCATCCTGAACGGGCGCAAAATTCTACGCGATCAAGGCAGGCTTACCCTTGCTGACGGCACATTGGCCGGGGCGGATTTAACCATGCCTCAAGCCGTTCGTTTCATGGTCAACGACGTAGGCGACCCGCTTGAGCGCGCACTTGCTCGCGCGACGGTGATCCCTGCATTGCTATTGAATGACGAACCAATGGCGATGAGTGCAAGCGACATGATCTGGGTGAACGATGATCTATCCTCAATACGATGGCTAACCGATCTGTAGGCTCAAAAAAAGACGGCGCAGGGTTTCCCCGACGCCGCCCTTATCTATTTATCGCGCAACGCGGCTATGATCTGATCATAGGCTTCGCGGGCTTTGATGCGCATTTCATCGTCCGTGGCATCCTGTATCGGATGCGGCACCAGCACATAGCGCGCGCCTTCCATGCCCAGCGATTTACGCTGAGTCTCGGCCGCTTGGCCAAAGGCGCTGGAGGCGACGGAAACTGAAGGGATCCCCTGGATTTCAAACCAGACTGTATCGTGCATACTGCACGTGGTACATGATCCTCAGTCGGCCAAGGCCTCTATCATAAAATCGCATTCATCGCGAATTTGATGACGCAGCGCATCCGGGCACGGCTTGGCGAAAGTCGGCTTTTGGTAGCGCCGAATTTCCACGCCGGGCGCGCCTTCGTTCAGCAAACGGTCCAGTTCATCCAGCAGGATATTGCCGCGCGGTTTGCTGATGTTCAGCAACCCCACGACCCCCTGCACCGATCCGGTTCGTTCTGAAATCTGGCGCACGACCGGGACGCGTTCATCCGTCGGGTCGAGAATAACTGTCATTCATGTCCTCCTTTGAGTGTGATGCTACCCCAGATCAATCTTTCTGGAAACGGAAATTGACCCTGTAGGCCCCGTAGACCAACCATGGAATGCAGACGAGAATTTACCCGCCTCGCCCCCTGCCACCACGATGTGGATATAATCGGTGCTGGCGAATTTCGGTGCAACCTGCGCGAGCTTTTCAGCCCCCAGCTTTTCGGCATCCGCAAGGGATATCCCAGCGCCCGAATGATCGTCCTGCACCATCTCGGACAGGGGGCGCGCCGTGACCTCTTGGATGCGGTCGCGCAGGCGGGTTTTGGAGTAGTCCCCGTCGCGGGTCATGGTTTTGATATGCTCGGGGCAGACCACCAGCAGCGCATCAATCGGAAGGTTGTGCATCTTGGGCAGGAACACCCCTTCAAGGCCCTGCCCCAGCGACCCCGCAATCTGATCCGGCACGCGCGAGGTCTGATCGACGATATGCACCGGCCCGCCGGTCATAGCAAAGACAGTGACAACCGAGTCGTCCTTCGAGAACCCACGCTCTACATGCAGCGGCTCCCAAGGCGAGACCTCTTCGTTTTCTGCAAAACACATGGTGAATTTCATGGGATTCCCAAGGGTCGAACGTTCCACACCCCCTGTCGTCGCACCACCAACATTGCGGATCACCAGCCGCAGCGCACGTCCTATCGTGGCATTGGCGCGGTTGCCGGCGCCCATTGCACCAAGGCCCGAATTCATCCCGATCTTGTCGCGGATCGGGCCATTGACGACAACCACAGTCGCAGCGCCCATGGTGGTCGCCGTAACCCCGTGAATGTTGAATTCATCTGTGCAAACGGCCTCGACAGCGGCAATGACAACGGGCAGATACTCAGGCTTGCAGCCCGCCATCACCGCGTTAATCGCGATTTTCTCGACCGTGCCCACGCCCATGTTCGGCGGCACCGTCGCGATCACCTCTTGCGGGTCGCGGTGCGTTCCAGCCAGCATCCGCATCACACGCTCGGGCGTTGGCGGAACCAAAGGCAAGCCATCTGAAAACCCCTGATCGAACATGAACTCTGCCATGTCATCGCCACTTGCGACCTCGACCTTGCGGGCGCGCAAAACGCTGCCATCGGCCTCGGCGCGCAGCTTGTCGTAAATCTCGGGGTCGAAATGTTTCGAGCCACAACCGGGCCGCCAAGCGGGCAGGCTGTCCCAATCGATCTGCGCCTTGGGTTGCTTGGTTTGCGTAGCAATCTGATCGGACAAGGCCTGCCAGTCATCGCGCACAAAGCCTTCGAATTTCGTTACCACCTTGCCGCCTGCGTCGATCCAGAACACAGCGGGCACGATTTCAATGTCCCACTCAAAGGATGCCTTGCAGCCTTCGTCGGCCAAAACCGGCATGGTCAGTCCGTGGCGTCGTGCAAATTCGGCGTTCTTTTCGCCCGACTGCCCCGGAACCAGCAGTTTGGCACCATGACCGTAAGCCTTTTGAAACGCTTCAAGAACAGGGCCCGCGATATTGCAGGTCTCGCAATCTTCTTTGACAAAGCAGATCAAGCTTGGCCCGTTTCCGTCAAAATCATGCTGTGATCCGGCTAAATCGGTCAGCGTGAAAGCCCGGCCTGTGTCGATCATCTGCGCCCCTCCCAAGTATGCATTTGCATATTGGTGGACAACGGGTCGCAATGTCCAGCGACTTGGCACCAGTCTTGGCGGAGGTGGATGGGAATCGAACCCACCACACGCCGTTGCGACGCGTCCATGGTTTTGAAGACCAGGGAAGCCACCAGACTCCAGTCACCTCCGTATTTCCAGACTAGCGAGAGGTGTGCAGGGGTTAAAGCGGATTACTAAACCTTTGTCATTTGCCGGACATCGCCCTGCCTTGACGTGATCCCTTGGGCATCAAAATATTCCAGCAACGGCACGACAAATTTTCGGCTGGTTCTCAACACTTCACGGGCATCACCGGTTGTGAAAGGCACGGATGGCGGAAAGGTTTCGCGCAAGATTTCGGCGGCTTGCAACAAGACGTCATAATGAAAGACCAGTCGTTGTTTAAGGGCGACATTCAGCAGCGCAACGACCTTGTTTGCGGCAAAAAGCAAGTCCAGTAAATCAAGGTCATCCTCGTGCTCTGTCAGCGTTTGAAAGTTTGGCGGCATCATACCCGCGTCTTTTAAGGTGGCTTCAAGAACCGAAAGACGGTCCAGCTGGCTGTGCGTGAGCACGGTCCATGGGTCGTGTTGTTCAAGGGCGATCTGGTCTTCTTCCCGCCGGATCAAACCGTCACCTTGCAAAGCATCCATAACAGTGGCTGTCAGCTTGGGCGACAGATTTTGGTTAATAACGGCCTTGCCCGGCGCAAGACGTTTGATGGGATAGGCCGCGTGGAATGTGGCAAGCTTTTGCAGTATCGCGGTTTTTTCAGCTGCAAGCGATTGGTTCATGGTTATCAGGCCGTCATCGATGACAGAACACTCTGACATGATGGCTTGCGAAACGTGGGGCATTGATCGGCGGCCGAGCCGGGCAACATCGGCTAAAAGCGCGACACCCTGCCCCTGATCACAGAGCGCCCGTGTTATCAGGCCTATGTCGCCCATCGCTGCTGCCCGCATCACGGCCAAACGCTTGGCATCACCAGATTTTACATCGCTGGCTTTAGGGTCAAGGACAACCGCGCCCCCGATGGTTTCGGGTGGCGACAATGACCGCAGGATCATTCGCTGACCTGCGAACGCCATAATTGGCTTCTTGAACCGAAGCTGCCCAAACGCCTTCTGGCCAGGTGCCAACTGCCCCCCACCCATCAGGCGCACCGTTGCTACGGCATGTGCCGTGCCAACAAGAACCCTGACGGTGGCCATGTGTTTTAGCGGTCGCTTTAGATCACCCAACAGCGACAGTTCTATATCAACACAATCTGATGCGGCGAACTGCCCTTGGGCGCACAAAACGCAGCCCTTCGCCACATCTTCGGGGCCAACACCCCTTAGGTTTACGGCAACGCGCGCGCCCAGGCTAACGCGGGCTTGGTCCTCTCCTCGGGACTGAAGGCCACGAATTGTTACGGGTTGGTTTTTGGGATGCAAAACGACACCGTCAGACAGGGACAGATCGGCGCCCAACAAAGTACCGGTGACCACTGTGCCCCGACCATCCACAGTAAAAACGCGGTCAATCGGCAGGAACGCAGCGTTGGGGCCGTTGGCACTGTTATCGTCGCTTAGCAGATCCTCAAACCCTTTATGTAGAGCCTGATACCCAGTCTCTAAATAAGGCGAAACAGGGATGAGGAGTATGTCAGTGATGCCAAGCTCAGAAAGCGTGCTTTGGATATCGCTGACCCTGTCTTTCAGGTCTTCTGGGGGGATCAAATCCGTCTTGGTAAGCGCGATGAAACGCACGGGAACAGCCAACAAGATGGCGATACGCAGATGCTCGATGGTTTGGGGTGCAATGCCGTCAACCGCCGAGATGACCAACATGGCAGCCTGCGCACCCGTTGCCCCCGCTACCATCGCGCGGATAAAATCCTCGTGGCCGGGGGCGTCGATCAGGTCGACGGTTCCAGACGGATAGCGGCAATAGGCAAAGCCCAGATTGATCGATAAGCCGCGCTGCTTTTCCTGCTCCAGCGTATCGGTTTCCATGCCGGTCAACGCCCGAACAAGGGTGGTTTTGCCATGATCCACGTGGCCAATAACGATCACGCAAGCGGATTTCATGACGGTCGGGCTTGCCTGATGGCATCGACAATAAACGGCAAATCAGCATCGGTGACCGTTCGTATATCCAGCAAAAGCTGATCTTGGTGAATGCGGCCAATGACAGGCACGGGCGCACCACGTAATGCATTTGCAAGGACTTGAGCAGTCATGCCAGCACGGTCAACTGCGACCGTATAGCTTTGCAAGTCTTGCTGTGGCAGTGACCCACCACCCACATAAGCTGCCGAAGGGGCCACCGATATCGCGCCCAGCCCTTCCAACATATCTGCAAGTGCGGCAGCGCGCGCCTGCACTTGCGCAACAGGTTCAGACACCATTTTAAGCACTGGAATCCGCTCAAGAGGATCATGGGGCGCGCGGTACAAGCGCAATGTAGCCTCTAGTGCTGCAAGCGATAGCTTGTCGATCCGCAAGGCCCGCAAAAGCGGATGCGACTTGAGACCTGTAATAATGTCTGCCCTGCCCGCTATGATGCCCGCTTGAGGTCCACCCAGCAGTTTGTCGCCGGAAAACATCACCAGATCCACACCCGCCTTCAGGATATCAGCGACCACGGGTTCGTCCGTCAGACCGTACGGCGCAAGGTCGATCAAGACACCGCTGCCCAGATCCTCCATCAAGATCAGGTCGTGGTCTTTTGCAAGTTTTGCCAAGTCACGCCGATCCGGGGCCGCGGTGAAGCCGATGATCTTGAAGTTACTCGTGTGGCTTTTCATCAACACCGCAGTGTCTTGGTCAATCGCGTTGGCATAATCGCTGACGCGGGTCTTATTGGTGGCACCAACTTCCTTGAGGATTGCGCCACTTTGCGCAATCACATCTGGCAATCGGAACGAGCCGCCGATTTCAACCAGCTCTCCGCGAGAGGCAACAACTTTGCGCCCCATCGCCGTGCCCATCAGGCTAAGTACAACCGCAGCCGCGCAATTGTTCACGACAATCGCCGCTTGCGCGCCTGTAAGATCGCAAATCAACGCCTCGACATGATCATATCGCGAACCGCGTTTGCCAGTGCGCAAATTCAATTCAAGGTTCGTGGGGTGCGCCGCAACATCCTGCATGGCTTGGATTGCCTCGGGCGCAAGGCGGGCGCGTCCAAGGTTGGTGTGAATAATAATTCCCGTCGCATTAATCACGGGGCGCAGATTTGAACGGCGGCCCTGTGTGATCAGATCCCGTATCTGGGTTGTAAAGATGTGGCCGGCGAAATCAGGCAGATCGGCGGCATCACCGGCAACAATCGTCCGCCTTAGCTTTGCCAGCGTCAGACGAAGGGCCGACACGACTTCATCACGGCTGAATTCTGCGATCAGCGCCGCAATAGCAGGTAAGCCCAGCAAAGCTTCGATCTGCGGCAACTGCCTGAGTTGAGTATTCACTGTCATTCCCGCCTTTGATGAAATTCCAGTGTATCCCGCTTGATGGCAGGGGCAAGGCGGACCTTGTCATGACGGCTTATCCGGCAGACGCTATCACCAACCTGGACTTACGCTTTGCTGGCTTCTTTGACTGCCAGATCGGCCATCTCAAGTGCGGCCTCCCGGTTGGCGGCAACCGCGATGAACAGCCCGTTGTGGCAGAACTTTGCACCCGTCACACCGCAGGCTTGCTCAAGCGCTTCATCCGTCAGGCCTGCCCAAGTCGCTGGCAAATCGGCACGCTGTTCAAAGCTATCACCGCTCAGGCGAATGCCGGTGATCGCCCAGTCGCTATCGCGCGGGTGCACAACGAACAACAGATGATCAGCCTCAGCCTTTTCAATCGCACTGCGAAAAGGCATCCCCGTTGGCAGTTCAAGAACGCGGTCTTGGCCAGCTTTGGCGATTGCCTCCTGCACAACGCTTTGTGCACGGCGCTTGGCCGCCTTGCCTGCGATAGAGGCCTCGATAAACGCGCGCGCGATCGGCAGGGCCCCTGCAAAGGCTTGATCATCGGCATCCGGATTGCGGTTATCAAACGTCGGCTTGAGCGTGCCCAGCAAGACCGGCAGCGTCAGACCGGAAAGCTGTCCTGCGCTTGCGGGGGCCAGATCGCCATTATCGACCAGATCGATTGGCAGAACGAACCCGGTGTCAAAGCTGGCATGAATATCGTCGATGTCGGCGTCCGGCACATCGAACGCACGCAAATAGTCGCGCCCGTAATGCGCCCAGATCAGACCAAAAGAGCTAAAAGGCTGGCCATCTTCGCGCAGTGGATTGGGGCGTTGGTGATGGTCGAATATCTGTGCCTCGGCATTATAATCACGCCCCACATCGTAAATGATTTTGTCTGGCGCTGGCGTTGTCCATGCGCTGTCGCGGCTACGGACCAACGTCGCGTTCGGAAAGACGCGGGTCAAGATGACCGAGGACAGCAATTCGTCAGCGTGGAAACCACCCGAATGGGTGACAAGGTGGGTGATGGTCATACGTGTCCTTTGGTCTATTTGAAAAAGGCGACCCGATGGGCCGCCTTTGTAAATCTAAATATCGCAGCAATCAGGCTGCTGATTTGAAGCGGTGTGAAAAACACGATGCAATTATCTCGAGGGAGCTCGAAAAAGCAAGCGAAATCAATGCTTTATTTTGAGCGATTTTGAAGTGGGCGCAAAGATACCACGAAAATCGTGAAAAGGTCCCGCGAACCACATGAAATGATAATAAAAAAAGCCCGCTTAAGCGGACTTGATAGGCAAAGATTTCGGGAGGGTTCAAACAATTTTTGGATCGATACCAACGATCTGACATCAACATCAATCGCAGAGCCACCGGATTTTTCTGAATGGCGAAACCCTGCGGTCAGCCCCTCCAGAATGTCTATGAAAATGGCCTCGAACCGCCCAACGCCTCGCTGACAGGCATAGGAGACCGAGTGAAAATTTCCCTCGTTCGTTTCATCCAGGAGCGACAGATCGGAAATGCCTTTCAATAGATCTTCGATCTGCACCCTGCCAAAGACCACATTGCGTACAGCGCCACGTCCCTTGCGCGGAACCAGACGCTGAATGCTTCCAGCGCGATACAAAATCTCAATCTGCCGCTGACGTGCACCCAAATAATCTGGGACGTCACGCAAACCAACACAACCATGACATATGATCCACCGATTTCTGCCCCAGAGGAATTGATGACCACCTATGAAAGCCAGCCAGATGCCAAAGGCTTGGTCAAGTGTACGCTTCAGCAAGAGCCTGCGAAGAAAATGGTCGATCTCAAGGATATTCCAATTTTAATTGCCGTTGGCAAAGCCTCGTATCATGCGCAATACGATCACTGCACGGCGAAATTCCTAAGCCAGCCAGGCGCTACGGTCGAACTGGCACAGCTTGGGGTTCACGGCATAAAGGGCAATGGCTATATGATGATGCTTGAAATGAATAATCTGGACATCGCGCAATTCTTGAACGGATGGATTGGCAGCAACGTTAAATAAAGCGCACAACCTTTCACAGTGCGACATCCTTTAGCAGTGACTTGCATACCTCATATTCAGACAATCGTTGCTGGGGGAAACTACTCCGCCTTATGCCGGAATGAGACGCATCGGCAGGCTGCGGAATCCACGAAGGACATTGTTCACCTCGAACACCGGTTCGCCCACCTCGATCCGGGCGACCTTGGTGATCATGGCCTGAAGAAGGGATCGCATTTCCAGCCGGGCAAGCTGAGCGCCCATGCAAATGTGGATGCCATGGCCAAAGCCCACGTGGTCCGAAACCTTGCGATCAAGGTCAAAAGCGTCGGGGTCGCTCCAGCGCCGTTCGTCACGATTGGCTGACGCATAAAGGATCACCACACGCGCACCCTTTGGGATCTGCACGCCGCCCGCGTCATAGGCGTCTTTCGCGTAGCGCGTGAACCCTCGGATCGGGCTTTCGAGGCGCACGGCTTCGTTGATGGCATTGGGGATCAGCGCAGGATTGGCCCGCAGCTTTTCCCATTGGTCCGGTGCTTTGCCCAACTGGTGCATCAGATGCCCGGTCGCAAAGATCGTCGTGTCCAGGCTGGGGGCGATATAATCGCGGGTGAACATCGGCACGAGAGCAGGATCAATGGACCCTTCGTCCACGGCCTCGAAAAGACGCGCGACCCAACTGCCGGGACGAACCGTATCGCGTCTGACGTCCTCCGCACAAAAGGCGCGCAATTCCATGATCGTCGGAAACGCGCGTTCCGTGCGGGCATTGTCACCGCCAAGGGCATCAAAGGTCGCCGCTGCCCATCTGAGCATGTTCTGGCGGCCAAATTCAGGCAGTCCCAAGAGTTCGGAAACAATCGTCAGCGGTAAGATTTGAGCCAGGTCAGTCATGCCATCGAAGGCATCGCGCTGAACCAGCGTGTCAATCAACTGCTGCGCCGTTTCTTCAATGCGTGGTTTGACCTCGGCCAGACCGCTTGGCATCACGGGGTGGGCAATGACTTTTCGCAAAGCCCGGTGATCAGGCGCGTCCGTCATCAGAATATTGGGCGTGGTGATCGCATTCAGGCGAGGGTTGGCCGCCACGCCCTTGCTTGAGATCAGAACATCATTCGCGGCAAGTGCTGCGACAGCATCTTCAAACCGTCCAATCGCCCAAAGATCGTTTTTCGGAAGCCAGACAGCCGACGCGGTATCGCGGATCTGTCGGTAAACAGGATAGGGATCAAGAATAACGTCATCGGCATAAAGGTCGATGTCGCATGTCGGGCGGGTGGTCTGGATCTCTTCGGACATTGGGTTATCCTTGTCTTTGCACATGCCTAAATGTCTGATTGGCAGCGCATCCCGCTTTCGGTCTAACTTGGTCAGCGCGCCTCGTCTTGGATTGGATTGGAGAGGGTCCCGATGCCGGAAATCTCGACCTCGATCCGGTCACCGTGCTTCATAAACAGCTTGGGCTCTCGGAACAGCCCGACACCGCTGGGTGTGCCGGTGGCTATGATGTCGCCGGGCAGCAGTTCGGTGACGATGGAAAGATAGGCAATCAATTCGGGAATGTTGAAGGCCAGATCGGAAATCGACGTCGATTGCACCACTTCACCGTTTAGCCGGGTTTCCATGGTCTGTGCTGCCGGATCGGTCATCTCGTCTGCTGTGACCAGCCATGGCCCCATCGATCCGCTGTCGACAAAGTTTTTGCCGGCCCAGAACTGTGTGGTATGGCGCTGGTAGTCGCGGATGGACCCGTCGTTGAAGCAGCTGTAGCCGCCCACATACGCCATCGCGTCCGCTTCCGGTATGTGGCGACCTGCTTTGCCAATGATCACGGCAAGCTCTCCTTCGAAGTCGAACCAGTCCGATGCCGTCGGGCGGATCATGGGGACGTCGTGGCCGACGACGGAGGACGGATAGCGCGTGAAGATTGACGGCTTGGCCGGCTTTTCACGGCCAGTTTCGGTGATGTGGGTCATGTAGTTCAGACCGATGCAGATGATCTTGTCGGGGTTCGGCACTGGCGACAGCAAGGTGACATCGGCCATGTCCAGCACGTCACCCGTTTCAGCGGCCGCTTTGACCTGATCCAGCGCTCCGGCCGTCAGGGCTGCGCGCAAGTCAGGAAAGGTACTGCGCAGGGACTTGCCAGCATCATGCAATTTGCCGTCTCGGACGACGCCGTAAGATGCGGTTCCGTCCGCGGTAAGGTATGAAGAAAGACGCATGGCTAAAGCTCCGTTAAATAGGTTTGTTTGGGTTCTAGACTGGGCCAGACCTGCGGGCCGCTGTCGATCGAGGTGTGTCCATTCAGTGGACAGGCGTCAGGCATTGACCGTCAGAACGATCTTGCCGATGTGTCGGCCCTGTTCCATCACACGGTGTGCTTGGGCAGCTTCGGATAGTGGCAGAATGGATGCCAGTGTGGGGTTGACTTGATTGCCGAGCAGGGGCCAAACATCGCGGCGGATCATGTCAGCCACCTGTGTCTTGCGATCCAGCGCCAGTGGCCGAAGCAACGATCCGGTGATAGATATCCGCTTGGCCATCAGCTTTTTCAGGGGCACATTTAATGCGGTGCCACCCCCACCAGAAAGATGCGCAATGCGCCCGTCCGGTGCCATCATCTCAAGATCAGCATCCAGATGCGCACCAGCCGAGACATCCAGAAGCGCGCTGATGCCCTGACCACCAGTCGCTGCAGTCACCTTTTCGGCAAGATCGGGGTCATTGTAGTTGAATGCGTCCAATGCGCCAAAACCCTTTGCGGCAGCGAGTTTGTCCGCGCTGCCGCAGGTGGCCAGTGCTTTGTAGCCCAAGGCCGACATCGCCTGGAGTGCCAGATGCCCGACACCGCTGGTGCCGCCATGCATCAAGGCAAATTCGCCCGGCTGCAATCGCATCAGAAAAAAGAAGTTCCACCATGCGGTGAATAGCGCTTCGGGGACGGCGGCGGCCTCGGTCATACTGAGCCCATCGGGGACTGGCATCGTCAAGGCTTCGTCGGCAACGGCGTATTCTGCGTAACCGCCACCCTGCAACAAAGCCATCACCCGTGCACCAACTTGCACATCCTTGACCTTGGGGCCAATAGCGACAACCACGCCTGACGCTTCAAGCCCCGGCACAGGATTGCCATCGTGGTGAATTCCTGCCGCCCGCTGCAAGCAGTCGTGGCGGTTGATGCCCGCCGCCGCGATCCGGATCAACACTTGATGCGCGCCGGGTTTGGGCAGAGGCACTTGCGCGGGTTGCAAAACCTCAGGCCCGCCCGCTTCCGAGATGATGATGGATGTCTGGAAATTTGGTAATGTTGTCATGCGGGACTATCGCTCCGTTTCGTGCATGTTTCGTAAATGTGGTATTGGGTGCCCTCATTCCTGCCGCACGACTGCATCCAGCCACGCACAATTAGGCACCGGATCGGCAGCGCGCGCCCCGCGCCGTGCCGCATCCATCCGCATCTCGCGCAAGCGGTCGCGGGCGGCATCGCCTTCGGGCAGATGCACCCGTTCATGGCCCCAGTAGCTTGGGCCGTCCGAAGTCTCGTGGGCTTCCCATGTGTCAGGTTCGATCACCCGCGCGCCCCAGCCGTATTCCACGAAAAACCCGGACGGCGTTGTGGCGTAAAAGCTGGTCATGTGATCGTTGGAGTGGCGACCCAATGTGTAGGCGACACGCCCCTCTTCGGCTTGCGCAATGTCATAGCCTTGGCCGACATCGTCCAGCGATTGCAGTTCGACCATGAAGTGATGCAGCCCCTTGCGCCCCGATCCGACCATCGCAAAACTGTGGTGTCGGCCGTTCACATGAAAGAAATACAATGGATATGGGGCCTGCGCATAATCGGTGACGCTGAACCCCAGAAGATCGCGGTAAAAGGGCAGAAGGGCGGTCGCGTCCTCTACGTGCAGCACGGCATGACCCATGCCCAAAGTTCCGGTCTTGAACCCCGAAATGGGGCGCGCGGGCACAAAGGGGGCGTCGGCGATCTGGGGGTTGCAGAACACCTCGATATGGTTGCCGTCGGGGTCTTTGAAGGAAATCAGTTGACTGACCAGCCGCTGATCGGCAAGGGCGGCAGATTCCACCCGAACTGCCACGCCTGCGTTCTCAAGGCGGCTGGCCAGACGATCCAAATCATCAGGGTGGTCGACTTCCCACCCCATGAAATCCAGCCCTTCCTGACCATCATTCGTGACCAACAGGCGCTGCTTGCGGTCGTCCATGCGAAACGCCCGCGCGCCGCCGCCGCGATCAACCTGCTGCATCCCCAAAAGGGACGTTGCAAAGCTGCTCCAATCCTCGGTCTTGGAGGATCGGATGCCGATATAGCCAAGCGACCTGAGGCTCATGGGAAGGCTCCTTTCGGGGGAATTGCGGGTTTCACTGAACCATAGCCCAGCCAGCGGCTTTTGAATTTGGAATGGGACAGGCTGTCCACAAGGCGGACAAAGCACATCACAGGGTATCGGCATAGTGCCCCCCGTTGACATCCTGAGGGCCGGTGCGATGGTCGCACATGTAGCTTGCATTGATGTGGAGACAGCGCATTTCGAATTTTGGATCTGTCCGGTCATTGGAACGCGGCTTGCTCATTTTGCAGACCCTGAACCGGCGCAACGGCCTGAAGGCGGCCGAGGTCGCAGTAGCTACCGCAATTCCGCGCCCGACTGTCTACCGGCTGCTCGAAACCCTTGAAGGGTTGGGATATGTCAGCCGGGATCATTCGTCAGAAAAATGGCGCCCGACGTTGCAGGCCAAATCGCTTAGCTCGGGCTTTCGCCATGAGGATTGGGTCACGCAAGCCGCGATCCCGGAAATGGTGCGGCTGGGGCGCGAAATCTTGTGGCCACTCGATCTGGTGACCTTCAACGACCACCGCATGGAAATCCGTGAATCGACCCATAATATCAGCCCCTATTCCATCGATCACGGCATGGTCGGGCTTCAACTGCCCATGCTGGATACGGCGGGTGGGCGGGCATGGCTGGCCTTTTCACCCGAGGAGGACCGGGTTCAGGCCCTCAAAGGTTTGCAGGCCCAATCAGGCTTGCAGCACCCGATTATATTGCAGGATGGGCCGCTCTCTCACGTCCTTGCCACCAGCGTGAAGCTGGGCGTCGGTTATCGCAAGGAAGGCTACCGGCTGAACACCCAGAGCATTTCCGCGCCGATCTTCAGGGGGCCACGTGTTGTTGCCTGCTTAACCGTGATCTGGACAGCGAGCGCGTTGTCCTTCGACAAGGCGTTGGAGCAATACAAAGGCAAGTTGCTTCAATCGGCACATGGAATTTCGGACGCACTGAACCGGATCGAGAATCCGGATTAAGGCTGGGTGAGCCAGCGCCGGGCGTCCATCATCAGCGCATCCGCATCTTGCGATCCGTCACAGATGATCCCGTCCTGCAAAGGCCTGCCTGCCGAGATCAGGCGATAGCCAAGATAGCGGTAGGGTTCGGGAATCCCTGAAAAATCCGTTTCAATCATGAAACGGGCAAAATCATCACCGGGGGTGACCGGATCGAAGCGGTCCTTTTCGTAGATCGCTGTGCGCGCCTGAATATGCCAACCGGCTTCACACCGTACCAGACGGTCCAGAAATCTCGCATGACTGGTGTAGTCTATGTTGATCCCCCCTGCCGCAAAGCGGCCAAGGATCTGGACGTTGGTTTCTGTCAGGGCACGGTCGCCCTGTAGTTGGATGACGGGCACCCCGATCAGGTGTTTCACGCACGGTGACTGTGGTGCATGCATCCTGCGCGAGGCGGTCACGAAATCCTTGAACGAGCCGGAAAACCAAGTCACAAAAATTGTGCCATCGGCGGTGAACGTGTCGCTCAGTTCATCCCATCGCCCCTGATCACGGCACATGCCCCATCTCTGGATCAGCTGCGATATCTCTGCTCTGTCTGCGGTCATGCACATGTAGTCGCCCCCCCGTGATCGAAAACGCCCGGCACCCGTGTCATCGGTGCCGGGCCTTGCGTCAGTTCGAGGCAGAGGCCTTGTCGATCGCCGCGACAAAGGCATCATAAAGCGCCTGACCATTCTCGTGACCGGCAATCCACTCGGTGGTAGAGACGGCCAGCGCGTCTTTCCACTCTTTTGTCATTGCGTCGTCAGGGTCGATGACGGTGATGTCGTTGGCCGCCAGCACCCGTTCGCGCGCCTCGGTGACGTTCTGGTCGAACGACTGGCCGAAGGTGTCCGAGAATACCTTGCCCGAATACTGGTCAATGGCCGCCTTCGCCTTGTCGGACAGGCCGTCGTATTTGGCCTGATTCATCACGATCAGCATCGGTGTCGCGCCCAAAAGCAGGTCGAGGTAGTAGCTCATGGTTTCGCCCACGCGAAACGTCTCGATCGCGCCGAACTGGGTGAATGTTCCTGATATCAGACCGCGGCTCATCGCTTCGGCCAATCCGGGGCCGGTGATCCCGCCGACGGGCACGGCACCAAGGGCGTCGATAGCCCCCAGCATGGTCGGGCCGGGTGCGCGCAGATTTACGCCCTTAATGTCCGCCGGTGTGCGAATTTCTGCAGCGCTGGCCAACCCGTTGGGAGCAGACATCATGACGCCGATCAGTTTGAACTTTTCATAGTCGCCGCCAAGCAGACCCTGCTCGTACATCGACCAGATTGCGCCAGATCCCGCAGTCGCACTGGGGACCAGGAACGGCAACTCGCCGATGGTGCCTTGGTCAAAACGACCGGGCGTATAGCCGGGGATGACCCAGGCGATGTCGGCCACACCGTCTTCTACCAGCTTGAGCTGCTGTGCGGGATTGCGCCCCAGCGTCCCGCCCGGAAAGATCTGCACATCCAGCTCGCCGCCCGATGCTGCGTTCACGTTTTCAGCCCAAGGCGTCAGAATGTTTTTCGTCACATGCGCGACTGGCGGCTCGAAGCTGGAAAACCGCAAGATCTCGGCGGTTGCGGTGGTGCCAAACGCAATGGCCGCAGCGCTCGAAATTAGGAAATGTCGTAGTTTCATGGTATCCTCCCTTTTATGTAATTCACTCTGGCGTCGATGGGTCTTGCGCTCGATTCAGCAACCAGATTTGTCCGTTAGGCGGACAAGGGATTAGCCAAGCATCCGGGGCAGCCAGAGGGTAAGTGCGGGAAACAGCACGAGGATCGTAAGGCGGACCAGATCGGCTAGCAGAAACGGAACGATGCCGCGATAGATCGTCGTGATTTTCACGTCGCGGTACATCGAATTCAGCAACATCACGTTGATCCCGATGGGTGGGGTGATCATGCCAATGCCAATCACCACCACGTTGATGATGCCCCACCAGACCAGATCGTATCCCAGCCCTTGGATCACCGGAATGACGAAGGGCAATGTGATGACCATCGCCGCAACTTCGTCAAAGAACGCGCCCAGAAAGATGTAAAGCAGCAGGATGCCGAAAATCACGATGAGCGGATGAACCGACGCGTCCGAGATCGCGCCGACGATGAAAGACGCGCCGCCCGTGACAGAGATGAAGTAGGAAAAGATCGTCGCCCCGAAGACCATGATGTAGATCATCGCCGTCGATCCGCTTGCCTCCGCCATCACTTGCAGGAATGTGGCCCGGTTCAGCCGTCGACGCAGCAAGGCGAACAAGAATGCGATCACAACGCCGACGGCTGCGGCCTCGTTCACGGTGAAGATGCCCGAATAGATGCCGCCCAGCACGACCACAGCCAACAGGATCACCCCCCATGCGCGACCAATCGCGGCCATGCGGTCTTTGAAGGGTAATTTCTCGGATCGCGGCGCTGCTTCGGGATTTCGCAATGCGGTGACCTGGACGGCGATGGCATAGAACAGGACGGCCAGCAGCGCAGGGATGATGGCGGCGGTGAACAGTTGCAGCACGGATTGTTCGGTCAGTACGGAATACAGGATCATCATCGCTGATGGCGGCACGATGATGCCCAGCGTACCACCCGCCGCGACAGCACCGGACGCGAGCCCCGGATGATAGCCGCGCGCCAGCATTTCCGGCATCGCAACCCGCCCGAACGTGGCTGTCGTGGCGACCCCGGACCCGCAGATCGCACCGAAGCCCGCGCTGGCCACAACAGTCGTCGTTGCCAGCCCACCCCGGCGGTGGCCGAACAACGCGTTCGCCATGTCGTAAACATCGGACGCCAGCCCGCTTGCAGCGGCCAAACTGCCCATCAGCATAAACAGCGGGATCACGGCCAGATCAAGCGAGCTCATCGCTGACGCCGGTTCACTGGCCAGCAGCGAAATCGCAGGCCCCCAGCCGACGACCTGCGCAAAGCCCACGACACCGACAAGCGCCATCGAAATGCCGATTGGAACATGCAGCAGAATAAGCCCCATCATGGCCGCACAGCCGATCAAAGCAATAATAAGAGGATCCATATCCGTTTCCTTTGGGTCTTTGCCCGGTCAGAGCGGGGAAGAAGTGTCGTCGTTGGCCCGCGCATCAACGTCCGGTCCACCGAAGAGTGACGCGATGTCGGTGATCAGGACCATCGCCTGCACAAAAGCTGCCAGCCACAGCATCGCGGTTGCAGCGCTCCACCATGGCCAGACCTGCCAGCCCAGTACCCATGTGCGGTCGCCGTTTACCTTGAGAGAGGTGACGTAAGAAACGAATTGCCACGCAATCAGTGCGATGAGGATGAAGGTCAGCAAGCTTGAAAACGCTTCCAGTGCCGCCTTTAGCCGAGGGCCGGCTACCGCGCCGAAAACCTCGACACGGATATTTTGCTTCATCGCCAGATTGGCCGGAATACAGGCGGAAATCACAACCGCCATGACGACCGAACTGACATCGTTGACACCTTGCAGCGGGGCTTGGAACAACCAGCGCATCAGCACGTCCGAGGTCGTTATCAGCGCAAGGACCAGCAGACCGGTAAACCCGATCAAGGCCAAAGCGCGCGCCAACGCGTATGACCGGTTCCAGATAAGTTGCATCGGGTCTCCTCCCTTGCCGCCTCGCCGTGTGGGTCTTTATTGTCAGGCCGTCAGAGCCGCGCTCAGACCCTTTGTCGATAAACTTGCCATCATCCCCGTGTAGCGATCGAGCGCGCGTTCCAGATCGTTCGGAAAGAACGCTGCCGCGCAGTAGCGGTCAGGCCGGATCAACATGATCTGATCGCGGTGGGTCAACAGAGGTCTGGCTGTCTGCTGCGGCACGGGACGCAGGGCCGACGGCAGATTGCGGTCCATTGTGTCCAGCGTGATCTTGGTCAGCGGCAGACCCAAAAGCATGGTTCGATCTAAAGATTTCAGCGCTGCCAGGCCCGCAGCGTTCTGCGCGATCAGGCAAAATCCCGGCCCCATCGCATCATCCAGCAGGTGCGGGGCATCAACTCCGTGCAGGTCCGGCTGCGGGATCATCTCTCCGACCAGCGATACCTCGAACATCGGTTTGTCCAAGTCGAGGAACAAGCCCTTTGCGTAGCGCGGTTTGGGCTTGAACCGCATGTGGACCAGCCAGTCTTTCACCGCCGGGAACGGGTCAAGCGCCTGCATCAGCAGGTCGCGGAACATAATCTGATCACGTCCCGCGGGCATAACGATGCTGCCCATCGCGACGGCCAGCTGGATCATGTCCCACGCGGGCTTGCGCCGCTCAACCTCGTAGCTTTGCATGATGTCGGCATTCGCGCCGCCCAGCAGGATTGCCGCAAGTTTCCACGCGACGTTGTGTGCGTCGCGCAATCCGGCGTTCATTCCTTGCCCTGCAAAGGGGGGCGTCAGATGGGCTGCATCCCCCATCAGCAGAGTGCGGCCGGACTGGAACTGTTCGGCGATCCGCGCATGAAAGCGGTAGACAGTCTTGCGTAGTATATCCTCGGTCCGGTAAGGCCGATAGGGTGCTACAAGACCTTCAAGAAAAACATCCTCCAGCACCTGTTCGCGGGTCTCGCCAGGCAGCAACATGAATTCGTAGCGGCGTCCGCCATGCGGTGCGGGGACGCTCACGGTGGGGCGCAAGCCACTGCAAAAGAATTTGGAATACAGCGTTGTGTCAGGGTCATTGACCGTATCCACGACGATCCAGTCTTCCTCGTAGGTATTGCCGGACATGGCAATGCCCAGATGCTCGCGGATCGGGCTGCGCCCGCCATCGCAGGCCAGCACCCATTGCGTGCGGATCTTGTGGCTTTGCCCGTCTGCGTCCCGCACGGTTACAAGCGCATCATCGGCGCTGTTTGAGACATCCGTCACTTGCGCGCCGAAGTGCAGCGTGCCGGGGGCCTTTTGGGCTAACACGTCGCGCAGCGCTTCCTCAAGCTCGGGCTGGAAAAAGAACTGGCGTTTGGCAAAGCCGAAGGTGCGCGGCCCTTGTCCGGTTTCGGCAAAGCAATTGCCGGCATCGTCGTAATACCGCGATCCGGTGCCTTCCATCGTGTCCTTCAGATAGGTCTTGTCCAACCCGAAAACCTGCATCGTGCGCGCGCCTTCATCGTCAATGACAATGGCGCGTGGAAGGTTCATCGGACCTTCGTTCTGTTCCAGAACGACACAGTCAATCCCGTAGACCGCCAGCAGATTGGCCGCTGTCAAACCCGTCGGACCAGCGCCAATGATTACAACCGGAATGTCTGTCGGGTAGAGGGGCATCAGATGGACCTTTCCGCGTCGTTCACGCTTTGCAACCTGCTTTGTTGTGGCTTGGGCGGGGCTGCTGCGTCCACGGCTTGCGTCCGGCTGTTCACGAGGTGGACAGCCTGTTGCGGATCAGGCAGGCGGCTTGCGCTCCTGCGCCTTGCGGTCCCGGTAGGCGACGGTCAGCTCCAGATCCGTGTCGTTCTCGTCGTAGATTCCCAGCACGACGCCGCGCCGGCGCAGCGTCTTGCGCAAGGCTACCAATTGCACCTCGGTCCGCGTGGTGCGAGGGGCGATACGGCGCGTCCACGCATGCAGCTTGTCGTACATCTGCGCTATGATATCGCGGTGATCGGGGTATTCCGCCAGATCGACCAATTCGTCAGGATCATTTTTCAGGTCGAACAGAATGGGACGAAAGCCGCCTTCGCAATGGATCAGTTTCCAGCGTCTGTCAGCGACCATTAACATCACCGCCTCACGCACCGATAACCCAAGAGCGTCCGTCAGCGGGGTCGAGGAATAGTCGTATTCGCAGACCACCCGGTCGCGGTCCCAAGCGGTTTCGCCATAAAGCAAGGGCAGCAGCGACTGGCCTTCAAGCACATGATCCGCAACATCCCCACCTGCCACCTCGACAAAGGTGGGTGCCAGATCGATCACGTGCACCAGTTCATCGCAGACGGTCCCGCGCGTGCCGTCCGCCGCTGAGGACGGATCATAGATAATCAACGGCACTTTGACTGCGGCATCGTGAAAGAACGTCTTTGCCCCATCCAATGATCACCCAGAAAATCGCCGTGGTCCGAGGTGACGACGATCATCGTATCCTCCATACGCCCCGTCTGTTCCAGCCATTCAAAACGCACGCCCATCTGGTCGTCGCATTGCTTGATTAGCCCCATGTAAGCGGGGATCACGGCACTGCGCACATCGTCGCGGGCGAAAGCTTTGCCGACCGGATTGCGCATCAGCGCTTTCAGCACGGGATGGGCATTGTCGAACTCGGACTACGCGCGGTTCCGTCAGCGGCCCATCCGGGCAAACGGCACGCATCCCATCGTCACGTTCGAAAACATCGAATCCGCATTCCGCCACCCGCGCGCCGATGATGCTGTCGGGGTCCAGCCCCAGCCGCGCCATGCCTTCGGCGTCTGCGGCCATATGCGTATTGCCCACCAGCCGGCAACCCATACCGGCGCGGCGCAGATGATCGCCCATGGTTTGCTCTACCACCTAAGGGGGGTCCCGTTCCAGCTGCCCTCTTGGCTGTGGACGTATCGCCCCGTATATGTCGACATCCGCGACGGGCCACAAAGCGGCGCCTGCACATAGGCACGGGTAAACCGCACTCCCTTTTGCGCAAGGCGGTCGATGTTGGGTGTCTTGATATGCTGGGTGCCATAGCAGCTTAGGTAGTCCCACCGCAGCTGATCGAACATAATGAAAAGGATGTTCTTTGCAGTCACTTCCGACCCCTTAGCGTGACAAGAGAGACGCTGCGGCTGCGTAGGCCGGGCGCGCCTTGATCCGTTTTAGACATGCCATCAGATTTGCGGGTACGTCGTATCCCCCGTCCTGCACGGCCCAGTCCAGAACATAGAACAGGGCGGAATCTGCGACGCTGAAGCGACCAATCAGATAGGGGGCATCGCCCATCATGTCGGACAATACCTTCAGCCCCTTGATGACCTCAGCCCGGCCATGCGCCTTCAACGCCGCCTGACCGTCCGGATCAGCAAGGAATTTCTGCGGCACCTTGTCGAAGGTGAACCCGCGCATGTGGACCGATCCCACGATGAAATCCAGCATTTCCAACAGCCGCGCGCGTTCGGTCGGGTCAGCTGGGGCCAGTCCCGCCTGCGGGTCGCTTTCGGCAAGCCACAAGGCGATGGCACCAAATTCGGTCAGCACCGCGCCGTCTTCCAGCCCCAGTGCAGGGACCTTTCCCTTGGGGTTCAGCGCCAGATAGGCCGCCCCACGCTGGTCGCCCGCGCGCACGTCGACAATCCTGGTCTCGAACGCTGCGCCGACCTCGTGTAGCAGCAGCAGGATGCCGTTCGAACAGCTTTGCGGTGAATGATAGAATGTCAGCACAGGCGCCCCCCTTAAAGACCAAGCCGGATACGCACCTGGCGCGGTGTTTCCAGATCAAAGCCAAGTTCATCAACGATCCGCGCCGCCTTTTCGACCATTGCGCGGTTGGACGGTGCCTTGACGCCTTTTGACAGCCAGACCGCATCTTCCATCCCGATGCGGATATTTCCGCCCAGAAGGGCAGATTGCGCCACCATCGGAAAGGCCATCGCGCCCGTCCCGAAGCCCGTCCAGATCGCATTGCGCGGCAGCAGGCCCCGCGCGTAAAACAGTGTCTCTGGCAGGGGCACGAAACCGAACCTTACGCCGGTCACGATCGAACACAGCGGAGGTTCCTTGAAGAACGCCTCTGCCATCAGCGTATTAAGGATCGCCACGTCACCGCTGTCGAACAATTCGATCTCGGGGCGAACCCCGGCCTCCTGGATCAGCGTCCCCATACGCCGGATTGATGATAGAGTGTTGATCACCACCTCCTCGCCGAACACCATCGTGTTCAAATCCAGCGTGGCAATGTCGGGCTTGATCGCAAGAATGTGCTGCACCCGGTCGTCGGGCAGCAGAAGATTGGTCTTGGGTCCGGCAACCGCAGGATTTGCCGCAGACGGATCATAGCGCCCCCCGTTTCCGGTGGTCAGGTTGATGATCAGGTCATCATTCTTTTCCCGGATGCGGTCGACCACTTCCCGGTACAAGGCAGTGTCCATGGATGGCAGTTCGGTTCCGGGATCACGCACATGGATATGCACGATAGCCGCCCCGGCCTGTGCCGATGCCAGCGCATCGCGTGCGATTTCCTCCGGTGTGATCGGCAAGTTCGCGTTCTGCGCGCGCGACGAGAAGTTGCCAAGGAGTGCCGCAGTAAGAAAAAGTGATGGCAATTGTGATCCTCCGACAATCAGCTTGTGAAACGGTCTTGCAGCAGACGGTGAAAGAACAGTGAAAGCCTGTTTCTGTCCACCTGGCAGACGGTCAGGATAGTGCGTTACCTGATAAGTTAACGGTTCGTTTCAACCCTGCACAAAGTGACGCAAGTGCCTTCTGCGCAACTTGAAGCACGCTGGACTGCGGTGGCCCCATACGACCAATTAAAGAGGCTACCGACTATGCCAATTCGCTTACCTCCTTCGATTGCTTGCGAAACCTGCGAAGGATGAATGCCTCAAAGTCGTCGATGAACATATAGACAACCGGGATCACAACCAAGCTCAGGATTGTCGACGTCACCAGACCGCCGATCACCACCGTGGCCATCGGCTGGCGAAAGCTGGGATCGCCCTCGACCAGGCTCAGTGCGGCGGGCAGCATGCCGCAGAACATCGCGACGGTCGTCATGATGATCGGGCGGGCGCGTTTGTGGCAGGCGTCGACCAGCGCATCGAACCCGCTCATGCCGCCCTCGCGTGCGACCAGCGCATAGTCCACCAGCAGGATCGAGTTTTCGATACGATCCCCGTCAACAGTAGCAGACCGATCACCGCAGGCATAGAAAAGCTGGTGCCGCTGATGACCAGAGGAAATTGTGCGCCGCCAAGCGCCAAAGGCAACGCCATAAGGATCGTTATCGGCTGGAGGAAGTCACCAAAGAGGATGACAAGCACCGCGTAGACGCAGAAGATACCAAGCGCCATCGCCGTGGCGAAGTTGGTGAACAGCTCGGACTGGCGTTTCAGGTCGCCCTGTTCAACGAAATGGACGCCGGAGGGTAGGTTTTGATACCCGTCCAGCAGCGCAACCTCACGGTTGACGTCCGACAGGGGCCGCCCGTTCAACTCGATCGTGACAGAGACGTTGCGCGATCGGTCAAGGCGCTTGATCTCGGAGGGGGAGGAGCCGAGCGAGATCTCGGCAATCGCGCCCAGCGTCACGTTGCCGCCTGATCCTGCGACCGGAATAAGCTTGATCTGGTCCAGGCTCTGGCGTGCCTGTTCAGCAAGGGTCACCCGGATCGGGACTTGTCGTTCTGGCAGGTTCAACTGCGACAACGCGGAATCGTAGGCACCCGATGTGGCAACCCGGATCGCGTTAGAGATCGCGCGTGATGTCACCCCGTAGGACGCCGCACGGGCAAGGTCAGGTGTGATGAGAATTTCGGGCGACTGCATTGAGGCCGATGAGGTCACATTGCCGATTCCCGCGATCTTGGCCCTGATTTCATCGCCAAGATCGCTCGCGGCCTGCTCCAGCGTTTCTGAATTGTCGCCGGCCATCGTGATCTGAAGCTGCGTGCCGTTGCCACCGGAGCCTACTTCGATCCGTGCCCCGGGTATGGTCTCGACTGCGCTGCGGATGTCCGCTTCGATATCGGTCTGGGAGACACCGCGATCATCGATGTTGGTCAGGTCGACCACGATGGTGGCTGAAGTGACGGAACTGGTGGTGCCGCCACCCCCCATGCCACCGCTTGAGGCCGACCCGGTTGCCTGAAAAACAGCCCTTACGTGATCGACGCCGACCAGTGCGCGGGAGACTTGGCGCGAGACAGCATCGGTTTCCTCAATCGTCGTGCCCGGCGCAGTTGTGATCGTGACCTGCGTCTGGCTGTCGTCGGACGCCGGGAAGAAGCCGGAGGAAAGCTGGCCCAGCATCAGGATCGTCAGCCCAAAGAATGCGATCACCCCAACGACCGGTACCCAGCGATGCCGCAACGAACCGCGGATCACGGACATGTAGCTGCGCATCAGGATGCCGTCTTTTTCTTCTTCAATCGGTTTCGCCTTCATCATGTAGGCAGCCATCATCGGCGTGACGAACCGCGCCACCAACAGCGAAAAAAACACCGCAACGCAGGCCGTGATACCGAACTGCTTGAAGATGATCCCGATGACACCGCCCATGAAGGCAGTCGGCAGGAACACTGCAATCAGAGTGAATGTGGTGGCGATTACGGCCAGACCGATCTCGTCGGCAGCTTCAATCGAGGCCTCATAGGCAGGTTTGCCCATTTGCATATGCCGCTCAATATTCTCGACCTCGACAATGGCGTCATCCACCAGAATGCCGACAACCAGCGACAGGGCAAGCAGCGTAACGGTGTTCAGCGAGTAGCCAAGATAGTCCATGACAAGAAACGTGGGGATGATCGACAACGGCAGCGCAATGGCGGCCAGCAAAGTGCCGCGCCAATCCATCAAGAACAGGAAAACCACAATCACGGCAATCACCGCGCCCTCGTACAACATGTCCATCGACGCGCTATAGTTTTGCTCGGCGGGCAGGATCGTATTGTAGCCTTCGCTGATTGTGACCTGGCGGTTTTCAGCGGCGAATTCCTTGACCGCTTCGCGCGTGTTCTCGGTCACAGCGATGTCGGAATAGCCAGTCAGACGTTTGATTTGCGCTGCGATGACTGGCTTTCCATCAAGGTAGGCAAGGGAGGACAGATCAGAGATAGTGTCGGTGACGGTTCCCAACTCGTCCAGCCGGACCCAACTGCCATTGGGTAGCGGGATCGGGAGCGCGCGCAGGTCTTCGACACTTTCCGACGCCGCGAGGACACGGACAGATTGCGATTCATTGCTGATTTCGGCCTTGCCACCTGACAGATCGCGCTGCACGTCATCAAGCTGGGCGTTTACATCCGCAGTCGAAAGGCCAAGCCCGCTTAGCAACAGCGGATCCAGCTGCACCTGAATCTCGCGGTCTACGCCCCCAAGGCGGCCGACTTCACCAACACCATCGACGGACATCAGCGCGCGTTTGAAGTCATTGTCGATAAACCAGCTCAGCCCCGCGTCGTCGAGCTTGTCCGAGTTGACGACATAGGTGATCAGCGCTCCGCCCGAGAGGGTGGACTTGGATCCTGTAGGCGCGTTCATATCAGAGGGCAGATCGCTTTGCGACTGATCCACAGCAGATTGGACTTCGTCTGCCGCAACCTGCACGTCCTTGCCGACTTCGAAGGCGACGGAAATGCTGACGGACCCGTAGGTGATCGTGGTCGTCACGGAGTCAAGCTGCGACAATCCGGTCAGCTGATCTTCAATTTTACGCGCGACCTCGGTCTCAAGCTGGGCTGCAGCCGCGCCGAAAAGGCTGGCGGAGATCGATATCGTCGGCAGCGACATGTCAGGAAAATTCTGGATGTCCAGCCTGTTAAACGCCATCAGCCCTGTGATGGCCAAAAGGACAAAGGCAAGGATCGGTGTGACGGGTTTCTTGATGGACCATGCAGAGAAGTTCATGGCTTGGCCTCCACATTGGTTTCATCATCTGCAGCAGAAATCCGCACGACCGACCCATCCGACAGGAAGGCACCACCCGCCCGCACCACCTGTGCGTCGGGGGGCAAATCACTGATAATCTCAACTTGGTCATCCTGCCGTCTGCCGGTCTCAACCCGGCTACGGGACACCTTGGTCGTTTCGCCTTCTTCCAGCATAAAGACATAGGAGAAACCGTCCTGCATCACTACGGCAGACGAGGGCACTGACAGGGCCTCGCGTTCGCCGACCTTGAAAACGCCCGAGATCATGATCCCGGTCTTGGGCTGCACCATCTCGTCGGGTGGTGTCAGCGCAACGTAGACAATCACCCGCCCGTTGCTTTCAGATACCGAGGGGGAGATGCGGCGCACCTTGCCAGAAATATCACCAAGCGGCGTGGGAACGCTGACAGGGGTCCCAACCTCGATGTTGCGCAGCTGGTTCAGCGGAACTTCGGCCTGCCACTCCACTCGCCCGTCACGCACGAGGCGAAACAGTTCGGCACCCGCGCTTACGACGTCGCCGACGGCCGCATTGCGGGACAAAACAACACCGCCGGTCACGGCCTTCACTACGGTATGATCAAGGTCGAGCTGAGCCGAGGCAAGCTGCGCTTCGGCAGAGGACACATCCGCCTTCGCCTTGCGCTCTGTCGAGAGATACTCGGCGGCCTGCTGCTGGGAAATCGCGCTGTCGCTGCTGAGCTTGCGCGCGCGGTCTGCGTCGGCGCTGGCCAATTCCAGCGAGGCCCGCGCGGATTCAAGTAAGACTTCCAATTGCTGAATATCGTTTTGCAATGACCTGCGCGAGAAAGCGGTGAGAACTTCGTCCTTGTTGAGTGTTTCGCCCACGTCAGCGTTGACGGTTTCGATCATCTGTCCGCCGACTTGGGCAGAGATCACTACTTCCTGCCAAGCAGTCAGCCAACCGTTGGCGCGAACCTCGACCGGCCAAATGGCTGTTTGCGGTTCGGTGACCGATACGGTCAGCGCCGCCGCACTCTGCTGAGCCTCTGCGGTGGGGGCGGCGGCTTCGCCGCTTGGGGTCATCGGCAGCACAAAGGCTGCGACACCCGCAATGGCGGCAACTGCGACACCCCCGAGAAGAAGTTTGCGGTTTTTGGTCATGTTCGAGCCTTCAATCTAACTTGGAACGGCAGGCGTCGGTGGCACCCAGCCACCGCCGACGGCATTGTAAAGCGTGATCCATTGCACCAGCATCGCCTTGCGTTGGCTGATGCGGGTGATCCGTGCTGATTGCACTTGGCGGCGGGCGTCTTCGCGGTCGAGCAGCGAGGCACCACCGGCCCGCCAATCTTCGTCGATCGCGTTGAAATAGGACTTATACTGCTGCACGAGGCTTTCCGCGCTGCTCAGGTTCGCGCGGGCCGCGGCAAGGCGGGTCAGCGCCCCGTCAACTTCGGACACTGCCGTCAGGACGGTCGAGCGATAGGTCTGCGCGGCGATTAGGGCGTCCGCATTGGACACGCGAACAGCGGCGCGTGACGCACCGCCATCCAGAATGGGCAGCGACAACGCCGGACCGAATGACCACGAAGACGAACCCGAAGCCGTGACGCTACCATCCAGGGTAAGCGATGGATAAAGGTTCGCACGCGCCACCTTCAGGTCGAGCAACGCGGCCGCAAACCGCTTTTCCGCCTCGATCACGTCGGGCCGCTGGCGCAGCATGTCGGCGGGCACAGACGCCACCCTGAATGTCTTTGCTGCGGGCAAACCGCCACCCTTGCCTAGCGCCGCACCGATCTGCCCCCGAAAGACGCCGACAACCCGCGTGAGGCTCTGCGCCGCCACCTTGCAGTCAGCCCGCTGGCTTGTGAGATTGATCTCAGCATTTGCCACGTTGGCCCGTGCTAGTGACAGATCGGCAGAGGCGCTTAGCCCTGCGTTCACAAGACTGCGCGTCGCGGTGACGGTTTCTTGCTGCGAGGCAAGCGCATTGCGGTATTCTGCCTCTGCTAGCTTGCAGGCACGGTAATCGACGTACCCGTTGGCGACCTCTGCGGCGAGCGACACATAAGATCCGGCGTAGGAGAGTTCCTCGGCCCGGGCGCGGACGTTCGCCGCGCAGGCGGAGTTACGGAACTTGCCGAACAGGTCGATTTCCCAACTTGCTTCCAGCAGGGCGGAACTGCTGTCGGAACGGCCTTCAATCTCGGTTTCGCTTGCCGTGGCAGACGCCGTGCCTGTCACGCGGGGATAAAGGTCCGCCCTGCTCTGACCCGCCTGCGCGCGGGCGGACATGACGCTGGCCGCAGCACTGCGCAGGTCGGCGTTATGGACTCGCGACAGCGCCAACACTTGCGTCAATTGCGGATCACCGATCCGAGACCACCGATCCACATCCAAAGCCGCGCCGCCCTGTTGCATGGTGGCATATTGTCCCGCCACAGCCTGTGTCGCGTCGGGCCGGATCAGTGGCACGCTGCATCCGGCAAGCGCGCAGGCCCCAAGAAGGACAAGGACAGTTTTCATTCGTAGACTCCGATACACGTTTGCATCGGTATGCCCGAGGGCTGCGTTAAGTTGTGTTAAGTGTTTGCAAAGTTATCAAAAGCTGACTACCCGAGTGTGTTTTTGGCGTTAAGGTCGCTGCAAAAGGACTTTTCTGCCATGATAACTGTTTTGCTGATCGACGATGATACCGAACTGACCGGACTGCTCGGCGAGTATCTGGAGCAGGAGGGATTTCGCGTGGCCATTGCGGCAGACGGCGAGCGGGCTTTTGGACGCATCGTGGATGCGCGTGCGGATATTGTCGTGCTCGATATTATGATGCCGAAGGTGGACGGGCTTCAGGTTCTGCGCCGCATCCGCTCGGAAAGCGCCGTTCCGGTGTTGATGCTGACCGCCTGTGGGCACGAAGCGGACCGGATCGCGGGGCTGGACCTAGGCGCGGACGACTACCTTGCCAAGCCGTGTTCGCCCGCCGAGCTGACCGCCCGCATCCGCGCGATCCTCAGACGCACCCAACCGTTTGATGAGACGATCAGCGAGGGCACGGGTGTGCAAGGTGAAGGACCGCTTGCGATCGACCGCGCTCGGCGCATTGCCACTTGGGATGACGCACCAGTCGCTTGGACAGGTGTCGAGTTCAACATTCTCGATGTGCTGATCGCGCAGGTTGGAAAACCTGTGTCACGCTCTGATTTGTCATTGCAGGGGCTTGGCCGCCCGATCGCCTCTTACGATCGTGCCGTCGACGTGCATGTGTCAGCGATCCGCCAGAAGATCGGCACATTCGATGATGGCCGTTCGCCCATCCAAAGCATGCGCGGTATCGGCTATGTTCTGGTCAAGGCGTAACGCGCTATGATCGCAAGGGTCTTTGCTTTCATCTGGGACGCGACATTCCTGACGCTTTTGCTGTTCTCGGCGCTGATTTTCTTCGTAGACCTGACTCCACCAGAAGATATTCGCCGCAGAACCGAGACGGAATTGCTGAATAAGGATCTGAGCCTGATCTATGACAAGGAGGGTCTGGCAGGCGTGAACTCGATCTGGCAAATAATTACGCCTGCCCACCCACAGTTCACCCTTGGGTGAGATCCCGCGTGTCGTGGAGCATCGACCATCGGAGAACCCGCGCAAGGCTGCTTGAGGATTGTCTACCTTAAGACCGCGCAAGATGGGCTGGCATTGGTGCCGCCCATCCTGCTGACGCTTTTTATCGGGGGGCTGGTCAGCGCGGTTATGGCGATTTTCCTGTCCCGTTGGCTGACCCGTCCACTTAGAAAAGCAAGCCAAGGCCTGAAGGCAATTGCCGCAGGGCGTCTTGAAACTCGTATATTTGAGGGTTTGCGCACGTCAAACCGCAAAATCCGCGATCTGGGTCACGATTTCGATTTTGCCGCAGAGCGTTTGCAGGCGCTGACGGAAGGTAGAAACCGGCTTTTCCATGATATCTCTCACGAAATTCGATCCCCTCTTGCCAGACTGCGCGCAGCGGTTGGTCTGATCGAGGTGACCCCCGCACGCGGCGGCGCGCTCGCCGGGCGCATGGAGGGTGATATTGGCCGGCTTGATCATCTGGTCGACGAAATCCTGACATTGGCACGGCTCGACCGTAGCCAGCCTTTGGGCACGGTGGAGGCCTTTGACCTGCTCGATATCGTCGAGAACATCATCTTTGACGCCAATTTTGAAGGCCGCGAGAAGAATGCCCCTGTGCGGTACTGGGGGGCGGAAAAACTGAAATTGAGGGGAAACCCCGAATTGCTGCACCGCGCCTGCGAGAATGTCGTTAGCAACGCGATGTCCCATTCGCCTCAAGGCGGCGTCGTGTCCATCACGGGCAACCAGAACGCCGATGAAATCATTCTTGAAGTAGCCGACGACGGGCCGGGCGTGCCTGAGCCCAGTCTAAAGGCTATATTTAACCCTTTCGTCCGGGTCGACGAGGTTGCGGCGTCCCAAGGGATCGGCCTAGGGCTTGCGATTGCATCCAGTGCCGTGCGATCGCACGGAGGTTCGATATCGGAACAGAACCGGACGCAGGGTGGGCTGTTGATCGGAATCGCAATACCGATGATTGATCTCGTGAACTCCGATGTCTAATCTGTAAACACTTATAAACGACAATACATATCTGGCGACAATCTGTGCCGCATTGCCGGTATCTATGAGGTAATTGTCTGAACACGTGAAGATGGCTGGATCTTTTCGAGCCGCAGTCCATTACTGTCAGGGTATCACGTAGTAATGTCCCGGGAGGCACTGGCTGGCGAGGTCGGAATGCGTCGTAAACTTGGGTTTGACCGGTGAAGGTGCCCCAAATGCCTTGTTATCAAGAACGTAGAGATATTTCGTGACAGCCCGAAGCGGGTCATCTGGGGTTGATGACGAAGACATCCCATTGCTGCTGTGCGCTGGAGTTCATTCTGTAAACATCTGCCTCAATCAAACTGGCATCAATGGCAAAGCCATGACCCCCGACAAGACCCTCAGAAATACAATGGCCACAATAGCTTCAAAGACCAAACGGAGCAGGTCACTGTTGCGGAACTTAATTCTGCATAAAAGGTCATGGTCCTTTTCCCCAACGCTTGTTTCCATGAGGCCAGTATTGCCGACCTCGTTCGCCATTGGAGAGCGGCGGCCCCAATCACACCATGTTGTTTTGGGATGCCTTGAACTGGTTCCCTATCGAGGGTAGCTCGGAAAGATGCATACGCTGAAGACAATTTTGACCGCACTTTTGCTCATTAGCATATTGCCGTGGTGTAATCTTGCTGCTGCTTCGGCATTACCAACTGAAATAGATGGCGATGCATATTTTTCTCAAGAAGCGAACATTATACAAGAGGCTGATGTTGCTGAGGCGAGCTTTATCACCCCCTTGAAAAACAAACGTATAGCTGCCTTTCAACAGGCTCAATGCGGAGCAAACGCCCCATTTCTGTCTGGCACAGATCACCTCATTCTTTCTTCCCGGAACGTGCAATTGGTCTTTGGGGACCCAAATTTAATGCCGCGTTGCGCTCAAGCGCCACCAACATCTCCCCCTCGTTCAGTCTGATTGAAACCCAGCGTATCGCGCCATTTCCATCACGAACGAAAGATCAACCAATGTTGAACAGACGCACCTTCGTCGCCACTGGTGGCGCTGCAGCTCTTGCTGCCTGCACCCAGCCCATACCAGACACTCCAACACGCTCTACAACCATGCCCACGGTTCCAGCGCATCCTCCGCTCCCTGAATTCTACCAAGCTGTTTTGGACGAACCTTTTCCTGTCGGGGCAATTCCGGAAGGGACCATTGCACCAAACCTATGGCGGCAGGAGGTCAGGAATTTATGGCCTGATTATCAGCGTGGAACCATTGTTATAGATCCTGACTCTGCCATGCTTCACTTCATTGAATCTGAAGATTACGCGACCCGATATGGTGTCAGCGTGGGCGCAGCCGGTTTCTCATGGGATGGAACCGCTAGGCTCCAGTTTTGCCGTAAATGGCCGAGATGGAATGTGCCTGAAGAAACAATACAAAGGAAACCCGAGCTCGAACCATTCTCTGTTGCAAACGGCGGTATGGACCCCGGACCGGGTAATCCGATGGGCGCAAGGGCGCTATACCTTTTCCAAAACGGCGAAGACACGCTGTATCGAGTGCATGGTGACGCTTCGCCCCGCGAATTGGGGAAAGCAGTATCGTCAGGTTGCATCCGGATGCTGAATCAAGATGTGATCCATTTGCATAAACGCGCGGTTCATGGCGCATCAGTGATTGTCCTTAAATCCATGAAGCCAACCGGAATCGGGCAAGTGTATTAAATTCGGGAGCAAAAGATTCAGTTGCAAGTTTCGGGCTGATACCTCGTCCTATCAGCTCGAAACTGTTCGAATTTCACTCCACCCGCTTAGCAAACATTCCTGTACCCCATCGTGGGTCCTGTCCGGGATCCACGATGGGGTTAATTTGGAAGGGTTGAAACACATAAGGTGTTTGATGCCCTGGTTTGATGGTTCGATCCTTTCTCAGGAATGGAAGGAAGCATCTAGGTGGGTTCCACCCCAGCTTCCTCGTCGCAGAGACACGACACGTCGGAGAGATATCTGCTGAGGTCGTTGCCATATAGAATGCGTCTTTCCACCAATTCTTCCGCCATTTTTACCAGAACGCTGCGGTTCAGCTCTACGACCCTGGTAGCAGCGCGGTGAGCGCTATCCAGCAGATCCACGACCTCCGGAAGATGGCTATTGATCGCTTCTTCGAAAGCCCGATTGCTCCCAAGGCCACCAAACCAGACAGGTCCGCAGTCTCCCAATCCCAGCGACGCGATCAGGTCAACGGCCGTGCTCGTTGC
>JAGXGZ010000065.1 GCA_024636495.1 Roseobacter sp. | reverse complement strand
TGCGGGCACGGTTACCTTGTTCATTGTTAAAGGCAGTGCCATCAACGAAATCTTTCATCTCGTCGTCCTTTCTATTATTCTTGCTCTTGTCATTTAGGCGTGGAGTTCCTTATGACTGAAACCGAGCGATTCGGATACACATTTATTGCATAACATCTATGCATTTAACGCATGGCTTTTCGCAGATGCAGCATGTTTTTGGCTGGCTTGCGTGACCATCTGCTTAAAGATATAGGTCGCGGCAAATAGTCTTCAACATTTTGCACTGGTGTCACCACATGCCTAAGATCAATGGAAACGAAATTCGTCCTGGAAACGTGCTGGAACATAACGGTGGTCTGTGGGCCGCTGTAAAGGTTGACCACGTCAAACCGGGTAAGGGCGGTGCCTTTGCGCAGGTCGAATTGCGCAACCTGCGCAACGGATCAAAGCTGAACGAACGGTTCCGCAGTGCGGATAAGGTCGAAAAAGTGCGGCTTGTGCAGAAAGACCAACAATTCTTGTATGAAGATGCGGGCATGTTGGTGCTGATGGACACTGAAACCTATGATCAGGTTCAGCTTTCCGCCGAACTTTTGGGCGACCGCAGGCCCTTCTTGCAAGACGGCATGATGGTCGTTGTCGAATATCACGACGACGAGGCGTTGAATGCGTCGCTTCCGCAAAAAGTAACCTGTAAGATCGTCGAGACGGAGCCGGTTGTAAAAGGCCAGACCGCAGCGAATTCTTTCAAACCGGCGATCCTTGATAATGGTGTAAAAGTAATGGTCCCGCCTTTTGTTGGCCCGGACGAAGACATCATCGTGAACACTGAAACGATGGAATACTCCGAGCGGGCATAGACCCGAGCCTTGACGTAACATCATAGCTTTCTGGAAACGCAAAGCCCTGGAAATATCCGGGGCTTTTTTCGTTTGACAGCCCTTCGAACGCGCTCGCCCCCGGATTGGCAGTGTCAAGTGGCGCAAAATCGTTGCGATTTTGCAACCATTCGCTGGATCTGCCCGACGGCTGCCTAAATCTTGGGCATCGGCGCTGTCGTGCACAGCAAATCTGCTTTTCCAATTGATAAACTGCGCTAGGGTACGACAAGAACACAAAGGGGGGTGTCATGTCAGAGATCGTTGTATTTGCGGCCAAAAAGATCATCACGATGGACATCAACCGCATGGAAGCGACTCATGTCGCTGTTCGAAGGGGTGAAATTCTGGCGGTTGGCGATGCGACGTGTGCCGACCAGTGGGGCGAGGTGCGCCATGATGATAGCCTCAAGAACACCGTGCTTATGCCCGGTTTCGTCGAGGGACACGCGCATATGATGGCGGGCGCGATGTGGGAATATGCTTATGCCGGTTTTCATGACCGGATCGACCCCGATGGCAAGATGTGGCCCGGACTGACAGATATTGACGCGGTGATCAGCGGTCTTGGCGATGTTGCACAGACGCTTGAAGACGATGCACCCTTGATCGGCTGGGGCTTTGACCCGATTTTTCTGACTTCCGAACGGCTGAGCAAAAAACATCTCGACCAGATCAGCAGCACCCGCCCTATCGCCATCATCTTTTCGAATTTTCATTTGATGTGCGTGAATTCAGCAGCTCTTGAGATGGTTGGTTTCGATCATACGACGAACGCCGAAGGGGTAATCAAAGGGAGTGATGGCCAGCCAACAGGCGAGTTGCAGGAAATGGCCGCGATGTTCCCTGTCATGCGGCGATTGGGGATTGATTTCAGGGGGCTTAGCCAGAAAGAGGCGTCGATCAGGGCATATGGCGATGTTGCGCGCCGCGCGGGTGTGACGACTGTCACCGATCTGTACTCCCAGATGGAGGAGGAAGATCTAGCCACAATGTTGCGTGTGACCGGGGCCGATGACTTTGGGCTGCGGATCGTCCCTGCGTTAGGGGCAACCGAGGGGCCAAAAGCGATTGCGCAAAAGGCCGAAACCCTCGCCAAGCTTAGCACTGACAAGCTGCGGTTGGGGGCGGTCAAGTTGATGACCGACGGTGCGATCCAGGGCTGGACCGCACGGGTGAAATCGCCCGGCTATGTCGGCGGGCAACCCAACGGCATCTGGAACACGCCGCCCGAAACAATCTTTGCGTTGGTCGAGGAACTGCACAGCCGTGGCATTCAGATGCACATCCACGTCAATGGCGACGAGGCGGCCGAGGTGACGTTGAACGCGATCGAGGCGGCCTTGCGCAAGCACCCATGGACAGGCCACCGCCATGTTTTACAGCATTGCCAGATGATGGGGCGTGCCTTGTTCACGCGTGCCGCAGACATGGGCGTTTGCTGCAATATTTTTGCCAATCACATCTACTATTTCGGCGATCAGCATGTCGCTTTGACCCTTGGTATCGACCGCGCTGAACGGATGGATGGCGCGCGTTCGGCCATTGATGCGGGGGCAAATATCGCCCTGCACTCCGACGCGCCTGTCACGCCGATGGGCCCGCTTTTCACAGCATGGTGTGCAGTGAACCGTCAGACGATGACTGGGCGCACGCTGGGGGCCGCACAATGCATCGACGTGGAAGAAGCGTTGTTCGCGATTACCATGGGGGCCGCCTATACGTTAAAGCTCGACAGTGAGATTGGCAGTATCGAGACTGGCAAGCGTGCCGATTTCGTTATTCTGGGCGATGACCCGCTGGCGGTGGACCCAATAGCGCTAAAGGATGTGCCGGTCTTGGGGACGGTCTTTGGGGGCCGTGTGCACCTGCTATGAGGCTACGACTGCCGCTTACTGTTATCTCTGGCTATTTGGGTGCGGGCAAAACCACGTTGATCAACCGGGTTTTGGCCGAAAATCATGGGCTCAAGCTGATGGTAATGGTCAATGATTTCGGGGCTATCAACATCGACGCCGCCCTGATCGCTGACGCGGGCGATGATACGATGACGCTGACCAACGGATGTGTGTGCTGCACGATGGGTGCGGATCTGTTCATGGCCATCGGCGATGTGCTGGACCGTGCGCAGCGCCCGGATCATCTGGTGATCGAGGCGTCAGGCATAGCCGATCCAGCGCGAATTGCCCAAGTGGCGCAGGCAGAGCCTGATCTGGTCTATGGCGGCATCGCGACGGTGGTTGACGGGCTAAGCTTCGAGTTGTTGGCCCGTGATGACCAGATCGGGCCACAAGTCGCGGGGCAGGTCAGTGCCGCTGATCTGATCCTGATCAGCAAGCTGGTCAAGCTCGACCCGGCACTTGCGATGCGCCTTGGCATGCAGGCCCGCGCGGCGGTGTTTGACCTCACAGAGGTCGAGGCGCTGGCACCGTTACTTTTCGGAGCAGCGGACAAAGATCTGCCCGATGTGTCACCCAAGCGGCACGCGTCCTATCTGGGGTGGAGCCACGTCAGCGACCGCGGCTTCTCTTACGCCGATATGTTGACGAAACTAAAGGCGCGACCAACAGGGCTGTTTCGTTTCAAAGGCTTCGTCGGGCACGACAACATCAGCGGCTGGGAGGTGCACTGCGTCGGGCCATCGGTGAACGTCAAACCATTGAAGGAACCACAAAAGACCCGGCTGGTAGGAATTGGCCTACGCTCCAAAATCACGTCGGACGAGATTGACGCCTGGTGGAATGGCTGAGGGGGTGGCGGAATTTATGAAAATTCCAGACCAAAAATTTCAAAATTTTTGATGCGTGCCTTAGCTGTCGGTGACCATTGTCACAGTTGCGCCGCCTGCCTGCATTGCAGTCTTGGCGCGGTCAAATCGCAGATAAGCCAACGCATGGCCGCCCGATTGGGTAAAGATGGTGCCTGCCGGTTTTCCGTCGGCTGAAATCTCGGTCCCTGTTTCGACCGGCGCGCTGATTGCGATCTTGGCCAAGCCTTTGCGCAACTCGGTTTTGTGTTTCATGCGGGCGGTTACTTCCTGCCCCACATAACAGCCCTTGCGGAAATCCACGCCGTTCAGGCGCTCGAATCCCATTTCAAGGATAAAGCTGTCAGGGGTCAGCTCGCGCCCTGTTTCGGGGATCATATGGGCGACCCGTACTGCGTCCCAATCGGTGGTGTCATCGGTTTGCGGCTGCTCGCGGTAGGCGCGCCAGCCCATATGTGCGTCACGCGGATCGGTATAGCCATCTTCGGGGGGCACGCCCAAGCCACGGTGCAGGTTCAACCCGCTGGCTGCAATCGACACATCTGCGCGCAGCTTGTACATAGCAAGCCGCTGCACCAGGGCGTCCGCAGGCTCTGCGGCGACGTCCAGAAGAACGCTGTCACCTTGGGCCATCAGAAAAAAATCGACCATGAATTTGCCCTGAGGGGTCAGGATCGCCGCATAAATCGGCCCCTTTTCCAGCTTGTTGACATCATTCGTCACCAGCCCTTGCAAGAAAGTCTTGGTGTCATGGCCTGTCAGTCTTAGGATGCGGCGTTCGTTCATATCGCTTTTCCTTATGCTATATGTCATGACATATAGCAGCCCGAGCAAAAGCCGAAAGGGGCAAGCATGCCTGCGCCCATATCCGTGATCATTCCGACGTTGAATGCAGAGCGCAGCCTGAGTGCGTGTCTGACGGCACTCATGGAAGGGCTTGATGCAGGACTGATCCGCGAACTGATTGTCAGCGATGGCGGATCAGATGACGCAACCCGCTCTGTTGCCGAGGAATGGGGTGCGAAGATCGTTCAGGGCGAACCATCACGCGGTGGGCAATTGCGGCGCGGCTGCGCCAAAGCAAGTGCGGAGTGGTTGCTGGTTTTGCATGCAGATACGCAGCTAGAGGCAGGGTGGACCGGCCCGGTGATTGCGCATTTGAATGGCCAGAAAGCGGGTTGGTTTCAATTGCGTTTTGACAGTACCGGATTTGCGGCCGGTTTCGTATCGGGATGGGCTAATTTCCGCAGTCGGATTGGGCTACCTTACGGGGATCAGGGGTTACTGTTGCCAAGATCCCTTTATCAATCGGTGGGGGGGTATCCTGATCAGCCGCTGATGGAAGATGTCGCGATGGCGCGTCTGCTCAAGGGGCAGATGATAGCGATTTCCAGTGCGGCAATCACTTCGGCTGATAAATACCGGAACGCGGGCTGGATGCGCCGGGGCGGGCGGAACCTTTGGACCTTGGTCCGTTATTTTGCAGGCGTGTCCCCTGCCAAGCTGGCCCAAGCCTACGCCAAACAGGGTTAGCCAAACAGGCGTTGACCCAGCCGCTGCAGCAGGTTCGGTTGGGTTGGTTTTAGATCACGCTCCAGAGCGCGCAATGCCTGCCAGTTTCGCCCGTCTGAGATCGTTTTACCGTCCTCAAACTGCAACCTGTAAAGATCTGCATAGATGCCGCCCCGCGCGAGAAGCTCTTCGTGCTTACCTTCATCCATGACGCGGCCCCGGTCCATGACAATGATCTTGTCAGCCCCGCGAATGGTTGACAGACGGTGCGCGATCACAAGCGTTGTGCGCCCTTGGGACAGGCGGTCAAGCGCTTGTTGCACGACCTTCTCGGATTGCGCGTCCAGCGCGCTTGTCGCCTCGTCCAGCAGCAGGATCGGCGTGTTGCGCAGCAGGGCGCGCGCGATCACAACCCGCTGGCGTTGACCGCCCGACAAGGCAGAGCCGCGCGGCCCGACGCGGGTCTCAAGGCCGTGCTCGAGGTTTGGCAGAAAATCCGCCACATGCGCCGCTTCCAGCACGGATTGCAATTCGGCATCGCTGACGTTTTCGCGGCCCAGCACGATGTTCTCGCGCAAGGTCTCGTCAAACAGCAACGCTTCTTGTGTCACCACTGAATACAGGCCGCGCAACTCTGGAATATCCATGTTTTTCAGCGGAACGCCCCCAACGGTGACGGTGCCGGATTGGGGGTCGATCAAACGGGTGAGAAGATTGAAAATGGTTGATTTGCCCGCACCGGATGCACCCACCAGCGCGGTTGTCTGACCTGCTTTCGCAGTCAGCGACAGATCATCCAGCACCTTGGCGTCTCCATAGGAAAGGCTCACGCCTTGCAAAACGATATCTGACGCGCCAACCGGGACAGCCACGGGTGTCTTTGGCGACTTCAAGTTGATCGGGGCATCCATCAACTCCTTGATCCGCTCAAGCGCTGCGGCAGCCATCTGCCACAACCCGCTGATCGCACCCAAACGGCGTAGCGGATTAAAGGTAAAGCCCATCGCGGTAAAGAAGGTCATAAACTGACCGATGGTCTTGTCGCCTGAAATGATTTCGGAGCCGCCATAAAGGATTACGGCCATAAAGCCGATGCCCGACATAATGTCGATCATACCGGGAATAGCCGAGTTGCCAAAGGCGGCGCGCACTTCGGTGCGCACATAAGTTCTTGTCAGGTCGCGGTACTGGCGGGCCTGATACCGCTCAAGCGCGTTCAGCTTGATCTGGACAATGCCGTGAAATACTTCGTCCAGGCGGGTCGACAGATGTGCGCCCAGATCGCGCGCCTCGCGCGACCGTGCGCGGACAAAGCGTTGTGCCAAAGCGGCAGGCATGACCATCAACGGCACACCAATACACGCAAGCAGCGCCCAGACCGGATCAATCGAGATCGCGACCCCCAGCAAGACGATCAACCCGATCAGATCACGCCCGGTGCCGGTGATGACCGCGCGCCAGACATCGCCGACCGCGTTCACGTCAGATTGAACCCGTTGGATCAAGAACCCCGGCGGGTGTGCTTGGTGAAACGCACCGTCCTGCGTCATCATCCGATCTAGCAAATCAATCCGCATGTCAGCGGCGGATTTCTGGGCGATCCGCGTCAGCAGCACTTTTTGCGCGACGCCTGCGACAGCCCGCAGCACGAAGATACCGACCAGAACCAGCCCCACCCAAAGCAATGCGTCTTCTTTTCCAGCGACGAAAACCTGATCAAACATTGGCTGCATCAGCTTGGCCAAGGCCCCAAGGGTTGCCCCTTCGATCGACATGAAAACCACCGCCAGAAACAGCAGTCCCATGTGCTTTTTCAGATAATCGCGCCAAAGCCATCTTAGCAATTCTTTGGAACTGTAGGTCACATCACTCATAAAACGGGCCGCTGTCCTTTGGGCAAATTCCCGTCCGGTGTACGCAGCCGGGCGGGACAGGGCAAGTGTGACGCTTTGCTTTGCTGTATGGATTGTCCGATTGACGCGGCGCTGCATCGGGGTAGGTTGCAAATCAACTCAGTCGTGAAAGGCGCTTCGCTCATGTCCTCAACCCCAAATCTGTCGCACGGACGCGGCTATCTTGCGATCCCCGGCCCCTCCGTCATGCCCGAAGCGGTGTTGAACGCCATGCACCGGCCTGCGCCCAATATCTATTCTGGCGAACTGGTCCAGATGATGCCGGCGCTGATGCAAGATCTTCGGCGTGTCGCGCGCACGCAGCATCACGTGGCCATGTATATAGGCAACGGTCATGCCGCGTGGGAGGCCGCCTTGGCCAATGTTATTTCCCCCGGTGACAAGGTGCTGGTGCCCGCGACGGGTCGGTTTGGCATCGGTTGGGGCGAGATGGCAAAGGGCCTAGGCGCAGAGGTCGAGGTGATGGATTTCGGCAAGCAGTCCGCGATGGATCTTGCCCGCATTTCTGAGCGGCTTGCCGCTGATAAATCACATGAAATCAAAGCAGTTCTGGCCGTTCATGTTGATACCTCGACATCGGTTTTGAACGATATTGCAGGCGTGCGCGCGGCCCTTGATGCGGCGGGCCATCCGGCGCTTTTGATGGCCGACTGCATCGCATCGCTTGCGTGTGATCGGTTCGAGATGGACGATTGGGGCGTCGACGTCATGGTGACGGGCTGTCAGAAAGGCCTGATGGTGCCACCGGGCGTCAGCTTTGTGTTTTTCAACGACCGTGCAGCGCAAGTGCGGACAAAGATGCCGCGTGTCAGTATGTTTTGGGATTGGGCCCCGCGTGCAAACCCGGAAGAGTTCTATCAGTACCATTGTGGCACGGCACCGACGCATCACATCTACGGATTGCGCGCCGCGCTTGATCTGATCCATGCTGAAACCGTCGAAGCGGTCTGGGCGCGTCATGCCGTTCTGGCGCGCGCCGTCTGGGCCGCCTGCGATGCATGGAGCACCGAAGGCAGCTTTGCACTGAATATTGGTGATCCGGCTTTGCGCAGTCATGCGGTTACGGCGCTGCGGCTTGAGGCACCACAGGCCACACAGTTGCGCGAATGGGTGCAGCATAATATTGGCCTGACGTTGGGGATCGGCCTTGGCATGGCCCCTCCCGGTAGTCCCGAAAGCCACGGGTTCTTCCGGTTGGGTCACATGGGGCATGTCAACGGACACATGATCATGGGACTGCTTGGTGGGCTTGAGGCCGGGATGGCCTCGATTGGGATCAAGCGGGGGCAAGGGGCGTTGGATGCGGCGGCCAAGGTGATCGGCGGGGTTTAATCCCGCCGCGCTGCGATCCGGTCGATCAGGGTGTTCAATGCCAACCCCAGCAGGGCAACGGCCATAAAACCCCAGACAACCCATACCACCATGAAAACCCACAGCACATTAACGCCGAACATCACGATGCAGGCTTGGGTAAAATTGGGTGCAGAGGGGCGGTCGTTATCATCGCGCATCGGTATGCTCTGGAATGGCTCAACAGGAAAGATAGCGCAACTTTCCCGTCCGTCAGCCTTTTTTCGCATCCTCAAGCGCATTTGGAAGTGCTTTGGCAAAGGCATCAAGGTTTTCTTGCGTGCCGCAGCTGACGCGAATGCAGCGGTTTTGCGGGGCGGCAAAGGGCATGCGGACAAATATCCCACGGGCGACCAAACCGTCCAGAACCGCCTTTGCAAAGGCGCCATCCCCGCCACAGTCAATCGCGACAAAATTCGCCGCAGATGGCAATGGCGTCAGGCCGTTGTCCGTAGCGATCTGGGCAATCCTTTCGCGCGATGCTGTAATCTGAGCTTTCACATGGGCCAGCCAATCGGCGTCTTGCAGCGCCGCAAGTGCTCCGGCTTGGGCCGCACGGTTCATGCCAAAATGATTGCGGACTTTGCCAAAGGCAGTGATCAGATCTGGTGCACCAATAGCATACCCGACCCGCGCGCCCGCAAGGCCGTGCGCCTTTGAGAATGTCCGCATGCGGATCAGGCGTGGATCGTCTCCCTCAACAGTCGGTGCCGTTCCCTCAGGGGCACAATCGATATAGGCTTCGTCCAATATCAGCAGGCACCCTTTGGGCAAAGCGTCCATCGCTTTGATCAGATCAGACCCGGTGTGCCAGCTGCCCATCGGGTTGTCTGGATTGGCCAGATAGACCAGCTTTGCGTCCACCTCTGCGGCCTTGGAGAATAACGCGATTGGGTCTTCGTGGTCGCCTTTATAGGGCACCTTGTGCAGCGTTCCGCCAAAGCCCGCGACATGGTAATTGAACGTTGGATAGGCCCCGTCCGACGTCACAACCGCGTCGCCTGGTGCTACCATCAACCGCGCCAGATAACCCAGCAAGCCGTCAATACCCTCGCCGACGATAATATGGTCAGGGGTCACGCTGTGATGTGCAGCAAGGGCTTCGCGCAGATCAAAGCTTTCGGGGTCGCCGTACATCCACTGCGAGGTCGCTGCCATCGCTTGCACCGCTTTGGGCGAGGGGCCAAAGACGTTTTCATTCGCGCCCAGCCGGGCGTCAAAGCTGCGATGGGCTGCACGTTCCTGCGTTTCCGGGCCGACAAAGGGCACGGTCGACGGCAAAGATTGGGCAAGCGGTGTCAGGCGGAAATGTGTCATGCAAACGCGTTACTGTATCCGCCATGGTTTCGGCAAGCGTTGAAAACGCATCGCATGGCCCCACATTCAGAAATCTTAATACAAAGGGGCGCTTGATATGGCCAAATTGACCCGACGCGGCTTTGTCGCGACAGCCCTTGCAGCCAGTGCTGTGCGCGCGGTCCCCTTGGCGGGGGCAAAGCTGGGAGGGCGTCGCATTCTGACCCTCGTCTACGATAAATCGCTGGGCATGATGCGCGCGGTTGAACGCTGGGTGCCGTAGCGTTTCGCTTTGCATAGGGGCAAGGATCGGGCCAAGCTGTCGAAAATTTCCGGAGGATCAGATGACCCGCGTTTCTGTCACATACGAAAACCACATCGCCCATGTGCGCCTGACCCGCGCCGACAAAATGAACGCCGTCGATCAGGACATGATTGATGCGATCATCGCTGCGGGCAACGAGGTCGCAGCCTCAAACGCGCGGGTTGTTGTGCTGTCGGGCGAAGGCAAAGCATTTTGCGCAGGTATTGATATCAGCGCCATGGGTGCCTTGGCTGGCGGCAACCCCGCTGACAAGATGATGCCCCGCACGCATGGCGACGGCACGACAAACCAATGGCAAGAAGTTGCGATGGTCTGGACGCGTGTGGGCGTGCCGGTGATCGCCGCACTTCATGGCAAGGTGTATGGGGCGGGGCTGCAACTGGCACTTGGTGCCGATATCCGCATCGCAGCCCCGGCGACCGAGATGGCGGTGATGGAGATGAAATGGGGGATCGTCCCTGATATGGGCGGGATGGTTCTGTTGCCCAAACTGGTGCGCGGCGATGTGCTGCGTTTGCTGACCTACACCGCAAAACCGATCGACGCGGCGCAGGCTGAACGCTGGGGCATGGTCACGCAACTGGCCGACGATCCGCTGGCTGCCGCAATGGAACTGGCTGCGACAATCGCAGGCAAAAGTCCCAGTGCAATCAAAGCCGCGAAGCGGCTGGCCGCCTTTGCCGAGATGAACGGTGAAGCAGCTGTATTACTGGAAGAATCCCGCGAACAATCCGAACTTTTGGGCCGTCCGCACCAGATGGAAGTCATTGCCGCCGAGTTCGGCAAGCGACCAGCCGTTTTTAAAGACTAAAAAAGTCAGCCCCACCTGCTGAAACAGGCGAGGCATTCCAAATGGACGATCTTCGCTTCCCAGTTAGGACCGCAAACCAAAGATCGTTGATCTTGATTTCCAAATGGTAAAAAATCCTCGTCGAAGGCATTAAGACTCTTCCGGACGGTCAAAAGAGTTTTTATGCCTTCGGCGAGGATTTAAGACCATTTGGAATGAAGACGTCGTTTATCCCAACTCTGCCAAGCGGTCCAAAGCGGCCTGAAGCTGGTCAGCTTCCTCTTGACGCGCATCCAGATTGCCTTGGGCTTCTGCGACGACCTCGGGGGGGGCTGAAGCTGCAAATTTGGGATTGTTGAGCCGGCCTTTGAGCCCACCGATTTCCTTACCCAGCTTATCGAGCGACTTTTGCAGACGTGATTTCTCGGCGTCGATGTCGATCAGACCTGCCAGTGGCAGCCCAAAGGTAGCACCCGGAGTGCCGATAGATACGGTGCCTTTGGGGAAATCATCTGTCTTCTCAAGGCTTTCGACCCGTGACAGACGTTTGATCATCGCCTCGTTGCCATCCCAGGCCGCCTGTGCCGCGGCATCCATTGCGGTGCATAGCATCGGAACTTTGAGACCCGCAGGCACGTGCATCTGTTGGCGCGCAGAGCGGATGGCTTCGATCAATCCGATGACCCAATTCAATTCGCGGTCGGCGTCGGCATCCAGCATTTCGGCAACGCTGTATGTTGGCCAATCACCGTGGACCAGCATTTTAGGCCGCTTGCCGGTCGTCTGCCACAGCTCTTCCGTGATAAACGGCATGATGGGGTGCAACAATATAAGGCATTGATCCAGAACCCATTTCAGGGTCTGGCGGGTCTCTGCGGCCTCTGGTGCGTCGTCTTGCAGCAGGGGTTTGGACAGCTCAACATACCAGTCGCACACCTTGCCCCAGACAAAGGCATAAAGCGCGTTGGCCGCGTCGTTGAAGCGGTAGTTTTCAAGGGCTGCGTCGACATCTTCGCGCACGCGGGCGGTTTCGCCGATGATCCATTTGTTCAACGTGTGGCTGACGTCGGTGTGGCTGGTGTAGGCTGGCGTCGGCACGCTGTCTTCGAAGACGCCGTTCATTTCGGCAAAGCGGTGCGCGTTCCAGATCTTGGTGCCAAAGTTGCGGTAGCCCGCGATGCGGGCCGTATCGAGTTTGAGCGCGCCGCCTAGTGAGGCCATCGCCGCATTGGTAAAGCGCAGCGCGTCGGCCCCGAATTCGTCAATGATCTCAAGCGGGTCGATGACGTTGCCCACGGATTTCGACATTTTCTTGCCCTTGGCGTCGCGCACAAGGCCGTGGAGGTAGACGGTGTCGAAGGGGATCTTGCCCGTGGTGTCGAGCTGCATCATCATCATGCGGGCCACCCAGAAGAAGAGGATGTCCTGACCCGTGATCAGATCGGAGGTGGGGAAGTATTTTTTGAGTTCTGGCGTTTCCTCGGGCCAGCCAAGCGTGCCGATGGGCCAGAGGCCGGAGGAGAACCATGTGTCGAGGACGTCGGGATCGCGGAAAATGGGAATTGGAGTATTCTTACCTTCTAAACGATCAAATGCCATTTCGTAGGCTTTGAACTTGTCGCTGACGATTTCTACTTTTTCACCGTAGAAGTCTTCTGCGGTTGAAATCGCTGCTTCTTCACTATTTTCACAGAAGCGCTGTGCGGTCCCCGCGCCTTTTGGGATCGACATTTTTCCATTCGCATTACGTTCTGGCCCGTACCAAACCGGTATCTGGTGCCCCCACCAAAGCTGACGCGAGATGCACCATGGCTCGATGTTGTCGAGCCAGTTATAGTACACTTTTTCGCCGCTCTCGGGCATGATTTTGACATCGCCGTTGCGCACGGCGTCCAGCGCGGGGCCGACGATCTGGGCTGTGTCGACGAACCACTGATCCGTCAGCATCGGCTCGATCACGACTTTGGAGCGGTCGCCGAAGGGCTGCATGATAGGCTTTGCCTCGACGAAAGGCACAGTTTCGGTGACTTCGGATTTGTTGCCGTCTTCGTCCTTCACCGTGCGGGTGACATCGTGCATGACGGCTAGGCCTTCGGCTGTGATGTCGGCAACAACCTTGTCGCGTGCGGCAAAGCGGTCAAGGCCGCGGTAGTCTTCGGGGACTAGGTTCATCGCGGCGATCATTGCCTCGTCGAATTCCAGCTCTCCGTTTGCGATTTTCTGGGCGGTGGCGGCTTCTTCGGCATAGGGTTTGCCGTCGGCGCGCATCGCGGCGCGGGTGTCCATAAGGTTGTACATCGGGATGCCGTTGCGCTTGGCGACTTGATAGTCGTTGAAATCATGCGCGCCGGTGATCTTGACCGCACCAGAGCCGAAATCCTTGTCGGGATATTCGTCGGTGATGATCGGGATCAGGCGGCGATGCTCTTTGGGGCCAACCGGAATTTCACACAGCTTGCCAACGATTGGCGCATATCGTTCGTCGGACGGGTGCACCGCAACCGCGCCGTCGCCCAGCATGGTTTCAGGACGGGTTGTGGCGATCGAGATATAGTCGCGGGTTTCGCGCAGCGTCTCGTTCCCGTCTTCATCCTTTTCAATATACTCATAGGTGGCACCGCCCGCGAGGGGGTATTTGAAGTGCCACATGTGGCCCGGTACTTCGGTGTTTTCGACCTCAAGATCGGAAATCGCAGTCTCGAACCGGGGGTCCCAGTTGACCAGCCGTTTGCCGCGATAGATCTTGCCGTCGTTGTACATCTGCACAAAAACCTTGATCACGGCATCGTGGAAATTTGGCGAATTCTCGTGGCCGATGCGGGTATCGCCAGGTGCACCGGACATAGTGAACGCATTGCGCGACCAGTCGCAGGACGACCCGAGACGCTTGAGCTGGCCCACGATTGTGTCAGCTGTGGCCTCTTTATATGCCCAGGCGTGTTTCAGGAAATCTTCGCGCGACAGGTCCGTGCGTTTGATCCCGCTTTCGGCCAGTTTGTTTTCCACGGCCAGTTGCAAGGCGATGCCCGCGTGATCCTGACCGGGCTGCCACAGCGTGTCAAAGCCGCGCATCCGGTGCCAGCGCACCAAAATATCTTGCAAGGTGTTGTTGAACGCATGGCCCACATGCAGCGATCCGTTGACGTTGGGGGGCGGGATCATGACACAATAGGTGTCGTCGCGGCTTGCGTTTGCACCCGCTTTGAAGGCCCCGGCGGCCTCCCATGCGGCATAGAGCCGTTTTTCCGCTTCGGCGGCGTCAAAATTCTTATCGAGTGCCATGATCAGCGTCCTTCTTTAAGCTTGAGCATGATCTAGCGGAGCATCGCGCAAAGGGGAAGGCTGGCGGGCTGAAAACTTGGGCGGCTGGCGGCGCGAGGTTTGTGCTTGGACATCTGGACATCGCGGGTGTGCGGGCTAATGTCTGACAAAAGTTTTCAGATATTTCCAAAGGATGCGTGCAGATGGATAAGTTCGGAAAAAGCCAGCCGGTCAAACGGGTCGAAGATGTGCGGTTTCTGACCGGCGGTGGTCAATATGTCGATGATATCTCGCCTGATCAGGCGCTGCATGCTTATTTCTTTCGCTCGCCCGTCGCGCATGGCGTGATTACGAACCTTGATGTGACCGATGCCGCTGGGGCGGATGGCGTGCATGCGGTTCTGACAATCGACGATCTGGAAGCTGCGGGCATGGATATCTCTATGGTGGGCGCCGTGCTGAAAAACCGCGACGGTACTGAGGCGGCAAAGCCGCTGCGCCCGATGCTGGCCAAGGGCAAGGTCCGCTTTGTCGGTGAACCGGTTGCGGTCGTGATTGCCGACACGCTGGATCAGGCGCGCGATGCGGCAGAATTGATCCTGCTGGATATCGATGATCTGCCGACGCATATGGGCATGGAACGCGGCGGCGAAGCGATTCACGCCGAGGCACCCGATAACCGCGCTTTCGATTGGGGTCTGGGCGACGAGGATGCCACGAAAAAAGCCTTTGAGGCAGCGGCTAAGACCGTCGCGCTTGAAGTTGGCGATAACCGGATCATCGTGAATTCGCTTGAGCCACGTGGCTGTTATGCCGAATGGGAAGACGGCAAGCTGCATGTGTCCAACAACGGGCAGGGCGTTTGGGTGCACAAGGACAACCTCAAGCGCGTGTTTAGCCTTGAGGATGAAGAAGTTCGCGTGACCAATCCCGATACAGGCGGCGGGTTCGGCATGAAGGGTATGGCCTACCCCGAGTATTTCTCGGTAGCGCAGGCCGCGCGCGCCATCGGTCGCCCGGTGCGCTGGATGTCGGACCGCACCGAAGCCATGCTAAGCGACAATGGCGGGCGCGATCTGACGTCGCTGGCGGAACTTGCCTTTGACGAGAATAACAAGATCACCGCCTACCGCGTCAGCACCAAGTGCAATCTTGGGGCCTACAACAGCCAGTTTGGGCAGCCGATCCAGACCACCTTGTTCAGCCGCGTGTTGATGGGCGTTTACGACGTGCAAACCACGTGGCTACAGGTCGAAGGCTATTATACCAACACCGTCCAGGTCGACGCCTATCGGGGTGCTGGCCGCCCCGAGGCGATTTATGTGCTGGAGCGGGTGATGGACCGCGCGGCGCGCGAATTGGGCATTGACCCGTGGGAGCTACGCCGGATCAACTTTATCAAGCCCGAGCAGTTTCCCTATACTTCGGCCACGGGCGAAACCTATGACGTGGGCGAATTCGACCGCTTACTGACGCGTATGGCCCACGAGGCAGACCGTGACGGGTTCGCGGCGCGCAAGGCGGCGGATGCCAAGAAGGGGCTGCTGCGCGGTCAGGGGCTTTGCTATTATATCGAAAGTATTCTTGGCGATCCTTCCGAGGGGGCCAAGGTCGAGTTCAACGAAGATGGGTCTGTGTTTATCTATGTGGGCACCCAGTCGAACGGGCAGGGCCACGAGACGGTTTATGCGCAGTTCCTGTCGGACCAGACCGGTATTCCCGCCGAGTTGATCCATGTGATCCAAGGCGACAGCGACCTGATCAAGCAGGGCGGGGGTACGGGCGGTTCGCGTTCTGTGACGACGCAAAGCACTGCGACGCTGGCGACAGTGGCCAAAATGACCGAAGCGTTTACCGCGTTTCTGGCCGACGAGATGGGCGTCCCTGCGGCTGAAATCAGCTTTGACGACGAACGCTTTCGCGCAGACGGGTCGAACATGACACCGACCATGCTGGAGGTCGCCGAGATGGCGCGCGAGAAAGGCCGGAGCGATTTGCTGGTCCACCATGAGCGCGCCACCTTGCCGGGGCGCAGCTATCCTAACGGGGCGCATGTGTCAGAGGTTGTGATTGATCCTGAAACCGGCGTTGTGACTGTGGATAGATACACGGTGGTGGATGATTTCGGCAATTTGATCAATCCGATGTTGGCCGAAGGGCAGGTGCATGGGGGCGTGGCGCAAGGCATTGGGCAGGCCATTCAAGAGCATGTCGTATACGATGAGGATGGCCAGCTTTTGACGGCGTCTTTTATGGATTATGCCATGCCGCGCGCTGCGGATGTGCCTTACATTACCTTCAATTCCGAACCTGTCCCCTCGACGGCGAACCTGATGGGCATGAAGGGGTGCGGCGAAGCGGGGACAGTTGGCGCGTTGGCCGCGATTTCGAACGCGGTGCAGGATGCTTTGTGGGACCAAGGGGTGCGGCAAGCCGACATGCCGTTCACACCGCACAAGGTCTGGGCTTTGTTAAACAAACGGATGGCTGCCGAGTGATATTTTGATCCCAGAGGGGGCTCTGCCCCCGCTCTGACGAGCCCCCCGGGATATTTTTGAGCCAGAGAAGCTTGGTTTATGAAGCTTGGTTTATTTGGCGATTTTCATGATGATGCAGGTCGTTGATCCTGTGGCGTAGAGTTTGCCATCCTCGACGCCACGGATCTCTCCATGAGAAATTCCGGTGGAGCGGCCGACATGGTCAATCGTCCCGATGCAGTCGATCTGCATGCCCAATGGAATCGCGCGCAGGATGTTGATTTTGAATTCCAGCGTTGTGTAAACCGATCCTTTGGGGACTTTGGTCATCACAGCGCAGGCCATAGCGGAATCGAGGAGCGTGCCATACCAGCCGCCATGCACCGTGCCCATGGGATTGGTGACATTGAATTCTGGTGCCCCGCGAAACACGCAACGCCCATCCGATACTTCGTGCAATGTATACCCCATGGTATGCCCAATGGGCGGACCGGGGTTCGTGCCATCAAGTATCTTTTGCATGAATTCCAGACCCGAAAGCTTTAGCGCTTCGGATGTGGGGAGCAGGTCGTCAGGGCTTTGAGCGATAGGGGGCATAAAAAAATCTCCGGCAATTGCGTGCCGGAGAAGAATGTTTGTTTATGTGTCGACCGACAAGCGGTGATCGTTTTTACGCCACGTCTGACAGGACGGTTTGCGCAGTCACACCAAGGGCGCGGCACACGCTGCGGGTCAGTTCAGGGCGGTTAAGTGTGTAGAAATGCAGGTTTTCAACATCTTCATCCGCCAATTTGCTGCACATTTCGGTGCAAAGGGCTGTCGACAACAGATCGTGGCGATCATCACGGATTGCTGTTTCAAAGGCATCGTCCAGCCATTTTGGCACCTCAGTACCACAGCGGGCAGCGAATCCGCGGGCTGATTTCCAATTGGTGATCGGCATAATGCCTGGTGTGATGGTTTTTGTGATACCAGCCGCCGCACAATCGTCGCGGAAGCGCAGGAACGTGTCGGCCTCAAAGAAAAACTGCGTGATCGCCTCGTCTGCGCCTGCATCGAATTTGCGCTTGAGCCATTCGATGTTTTGCGCCTGCGTCGGGCTTTCAGGATGCGGCTCAGGGTACGCACCGACGCGCAATGTGAATTTACCAGTGGCGGCAAGCGCTTCGATCAGCTCGCAGCTGTTAGCAAACCCTTCGGGATGCGGGGTAAAAACCTTTGCGCCATTTTCAGGATCACCGCGCAGGGCGACAATATCTTTCACGCCGATTTCCGCAAAGCTGTTGGCGACTTCCATCGTCTCGGCTTTGCTGGCCCCGACGCAGGTCAGGTGCGCGGCAACGGGCAGGCCTGAGGTGCGGCGCAGAACATGCGCCGAATCGTGCGTCAGATCGCGGGTCGATCCGCCAGCACCGTAGGTTACAGAAAAAAACCGTGGGGCCAGAGGGGCCAAGGCTTGCGCGGTGTCCCAAAGACGAAAGGACGCATCGACGGACTTTGGCGGGAAGACTTCGAATGAAACGGCGGGCGTGGTCATTTTTAAGATCCTATTCTGGCTTTCATCTCTTGTCGCACAGATGGAGTTGTGAAACAAACTCATAACTTTCATCTTCAACATGAGGAACACCTCATATGCATATTGAGTTCCGACACCTGCGTACGATTCAGGCGATTCACGAGGCCGGTGGGCTGGCCCGCGCCGCCGAGACGATGAACATCACGCAATCTGCACTGTCTCATCAGGTCAAGGGGCTTGAAGATCAGGCGGGGGTCGAGCTGTTCGTGCGCCGGTCCAAACCGCTGAAGTTATCGCCTGCCGGGCTGCGGTTGTTGAAACTGGCCCAGCAGGTGTTGCCGCAGCTTGAGGCCGCGCAGGCCGAATTCATGGGGCTGCGCGCGGGCAGTACAGGGCGGATGCACATCGCCATTGAGTGCCACGCCTGCTTTGAGTGGTTGTTCCCTGTGCTTGAGCAGTTTCGTAAATCCTGGCCAGATGTAGACGTGGATATCCGCCCCGGTCTGGCCTTTGACGCGCTGCCTGCGTTGCTGCGTGAGGAGGTGGATCTGGTGGTGTCATCCGACCCGGAGGATTTGCCAGGCGTCGAGTTCGTTGAATTATTTGACTATAAAGCTGTGTTTGTGGCGGCGAACACCCACCCGCTGGCGCAGAAAGACTATATCGAGGCGGCGGATTTTCGGGCCGAGACCCTGATTACCTATCCGGTGGAACGCACGCGTTTGGATGTGTTCAGCCAGTTGCTGATCCCGGCCAAAGTCGAACCGCTGGCCGTGAGGCAGGCAGAACTGACGGCGGTGATCCTGCTGCTTGTGGCGTCCAATCGCGGGGTGGCCGTGCTGCCCGACTGGGTGGTGCGCGAGGTGAAATACAGCAACGATTACGTGACCCGGCCCCTGACGAAGGACGGCATCACACGCAGGCTTTATGCGGCGGTCCGGCAAGATGATCTGGGCAAACCCTATATGGAGAAGCTGTTAAAGCTTGCAGGCCAGGAGGCGCGCAAGCTTCAACAGGTGTAAGAGGGCGCGACTGCCACCTTACAGGGTCAGTTCACCTTGACGATGGCCTTGCCGTTGTTGCCGCCGGTCAGCAAGTCAATGAACGCCTGTGGTGCGTTTTCCAAACCTTCGGTGATGTCTTCCTTGACCGCGATGGTGCCGTCGGCAACCTTGGGGGCCACTTCTTTGAGGAAGTTGGGGAAGTTGTTCCAGTGGTTCGAGATGATGAAGCCATTAACGCTGAGGAAGTTCACCAAAATCGTCCGCCACAGTTTTGGCGCTGTCAGCGCTTCTTGGGCGGCATTGGCACCAAGGCCCCCGGCGTTATACCACGCGATCATCCCGCAAATCGGGATACGCCCGTGGGGGTTCATCATGGGGATCACGGCCTCAAGCACTTTGCCGCCGACATTTTCGAAATAGATGTCGATGCCCTTCGGGCAGGCTTCTTTCAGCGCGGCGCGCAAGCCCTTGGCGTCTTCATAGGCGCGGTGATCGATGCAGTCATCAAAACCGAAGTGGTCCTTGGCCATCGCGCATTTGTCTGCGCCGCCTGCAATGCCGACGACACGCAGGCCGTGTGATTTGGCAATCTGGCCGACCATCGACCCGACGGGACCGGTTGCGGCAGCGACGACCAGCGTTTCGCCCTCTTTCGGACGGCCATATTCCATCAGGCCCTGCCAGCCGGTGAAACCGGGCATGCCCAAGACACCAAGCGATGTGGTGATGGGTGCCTGATCTGGATCGACCTTGCGCAGCATTTTGGCGGATTGCACGCCATGGGTTGCCCAGCCGAACATGCCAAAGGCGAAGTCGCCGGGTTTGAAGTCGGGGCTGTTGGAGGTTACGACCTCGCCAACCGATCCGCCTTCCATCGTGCCGCCAATCGGTACCGGTTGCGCATATGATTTCGCGTCATCCATGCGGCCACGCATATAGGGGTCAAGCGACATGTAATGGACGCGCACTAGAACTTCGCCTTCGCCGGGGGTGGGCACGGGGCCTTCCTCAAGACGGAAGTTATCGGCGGTGGGGGCACCATCGGGGCGCGATGCGAGGACGATGCGTTTCATTGTGTCAGACATTGTGGCTCCTTAAGGTTACTCAATTGCGTGCACCGTATCTGGAAAACGCAAGCTTACAAGGCAGCCGCAGGCAACACGTTGCGTAAGTGCCTTGTTCGCGCTGACCCTGCTGTCGCAATCTGGCCCTTGGCAATCGGGGCTTGCGGGCTTAAGGGGAAGTCTGATCGATTGAAGGACGCGGAAAATGGTTGGCAGTGCAAATCTAAACATCATGATCAAGGCGGCCCGCCGCGCTGGGCGGGGTCTGGTCAAGGATTTCCGTGAGGTCGAGAACCTTCAGGTGTCTGTGAAAGGTGCTGGCGATTTTGTGACCCGTGCCGATATTCAGGCCGAAAAGACAATTAAAGAAGAACTGATGGGCGCGCGCCCCACGTATGGCTGGCTGGCCGAGGAAGGTGGCGGCGAAGACGGGCAAGACCCTACGCGCCGTTGGATTGTCGATCCGCTGGACGGAACAACCAACTTTCTGCACGGTTTGCCACATTGGGCAATTTCCATCGCACTTGAGCACAAAGGCCAGATTGTTGCGGGTGTGGTGTTTGACCCTGCAAAAGACGAGATGTTCTTTGCTGAAAAAGGCGCGGGTGCGTGGATGAATGACATGCGTTTGCGGGTTTCTGGCCGGCACCGGATGATCGAGTCAATCTTTGCGACCGGATTGCCCTTTGCGGGCCGCGCCGATCTGCCTGACACGTTGAAAGACCTTGGCCGCATCCTGCCCGTTTGTGCAGGCGTGCGCCGCTGGGGTGCTGCGGCGCTTGATTTGGCCTATGTGGCCGCTGGTCGCTATGATGGCTATTGGGAACGCCGTTTGAACGCGTGGGATCTGGCCGCTGGTATGTTGATCGTGCGCGAGGCTGGCGGCATGGTCGAGCCGTTGAACCCGGCGGGCGATATCTTGGCGGATGGCGAAATTGTTTGTGCCAATGAATCGCTATTCTCGGGACTTGCCAAACTTGCACGAGGTTAGACGCTGGAAAGCACGGATGCCTTCGGCGAGGATTTTTTTCCATTTCGAATAAGGCGACGCGTTTAGGTGTCCGACTTGTGGTTGACGCCGTCCGTATAGGGGATGGGTTCGTGCTTCCACGGTTCGGCGGCCTCAATGCATCCCAGATTGACACCACATTCGCGGGGATCTGATCGGCGCTGGTGGTGCGTGTAGATACCGCAGGTCTTGCAGAAATAATGCTTTGCCGTGTGGCTGCCCCATGTGTACCGGGTCAGATTGTCCGCTCCTTGAATAATCTCAACGGAACTTGCTATGGCGGTGACCGCAGCGGCAGAGCGGCGGCGGCAAAACGAGCAGGTGCATCGGCTGGCAGACATCAGACCCAAGGGCAATGTCGCCTCAAGCACAACTGCCCCACAATGACAGCTGGCGCGGTGGGTTTCAGGGGCGCGTTTCATTTTCGTTTGACCTTTGGAATGCGGCTGGTGAGGGTGACATAGTCACCTTCGGGGTGCGGCGGATGGCCATGTGTTCTGGACCAATAGCTTGGCCCGCCCAAGCGCAACCAGATTGGAATGGTCAGGATCAGCCCGGCAAAGAACCCGCCCGCATGCGCCCAGTAGGCCACACCGCCGAGGTCCGGGTCTGCGCCAACACCGCCGATCAGCTGCATGCCCAGCCAGAGCCCCAGCATGATCCACGCCGGGATCGGCAGGATGCGAAAGAACACAATGAAGATGATCAGAATGTCGACCTTGGCCTTGGGGTAAAGCAGCAGATATCCTCCCATCACACCCGCAATCGCACCCGAGGCCCCGACTGTAGGCACCGCAGAATAAGGGGCCGACAGCACATGCGCCACGGCTGAAAGCAGACCGCAGGCAAGGTAGAACGCTAGATAGCCCCAATGACCCATCTCATCTTCGATGTTGTCACCGAAGATGTATAAAAACAGCATGTTCCCCGCCAGATGCAGCCAGCCGCCATGCAGGAACATCGAGGTCAGGATCCCCGTGTAACCATCGCCCACAGTCACCCGCCCGGGGATCAGTGCCCAGTCGAAAAAGAAGATATTGATCGCACGTGCGTCGCTCATCAGGCTGACGTAGCTTAGGAACACACCAATATTTACTGCCATCAACAGATAGGTCACATAAGGCGTGCGCCCTGACGGGTTATGATCGCGGATTGGAAACATGACATGACCCTCAGACATCCTTGCAGCAGGGTCAAGAGGCCCTGCCAGAGAGGTTTAGAATGAAAATAACGTGTTTGCATACGGCCCAAAGCCATGTCGCGGGGTTTAGCGCACTCTTTGCAAAAGAGGACTGGGAGGGTGCCGTTGATCACATCGTGCGTTCTGATCTGCTGGAGCGGGCGCAGACGGGCGGACCGGATGCAGTGTCAGACGATTTGAATGTTATTTTAAAGGGATGTGAAGAAGCGGACGCCGTGCTTTGCACTTGCTCGACATTGGGCGGATTGCTTGAAGATCTGGCCGGGGAAAAGGTGGTGCGCATTGACCGCCCAGCGATGGAACAGGCGGCGGGTTTTGGCAAAGTCATGCTTGCGATTTGTCTGGAAAGCACGCGCTTGCCCAGCACCGCACTGTTCGAGGCGTGTGCCAAAGGCAAAACGCCGCATGTTGTTTTCTGCGCAGAGGCCTGGCCTTATTTCGAGGCAGGCGAGATGCCGGCCTTTCAAAGATCCATCGCGCAATCGGTGGGGGCCGCGATGATCGATGTGCCAGACATAGACTGCATCGTCCTCGCGCAGGCATCAATGCAAGGAGCGGCACCTTTGTTGATGGATATTGGCGTGCCGGTGCTGACAACGCCATCCTTGGCGGTGCGGCGGGCAATTAAGATCGCCCGCCGCTGATTGTTTTACCCAGCAGCACCCAAAAGCTGCGCATTGCCCCCAGAGGCGGTTGTATCCACACACAGGTGGCGTTCGGCGCGCACGCGGGCTGTGTCGGGCAACCCACGGATCAGCGGTATGATCGGACCTTTGCGCTTGGCGAGTGCCTTTTCGATCTTGCGGGCCTCGTTTTCATCACCCCACCACAGGATGCCACCATAGTTTGGCCCATCAGCAAGGGCTGCGATGTCGATCTGGCCGGTCACCTGCAAGGCTTGGCCACCAAGAGCGGTAACCGCGCGGGCCTGTTCGACTGCCGTATCTTTGCCCGGACCCATGCACAAAAGCGCTGGGCGGGGCATGGTGCTAAGGCGGTTCGTCTCGCCTGTTGGGCCGGGCAGGGTGATTGTCTCGATTGCATTGGCGGCATGGGGGGGCAGCTTGGGCAGGTCTTTTTGCGTGCTGTCCCATTCTGTATCCACCGATTTAAGGTCAGGCGCGCCGAAGCGTGGCAGGTAGTTTGGTCCACCAGCCTTGGGGCCCGTTCCCGACAGCCCTTCGCCGCCAAAGGGTTGGCTGCCGACGATGGCTCCGATCTGGTTGCGGTTGACATAGATGTTGCCCGCCTCGATCCTCTCGGAGACATGCTGAACCCGGTCGTCGATCCGAGTTTGCAAACCAAAGGTCAGCCCGTAGCCTGTGGCGTTGATCGCGTCGATGACCTTGTCTAGCTGGGTCGCTTTGAAGGTGGCGATATGCAGGACTGGGCCAAAAATCTCGCGCTCAAGATCGGCGATGCTGTCGATGCGGATCATGGTGGGCGCAATAAAGGTGCCTTCGGTCGGGGTAGGGATTTCGGCGATTACGCGACCTTCGGCGCGGGCCTTGGCGATGTGATCTGCGATGCCTTTGCGGGCCGTCTCGTCAATCACAGGGCCGATGTCGGTCGAAATATGCCATGGGTTGCCCATGTTCATCGCCTCGATCGCACCTTCAAGCATCTCGATCACATCTTTCGCGATGTCCTCTTGCACGTACAGGCAACGCAGTGCTGAACAGCGTTGGCCAGCAGACTGGAATGCACTTTCCACGATGGCCTGGACCGCTTGTTCAGGCAGGGCCGTGCTGTCGACGATCATCGCGTTCAACCCACCGGTTTCCGCAATCAAAGGCGTGCCCGGTGCGCAGTTTTCAGCCATGGCCTGACGGATTTTCTGCGCCGTCGCGGTCGAGCCGGTAAAGGCCACGCCAGCGACCCGCGGATCTGATGTCAGGGCTGCCCCTACATCACCGCCGCCTGGCAACAATTGCAAAGCCTCGCGCGGAACGCCTGCCTCGTGCATCAGGGACACTGCAAGGTATGCGATCAGCGGAGTTTGCTCGGCAGGTTTTGCCAGAACGGCGTTGCCGGCGGCAAGCGCTGCGCTGACCTGGCCACAGAAAATCGCCAGCGGGAAGTTCCAAGGCGAGATGCAGGTGAAAATCCCGGCGGGGGGCACATTGGTTGCCTGTGCTGCATAATAGCGCAGGAAATCGACCGCTTCGCGCAGTTCGCCTACACAATCGGGCAGGCTTTTGCCTGCTTCACGGGTCAACAGAGCAAAGATTTCGCCATAATGCGCCTCAAGCATATCCGCTGCATTGCGCAGAACCTCTTGGCGTTCTTCCAGCGGGACGTCCCAGTTGCGGGCGTTGTCAAATGCAGCAGCGACATCTGCCTCGGACGCATTTCGCACGGTGCCGGGGCTGCGGCCTACAGAAGCGGGGTTGCGCAGGGCGACCGCCTTTTTCGGCTTTGCCTCGACGGCGATCAGCGGTGTGGCAGCCCAGCGATGTGCCTTCCAAGGCGCGCGGGCAGAATCGATCATGTCCAGCGTAGGCGTGTGCATCAGATCAAAGCCCATGGAATTGACGCGCATCGGCTGGAACAGCTCGGGCCCGGTGGGGATGTGCAAGACGGTTTCCGACAAGCTGTCGAACGGATCGGCCGCGACCTCTTCGGGGCTGACTTCTTCGTCAACGATCTGGTTCACAAAGCTTGAGTTGGCCCCGTTCTCCAGCAGACGCCGGACCAGATAGGCCAGCAAATCCGCATGCGCCCCGACTGGCGCGTAGACGCGGCAATGGGTGCCATGTTTGGCCATTACAATGTTATGCAAAGTTTCGCCCATGCCATGCAGACGCTGGAATTCGAATTTTTCCTTGTCTTCGGCCATGTGCAACACGGCGGCAACGGTGTGAGCGTTGTGCGTTGCGAACTGCGGATAAATCCGGTCGGTCATGTTAAGCAATTTGCGGGCATTCGCGATATAGGACACATCCGTCGCGGCCTTTTGGGTGAAAACGGGAAAGCCGTCGACGCCCTTGACCTGGGCACGCTTGATCTCGGTATCCCAATAGGCACCCTTTACCAGACGCACCATAATCCGGCGGTCATGACGGATGGCCATGTCGTATAGTGCGTCAATCACCACCCCAGCACGGGGTCCGTATGCCTGAACCACGATCCCAAAACCTGCCCACCCAGACAGGGCGGGTTCCGACAGGACTTTTTCGATGACATCAAGTGACAGGCCCAGACGGTCAGCCTCTTCGGCGTCGATATTCAGACCCATCCCGGCGGATTTCGCCAGCAGCGCCAGTGCGCGCAAACGCGGCACCAGATCACGCATCACGGATGCTTCTTGGGCAACTTCATAGCGCGGGTGCAATGCAGAAAGTTTGACCGAAATGCCGGGATTCTTACGGGTGTCTTTGTTGGTGCATGCGATGGCGATGGCGGAAATCGCGCGGCTGTAGCTTAGATGATAGCGCTTGGCATCATCCTCTGTGCGCGCGGCTTCGCCCAGCATGTCATAGGAATAGGTATATCCCTTCTTTTCCATGCCTTTGGCGCGGGCCATGGCTGCGTTGATGTTTTCGCCTAGAACAAACTGACGGCCCATTTCCTTCATTGCGCGGCTGACGGCGGTGCGGATGACCGGTTCGCCCAAGCGTTTGATGGCGGCGCGGATGTGGCGCACGGGGCCGGGTTGTTCGTCGTCAAGCACGCGGCCGGTCAGCATCAAAGCCCAAGTCGACGCGTTCACCAGCGGCGAGGTGGAGTGACCCATGTGGCGGCCCCAGTCCGATGGGGCGATCTTGTCTTCGATCAGCGCGTCGATTGTTTCGGCGTCTGGCACGCGCAGCAGCGCTTCGGCAAGACACATCAGCGCCACGCCTTCATCCGTGGACAGGCCGTATTCGGCCAGGAATACTTCCATCATGCCGGGTGCTGTGTGGTTGCGGATTGCACGGACAAGCTCAGCGGCGTCCTGCGTGATTTTGATCCGGTCTTCTGGCGACAGTTGTGTATTGCGGACCAATTCTCGCAGAACATTTTCTTGATCTGTGTAAGTGCCCGCATCAATCTGATGACGTAAGATCGGGGAAGAATCACGTGCCATTTGGCGCTCCTATGTGTAATTGTACTAGTCTAACTATTATATTGAAGTAAGAGTTCCTGATTGCTGTCTCTTTAGCAGGCAAAGCGCTTTATTATTGGGTGTTCCACGTGACAAATGAAGACTTTAAAATGGACCGCTTTGATGCGGCAATTTTGACCGTTCTGGCCGAGGACGGGCGGATCAGCATCACTGATCTTGCAAAACGTATCGGCCTGTCCAAATCCCCGACCCAAGCGCGTCTGCGCCGGCTGGAAGAAGCCGGGGTTATTTTGGGATATCGCGCTTTGTTGGACCCGATCAGGTTGGGTCTGGATCACGTCGCCTTTGTTGAAGTCCGCCTGAGCGACACCAGAGAAGTCGCACTCAAGGCTTTTAACGCCGCCGTGACAAAAGTACCTGAAATCGAGCAAGCCCATATGATTGCAGGTAATTTTGACTATCTGCTCAAGGTGCGGACGCGGGATATGGCCGCGTACCGTCAGTTCTTGGGTGAAACGATCACAACGCTGCCTTATGTCTCTAATACCTCGACCTATGTGGCGATGGAGGCAGTCAAAGAGATCATGCTCGCAGATGTTACTTGACTGAGGTGCGTCTGCTGCGGTTCTCTGGGGTCATGCGTATATTATTTGCCCTTTGCCTGATGTCTGGCCCCGCTTTTGCGGCAGGGTGCCCTGCACCTGCCGATACCTCGGCAGAACTGACCGCGCTGTTTGAAAAGGCGCGCACTGCTGACGATTTCCGGCAGGGTCAGACGGTATCAAATGATATGTGGAAAGTCTGGCTTCGCGCGCCCGATGCCGCCGCCCAAGAGGTGCTGGACCGTGGCATGCGCAGCCGTGACGTGTATGATTTTGTCGGTGCTCTGGCAGAGTTTGATCGCTTGGCCGATTACTGCCCTGACTATGCCGAAGGGTTCAACCAGCGCGCCTATATCCATTTCCTGCGCGAGGACTACGAGAAAGCCTTGGTTGATCTGGACGTGGCGTTGCAATTGCAGCCCCAGCATGTCGCGGCCCAATCGGGCAGGGCGCTGACTTTGATGAACCTTGGCCGCATCCCCGAGGCCCGAGCACAGATGCTGACCGCGGTAGAAAACAATCCTTGGCTTTCAGAAGCGGCACTCTTGGCCAAAGGCGCACCGCTTGGGCCGCTGGGTGATGACATCTGACCATTTACACCGCCGTTAAGCTGGCTATTGTGCGCGACGTTGCGGGCGTGATGGAATGGTAGACATACCAGACTTAAAATCTGTTGGGCCTTGTGCCCGTGGGGGTTCGAGTCCCCCCGCCCGCACCATGAAAGTGGAGTTAAGTATTAATATTCAATAACTTGACAGGATTAGTTATTTTTAGGAATTCCTTTAAGTCCCACTTAGCTGCATTGATATCAACCTCAAGCGCGGTCACAGTCCGAAAAACATCTCACGATCCTCTGCGCTGAGAAAGTGGTTAAATTTGCTGAGAAAATGCTGGTCTCCTTGGTTCGCGGGCCACTCAATCTCAAACCGATCTCTTTGATACGTCTGTTGCCACATGCCCTTGGGTGCTATCCAATGCAATGCTTCGGGTCTGCCGTCTTGAGCCGTGCGCAGTTTTTTAGCGCGGCGCAACATGCGGTCATAGCGCTGGTGTAGGCGATGTTGTAGCAATGGCTGCAAAGGAAGTATGTGCACCAAAGAACGCCTTGACGACGCGCCGCAAGAAATTCCCGACCATCTGGGCCTCCGTTCCGCAAAATCGGCGCGGGTGTTGCCGTAGTGGCAGTAAAGTTCCTGAAGATGCTTCACCTACCGCGCCCCTAAGGTTACACGAATAATGCGCATTCCAAGTCTCGATTTTCTGTTGGGGATTTACCGGGCTGCAAAATAACAGATAGATGCGAGACAAGGACTATCGTTTTGGAAAGGTCTTCGAAGCTAACACAGAACTGGACAGAACTTGTTGAGAAATCGTGACGGCCTTGGGAGGGTAGCAATTATTGGTGGGGGGTTGGTCGGTACCTGCACTGCTCTCGAACTGTCGGATAGAGGCTACAAGGTTGATATATTCGAAGCGCACTCAGAATTGGTTTGCAAAGCATCCCAGCATAATGAGGGCAAAATCTACCTAGGGTTTATATATGCGTTGGATTTAAGTCTAAATACCGCACATACTATGATTGAAGGCGCTATACAATTTGTCGAACTGTTAAGCCGATGGATCAAATTTGATATCGAAGATTTAATGTCTACGCCGTTTCATTATTGCGTGCACAAAGGCACTCTCGCCAAAGCAGATAAGCTGGCTGCTCATTATCAAAGTTGCGCTGATCTTTTTGAAGACGTCAGAAGCCAGACTGGCCTGAAGTATCTTGGGCTCATTGAAAAAATTTACTCCCGAAGGATGAATGAACAGGACATCGCGGATATTGCAAATCCTGAATATATTGATGCTGCATTTGAAACAAACGAATACGCGATTGACACTTACAAATTGGCAAGTCTCCTTCGTCAAAGCGTTAGCCAAACAGACAAAATCACGGTCCGGGCAAACTCAAAAGTGGTTGGGCTTAAAAAATCAGACGACAACTCCTTTCGCAAACAGTATTCTAATTTGGAGGGTGCCATCACGTGGTCACCACCGTATCAGGGGAATCGCGTTTGGAACTTAGTGCGTAAAGGATCGCTCTTGCGGGTGATGGCGGGATAGATTCTGGAGGGGTTGTTGTTCTTATCGGGTGATCATCTCCATGCACATTTTTCTATCCGCCTTTGGCGAAGTTCCT
>JAGXGZ010000064.1 GCA_024636495.1 Roseobacter sp. | reverse complement strand
GCGCTATCAGCGCCCATTCTGCGTCAGTCGCATCGCTTGCATATTTGCCGCCACTGCGCTCATATCGACGACGAGTGAATTCGGTCCAGGCCATTGTGATCTCCGTTCAGCTTCACAACCGAACAGAATCACAACCTACTGAATTCACTCAACCAGTTTCGGATCGGCCTCTAAGGGTTGGCGGATGGATAATGTGTGTCAAACCCAGCCTGCTCACCAGTTTGGCGGGAATGATGCCAACAGGCACATTGCCAGTTTTGTGGTCGGTACAAACTTTGTGACCACGTGCAGGACCGATTTGATTTGACAGAATCTGCACCGTGCAATTCTTATTCGTATACCAACAAGTTTCACCCTTGGCCGGAGCCAGCATTCCATGAGCTATATCACCGCAACCACGCTTGACGATGCGCTGAACGCGTTGGCCGGTGGGCCTGCTTCGATCATTGCAGGGGGCACCGATTGGTTTCCTACTCAAGGCGACCGGGCGTTTGACGGGACTTTGATCGATATCTCAAGGCTCGAAGAATTGCGGGGCGTGACGAAAACTGAAACTGGCTGGCGCATCGGTGCAGCAACCACGTGGACCGATATCATCAGGGCCGATCTGCCCCGCGCCTTTGACGGGCTGAAACTGGCTGCGCGCGAAGTCGGATCCGTCCAGATCCAGAATACAGGGACTATTGCAGGCAATTTATGCAACGCTTCCCCCGCTGCCGATGGCGTACCGCCGTTGCTGACGCTGGATGCGCAGGTTGAACTGACGTCGTTAAAAGGTGCGCGGCGACTTCCGGTCGCGGCGTTTCTGCAAGGTGTTCGAAAGACAGACCGTGCTGCCGATGAAATACTATCTGCGCTTTATATTCCCGACGCGCCATCGGGCAGTCAAAGCAGCTTTGTTAAGCTGGGTGCGCGGAAATATCTGGTAATCTCGATCTGTATGGTGGCTGTTTTGGTGACGGTTCAGAATGGTTTAGTGTCTGATATCCGCGTCGCCATCGGGGCGGCTTCGCCCGTCGCAATCCGGCTGACGGGTCTTGAGGATGCTCTGCGGGGCTTGTTGGCGAAAGAAGCTGCTGACGCGGTGATTGGTGATCTGATCCACGGCTTGGCCCCCATCACTGACGTGCGGGCCACAGCAGATTACCGTCGAACCGCGGCTGCCGAAGTGATCCGGCGTGCCATAACACTTGCCTTGGAAGGGGCCGCATGATGGACAAGTCCTCTGCCACAGCATTCACGTCTTTCACCCTGAACGGTGAAATCGCTCAAATAGAGCCTGCCGTGGGGGAGCGTCTGTCGTTTTCCCTGCGTGAACGGTTGGGCCGCAAAGACGTCAAAATCGGTTGTAACGCGGGCGACTGCGGCGCCTGCACCGTTTTGCTGGATGGCGCGCCGGTTTGTGCCTGTCTGGTTGCCACGCAACAGGCGACGGGGCGCAAGGTCGAAACGCTGGCGGGGTTGGTCAAAGCCGATCCTGACGCACAGGCGCTAATGGAAAGCTTCCAGCATCACCAAGCCGCGCAATGCGGGATTTGTACGCCGGGGATGATGGTATCTGCCGTTGCCCTGTTGCGCGAGGTGCCGCAGCCCACTGACCGACAAGTGCAAGATGCGCTTGGCGGGGTGCTGTGTCGCTGCACGGGCTATCGCAAGATCATCGACGCTGTTGTCGGCGCTCACGCTGCCGCTGAACTGGTTGAGGCTCCAACGACGCTTGGCCACAATGCGCGCCGCTTTGACGGTCTGCCCAAGGTTGATGGCTCTGAGAAATTTGGCGATGATGTAGCCCCCGAGGGTGCCTTGGTCGCGCGAGTCGTCCGGTCGCCCTATCCGGCGGCGACGTTTACCTTTGGCGATTTGGATGCATGGCAGGCGGAACACCCTAGGATAGAGACTATTTTGACCGCCAAGGATGTGCCGGGCCTCAATGCATTTGGCGTGATCCCCGGCTTCATTGATCAGCCCGTTTTTGCCGTTGATCATGTGTTGTATCGTGGCGATGCAGTGGCCTGCGTCGTGGGCGAGGCTAACGTTGTCAACGCGCTTGATCTGGATCTTTTCCCCGTTGAATGGACCCCGCAAACGACCCTTTCCGACATTGATGAGGCGATTGCCCCCGACGCTCCGCTGCTGTTTCCGGACCGCACGGGCAACATCATGTGCGGCGGTTTTGTGCAATGCGGCGATGCGGATGCGGCCTTGGGGGCGGCGGATGTAACGGTCGAGGCATCCTACAAGACCAGCTTTGTCGAGCATGGCTATATCGAACCCGAAGCTGGCTTTGCCGAAGTGGTCGATGGCCGCCTTCATGTCCACGCCTGCACGCAAGCCAGCGGGCTGGATCGCGAATCCCTTGCGCAAATCCTGAACATGCCGATGGCGGATATTCGCGTGGTGCCGACGGCGGTGGGGGGCGGATTTGGGTCTAAAATCGATTTGTCCTTGCAGCCTTTCATCGCCTTGGCCGCGCTGAAAACGGGCAAACCCGTGCGCATGACTTACACCCGCAACGAGACGATGAAATCCACCACCAAACGCCATCCCGCGCAAATCAAAATCAAGATTGGAGCAAAGGCGGATGGCACTTTGTCAGGCCTGACGTTTGAGGGCGATTTCAACACGGGTGCCTATGCAAGCTGGGGGCCGACCGTGGCCAATCGCGTGCCGGTTCACGCCTCTGGCCCCTATCACGTCACCGACTATCGCGCACGCAGCCGTGCGGTGCATACGCATTGCCCGCCCTCTGGCGCGTTTCGCGGTTTTGGCGTGCCACAATCGGCCATAGCACAGGAAACCGCGTTCGATCTGCTGGCGGAAAAACTGGGGATGGACGCGCTGGAGTTTCGTTTGAAAAACGCGCTGACAGACGGGGTGCCGACGGTTTGCGGGCAGGTGTTCGGTCAGGGCGTGGGCATCACGGCTTGTCTTGAGGCGCTGCGCCCTGCATGGGGCGCGGCCAAAAAGGAATGTGCTGAGTTTAACGCCAGCACGACAACCCGTAAACGCGGTGTTGGCATCGCAAGCGCTTGGTACGGTTGCGGGAACACTTCGCTGCCCAACCCCTCGACCATCAAGGCGGGTTTGCGCGTAGATGGTACGGTCGTGCTGCATCAGGGGGCGATTGACATTGGACAAGGCTCTAACACGGTCATTCCGCAAATCTTTGCCAAGGCGCTCGGCGTGTCGTTCGAGGGCATTACGCTGGTGGGTGCCGATACGGATATCACGCCCGATGCGGGAAAAACCTCGGCCTCGCGACAGACCTTTGTATCGGGCAATGCCGCGTTGAAAGCGGGCGAAGTGCTGCGCGGTCATATCCTGCGGCAGGCCAATGCGGGGCCGGATGCGGTGATCACGCTGATTGGTGGCCAAGTGCAAGTGACGGACGCAGGCCGCACGCAAACGCTGGATCTGTCGCGGCTTGACGCCAACGCCGACGGCTATGTCCTGATGGCGCAGGAAACCTATGACCCGCCAATCAAACCGCTGGATGAAAACGGGCAGGGCGTACCCTATGCGCAATTCGGTTACGCCGCGCATCTGGTGGTGGTCGAGGTCGATATCGCCCTTGGTCTTTGCAAACCCCTGCGCTTTGTCGCTGCCCATGACGTGGGCCGCGCGATCAACCCGCTGCTGGTCGAAGGCCAGGTGCACGGTGGCATTGCCCAAGGGCTTGGTATGGCGCTGATGGAAGAATACATTCCCGGCCGCACCGAGAACCTGCACGACTATCTGATCCCCACCATCGGCGATATCCCCCCGATTGAGACATTGATTCTAGAGATCGCAGATGCCCACGGGCCTTACGGGGCCAAGGGCTTGGGGGAACATGTGCTGATCCCCACGGCTCCGGCCATTTTGAACGCAATCTACCATGCGACGGGGGCCAAAGTGACCCATACGCCTGCCACACCGACGCGCCTGCGCGCCGCCTTGAAGGAGGCCGGACATGCCTGATGACCTGCGCGATACCAAGCCCGAGAAAATTCGCTGCGATGCCTGCCCGGTGATGTGCTTTATTGCCGATGGTAAATCCGGTGCCTGCGACCGCTATGCCAACCATGCGGGGGAACTCGTGCGGCTTGATCCGCTGACCGTGATCCAGTCGGGGGCAAAGGCGGTGGCGTTCCTGGACCAAGGGAATAATGCGCAAGATTGGGACGGCGATGTGATCCAGGGCGGGCGCGATTTCGTGACGGCTGTGGGCGCGGGGACCACCTATCCCGACTATAAACCGGCACCTTTTATCGTAAGCCAAGAAGTCGAAGGCATCGATATGGTGACGGTCGTGACCGAGGGGATTTTTTCCTATTGCGGGGTGAAGGTGAAGATCGACACTGACCGTCACATCGGGGATGAGCGCGCCGTGGTGCGTGTCGAAGGCGAGGCGATTGGTCATGTCATGACATCTGAATATGGCTCAAAGATGCTGTCTTTGGGCGGGGTTGAACATCTGACGGGCGGCTCCAAGAAAGAGGGCCGCGTGACCTGCGATGCTTTGCTGCGCCTGTGCAACCGCGAGGCCGTCGAGATGAACATCGACGGCGGCGTGACGATGGTGGTCGAGGCGGGCAAGGCGCCAATCATCAACGGTGTACCTGAAAAACTGATGCGGGTCGGCTGCGGGTCGGCCACCATCGGCATGTTTGCCAAGCAATGGCACGGTCATGTGGACGAGGTGATTGTCGTCGATGACCATATCACCGGTATCCTGAGCGAACACGAGGCGGGCAAGGGGCTGGACATGACGCCGTCGGGCATCCGGATCAACGGGCGGCGGTCCACGCCGGGGCGGTATTTTCAAGTCGCAGATCCCGGCACCGGCTGGGGTGGCACCGATGTCGAAGATCCGCTGACCATTCTGCGCCCGGCTGATCCCAAACACGCTTGGCCGGGGCTGCGGCTGCTAATGATCTCGACCACGGGGGAACAGTGGGCGTATTTCATCCTCGACGAGGGTCTTGTGCCGCAACCCGCCGAGATTACGCCGGAACTGTTGGTCGTCGCTGAACGTATCGCGGAAAACTGCGAGCCCTCTTTGTGTTCGGTCTTGTTCATGGGCGGTGCTGGCGGGTCGCTGCGGGCTGGCGTGACGGAAAATCCCGTCCGCCTGACACGTTCGGTAAAGGAATCGCTGACCCATGTGTCCTGTGGCGGGGCCGAGGCCTATGTCTGGCCCGGCGGTGGGATCACGGTGATGGTGGATGTGATGGACATGCCGACGAATTCCTTTGGCTATGTGCCGACGCCCGCACTGGTGGCCCCCATCGAATTTACCCTGCGCCGCGAAGATTACGCCACGCTTGGCGGTCATATGGAACATATCCAACCAGTGGCGCAGGTCGTGACCCCGGATGTGCGGCGGGTCGCGCAGATGGCGTTGCAATCCGATCCGAATGCCCGCGAAAACTTTGGCTGGTCGAAAGGCGATTGATGCAGGCCCAAGCCGTCCTTTTGCCCGGAGACAGGTTGCACCTGTCCCACGGCCCTATCGATCTGATCATCGGCGCAGACGGCGCGCGCGAGGCTGCGTTTCGCGCCGCGTTCACGCGTTTTGAAACTGTCTTGACCGAGCTGATGGCCGAACTGCCGCTGCTGCGCACACCGGTCAGCACCAAGCCGAAAGGCAAAATCGCGCGCCGCATGTACCGCGCCGCTTTGCCCCATGCCGATGGGCTGACCACGCCGATGATCTGCGTCGCCGGAGCTGTCGCCGAAGAGGTGCTGGCCGCCATGGTCGCGACCTCCGATCTAACCCGCGCATATGTGAACAACGGTGGCGATATCGCGCTGCATCTGACCGATGATGCCTGCTTCAACATCGCCATCGCCTCCCCTGACGGGCATAGCCTTGGCAGCGTCACGATCCACAGCACCGATGCAATTCGCGGGATCGCCACCAGTGGCCAGCGGGGCCGCAGCCTAAGCCTTGGGATCGCCGATGCGGTAACGGTTCTGGCGCACAGTGCCGCGATGGCTGACGCGGCTGCGACCAAGCTGGGCAATGCCGTTGATCTGCCGGATCATCCAGCGATCGCACGCGCCCCTGCGAATAATCTGCGCGATGATACCGATCTGGGGGCCACCGCCGTCGTCACCCATGTGGGCGCGCTGGCCCAAACAAATGTTGCACGCGCCCTGCAACGGGGCGAAACTGCTGCCACCGCTTTGCAAAAGGCGGGGCTGATCGACGGAGCAGCGCTGTTCCTACAAGGTCAAAACCGCACACTTGGACTGCCCGATACATTGAAACACTTAACGAAAGCCCCCCAACATGCCTGAGGTCAAAATCCGCAAGATCGTCACCAGTATCGAGGAGATCTTTCACGAAGGCGGCCCGCGCGCCAACACACCTCTCATGCGGGGCCACGTCATGGCGGTCATCGAAAACCCCTATGCAGGGTCTTATGTCGAAGACATCCAGCCCTTTATGGAAGACCTTAAACCGCTGGGCCTGGAGATGGCGCAAAAGCTGCTGGCGGCCTTGGGCGTCGAGGCGAAACAGATCGAAGGCTACGGCAAAGGGTCCATCGTCGGTGTGGGCGGAGAGTTGGAGCATGGCGCGTTGTGGCACGCGCCCGGCGGCTATGCGATGCGCGATGTGTTGGGCGGGGCCAAGGCGATTGTGCCGTCGACCAAGAAGGTCGGTGCTGCAGGTGTGCGGCTTGATGTGCCGGTAACTCATGTCGACGCGTCCTATGTGCGCAGCCATTTCGATTCAATCGAGGTCGGCCTGAACGACAGCCCCCGCGCCAATGAAATGGCGGTGATCTTGGTGATGACCACAGGCGCACGGGTGCATAACCGGGCAGGGGGCTTGGATGCCAAAGACATCAAAGGCGAGGATGGATTAAGATGAGCGCAGATATTCGCAAAATTGCCGTTTGGGTCGAAGAAACCCACAGCGAAATTGGCAAGGCTATTTCGCCCCCCACCCGCAAAGCTGTTGCCGTTGCCGTGATCAAAAACCCCTTTGCAGGGTCTTATACCGAAGACTTAACCCCGTTGATGGACATCGGTGCCGAACTTGGCGCTTTGCTGGGGGATAAATGCGTGGCCGCCCTAGGCATCACACCTGCGCAGGCCGAAAGCTATGGCAAGGCCGCGATGGTCGGCGAAGGCGGAGAGTTGGAGCATGCCGCTGCGCTGTTGCATCCGAAAATGGGCGCGCCTTTGCGGGTGGCCGTTGAAAAAGGGGCCGCCCTAGTGCCGTCGTCCAAGAAAATGGGCGGACCGGGGCAGGTGCTGGACGTGCCTTTGGGCCACAAAGATGCGGCTTACGTTCGCAGCCATTTTGACGGGATCGAAGTCCGTTTGAACGACGCGCCGCGCGCCGGTGAAATCTTGGTCGCTATTGCTGTGACCGACAGCGGGCGCCCCTTGCCGCGGGTGGGCGGGCTGACCCACGCAGATGCGATCGGTCAGGATGGCCTGCGTTAGCGCCTAGAGTTTATCAAGCAACGTCAGCAGCCGTTCCACCTCGCGGGGGGTCAGGTTGCTGACCGTCTCGGCTGAAATCTCAAGCGCTGTGTGAATAGCGTCTGCCGTAAATGATCGGCCTTCCTCTGTCAGTGAAATCTCAAGCCTGCGCATGTCGGTCTCTGACGCGGTGCTTTGCACCAGTCCCTTTTTGCGCAGTCTGTCGACCACACCTTTGGTCGTCGCCGCATCCATGCCCACCAGCCGCCCCAGATGGTTCTGGCTTAAGTGTCCCTCGTCGAGCAGTTTCGCCAAAACAGCGAACTGGGTCGGCGTAATATCCGGCATGCGTCGGTTGAAAATTTCAAGATGACGCTGGTTCGCCAGACGCAGCTTAAAGCCGACCTGTTCTTCAAGCTGATAGCGCAGGGGCTGGGCCGCAATCTTTGCTGGTTCTACCACTGTTCAGTCCCGTATTCTGGTGCAGCTGCATAATTCCTAAGCATTACCTTCCCATGGATTTTATCTGGGGTCCACATCAGATCAACCTCGAGATATTGTTTGACAGCTAACAAGTTTATGGGCCTTCATAGAGGTGATTTAATACAAGGAGTCGGTCGTGTCCTTTGTCAGAAACGCTTGGTATGTTGCAGGATGGTCCACCGATTTCGACCACGACCTTGTTCCGCTGACCATGCTGGCACAGAACCTTGTGTTGTTCCGGTGCAGCGATGGGCAGCTTGCCGCGCTTGAGGATCGTTGCCCTCATCGCCTGCTGCCTTTGTCCAAGGGCAAGCGGATCGGCGATACCATCCAATGCGGTTATCACGGGATGACGTTTGACAAAGGCGGGAAATGTGTGCGTGTTCCGGGTCAGTCGAACCTGCCCGCGTCGGCCTATGTCGATAGCTTTCCGGTACTGGAACGGCACGGCATCGTTTTTGTCTGGATGGGGGACGCTGACAAGGCAGACGCTGCGCTGGCCTTTGACATGCCTGAGTTTTCACAAGAGGGCTGGCATCTGCACCATGGCGACAAGTTGCACATTCAGGCGAATTATCTGAACGTGGCGGAAAACCTTGTTGATCCGGCGCATGTCAGCTTTGTGCACCCAACCACGCTTGGCAATGCTGCGTCCGAAAACGTGCCCGTGCATGTGAAAACGGCCGACGAGGTGATCGTCGCATGGCGCTGGATCAGAGATGCGGAGCCGATCGGGTTTTTCAAGAAGTTCGGCGGGTTCAACGGCAACGTTGATCGCTGGCATTACTACTATCTGCATATGCCGTCGACGGCAGTGATCGACTTTGGGTCGGCAGATGCAGCGCTTGAATTGCCCGAAGAAGAGCGCAACAAAGGTGTGCGTATCTTTGCGCTGCATTTCGTCACCCCCGTAACCGAGGATTATACGATCGACCATTGGATGCACCTGCGCAACACGGCCCTTGGGGATGATGCCGCGTCCGACCAGATGGACGCGTTGTTTCGCGTGGCTTTTGCCGAAGACAAAGCGATCTTGGAAGCCGTCCATCAAGAAGAGCAGCGCCCGCAGAAGCGCAAGCCGATCCGGATTGCAATCGACAACGGCCCTAATGTCTACCGCAAGCGCATCCGCGACCGGATTGAAGCGGAAGCGACCGATGATTTAGGCGAACCTGTCTCGCCTGTCTTTGTGCAACATGATTAAATAATAAAAACGCCGCAAAAGACGGCACACACCCAACAGAGAGGACCACCACATGAATAGAAATACTTTCCTTAAAGGGATGGTTGGCGCAATCGCGCTAAGCGTCACGGGCCTGAGTGTGGCTGCACAATCTGGCGAGCCGATCAAGGTTGGTGAAATTAACCACTACAAACGCATGGCAGCCTTTGCCGAGCCTTACAAAAAAGGCATCGAACTGGGGCTTGAAGAGATCAACGCCGCCGGCGGCGTTCTGGACCGCCCGCTTGAGTTCATCTTTCGCGACGACCAAGGTGATCCCGGTGAGGCGATCAAAATTGCAGAGGAACTGATGACCAGCGAAGGCGCGGTCATGTTGACGGGGACGATCTTGTCGAACGTAGGCTTGGCAATTTCAGCAGTCGCTGCCGAAAAACAGTGGGTCTACCTCGCGTCAGAGCCTTTGGCCGATGCGCTGACATGGTCGCAGGGCAACTCTTGGACATTCCGTTTGCGCACATCGACGTACATGCAGGCTGCGATGCTTGCTGAACAAGCCGCTAAGACCGATGCGATGAAATACGCCACAATCGCGCCTAACTATGCTTACGGCAAAGATGCGGTCGCCGCGTTTAAGGAAGTGCTGACCAAGTTAAAACCTGGTGTCGAATTTGTGGGCGAACAATGGCCCGCACTGTTCAAGATCGACGCGGGTGCAGAGGTGCAGGCGCTGGAACGCTCGAAGCCTGATGCAATCTATAACGTGACGTTTGGCCCCGATCTGGCGAAATTCGTGCGTGAAGGCACGACACGCGGGCTGTTTGACGGGCGCAGCGTTTACGGCCTGCTGTCGGGCGAACCAGAGTATCTTGAGCCTTTGGCGGATGAAGCCCCAGAAGGCTGGGTTGTGACGGGCTATCCTTGGTATGACTTCACCGAGGAAGACGGCGCCAACAAAACCTTCGTTGATGCGTATCAGGCACGTTTTAACGAGACGCCCAAGCTAGGCTCGCTTGTGGGATATATGACGGCTGCAACAGTTGCGGCTGCGATCCAGAAAGCGGGTTCAACCGAAGGTGACGCTATTCGCATGGCCTTTGAAGGGCTTGATGTGACGACCCCGGTGGGTGAAATCACATTTCGCGAGATTGATAATCAGGCCACCATGGGCGCGTTTGTTGGCAAGACGATGCTGAAAGATGGCGCAGGCGTGATGACCGACTGGACCTATCTTGATGGCGCAGACTATCTGCCATCTGACGAAGAAGTCGCAAAACTGCGTCCGGCAGAATAATTCCGGCATCGCTGCGGAGGGGAACGCCCTCCGCAGCACCAATTCCCAAAATATATCGAGGTGGCTGATGGGCCTTTTTATCGCACAGATTTTGACTGGGCTTGCCAATGCTGGCGCGCTCTTCATGGTCGCCTCTGGTCTGTCACTGATCTTTGGTGTGACGCGCGTTGTGAATTTTGCCCACGGGTCGTTCTATATGCTGGGGGCCTATGTCGGTTATTCACTGATGCAGGTGTTGCCCGGCATGGTGGGGTTTTGGGGCGCGATTTTGTTGGCCGGCATCATCGTCGGACTGATTGGTGTGATCGTCGAAATCTGTGTGCTGCGGCCTGTGTACAGCGCGCCCGAACTTTTCCAACTGGTGGCCACTTTTGGTGTTATTTTGGTCATTCAGGATCTTGTCTTGATGATCTGGGGTCCGCAGGATCTGCTTGGCCCGCGCGCGCCCGGCCTTAAGGGGGTCATCCGCATCATGGGCGAACCTGTCCCGCAATATGACATCGCGCTGATCGTGATTACGCCGTTTGTGGCGTTTGCGCTTTGGTATCTGATCACGAAGACCCGCGTCGGAACGCTGGTGCGTGCCGCCACCCAAGACCGCGAAATGGTCAGCGCGCTTGGTGTAAATCAGGCGTGGCTGTTCACGGGCGTTTTCTTTTTAGGGTGCGCGCTTGCCGGTCTTGGCGGTGCGCTGCAATTGCCAAAAGGCGGTGCCGATCTTCTGATGGATTTCACCATTCTGGGTAGTGTCTTTGTGGTTGTGGTGATCGGGGGTATGGGGTCATTGCCCGGTGCCTATCTGGCGGCGGTGATAATTTCGGTGCTGAATGTTTTCGGGGTGACGTATGCGCCGCAATCCACGCTGGTCTTGATGTTCGTGGTGATGGTTGTGGTCTTGATGTTCCGCCCCTTCGGCCTGCTTGGCAAAGAGGAAGTCGCGGGCGAACACGGTCAGGTGGGAGAACCTGAACGCCCGATCAAACCTGCTGGCAATCGCATACGCTTGTTGGTGGCGGCGGGCTTGGTGATCCTTGGCCTTTTGCCGCTTTACAGTGGTAACTTTGCAGTTGTGCTGGTCACCGACATCCTGATCTTTTGCCTTTTTGCGGCATCGCTTCATTTCATGCTGGGTCAGGGCGGGCTGGTCAGCTTCGGGCACGCAGCGTTTTTTGGCGGCGGTGCCTATGCCGCCGCGCTGTTCGTCACCTATGCCGATACGCCGATGGAACTGGCGCTGGTCCTTGCGCCCATTTGCGCGGGCCTTGCCGCGATCATCATAGGATGGGTCTGCCTGCGTTCAACCGGTGTTTACTTTGCAATGCTGACGCTGGCCTTTGGTCAACTGTTATGGAGCTTGGCGTTCCAATGGGGCGACGTGACGGGCGGCGATGATGGCTTGGTCAACATCTGGCCATCGGATTGGGCGTCAGACAATAGCGTTTACTACTATATCGCGTTCTTCCTTTGCACCGGAGGAATCTTGTTGCTGCGTCAGGCGGCCCACGCGCCTTTTGGCTATGCCATGCGCGCCGCGCGCGACAGCGCCCGTCAGGCCGAAGCGATGGGTATCAACACCAAACGCGTTCAGTTGGTCGCATTTACTTTTGCGGGGATCATGGCGGGGCTTGCGGGCGGGTTGTTCGTTTTTTCCAAGGGCAGCATCTTTCCCAACGAGCTGGAAACTGCGCGCAGCTTTGATGCGCTGATTGTGGTGTTTTTGGGCGGGGTGAAAACGCTTTCAGGAGGCTGGGTCGGTGCCGCCTTCTTTGAGGGAATAAAAGATTATCTGACGCGTTTTGAATATTGGCGTCTGGCACTTGGCCTGTCGATCATCATTGTTGTTATTCTTGGCCCAGAGGGCATTGTCGGATCGTTGCGCAAGGCAGGCGAACGTTTCGGCCTGTTGAAAGTACCGGAGGATGCCAAATGAGCCCGATTTTGTCCGTTCGCAACCTGTCGCGCAGCTTTGGGGCGATTAAGGCCGTTGATGACGTCAGTTTTGATCTGGCCAAGGGCGAATTACTTGCGCTGATCGGGCCTAACGGTGCTGGCAAAAGTACCTGTTTCAATATGCTGATGGGGCAGCTCAAGCCATCATCGGGCACGGTGCAACTGTTGGGCAAGAACATCGCCGGGATGCAGCCGCGCAAGATCTGGCGGATGGGGGTGGGACGGACATTTCAGATCACCGCGACCTATGCGTCGATGACAGTGGTCGAGAATGTTCAAATGGCGTTGATGTCGTTTCACCGAAAGCTGTATTCTTTGACCACATTTGCGCACACGCTTTACCGGGATGAGGCTTTATCCCTGCTGGATACTGTCGGCATGGTCGATCAGGCAGAACGCCACTGCGCCGTATTGGCGTATGGTGATCTTAAGCGGCTGGAACTGGCCGTTGCTCTTGCCCATGATCCGATACTGTTGCTGATGGATGAACCCACCGCCGGGATGGCCCCGCGCGAGCGGATCGCGTTGATGCAGCTGACGGCTGATATCCTGGACGCCAAGGGTGTCAGCGTTTTGTTCACCGAACATGACATGGATGTGGTCTTTTCCCATGCGCACCGGATCATGGTGCTGAACCGGGGCCAGCTGATCGCCAACGGATCTGTCGATGAAATCCGTAATAATCCGCAGGTTCAAGAGGTGTATCTGGGCGGTGGGACCTTGTTCAATGCCGTGCAGGAGGATGCCCATGCTTGAGGTCAAAGGCGTCAATTCGTTCTATGGCAAGGCGCATGTTCTGAATGATATGAATTTCGATGTGTCGGCGGGAACTGTCGTTGCCTTGTTGGGGCGCAACGGGGCGGGCAAGACGACGACGATGAAATCCATCATGCAGATGGTGCGGCCGCGCAGCGGATCGGTGATCTACAAAGGTCAGGACATCACCAACTGGCCCAGTCACAAGGTGGCGCGCAACGGTCTGGGCTATGTCCCCGAAGAGCGCCGGATTTTCACGCAACTGACCGTTTTGGAAAACCTTGAGGTGGGGCGCCAACCCCCGCGCGACGGCTGCACAACCTGGACCGACCAGATGGTGTTCGACCTATTCCCCAACCTTGCAGAGCGTCGCAATAACCGCGGTAAGGCCCTGTCAGGCGGCGAACAGCAGATGCTGACCATTGCACGGACCCTGATGGGCAACCCCTCGTTTATCCTGCTAGATGAACCGTCAGAAGGCATCGCCCCTGTGATTGTCGAACAAATGGCCCGCGTCATCTTGCAACTGAAAAGCGAAGGTCTGACGGTGCTGCTGTCGGAACAGAACCTGCACTTTGCCCAAGCCGTCGCGGACGGCGTTGTGATCATTGAACACGGCACCCAAAAGTTCGTCGGCACCTTGGCAGAGCTTCAGGCCCAGCCCGATATCCGCGATCAATATCTGTCGGTTTAAAAGCACTCGGCCAGCTTTGATCACATTTACGCCAGCTTGTGTTTTTTCGTCAAAACGGGGCTATCATAAAATCTGATTTCAAATCTTCAGAAAAGTGAGAGATGCCCAATGACCCAGACTCCGCGCAAAAAGGCGAGCGACTTTGACCCTCGCATTCTTGAGATTTTCGATGGCTATGTGCACGGCAAAATGAGCAAGCGTGATTTCATTTCGCGTGCTGGTAAATATGCAGTTGCTGGTGTTACGGGCGCGATGATCCTTGAGCAGTTGCAACCAAACTATGCCTTGGCCCAGCAGGTCGCACCCGACGATCCTGATATCGTGACCGAGGTCATCGAGTATGAAAGCCCCAATGGCCATGGCACGATCAAGGCGTTGATGGCAAAGCCGGCAAGTGCGACAGGCAAACTGCCAGCCGTTCTTGTGGTGCATGAAAACCGTGGTTTGAACCCATATATCGAAGATGTGGTACGCCGCACTGCCAAGGCCGGATACCTTGCGATTGGTCCCGATGGGTTGACCCCGCTGGGGGGGTATCCCGGCACCGATGAAGAAGGCCGCGAAATGCAGCGGACCCTTGATGGTGCCAAGCTTATGGAAGATTTCTTTGCCGCATTCGAGTTTCTGCGCGATCACCCCGACAGCACCGGTCGTGTTGGGGCGGTTGGGTTCTGTTATGGCGGCGGCGTTTGCAATGCGCTGGCCGTAGCATATCCTGAAATGGCAGCTTCCGTGCCATTTTACGGGCGCCAACCCTCAGCGGAAGATGTGCCAAGCATTCAGGCCCCGTTGATGATCCAATACGCCGGACTTGACGAGCGGATCAACGAAGGCTGGCCTGCGTATTCTGAGGCGCTTAAATCCAACCAAAAGGCATTCAGCGTGCATTTCTATCCTGACGTTAACCACGGGTTCCACAATGACACGACCCCCCGCTACGATGAAGAGGCCGCCGTTTTGGCATGGGAACGCACCATCGCCTTTTTTGATCAAAACGTGCGCGCTTAATCTTAGGCTGGGGCGGGCCAATCGTGGTCGGGCCCAGCCATGACTGAAAGTTACATGTCTTTCAGACAAGACTGATCCTTAGGTGTGGCGCCACACCTAAGGCATTAATTCCGCGCTCAGCATGCCAAGCCCTTGTACCAACAAGGACTGGGCGGCCTCGGGGCTATCTGCCTCTGCATAAAAACGCAGTTCGGGCGCGTTGCCGGATGGGCGCAGGTGGACAATTCGATCGCCTTCGCAGATCATCCGCAAGCCATCGGTGCGGTCTACGGCAACTTCGGTCAGGTCAAGCTGCGCAAGAAACGCCGCCCGAGTGCTGTCTTGGGCGCTAAGCGCTGAGATAAAGGCTTGGGCGACATCGGTTTCGACACCCTGCAATCGGTCTGCCGCCGTGAAACGCGCGGGTTGCTTGGCAACTGCCGCGGCCAGAGTTCCCTCGGCCTTGCCAGCCATCAAACTGGCCAAGATCGGCAGGACGGCATCGCGCGTCATCAGCGCAGGCAATTGGCCAAAGGGGCCATTGGCGTCATAACCCAACAGAAAGCCGCCGTTCGCCTCGTATCCGACCACTTGGCCCACAGCGCTTTGCATGCCAGCGATCACATACGGCGATCCGATCCGCGTGCGGATGACACCGTCGAATACCTGCTCTGCCCCGGAGTTTGAGGATACTGGCGTGACGGCCATCTGCGCGCCAAGGGCTTTGCCTGTTATCTGACCCAGCACGTCACCGGGAACGATGTTGCCGGTCGCATCGGCCACCATAGGCCGGTCGCCGTCGCCATCGGTCGAGACGATTGCATCCAGCGGGTGGTTCCTGGCCCAGTCTCGCAATTGCGCGCGCACATCTTCGGGAACAGCTTCGGTATCGACGGGCACAAAATGCGTGGCCCGTCCCAATTCAGTGACATTCGCCCCCAATTGGGTCAGCAGATCAACCATCAGATCACGCCCCACGGCGGAGTGGCTGTAGAACCCGATGCGCATTCCGGCCAAGGCTGATCCAAAAGCGGTGGTGTAGCGCGCGATATATGCGGCCTCGGCCCCCTGATCCGTGATCAAATCTGGCCCGTGCCCCGTCGCAGCGGCGTTCAGGTTGGCCAAAATAGCGGCCTCATGCGTTTTGGTGATCTCGCCCTCGGGCGTGTAGAACTTGATGCCGTTCCGGTCGTCTGGGATGTGGCTGCCTGTTACCATAACGGCGCCGCATCCCGCATTCATTGATGCCAGTGCAAGGGCAGGGGTGGGAATTGCCCCAGCATCGGTCACCTGTACGCCCATCTCGCGTGCTGCTTGCGCAACCATCTTCGAAATCGCAGGCGAAGACCCTCGCAAATCCTGGCCGATCCAAATGCCATTTCCCACAGGACACGACGCGACAAACGCCCTGACATGCGCCCCGATCAAGTCAACGGTAAGTTCCGTAACAAGCCCGCGTAGGCCGCTGGTTCCAAATTTTGGAGGCATTAAAAGGGTCCTTTGGTTTGTTGTTGGGGCCGTTATAGCAAGCAGGTAAGGTATGTCAGGTAAAAAGGCACTTTGGCTTGGGGTTTCCTGCCCATCATAAGGGCACGCCAAAGAGAGGCCAAAACGTCTTGTTTTAGGTTTTCGAAACGCAGTAAAAGAAAGCATGAAGATATGCGCCCTAACAATGGTTTACAAAGACTACTGGGCGTTGTCGCAGTGGTACACGCATTATGGTCGGCTGGTAGGTTTCGATAACCTTTACGTCGTGGCGCATGGATTTGACGATCAGGTTGCGCAAATTTGCCCTCGTGCCAGTGTGATTACGGTCCCCCGCGATGTTCTTGAAGGATTTGACCGCCGACGCGGTCAGATGTTGAACAGCTTTTCTGACGGTTTGGCACTGTCTTATGATTGGGTGATCCGTACCGATTCAGATGAACTGATCTGCTTTGACCCGTCTGTTCATCAATCGCTTGGGGCCATCTTTGAAAATGTTTCATCAAAGGCGGTTTTTGCATTGGGCCTGAATGTGGCCGAAGTCCCCGATGACAAGGTTCTGGAGGAACGACACATGGCGTTGGGGCATCGCTCCAAGGCGGTTTTTACTGGTCACTACAGCAAGGCTTGGGCCGCCAAGCGAGGGACCGCCCTTTGGCGCCACGGCATTTGGGTAGGGTCCCGCAGGCTTCCTACGGCGACATTTGATCTGCCCAAGGGGGTATATATGCTACATCTGAAATATGCCAATCTGAACGCTCTCGAGGTTGCGAACCAACATCGAACAGAAGTCGGTAACTCGCCGGGCAAAGGTCTTCCGGGTGCGGCATGGAAAGAAGCGGATCGAGATGCCACACGGTTCTATGCGAACTTCGCCGCGTATGACGACAAAGAGTGGTCAATCGCGCGTGATGAGGCTTACAACTCAATCCTGTCAGATCCGGTTAGGGATGAAAAAGAAAGCGTTCTTCGCAGCAAGTCCAAAATTTTCAAGTACCGCGTGACTTTGCCGGATTGGGTAAAAATGCAGTTTGGTCTGGATCGGAATTGATCGTCCAAACCAGGTTGGCAACGATCATCTTTGGGAAACAAGGTGCCAAATGCGAAGGCTTAGGGTAGTATCCTCACGCCGACACTTGAACTTGTTTGGCCATGGCATCAGGGTTCTTCATCTACGGTCTGGATAAAAGTGATAATCGCGGATAACAAATAGAAATAAGCGTTTGGGCCTTTGTGATTGGGTCTCGCTATGATGATTTTGGCGACTACAAAATAGATAAAAGAGGGTTTTAATGAAACGCGCATTGATCACGGGCATTACCGGACAAGACGGATCCTATCTGGCAGAGTTGTTGCTGGAAAAAGGGTACGAAGTGCATGGGATCAAACGGCGGTCTTCGTCGCTGAACACGCAGCGGATCGACCATATTTACCAAGATCCGCACGAACCGAACCCCAAGCTAAAGCTGCATTATGGTGATCTGACCGACAGTTCGAACCTGACGCGGATCATTAGCGAAGTGCAGCCGGACGAGGTGTATAACCTTGGCGCACAAAGCCATGTAGCGGTAAGCTTTGAATCGCCGGAATATACGGCTGACGTAGATGGCAATGGCACTCTGCGCCTGCTTGAAGCGATCCGGTTTCTGGGGCTGGAAAAGAAAACGCGATTTTATCAGGCCTCGACCTCTGAGCTTTATGGCTTGGTGCAGGAAATTCCGCAGACTGAAACCACGCCATTCCATCCACGATCACCCTATGCAGTGGCCAAGATGTACGCCTATTGGATCACGGTAAACTACCGCGAAGCCTACGGGATGTATGCTTGCAACGGGATCCTTTTTAACCACGAATCCCCGCGCCGTGGCGAAACTTTTGTCACCCGCAAGATCACCCGCGGCATTGCGAATATCGCCCAAGGCCTCGAACAATGTCTCTATATGGGGAACATCGACGCGTTGCGCGATTGGGGCCACGCCAAGGATTACGTGCGTATGCAGTGGATGATGCTGCAGCAAGATGCGCCTGATGACTTTGTTATTGCGACAGGTGTGCAGTATTCCGTGCGCCAATTCATTACATGGTCCGCGGCCGAATTGGGGATCACTCTGCGGTTCGAGGGGGAAGGGCTGGAAGAGCGTGCTATCGTCGACAGTGTTAAAGGCGATGATGCGCCAGCGGTTAAGCCGGGTGATGTCGTGATGCAAATTGACCCGCAGTATTTCCGCCCGGCTGAGGTTGAAACGCTGCTCGGCTCCCCCGCCAAGGCCAAGGAAAAACTGGGGTGGGTACCGCAGATAACAACACAGGAAATGTGCGCCGAGATGGTCGCCAATGATCTAAAGATCGCGCGCCGTCATGCGTTACTGAAAGAACACGGGTTGGATCTGCCGATCTCGCTTGAGAACGGGTAGGCCCATGCGCAAGATTTATATTGCAGGGCACCGTGGCATGGTAGGCGGCGCAATATTGCGGCAGTTGCAAGCACGCAAAGACGCGGGCGAGGCCTTGACGCTGATCACGCGGACCCATGCGGAGCTGGATCTGACGTCGCAAGCGGAGGTGCGCGATTTTATGGGGGCCGAGCGGCCCGATGTTGTCATTCTTGCCGCCGCAAAAGTGGGCGGCATCATGGCCAACAACACCTATCCCGCTGATTTCATTTACGAAAACCTGATGATTGAATGCAATGTGATCCATCAGGCCTTTGCCGCCGGGGTAAAGACGCTGCTGCAGCTCGGCAGTTCGTGCATTTACCCGCGCGAGGCCGCGCAGCCGATGGCCGAAGACGCGTTGTTGACAGGCACGCTTGAACCGACGAACGAGCCTTATGCGATTGCCAAGATCGCGGGCATCAAGCTGTGTGAAAGCTATAACCGCCAGCATGGGGTCGATTACCGTTCCGTCATGCCAACCAATCTTTACGGTCCTGGTGATAACTTCCATCCGCAAAATTCCCACGTCCTGCCCGCCCTGATCCGCCGCTTTCACGAGGCGGCTCGCGACGGCTTGGACGAGGTTGTGATTTGGGGCACCGGCACGCCGATGCGTGAATTTCTACATGTGGATGACATGGCGGAAGCGTCCTTGTTCGTGCTCGATCTGCCACAAGACATCTACGCGGCGAACACGCAGGCCATGCTGAGCCATATCAATGTCGGCACCGGCACCGATGTGAGCATTGGCGAGCTGGCGCAGATGGTGGCGGATGTGACCGGCTTTGAAGGTAAGTTGGGTTTTGACACGACCAAACCAGACGGTACGATGCGCAAGTTGATGAATGTCTCGCGGCTGGCTGAAATGGGCTGGGAGGCCCAGATTGCCCTTAAAGACGGGTTGCGTGAGACATATGAGTGGTTTTTAAAACAGGAAACGGTGCGATCGTAGAACGTGCGCGCGCGTTCACTTAATTTTACATAACTAACCTTATTGGTATTTAATATGATCTATCCCATTCTTCTTTGTGGCGGCTCGGGTACACGGCTTTGGCCACTGTCGCGCAAGTCATATCCCAAGCAATTCGCCAAGCTGATGGGGAACGAAAGCCTGTTCCAGGCCTCTGCGCGGCGCCTGTCTGGCGATGGATTTGCAGCCCCCGTGATTGTGACCGGCGATCCGTTTCGGTTTATTGTGACCGAACAGCTGGCGCAGGTCGAATTGATGGCACAGGGCATCCTGATCGAGCCTGAAGGACGCAATACGGCCCCTGCCGTTCTCGCCTCGGCGCTGTGGGTCGCCGAAACTGATCCTGAGGCGTTGATGCTGGTTGCCCCCTCCGACCATGTGATCCCGGACATTGCTGCTTTTGCTGTTACGGTGCAGGCTGCGGTCCCGCGAGCACTAGCAGGTGATCTGGTGACCTTCGGCATCACGCCTACCCGCGCTGAAACGGGGTACGGATATCTTGAACTTGCCCCGGACGCTGATGCAAAGGCTGTTGGCCCCCAACCCCTTGCCCGTTTTGTCGAAAAGCCTGATGCGGCCCGCGCGACCGAAATGCTGGCGGCGGGAAACTATCTTTGGAACGCTGGCATATTCCTGTTTACCGCAAAAGCGATCATCGCTGCCTTTAACATCCACGCACCTCAAATGGTCGAGGCTGTCACTGCGTCGCTGGAAAACGCCAATGCCGATCTGGGCTTTACGCGTTTGGCAGACAGTGCCTGGGCCAAGGCCGACGATATCTCCATTGATTATGCGATCATGGAAAAGGCTGATAATTTGGCCGTCATGCCCTTTGGTGCGGGCTGGTCCGACTTGGGCGGTTGGGATGCCGTGTGGCTGGAATCAGGCCCCGATGCGGATGGCAATGTCTGTTCCGACAACGCGACCGCGATTGACTGCACTGACACTCTGCTCCGCTCCGAAACAGAGGGCTTGCAACTGATCGGCATCGGGCTTGAGAACATTGTCGCGATTGCCATGGGCGACGCGGTGCTGGTTGCCGACAAGTCCCAGGCGCAGCGTGTGAAAGAAGCAGTTGATGCGCTGAAAGCCAAAGGTGTTAGCCAAGCTGTACAGCTGCCCCGCGATTATCGTCCTTGGGGCTGGTATGAAAGCCTCGTGATCGGGGGCCGTTTCCAGGTGAAACGCATCGTCGTGAACCCCGGGGCCTCCCTTAGCCTGCAAAGCCACCACCACCGGTCAGAACATTGGATCGTCGTTGAAGGGACAGCACGCGTCACCGTTGACGAGACCGTCAAGCTGATCAGCGAAAACCAATCGGTCTACATCCCGCTGGGCGCTGTTCACCGCATGGAAAACCCCGGCAAGGTGCCAATGGTGTTGATTGAAGTGCAGACAGGCAGCTATCTGGGTGAGGACGATATCATCCGATACGAAGATATCTATGCACGGGGCTAGTTACCGTCGGTCAGAACTTGCTGTGCGCTAGGGTATTTGCAGCCTTGAATAAAACCGAAGGGTGGCGCAGTCCGATTTACTTGCGAGCGACCAGAATGGTTGCGCCGTCAGGCCCGGCTTCTTCTGTGTGGTTAACGTCTTTTTCCAGAATGCAAATGTCGCCTGCCCCGTAGCGCGGCGCGTCACTTTTCGTGTTCAAAATGAATTCACCCTCAATGACAAAGACAAATGACACCTTGTCATGGCTGTGGAAATCGCTGCGCGAAGACGGCTCAAACCGTACCATCGTTGCCTCATCATAGCCTTTTTGGCGGGCTGACTGTTCAAACTCTTCTCTTGTCATATTGGTGTTTCCTGTCCTGAAGCATTCTGGCCGCCAGCGCCAGACAAGGATGTCGACGAAGCGCGCAGCGTTTCGTTTAATCTCAGGACATCTTTGTGCAAGTTTTCCAATGCCCCGACATCCAGACCTGTCTTTTCAAATATACAGGCAGGAATATGCGCGGCGTGCAGTTCCAACGCACGGCCCGTATCGGTCAATGACACATGCACCTTGCGTTCATCTTGCGGATCGCGACGGCGCGTCACCAATCCGGCACCCTCAAGGCGCTTCAAAAGCGGTGTAATCGTGCTGGAATCCAAATGAAGCGCACCCCCGACCGCGCTAACCGTCAACGGGTCGGTTGCCGACCACAAAACACTTAGAACAAGATATTGCGGATAGGTTATCCCCAACGGTTCAAGCAACGGGCGATAGGCCTGCTGCATGGCGTGGGTCGCAGAATACAGGGCGAAACAGATCATATCTGATGGTGCGAGTGACATGCAGATTATTTACATGGCGCGCGATTTAATTGCAAGCAATTGACATCGCCGCCTTGCCCCTGTTATAAAACGTGCACAATTAAATCGTACACAAGGAATTAATCATGTCTACAGATATCAAATATTGGACCGAAGCGCATGCCACGGGTGGCGGTCGTGATGGCACTGCGGCGTTGAAATCGGGTATGCTAACCCTCACCATGACCCCTCCCAAGGATTTGGGTGGCTCTGGCGCTGGTCACAACCCTGAGGAGCTGTTCGCGCTTGGGTATGCCGCGTGTTATTTGGGTGCGATGCGGTTTGCGGCGCAAAGCGAAAACCTGGGCACCGTGCCGGACAACGCGACTGTTGACTCGCATGTGGGCATCGGGCCGCGCAGTGATGGCGGCTTTGGCCTGAAGGTAAAACTGATTGTTAAGATGCCCGGCGTCGAAAAATCTGTGGCGGAAAAAATCGCAGAGCGCGGGCATCACATCTGTCCATATTCCAACGCGACACACGGCAATATCGACGTCGAGACCGAGGTTGTCTGAGGACGAACCACGTTTTACTGAGCAATGTTCTTTAGAGTCTCATTTGTCAGTTTGATGTCTATTCGCCCTGCCAGTCTTGTTATTGGCAGGGCGTAATTTTAAGGTGGCTTATAGTTGCCCGAGGTTCACGAACATCGTCTCGCCCGAACTGTCGTCGACACCGTCGTTGTCTGTAACGATCCAAGCATTGCCCTGAGCGTCAAAGGCCAGCCCTTCCACCTTATCGACCACATAGCCACCGGTCGCGGCCAATAGGGGCAGCAAATCCAAGACAACTTCGCGGGTTACGGTGGGCAGATCACCGCCCAAGGGGGCAGGCATCATGTCGGAAAGCGGTACGCGGGTAATCAACTTGGTAACCGCATTCGATCCGATCTGGTTATCACGCTCGATCAAGTAGACGTAATCACCATGCGCCACGATCTCTGACAGGCCGACCCAGCCAGTTTCGGGGGTGGCGGGCTGATAGGTAACGGCACCCCATTCCTTGGTTTCCAAATCATACGCGACAAGTTTGAACATATTGCCAGCGTCATCGGCCCAATTGCGCTGGATCGCAATCCAAAGCTTGGACCCAACAACTGTGATCCCCTCAGACCCAAATCGGTTTTCGACGGCAAGCAGTTCCGCTGGAAACGGGATTTCCTCGGTGATCTCGCCACGTGCATCAACATGATAGATAGCATGAGGGATCATCCGGTCAGTGCGCCCTTCGGATGCGATCCAAAACCCGCCTGCCCCATCAGACGCAATCCCTTCCATATCCAGCTTTTGGGCTGGATAGCCTGCCCGCGTAACGGGCAAGGCGTTGGTGATACGCGCAGGGGATTGTGTGGAATCAATCGTAAAGATCGTCGGCTGATAGGCAAAGAAACTGTCGTTCACAGCATAAAAAATGCCTTTTTGGTCAGGATCAGCCGTCAGTCCGGACAGGGCTGACCATCCGATCAGTTCATCAGCGCCAGCAGATGTCAGATGCGGGTAGGACGGCATACCTTCGCCGTATTGATACAGCATCACATGGCTGCGCGCCCCTCCATCTTCGCCCAGATCAGCCTCGTTGGCTGTAACCAAAAGGCCCCGTTCAGGGATCGCTACCGTACCTTCGGGGGCCACACCCGACGGCAGCAGTTGAGCGAGAACAGGGTTACTGGGGTCTGTCACATCATAGACACCAACCATTGATCCGCGCTCGGATAGGATAAACACCATTGGCGTGCCATTGATGATGGCAAACTCCATCCCCTCAGGCTCTACGCCTTTGGCGTCGGAGCGTTTGTCGGGGTAATGGCCAACCTCGATCAGCGCGTATTCAAAGGACAGGCCGCTGTCCCAGACAAGCGTGCCGTCTTTGTGAAAAATCGACCAGCCTCGGGTGCCGCCGTCCATGTCGCCTTCGTTCGCGATGGCGAAATGATCGCCGTCAATCCATTGAACCCCGTCAGGCTCGCGCGGGATCCCTGCCCGTGCTTCATCAAAGATCAGGGCCGCGCGTTCGTCGGTCGCGTCCATACCTGTCAAGTCGACCGTGCCTGCCGAAAAATGACTTAGCACCGCACCAGTGCGGTCTAAAACGACCATGTGGTTGTTTTCCTGCATCGTCACGACAACTTCGCCTGCGGCGTTGATGTCAACGAACTCGGGCTCTGGGTCTGCTGGCGCGATCTCTGCCAGACCTGTCACATCGGCAAAGCGGATCGTGTCGCAAATCAACGCGCCCTCGGCAGTCAGATCAATCATCGCGACTGACCCGCCGGGCATCTGGCCGACGCGACCGTCGCCAGCATCTTCGTCGCGTTCGTTTTCAATGGCGATCGCCATGAACGACCCGTCAGGCGCGATCGCGGTGCTGTCGGGTTGGCCGCCCAGATCGCAACGCGCGGTTTCGGTCATGGTATCTATCGCAAAAGAGGCTGCGAACCCGGACGGCGCGACATAGCTTTGGGATGTATTCACGCCTGCAATGACACTGTTACCCACCGCGGATACGGCTGTAGGTTCGCCGGCCATGTCCAGCGTTCCCAGTGGGGCAGGATTTTTCGGATCAGTCATGTCGATGAACCCGATCACCCCCAGCGGGCTGTCAGAGTAAATCAGCGTCATTCCGTCGCCGGAAGCAGTAATAATCTCGGACGAGGTTTCCTGTGCGCCATCGGAATTGGAAGCCACCGGAAAAGAGGCAATGCGGTTGAATGACATTTCCTGTGCCGTCACAGCAGAGGCGGCAAAAAGTGCTGCAGCAGACGTCAGGGTGGCCTGTATGATCTTCATTTTTCTGTCCTTAGGGCAATCGCGGTTTAAAACTGGCGTAGGTATTGGCCAGTCCTTACACCGCAAATGTATCAGTCTTGTGAACCGACCAAGGGCGGTGATTGACCCCAGCGATTAAGTCCCCTCTGGCTTCAGAAACCCGACAATGACCGCTGACAATGCCACCATCAGGGTCGCGGTGCCCAGCATAAGAGCAAGACCTCCAATTTGATATGTTACGCCCGAAAGCAGTGTGCCCATCAATCTGCCGCCCGCGTTAGCCATGTAGTAAAAGCCCACATCCATCGTCACGCGTTCGGCTTTGGTGAAGGACAAGATCAGATAGGAATGCAGGGATGAATTCACGGCAAAGATCGCGCCAAATGCCAGCAATCCGGCGACAAGGGTCACGGTCAGCCACATCTGTGGTCCAGCGGCAAACAAAGACGCCAGTGTCAGGCCAGATGGAACCAAGACCAAATACCAGCCCCATCGACGTGCTGACGCGATCAGCTGGGTTCCCGACCGAGTTCTTGCGCGCAAAATCCTGGGCGCATTGGCCTGCACGAGACCGTACAGAATGACCCAACCTGCCATGAACGTCCCGATCAGAAAGAACGCCGCGCGGTTGCCCGCTTCGGTGCCGTCGGACAGCACAGCATAGAAATAGATCGGAATGCCGACAACGAACCACACATCGCGTGCGCCGAACAGAAAGACGCGTGCCGCACTTAGCCAGTTTACGTTGGCAGACCTCGAAAACACTTCCGAAAACTTTGTGCCCTTGCGCCCTTTGGGCAGGCCCGGCGGCATGGCGATCAGAACCGCCAGCAAGATCACTGCCAAGATTGCGGCCATGCCCAGAACCGCCCCGGCAAAGCCCAGTGTGGCCAACAACCCGGCGCCAAGCAGGAACCCAAGTCCTTTCACCATATTTTTTGAACCCGTCAAAAGGGCGACCCAGCGGAAAAGCCCCCCGTCGCTTGACGGTGCAAGCAGCTTTACCGCAGATTTCGATGACATCTTGGCAAGGTCTTTTGCAACCCCACTGGCCCCCTGAACCAGCATAACATAGGCGACCGACACACCCACGGTCCAAGCAGGATCAAGCTGCGCCAAGGCCAGCAGCGCCAGCACCTGCAAGCCAAGCCCGGCATATAGGGTCGAGGTCAAACCAAACCGCGCGGCAATCCATCCCGCACAAAGATTGGTCACCACACCTGCGATCTCGTAAAGCACAAAGAGATAGGCCAGCTGCACGGGCGAAAATCCAAGCGTATGAAAGTGCAACAGCACCAGCATCCGCAATGCGCCATCGGTCAGCATAAAGGCCCAATAGGCTGCGGTCACTGCGATATAGGCCGACTGTCCTTGCGGTCGCGCAGGCGTCAGTGTCACAGGTTTTTCCCAACCATGCAGGCCACATCGACCAAGCGGTGCGCATAGCCCATCTCGTTGTCGTACCACGCATAGATCTTTACCTGAGTGCCATTGACAACCATGGTCGATAACGCATCCACGATGCTTGAGCGTTCATCATTGGTGTAATCAGCCGAGACAAGCGGACGCTCCTCATAGCCTAAAATGCCCTTCAACGGCCCTTCGGATGCGGCCTTGAACAGCGCATTGACCTCTTGTGCGGTCGTTTCACGCTCTACCTCGAATACGCAATCCGTCAGGGACGCATTTAGCAAGGGCACGCGGATTGCATGGCCGTCCAGACGCCCCTTTAGTTCGGGGTAGATAAGGGTGATCGCGGTTGCACTGCCCGTTGTCGTCGGGATCAAGGAGTTCAGCGCAGATCGGGCGCGGCGCAAGTCTTTGGCAGGACGGTCCACGATGGTTTGCGTATTCGTCACATTGTGAATTGTGGTGATCGCACCATGCCTGATCTTAAGGTTTTCGTGAATGACCTTTACGACTGGCGCAAGGCAGTTGGTGGTACAGCTGGCAGCGGTCACAATGCGGTGGCGATCAGGATCATAGATATCTTGATTGACCCCGTAGACGATATTCGCTGCATCCCCATCTTTTATCGGCGCAGACACAACCACCTTTTTCACACCAGCATTGAAATATGGCGCAAGCTTGGCTTCGGTCTTGAAGACACCTGTGCAGTCAATCACGACGTCAACGCCCGCTAGTGGCAGCTTAGAAATATCACTGGTACCGATAAACGGCAGACGGATGCCATCAATTGTGATACTGTCCCTGTCATGGCTGATTTCAGCCTTCCAGCGTCCGTGTACCGTGTCAAACTCAAGCAGATGGGCGTGCATCTGCGGATCTCCGACAGCATCGTTGATCCAGGCGATTTCGGCACCCCGTTCAAGCAAGGGCTTGAGGGCAAGTTTGCCGATGCGGCCAAGGCCGTTGATAGCATAAACAGTCATTTCGAGGACCCTTCTGGTCTGGATTGGCCAATCTGATCAACGTGCTTTTGCAAGGAAATACGATCAAGTGTGGCGAGCGGCAAAGCGGTAAAGGTGATCATGCGGTTGCGCAGGGCACCGTATGTTTGTTGAAACGAAAGGCTCTTTTCAGCGTCAGACCCTTCGGTCTTGACCGGATCAGGAAGCCCCCAATGTGCGCTGATCGGCTGGCCGTGCCACGCGGGGCACGCCTCGTTTGCGGCCTGATTGCAGACGGTGAATGCGAAATCAAAGTCAGGGGCATCCGCGCCTTGAAACTCTGATATATTCTTGGAGCGCAGAACCGATATATCGTGACCCTTTTGCTTGAGCACTTCCAGTGCAAACGGATTGAGGCCGGCGCGTGGATTGGTCCCTGCCGAATAGGCAACAAAACGGTCACCTGCGATATCGCGCAGAATGGATTCCGCAAAGATTGATCGTGCGGAATTTCCCGTACAAAGGAACAGTACATTGAATTTCTGCGCGGCTTTATGGCTGTTTATGACCGGGGTGCAGATATCGGGACGCCCCTTGCAGCAGTCATTCAACAGATAATCCATGGTTTCGCGCGCTGCATCCAGGTTGATCGCGTAGCGCAGAGAGGTTCCAGCACGTTCTTGCGTGACCAAACCGGCTTGCATCAGCGCGTTCACATAAGATGACAGCGTGTTTGGCTTTATGCCAAGCGCTTGAGCCAGTTCGGTTGCGGGAACGCGATCAGGATAACGACGCATCAGCAGCCGAAACAGGGCCAACCGTTGCGGATGACCAAGCGTAGACAGACGGTTTGAGATTATTAATTCCATAATTCGTGAATAATAGAATTAATATTGTATGGAAAGTGATAGTTTTGTAACAGCCTGACCCACGCTTTGTGTCGCTTAATTGGGCGAATGTGGCTTAGGCAATCTTTACAGGCCGCCCACACACAAAATTTATGTGATTTACCCAAGGACAAGCTAAGTAGTTTAATTAATGACATTATGACAAAGGCAATAATGATGAAAGCGCTCCGGCAAATCGGTCTTATCTGCGTCGCCCTTATTGTCGGTGGCTATATCTGGATCACCTACGTGCCGGCTGCGCACCCGTTTCTGGATAGAATTGGCGTGCTTGATCTGCTTGGCATTGAACCGAAAGACGCCGCGCAGGCGCAACAAGACAGAAGACGCGGCGGCGGCCCGGCGCAAGTTATTGCGTTGCCGGTTCAACAAAAAGCAATGGCAGAGCGGATCAATGCGATTGGCGACGGTCTGGCACGGCGGTCAGTAACGGTGCGGTCCAATGCCGTGGGGGTGATCACGGAAATCGCACTTACCGCAGGTGGTTATGTTGAAAGTGGCACGGTGATCTTGTCCCTGCAGGACGAAGAAGAACAGATCGCACTTGAACAGGCCCGTATTGAATTGGCCGATGCCAGCGCTGAGGCGACCCGCATCCAGCGGCTGGAAGCATCGGGGGCCACAACCGAAGTCAGGTTGCGCGAAACCGAACTGGCCTTGCGCAGTGCTGAACTTGCTGTGCGGCAGGCGGAATTCGATCTTTCACAGCGGCAGGTTGTCGCACCCATCTCGGGATGGATGGGCATCACGAACCTTGAAATCGGCGACCGCGTCAACGCCCAGGACGTCTTGGTCACGATCACAGACCGCTCTGAGATTCTAATTGATTTTCGTGTGCCCGAACGCATCGTCAGCAAGATTGCCGTCGGTCAAACATTTGATCTTAGCCCTTTGGGGCTGACTGATACAAAGTTGCAAGGCGAAATCAGGGCTATCGATTCAGTGGTCGAAAGGGCCAGCAGAACCATGCTGGTGCAGGGTCGCGTCTCGAACGAGGCGGATATGCTGCGCGCCGGAATGGCGTTTTCAGTCAATATGACCTTTCCGGGCGAAACTGTTCTATCAATCGCGCCTTTGGCGTTGCAATGGTCCAGCGAAGGGCCGTTTGTCTGGGTCGTGCGGGAAGATAAAGCTGTGCGCGTCAACGTCACTATCGCGCAGCGCAACAGCGACGAGGTGCTGGTCACCTCTGATGATCTGCGCAAAGACGACATGGTCGTGACCGAAGGCGTCCAAACCTTGCGCGACGGCGCTGATGTGACAGTTGCCCCGCAAAAAGATACCGCGCTGAACAACCAGCCCCCCGCTAACGTGGTGCGGCTATGAGCGCGCCTTCCTCCTCCGGCACGGCGCTGTTTATCCGGCGCCCTATTCTTGCGTTTGTCCTTAATGCGCTGATCATTCTGGCCGGCATCGCAGCCCTTTTCGGGGCAGAAATACGTGAACTGCCCAATGTTGACCGGCCTGTCGTTACCATCACCACACCATTCCCCGGTGCCTCGCCCGAAGCGGTTGATCAAGAGCTGACCGGCCGGGTCGAGGGGGCAGTCGGCCGCGTCTCTGGGGTGCGCAGCATCTCTTCGAACTCTCGCTTTGGGCGCAGCCGCGTCACGGTAGAATTTGACGATACGGTCAATATCGATGTCGCTGCCACAGATGTAAGGGACGCAGTTGCACGGATCGTCAACAACCTGCCCGAAGACGCAGAACAGCCCGAGATCGTCAAAGCCGACGCCAATGCCCAACCCGTCATGCGGATTGCGGTCACGTCTGCCGGGCGGTCGCCCCAAGAGCTGACCGCAATTGTGCAAGAGCGTGTCGAAGATCGTCTGATCTCTGTGGATGGGGTGGCCGATTTGCAGATTTACGGCGACCGCGAACCGATCTTTCGGGTCGATATCAACCAGTTCGAACTGGCCAGCCGCGGCCTGACGCTTGCAGATATGCAAGCCGCCCTTGCCAGCGTTGCCTTTGATGCACCGGCAGGTGATCTGGCCGGGGACCGCCAGTCAATCAACGTGCGCACCACAGCAAACGTCGCCACAGCTGAGGCGTTTGAGGCGCTTGAGATCAAAGACGAAGTCAAACTGGGCGATGTCGCCACTGTGACGTTAGGGCCCGCGTCGGGTGAAACCGTTCTGCGTGCGAACGGGCAGCAAGGTTTAGGCATCGGCATCATTCGGCAAGCAACATCGAATACGCTAGAAATCTCGTCGAACGTACGTCGGGTCGTCGACGAACTTGATCAGAGCTTGCCCGATGATATCACCATTGCAATAACCTCGGACGACGCGACATTCATCGCAGGTTCGATTGAAGAAGTCGTAAAATCACTAGGCTTTGCAATGGCGATTGTGGTCGCTGTCATCTTTCTGTTTCTGCGCAATTTCCGCGCAACATTGATCCCCACGCTGACCTTGCCGGTGGCCCTGATTGGCACGCTTGCTGCGATCTATATGGTGGGCTTTTCGATTAACATCCTGACATTGCTGGCGCTGGTGCTCGCGACAGGAATGGTTGTGGATGATGCCATCGTCGTTCTGGAAAACATTGTGCGGCAACGTTCTCTTGGCATGGGGCCAAGAGCTGCGGCGGTGAATGGCACGTCGCAGGTATTTTTCGCAGTCGTGACAACCACAGCCACGCTGGCCGCCGTGTTTGTGCCACTGTCATTCTTGCCGGGCCAAGCAGGCGGCCTGTTTCGCGAATTCGGGTTCACGCTCGCGATGGCCGTGCTTTTGTCATCTGTTGTCGCCCTTAGCCTCTGCCCTGTTTTAGCCAGCCGCCTGCTTACCAAAGCGCCCGAAGAAAACCCGCGTGGTCCGATGATCTGGCTGGGCGGAAAACTGCTGCGGTTCTATGAGAAGACCTTGAATGCAGCGCTTGCGGTCCCTTTTCTGATAGTTACGGTTTCGCTTTTCGTTGGTGTGACCGCTGTACTGTTGACGGGCGGCATCCGTCAGGAACTGACGCCGCCAGAAGACCGCGCCGTTGCCTTGTTGAGCGTCACAGCCCCTCAAGGCGTATCACTGGACTATACCCAATCCAAAATGCGCGAGATCGAAGATTCCATCGCGCCCCTTCAAGAAGCTGGCGAGATCACGAATGTTTTTTCGATCAGCGGGTTTGGTGCTGACAACCGTGGTTTCATGGTCTTCACCCTTGCGAAATGGCAAGATCGCGCACGCGGGCAGCAAGAAATCGTGGGCGAGATCAACGGCAAGCTGCGCAATATCATCGGGGTGCGTGCTTTTGCTATCCAGCCAAATTCGCTGGGTATTCGCGGCGCTGGCAGGGGGTTGGCGTTTGGGATAACGGGCACCGACTATGGTCAGCTTGCGACAGTGGCTGAAACGATGGTCGACAGGATGCGCGAGATACCCGGCTTGGGGCAGATCCAGCTGGAATACGAGCGCACGCAACCACAGCTTTTTGTGGAGATAGACCGCGCCTTGGCCGCAGATCTGCAAATCGACATCACCGGTCTGGGTCAGGCCTTACAGGCATTGTTGGACGGGCGCACCGTCGGGTCGGTTTTTATCGAAGACACCAGTTTTGACGTGCAAATGCTGTCGACTTCGAACCCCATCAACGATCCCGGTGATCTTGAGAACATCTTTGTCCAGTCGGGCAATGGCCAGATGGTTCCCATGTCCAGCTTTGTCACCCTTGAAGAGCGGGCCGTGGCCCCCGAACTTGACCGCGAAGGGCAGAACAGATCGGTGGAGCTGACAGCTGGCCTGACACCTGAAGTGTCGCTGGGGGATGCTTTCGCGATGGTGCAGGACATCGGCGCCGAGGTTCTGTCGGACGAAAACCGGATCATCCCGCTGGCCGAAGCGGCGACCCTGGATCAGACAAATTCCGGTATCCTGCTGACTTTTGGTTTTGCGATATTGATCGTATTTCTGGTTCTGTCAGCCCAATTCGAAAGCTTTATTTCGGCGGTGGTGGTTATGGCGACTGTCCCGTTGGGGCTGGCCTGTGCGATCTTTGCATTGTTGCTGACGGGGCAAAGCCTGAACGTCTACAGCCAGATCGGGTTGGTGATGCTAATCGGGATCATGGCCAAGAACGGCATATTGATTGTCGAATTTGCCAATCAGCTGCGCGACGAGGGACAAGATGTGCACACCGCCATTGTCGATGCCTGCCGTATCAGACTGCGCCCTGTGATGATGACCATGACATCGACCGTACTAGGGGGCGTACCGCTGGTGATGTCCACAGGGGCGGGTGCCGAAGCGCGTGAAGCATTGGGTTGGGTGATCGTCGGCGGGCTGGGTCTGGCGACGTTGTTTACGCTGTACCTGACCCCCGTCGCCTACGCGCTGCTGGCCGGCTTTTCATCCCCCAAAGCCAAGCAAGAGGCATTGCTTCAAAAGGAACTGGAAGAGGCGCAGGCGCAAACCTCGTAACGCAAGCGCTGCGGTGAAAGCTTTGCGGTTATCGCGGGTCTACCAAAGCGCTTGCAATAATTTCCACAAACGTAAAAAGCGCGCCCCATCGCGGTAAAAAATCCCAATCACCACGATTCGAATCCTGTTGAATTTGTCGATGCTCGCCAGATTCATGCGGGTTGAACCGATGCTAAAGCCGGATGAACACTTTAAGATTAGGCTGGCGTTTCTACCCAAGGTTGCTATTTCTCAAGGTGCCACATTGCTGCTTTAATCCGGTCGGGCACCTGCCACAAACAAGCCTGATCCGCATCATCCTTTGGTATGAAACACCTGCATCCACTGGGGTATGATCGCGATTTACCCCCCAAGGACGATATCGTTTGGCGGCGGCTGATGTCATTTCAATTCTCATCCCGGGTCACTTCCGATCCGTTGAAAATAAAGAAAGACATCTCAATGACCTACACACGCAAAGCACTGAAAATTGCCATCCGCACCTTCGCAAAAGACGAAGACGGCGCGACCGCTATTGAATACGGTTTGTTTGCTGCCCTCGTTGGCGCCGTTATTGTTGGATCCGTTGCAGCGCTTGGCCAAAGCACAAACACCGGCTTTGTCACTATGAACTCTGCTTTGACGACTGCGCAGTCGGGCGGCTAATCCAACTTGCTTGAAATGCATGCGAGCGCTGGCTCGCATGCATTCGCCTAAAGCCGCTTCTTCCTCATTCTATCCAAGGCTCCCCAAATGTCACATGCGAATGTAAACAGCGCTGCGATCTCCCCTCTCGCCGCATATGTGTGTACCGATCAAGGTGCCGATCTTGCGCGCGCCGTCGTCGTCCTGACGTCGGGCAGTCAAGCGGCCATTCACGGCGGTGGTTTGGGCGGGGCAGCGCGGATTTGCACGGGCGTGCCGATTGCGAAAACCATCCTCACGGAAATGGGCAATATGTCGCTAGACGATGCCTGCGAAAGTGTGACCGAACTTTCCCGAACTGGTGCCAATGTGGTCGTCTTGGGGGACAAGTCCGATCTTGGCACTTACCGCGCGCTGCGAAATGCTGGTGCGTTGGAATATTTTGCGTTTCCTGTATCGCCCGAAGAAATCGTCGCTGCGAACAGCCAAGCGGCACCACAGATTCAAGAGGTTGTGCAGGCGTCTTTTCAAACCCCTGCTCTAAAGCTTGGTAAATGCGTGGGTGTTATGGGCTGCAATGGCGGGGTTGGCACCAGCCTGCTGGCACAAAGCCTGGCCTTTTATGCTGCGGCGACAAAAGGGCCTGCCCTGCACACCGCGTTGATTGATGCCGATCTGCGCTTTGGTTCTCAGGCGATTGATCTTGACCGCAAAGACACCCCCGGTCTGCAAGAGGCGCTTTCCTCGCCCGAACGGATCGACAAAACCTTTTTGGGCGCCACGATGGAACGGTTGAACGACCGCTTGGCGCTTTATTCGCAACAAGCGCATACGACCCAGAATATTGAAACGCTGGATGCCGCCTTCCCCCAGTTGATCCAGTCGATGAAATCGAATTTCGATGCTGTGATCGTTGACCTTCCGCGCGCGGTTCTGATCCAGCAGCCCGCCCTCGCAGATGCCCTTGATACGCTGGTGCTTGTGCTGCCTGCTGGATATTCGGGCGTCAATGTTGCGAGCCGCATGATTGCATTTCTCAAAACAAACGCACCTAACCTGACGATCCTGCCCGTCCTGTCAGAGTTTCGCCAAGACGCAAAACTGACCGCAAATGATGTGGCCAAGGCAATCGGGCAAGATGTGGCGGTGGTCATGCCAAACAACGAGGCTGCCCTGCGCAAGGCGCACCGCGCCGCGAAACCTGTCATCGAAACCCAACCGCGAAACCCCTACGCAAAAGCCACCAGCGCCCTTTGGGAGATGGCCAGCAGCCGTGCTGTAGCAGAACAAGAAACAGCAGCATCCAAGAAAAGCCTTGGCTTTTTCCGCAGGGCATCCGCATGACCCTACATATCAGCCAACCGTCCTTGCGCGACACTGTCGCTCAGGTCGTAGAAATCGCGCAGCAAATGGATGCTGACGGGTTTACCCCCGAAGATCGGGCCAATGCAGCGGTGTCTTATGTCGTCGAGCGTGGGGATTTTCATTGGCCGCTCGCGATGCAACGCCAGATTTTGGCGGACGCCGTAAAGGAGCTGGAACCGCCAAAGTCTCAAGAAATCGCGCCGCTTGAACTGACCCCCAAGATGCAGGTTCAAGACCCCGTTGAAACTGTAGCGCCTGCGCTCGTATCTGTCGCAAAACCGGCCCCCGCGCCTAAACCGCTGCCGATGATTTCAACAACATCGGCCGTTGCACCGTCCATGAAAATGCTGACGCTAGCCAACGAGGTCGTCCGATCATTACTCGAGTTTCTTGATTTCAGCGAATTGGCATCCAAGCCGCGTGCTGAACAAGAAAGCCTGATCCGTCATGGCATCGAGGCGCTTTCAGCGCGCAACAAGATGCATCTGAACGGTCGTGAAATATCCGAGCTGGTTGTCGCCGTGTTGGCCGATATGCTGGGTCTTGGTCCGCTTGAGGCCTTGCTGGCCGACGAGCGCGTCACTGATATCATGGTGAACGGGCCGGACAAAGTATATGTTGAGCGTGGTGGCAAGCTGGAGCTGACCGACATTCGCTTTCGCGACAACGCTCATGTTTTTGCAGTTGCCAGTCGCATTGTGTCTGCCGTGGGGCGCCGTATTGATGAAAGCCAACCCGTGGTCGATGCCCGCCTATCGGACGGCAGCCGGGTTAATATCGCCGTGCCGCCGCTGGCCATTGATGGTCCGACAATCACGATCCGCAAATTCCCGTCTGCGCCGGTCAAGCTGGATAACCTTGTAGAGGGGGGCAGCCTTACCTCGCAAATGAGCCGCTTTCTTGCCCTAGCCGCGTATCTGCGCCTGAACGTATTGGTCTCGGGTGGGACAGGTTCGGGCAAGACAACGCTGATGAACGCAATGTCGGGGTTTATTCCCGAAGGCGAGCGGATCGTCACCATCGAGGACGCAGCCGAACTGCGCTTTCAACAAAGCCATGTGGTGCGATTTGAAACGCGCCCGGCCAACGTTGAAGGCGTCGGCGAAATCACCATGCGCACGCTGGTACGCAACGCGTTGCGGATGCGTCCAGACCGTATCATAATCGGCGAGGTGCGCGGGGATGAGGTGCTTGATCTGCTGCAAGCGATGAACACTGGCCACGACGGATCAATGAGCACGCTGCACGCAAACTCCCCTGCCGAAGCGTTGACCCGTGTGGAAAGCATGGCGGCCCTCGCTGGCTTTGCGCCGGGTAACGGCGTCGTGCGACGTCAACTTGCCGATGCCGTGCATCTGATTGTTCAGGTGTCGCGGATGCGCGACGGTAAACGGCGTGTGACTTCAATCTCCGAAATTGCGGGTATTTCGGGGGACGTCATTACCCTGCAAGAGCTGTTTTCATTTCGCACTGATCCTTCAAGCACCCGCGCAAAAGTGACCGGAGAGCATGTTTATTCAGGCTACCGACCAAAGTTTGCAAGCCGCGCTGCCGATTACGGCGTCGCTGACGAACTTGACGCGATTTTGGGGAGCTAGTTAATGTCAATTATTACGATTTTGCTTATTGTAGGTTTTATTCTAAACGCAGCGCTTTTGCTGTTCGGCTTTATTCTGGCGGACCGTCAGCGCCGCCGCCATATTGCCCGTCTGACCCGCGCGGTTGCCAAGGAATCAACCCCCCTGCCCGGCAAGCTGAAGGGCAAGAGCCCCAAAATGACCCAGCCTTCAAACCCGGTGGAACAGGTCGTAGCATTCATTGAACGCCAGCTTGACCAAACAAGTTTGCGTCTGAGCGTTGCAGAAGTGTTGATCCAATCGGGGATCGCCTTGCTTGGCGTCTATGCTTTGGCGGTTCTGGTCCTGCGCATTCACCCGCTGGGCGCTTTGCCGGTCGCTGCTTTCGTCATACTCGGCCTGCTTGTTTCGATCCTGAACATTGCGCAAAACCGGTATAAGGCAGCTTTTGCAGCCGATCTTCCCGAAACGCTTGATATCTTTGCGCGAGGTCTTCGTGCCGGGCGTCCTGTGATGGATTCAATGGCGATCGTTGTGGCAAACTCAAAAGGCCCGATCTTGCGCGAATTTACCCGCTGCCATGACGAGGTTAGGATGGGCACAACGCTGGCAGAAAGTCTTGACCGGCTTAGCGCCCGTTTGCCGCTCCCCGAGGTGACTTTTTTCGCAGTATCGACCGCATTACAGGCGGAAACCGGCGGTAACCTGATCGAAACGATGGAAAACCTTGCCGCACAGCTGCGCGAACGCCGCAAATTGCGCAAAAAAGCCCGTGCTTTATCATCGGAAGCGCGCGCAAGTGCTGTGATCCTTGCATCGCTACCCTTTGCAGTTGCCCTGTTGCTGGCGGTCTTGAATGGTGCCTACCTGGAACCCCTTTATGCAGATCCACGTGGCCGGGTTATGTCGCTGACAGCGATCACCAGTATAGCGCTTGGCATTTTCACCATGGTGCGCATGGGGAAACTCGATGTCTGATACATTATTTCATATCTTCTGGATGGCCTTTTTCGGGCTTAGCAGCGTGATGCTGGCCCTGTCGGCATTGTTGTATTCAGAACACCAGCGCAGCCTGCGCGACGCAAGACTGCGCCGTGCCAACGGATCAGAGCAGGCACGTGATGCCTCTGGCAAAACTGCATCGCTAGGCCTGATCGGCATAATTTCGGGACGCATCCGGCGCATTGTTGTCACGGTTGGTGAACGTCTTTCAGTGGTTTTGGGCGGTGAAGCAAGCGAGACGGCAGCGGAGCTTTCCTCGGCCGGGTACCGCAGCCGTGACGCGCTGTTGATTTATGCCTTTCTCAAGACCGTTCTGCCGATTGCCGCCTTGATGTCAGGGCTGATCTGGGTTGGCGCCACAATGCCAATCGACGTACGGATATTGATGCCGGTAGCGATTGTGATCGGCTCTGCGCTGGCGCTGTCCAAGGGGGTCGATATCGCCGTTGGTCTGCGCCGCAAAACCCGCCTTGACCGCATCCGCCGCAGCTTTCCTGATATGTTGGAGCTGATCGTGATCACCTCTGAAGCCGGTCTTGGCCCACAACCGGCACTGCACCGTATTGCCCATGAAATGTCGCTCAGCCACCCGGACCTTTCGCGCGAAATTCTTCAGATGGTGTCAGAAATGGCGATGACCAATGACTATCGCAGTGCTTATGAAAAGCTGAATATCCGTGTTCCACTGCCGGAAATGGGTGTTTTCACCCAGACATTGGATCAGTCAGACAGATACGGCACACCCTTTTCACGGGCCATGCGGACTTTGATTATTGAACAGCGCGGCAATCGATTGCTTGCCGTCGAGGAGAAAGCGGCACGCTTGCCCGTTCTCATGACATTGCCCCTGATCTTTTGCATCATGCCCGCAGTATTTGTGGTTCTTGTTGGCCCGGCTGCCCTAAGCGTTTTCGACAACATCATCGCCGGAGGATGAGACGGATCATGACCTATACCCCATTGGCATTTCTAAAAGCTTTCCGACGCAATCAGTCAGGCGCCGTCGCGGTCGAGTTTGTCTTGATCGCGCCACTGCTGTTTGGATTGCTGTTTGGCATCATCACGGTCGGCTATTTCATTGGCGTCAGCCATTCGGTTTCCCAGTTGGCGACCGACACCGCGCGCGCCTCTGTCGCCGGTCTTGACATGCAGGAACGGATCGAACTGGCCGAAGCGTATTTGGCAAAAGCCAGCATCAACTATCCGCTTTTGATCCAAGATGCCATCAGCCCGCAGGTTTCCACAAACGACGTGAACCCGCCCAGCATGACAATAAATATCACCTACGCGATTGCCTCATCTGTATTGGGCATCGCGAACAGTCTGTTGGGATTGAACATCTCTGACATCAAAGGGAGCGCGTATCTTGCTTATTAAATCAAGGCAGCTTCAAGCTTTCTGCCGCGATGAAAACGGGGCCGTTGCGGTCATTGTCTCGCTCTTACTGACCGTATTGATCGGGTTTGTAGCACTTGGCGTCGATGTTGCATCGCTGTACCGCGAGCGGGCTAAATTACAGGCAGACGGCGATCTTGTCGCGATGAGCAGCGTGGTAGATACAGATGCAGCCACCGCACGCGCGGTGAATACACTGGTCAAAAACAACCGCACAACAGCAACATTAGCCAACCTGCAAACGGGCCGCTTTCTGCGCAATCCTGCATTCGCGCCCGCCGATCGTTTCACACCGCTGCCTGAAGGCAGTCGCGGCATAAACGCGGTTTTTGTAAAACTCCAAGATGACACCCCGCTCCATTTTGCCAAGATTTTTACCGACAGCGATAATGTGCGTCTAACGCGAAGCTCGACTGCGATCCGCACGGGTGCCGCCAGTTTCTCGCTTACCAGTAACATCGCCCGTTTGGATGCGGCCGCTTTGAATTCGGTCCTGTCGGATAGTTTAAACACTTCGGTCACGCTAAGTGCCGGAGATATTCAGCTATTGTCTGAAACGACGGTTAATATGGGTGATCTTTTAGGGGAAATGGACCGGCTTGCAGGAAATGCGGATCGCAATCCAGCCGCCATTCTAGACGCCACAACCAACACGGACCGCCTCTTTGCAGCCTTGCAAAGCTTGCTGCCAACAAGTGCATCGAACACCGTCGAAAGCATCCCCAACGCAGGTCCCGTCAGTTTGCCCGTCGAGGCATTGATTGGCGGGATCGACAGCGCGCTTGGGCTTACGGCAATCGAATTTGCATCGCAGATCGATCTTTCCGCTTTGGATATTCTGGGCTCTGTCGTCGGTGCAAACGACTTCCAACATTTGCTCGGCGCCCGCGTCGCCGTACCCGGCGTAACATCCGTGACCACGCGCCTTGCAGCGGGCGAACCACCTGCAAGATCCGGGTGGGTCGCATTGGGAGAGGAAGGTGTCGAACTTAACCGCGCGGCGGTAAGACTTAAAAACGATATCGCATTCGCCCCTGATCTGTTGGGCAATCTGGGTTTAGGCGTCTCTGTCACGCGTCTGGAATTGCCAATTTATGTTGAACTGGCCGGCGCTACAGCAACATTAGAAGAGATCAGTTGCGCCTTGTCTGACCCCCAGGCGACCGCCGCACGTTTTTCAACTGCACAAACACCTCTGAACCCACAGAACGGAACGGCCGTAGCCGCACTGTATCTTGGCAAACTACCAGAGGAAATGTTCACCGGTGGCCCCCTTTCACCATCATCATTGGAGTTTGCGGATCTGCTTGACCTGACAATACGAATTGATCTTCCCCTGCTTCCGGATGTTGTGGTTTCAGGGATCACCGTGCAGGCCCGATCAAAAGTCACCTTGGGTGCCTCCCAGACAGAAACGCTCCGCTTTACCCAAGCAGAGGTCAAAGCGGGCGAAAACATCAAATACTTTGGCTCTGGTGATTTGTTGTCATCGGGTGTGTTCAGTCTGCTTTCCCCCTCCCGAACCGAAGTTCGGATCAAGCCCGGGCAAGAAGGGTTGGTCTCGGATCTGGTGGCACCGGTGCTACAGGATGTCCTTGCAGCATTACCCGCCCAATTGCTTGCCGCACTGGCTCTGCCGCTTGACAGGGTCATCGACACAACGCTGGACACTGCAGGCTTGCAGCTCGGCGAAGGAGAGCTGAAATTGACAGGACATCATTGTGAGCTGGTTCGGCTGATACAATAGGCGCGGATATCAGCGCCTACGAAAAAGCGGGCCAAAAGGCCCGCTTATCAACACAACACATCTATCTTAAGCAGATAGTTTTTCAGATTTAAATGATTTCTTCCGGCCCACTAGTGGAAGTATATTTTGCGTCACGACGCGCCCATGGCGCTTCATATCATCAGTCTCACGATCATTGGCCATCTCGCAGACTTCGTCAGTCACGAAAGAGATCAACTGGTACCGTGATCCAAGGCCCGACTTTTGATAAATACTTCCTAGCTGCGATTTAACAGTCGCAATGGCACAGCCGCGCATTTCAGCAACTTCACTGTTGGAGAACCCCTTGGCGACAAAAATCGCCACATCGGCTTCGGCTTGGGAAAGACCCCAATCGGGCGCGTAATGTGCCACGACACTTTCCTTTGCTATGGGCGAGGCTTCGCCGGGAGCAAAGCGCCTTTTGCGCTGAGCCTCCAGCAACGATTTCAGTTGGGTCATGCAAAGATAGGCTACGCCACTGGTCAGCGCAAAAAATAGCGCGAACAGCCCTATAATCGTCGTGACATTAGTTTGGGCGGTGCCCAAAACAAAACTGACTACCAAAGCCGTTTTGAGGGCAGCAACCCCGAAAACAAGGAAGAACCCAGAAGCCGCGTATTTCATCATGTAAAAACCCTACCTGTTACTGCAACCATATTAGACTGCCAGTTTCTCGAAACAATGTGTCCAAATAATGTCGATTTACTCACTTTTCTGGAGCTCAACAGCCGATTTAGAAGACCAGTTTGTCCCGCAGGTCATGCTCCAGCGCGCCACATCTGCTCAGTGAATCGTCCTGGGTTTGTCAGAGACCAGCAACTTAAGTAAGGATGATGGTTATGACAAAAAGCAAAATGGCAAATCGCTACTCGCCAGAGGTCCGCGCTTGGGCGGTCCGAATGGTGTTCGAGCATCAAGGCTCTTATGAAACGCAGGCGGGCGCGATAGAGGCCATTGCACCCAAGATCGGCTGTATTCCCCAGACCTTGAGCGGATGGGTCAAGCAGGTCGAGAAAGACAGCGGCGGCGAGCGCTGGTCGTTTGATTTTGTGTCTGACACGTTTGGTGCGTCTCGCAAGTTCCGCATGCTGGCAGTGAATGACGACTGCTGCCGTGAGAACCTGTTCAACAACAGGCGTCTGCTTGGGCTCATCGGGAATATACCGCCAGCTCAGGCTGAACAGAACTTCTATGCACAGCGCGACATGCTCGATATGGTCACGTAAACTGAAGCAATAGGTCTCCGACAAACTCGGTGTCCTTTTACGTTTAACGCCGTTATTTTGTATTTTTATTTTTGTGATATTTTACGCGTAAAAGCCCTGAGATTTGGGTCTCAGGGCTTTTTTTGGTTATTATTGGTATAGAGAGATTGATGGATTTATTAGGTTTGGCGGTGACCTACTCTCCCACGTCTTAAGACGCAGTACCATC
>JAGXGZ010000063.1 GCA_024636495.1 Roseobacter sp. | reverse complement strand
TTCTGATGGCAGTTCGAATGGTACAACAGTAGATTTGGCCATGGTGGCATATCCTTTCTCTTTGAGACTGACGGCGTCTTTCAACACCGCCATGATATGCCGCCCGCTTCAGACCATCACCAACTTTCGGGCATAACTCCCTTTTCAGCGGTTGCGACTTTCGTTTGCCAGATCGGGGCCAAGGTGTCGCTGATATCTTTCTGGTCGATATCTGCCACAGGCACTGGGCCCAGCTTTGGCAAGACGTGCAATTCAAGAGGTGAAAACCAGCGACCCGCCGTGCCGTCGCCTTTGAGTTCGGCTTTGCGGCTTTCGAAAGCGTCCAGCGCGAAATCAGCCAGTTTGTTGATATTGGGCGCGGCCTCACGTCGCTGGCGTTTGCGTTCCTTGATCGGGTCCAGACCTTGCCGCACGAACGCGCGCCACTGTTCAGCGGATGCGCTGGCCTCTTTCAATGAAACATCAGTATAGGCCCCAAGCCGCACTTCGCGCCGCCTGCCGTGCTGTCTGGCCCCCAACACCCATTGCGCGCCGCCATCCGGTCGCTTGACCATCTAAAGGCCCGCACCGTCCGCGTGTTTGCCAGCCGGGGCGGCTTTGACAGTCGATGCGCTTAAACGGTTTGTTGTATGGCCCATAACTCATCCCTCTCAACATGTGGGATGCCATGGGGTGTTGTGAAGCGTCATGATGCTTGGGTGGCAATAAATAGCGTTATTTTATTGGGTTTTCAGTGTTCCATGGTACATCAAAATATAGAGCTTGGATGCCACTCGCCCGCACCAAAATCTGACATCGGGCAAACCTAAAATATTTTGGCTGATACAGGTATTTGAATTCCGTTTTGCAGTCCGCCCGTTCCAAGCTGCTTGTGAAGTCAGTCGGCCCACCGCGATTTTCCTTTCGGCGAATGTGCTATCTGTGGTAGAAACGAATGGTGCAAGTCGCGAGGCTTTGAGGCGCCAAGAATGGCCTTTGATGTCTGCTTCGCTTGCAATTTGACTTTGTTCTTTGCGATGCTGAACACAGATATGACGAATTTTGTCCAACGATACTTTTTAAATTTATTAACTTCAGATTTTTCAATTCTATTTTAACAAGGAATTACCGTGATGAATTATACATCCACCAAAGCGCTGTCTGCTCAATCTTGCCCAAAGGACCCGTCGCTTCGGGATATCAATTATGCGCCGCTCGGCGCGTCGGCATGGACAACATCTGGCGATTTGGCCAATCACGGGATCACAGCCATTGCGCAGGCGGCCTCGGGTGCTATGCGCAGTGGGCAGGGATTTGACCCCACACGCGATTCCGTTTCAGCGAGCATCATGAATTCACTCATTCTTGCCGCCGGGCAGGGGTATCGTCGGTTGGCTGTTCCGTTTATTGCGTCGGGTATATTCAAGGATCGTATCAAGCCTGGTGCGCGAAAGCCTGAGATCGCGTTTAACATCACCCAAGCAATTGCGAACTTTCGTGGCTCAGTTGATGTGGTGATCGTCGCGTGGGATCCTTCCGATAAGGCACTTTTCGATCAATATGTGCTTGATGTGAACGATCCCGGCATCACCGTCCAAAAAGGCAGTATTACCGATTTTAACTGTCACCACTGCCCAGCAATTGTGAACGCAGCCAATATGGAGGTGCGTTTCGGCGGGGGGATGTCGGGGCGTATTGCAACGGCGGTCAATGGTGGCGTCGATGGGGGCCCACAATCAGTTGCCATCGATCAAGAGGCGCAAGGGATCATCACCGCATTTTGGCAAGCCAACCCGGCCCCTTAGGACCAGTTGCAGGGGGCTTAGTCACTGTCCGACCCTGCCGCACCCGCGCCTGACAGGGATTGCGCTGTGGCAGGGACGGTCATGTGCAGCGCCAATGTCTCAAGGTGATCGTAGACCCGTTTTGACACATGTGCTGTTTGGTGGTGTTCGCGGGGCGGCGCGTCGGTCTTGTTGGCCGGGGCGGGGCGGACACTGATCATGGCAGACGAACGGCTGTTCAGGTTCAGGTCTGAAAGGTGAACGCCAGTCTGGCCAAGACGCACCCAAATATGCCTATCGCAGTAGACGTCTAACGGTACGTCGGCGCGCGCTACAATTCTTGCGACAAACGGCAAAAGGCAAACCGGGTCCAGCGCCGCGCCGATGGTAACGCCTGATCCAAGCGGTCCCTCCGGCAATGTGGCGAAATCTGCCAGCGTCACGCCCGCGTGCAGTCCACAGACGGGGCCAGCGCTGCGCCAAGCTTTGCTCTGCGGCACAAATGCAGACCCGCGAGGACCTGAAAGCCGCGCCAGAAGGGTGTCAGCCCAATCAAACCCATAGTGCGCCAGCCACACAGCGGCAAACCCGGCCTCCTCGGCCATCCCCCAAGAATAACCCGCCCCGCGTGCTGCGCGACATGCGAGGCTCATGATCTCTGGCTGCGACATCATTATCTGATCGCGCAGAAGCGATGAGGGCAGGTTTGGCATGGCTATAGCCCCGTTTCCGACGCAAGTTCGTCCGGAAAGGGGCAGTCTTGAAACAGGCTGATGCGGACCCACCGGTCAGAGCGCGGATCGAAGCGCGATGCGCCAAAGAAGGCCAGTTTGCACCGCAGCATGTCAATCGGCAGTAGATCGGCTGACAACAGGTTGTTGCGGATTTCAGCAAAAGGTCGCTTTCTGGTGATCTGGACACGGCGTAAAATTGGTCGATGGGTTGGCTGTTCCAACAACAGATGCGCGATGGGTTCTTGCGCGGGGCGATCTTGCAAGGCGGCCCCAAACGCTGCTGCCCGTCTGGCAATATCAAGCGGCAATTCGCGGTCAGCCCCGTCTTCGTCAAACCGTTCGCCCAAGCGGGGTTCAAGCTTGTCTTCCGAAACATACCAAAATCGGGCGCATTCATCGCGGGTGGTGTAATCGCACGCCAAAGCCCAGCCATAGTTTTCAGCCAAGATCGACCGCATATTTTCAACGCTCATCGCGCCATCAATTGCAAAACTGTTGGCTTCATCCGCCGTCAGGCAATTGGCCAGACCATCAACGATCGACCCTTGAGGTTCAAGCAACAGCGCCAGAAGCGCCTCTTGGGCTTCGATGGGCAGATGATCCTCGCCCCATAGCCAAAGTGCGTTCCAAGGGTGGGTGCCGTCCTTGTTCCAGTCCTGTTCGATATGGGTGGCGAGCTTTGCCAATCCACTTCGCAGGTCGGTCAGGCGCGTCATCTGAACCGGATGACTGCTGGCCCATTTGTTGGCGTTATCTTGGGCGCTGGCCAAGGCGGTATGAAAACATGCAGTCTCGGCAGCGCTGGCGACAGGAAGCGAGCGGACACGGGCAAGCGCCTCTTCGCGCGCCATCACCCAATTATTCAAGAGTATGGGATGGCGCACCAGAAACGGTGCCATGCCCAGCCCGGTAGAATTGCCAACGCCTAACCTGCGTCGCAGCGCAGGCGCTAACGGGACGGCGATATCGCCGCCGCGCAGCCGGGCCATGTGTTCAACCAGATCGACGGTGAAGGCACGTACCAACCAGACCGTCAGCATTTCTGCCTGAAAGGGCGTGGCCAGTTCGGGGCGCGTGGCGATGCTGTCATGCGATGCCGCGCCGAACTTGCCTGATCCGTACACGGCAGTCGTGCGCATCAGATATCCGGTGGCAGCCAAAATTTTGGCATCGGGTTGCGCGCCCTTGGACAGGGCTTCAACCACCTGATCAAATAGACGGACAGACCGGTTTGCCCGGCTCAATGTCAGTTCCTTTGACGTGACCCGCCCGGCTTCTTGGGCCGGAACATTCGCCGCAAGACGGTCCAGATCAGCGGCATCCGGCACGCCGTCGAACAAGGCAAAAGTGGCATCCCAAGCCGTGGCAATCACCCTGTCAGACCGCATACCTGCGGGAAGGTCATGGCCAAAAGCAACAAGGCTGTAGGTGCGGTCGGGGCCTTTGGCGCAATAGACGGCACGCCCGACGCCGCGCGCATCAACATCAAACACAGGTCTGTCGAACTGCCAATTTTCGGCCTGCATCCTGCGCAGCAAGATCCGCAAGAACGACAACCGCGTGGGATGGCTTAGGCCCAGCCGCGACAGGTGCATGACGTCGGCAGGTGTGCGACGATACCTCGCGGCCTGAGGCATCGGGGAAAGCGGCGCGCAGGTCATTTGATACCTTTGCTTGGTGCGCCGAAACTGTCGCGAAAAAAGCGTGCCCAGTTGCCGCCCATCAGCGCCGAAGTTTCGTCATGGGAAAACCCTTGTGTCTTTAGGCCCGCCGCGATGTTTGGGAAATCTGCATTGCTGTCGAACCAATCGGGCATGGGGGGGAATCCGGGCGCGTCGGCAGACCCTTCGCCATAGTCGATACGCTTTGTCCAGCGCCCGGTGCGCATCCATTCGACGATGCTGTCTGGCTGGTCTTGGCACAGATCCGACCCGATCCCCAGATGGGCGATGCCATAGCGATCCGCCGCCCGCGCAATCATCTCGCAGAACTCGGTTAGCGTGCAGGCCCCGCCATTTTTCAGATGATGCGGATAGATTGAAAAGCCCAGCATCCCGCCCGTTCCAGACAAGGCACGCAAAACGGTGTCGGATTTGTTGCGCAAAGCCGCGTGCCAATCGGCGGGGTTGGCGTGGGTAATCGCGATAGGGCGGGTGGAATGATCGATTGCCTCAAGGGTAGAGCGTTCGGCCGAATGGCTCATGTCCACGACCATCCCGACACGGTTCATCTCGGTCACGACCTCGCGGCCCATGCGGGTGAGACCGGTGTCGTCGTCTTCGTAACAGCCGGTCGCGAGCAGCGATTGGTTATTATAGGTCAGTTGCATAAAGCGCAGGCCAAGTCGGTGTAACACCTCGACAAGGCCGATATCGTCTTCGATGCAAGACGGGTTTTGCGCGCCGAAAAAGATCGCAGTGCGGCCGGTTTGCTGGGCCAGCGTAATGTCTTCAGCGGTGAAGCCTTGAAAGATCAGATCTGGGTGGCGCTCAAAATGGCGGTTCCAGCGTTCGATGTTCAGCACGGTTTCGCGAAAGGTCTCGTGATAGGTGATGGTCGCGTGAACCGCATCGACGCCGCCTTGGCGCATCTGGCGAAAGATGCTCTCTGACCAATTGGCGTATTGCAGGCCGTCGATGGTAGGCGTCATGTGGTGGGGGCCCCAGCAGCTTTGATCCGGGCCAGCAAGGCGTCATCAACCTGCACGCCTTCCGCCTCGATCCGCTTGCGATTATCAGCGCGGCGCTGGCCGGGCAGGCGCGCGCCGTCTTGGTCGGTGATGGATGTGGCCAGCCGCAGCATCGCGGCATGAAACCCTTCGCCGCCGAACCCGGCCGGATCAATCGCGATAAAGAACTGCCCAGTGCCGGGAGGGCCGCCTTTGGGTCCGGCAAACGGGCTGGCTTCGGTACTGAGGTTGGCACCCGAAAGCGCAGCGGCCAAAATTTCAACGAGCAAACCCACGCCAAAACCTTTGTAACCGCCCGACGGCAGCATCGACCCGGCAAGAGCGGCATCGGCATCGAGGGTTTCATTGCCGTCAGCGTCCAGCGCCCAGCCGGGTTCAATCGCCTTGCCCTCGCGGCTGCGCAGCAGGATTTCGGACTTGGCGATGGCACTTGCGGATTGGTCGATCACCAGCATCGCGCCGCCGTTGCCATCAGGCACGGCGATGGAAAACGGGTTGGTGCCCACCACGGGCTGCTTGCCACCGGGTGGGGCAATCGACGCCGGGGCATGGGTAAAGCAAAGCCCGACCATGCCGTCGCTCGCCAACCGTTCGGCATGATGGCCAAGCACCCCGCAATTGTAAGAGTTGTGAATGCTCATCGCGGCAACGCCATTTTCGCGCGCAGCTTGGCAGAACTGGCCCCAGCCCGCGTCAATGGCGGTGTGGGCAAAGCCGTGATCCGCGTCCACACGCACTGCGCCGGGGCGAGGCCGACTGACAACAGGCTTCGCGGTCTTGGAAACCTTTGCGCAGATCAGATGCTCTGCATAAATCGGTATGTACAACAGCCCGTGGCTGCGAATGCCGTCGCGCTCTGCCAGGCGGGTGGACCGCGCCACGGCCCGAGCTGCTTCTTGGGTAGCACCTGCCGCCACAAGGGTTTGATGTGCCAAAGTTTCGACGTCGTCCAGAGTAAGGTTATGTATCATTCACGCTCCTGATTGAGGTTTATTAACGCGCATTGACCGCCATCAGGCAAACTAAAACATCTGGGGGGAGCGGTTGGGCAAGATACCCGGTCAATATCGTGCAACGCGATTTGGCGACCCAAAGACAGGTTGTCAGGCCTTGTTTCTATGAATAAGGGTTGGGACCCGAGGTTTTGCTGGCAACCCGGTTGCAAAAGCATACATCCTTCGATGAACTAAAAGGGCAGGGCAAAATGAGAATTTTATTTACGGGCGGATCAGGCAAAGCTGGACGTCATGCGGTTGAATATCTGGTCAAGCAAGGTCACCGCGTGTTGAACGTTGACCAAGTCGTGCTGGATCATCCCGATGTAAACACCCGCCTCGCCGATATTACCGACGCGGGGCAGATGTTCGACGTTATGGGCAGCTATGCAAACTATGACGAGCTGGAACCGGGTACTGGTGTTCCGTCCTTTGACGCGGTCGTGCATTTCGCCGCAATCCCGCGCTTGCTGATGACGTCTGATAACGAATGCTATCGCGTCAACACATTAGGAACCTACAACGTCATTGATGCGGCGATTAAATTTGGTGTCAAAAAGATCATTTTCGCCTCGTCCGAGACGACCTATGGCATCTGTTTTGCGGATGGCGAACGCAAGCCGGAATACCTTCCGATTGACGAGGATCACCCGGTCGTCCCCGAAGACAGCTATGCGATGTCAAAGGTCGCCAACGAGGTCACGGCGCGCAGCTTCCAGCGCCGCAGCGGTGTGGATATCTACGGATTGCGGATCAACAATGTGATCGAACCTCATGAATATGAAAAGAACTTTCCAGCCTATCTTGCGAACCCTGATGTGCGGCGCAGGAATATCTTTGCCTATATCGATGCGCGTGATTTGGGCCAGATGGTAGACCGCTGCCTTGCGACAGACGGGCTGGGGTTCGAGATTTTCAATGTCTCCAATGACGAGCATTCGGTGGGGGAAACGACGGACGAGCTGATCAATCGCTATTACCAAGACGTGCCGGTCAGCCCGATGGGGCCGACTGAAACCTTCTATTCCAACAAGAAAGCCAAGACGCTTCTAGGCTATGCGCCGCAGCACAACTGGCGCATGTATGTGGATGATAAGGCTAAGCAATAAGGATCAGAGAGCCGTTAATCCTGTGGCGTTGGTGCTGGCACAGACCCTGACTTGCCGCGCCACAAGATGAACAGGCCAGATGCAACGACCAGCGTCGATCCGACCAGCATTGCAAGGTTCAACTGCTCGCCAAACAGCACCACGCCCAATGCAATCCCAAAAAGCAGTCGGGTGTATCTGAAAGGGGTGACAGACGACACATCGCCCGTGCGCATCGCTTTCATCAAGAACGAATAGGCCGCGACACCTGCGAGCACTGCTGCCAGCAGGTACAGCCATGATTGTGGATCGGGCCGCATGAATGTTGCGCGTTCCCAGATTGAAAACATCGCACCTGCCACGATGATGGCCACAAAGCCGTAAAAGCCCAATACAGACGTGCTAAGCGACAGGGGTGCTGCGCGGCTGGCCAAGTCGCGCCCCGCAAATCCGAACATCCCGATGATTGCCAGAATGGACAGGACCGAAAAGCTTTCCGTGCCGGGCTGGATGATGATCACGACACCGACAAGGCCGATGATGATGGCGGTCCATCTGCGCCAACCCACCGTTTCGCCAAAAAGCAAGGCAGCACCGGCGACGACGACCAACGGGGTCGCCTGCAAGATCACCGTCGCCGCTGATAACGGGATCAACGATATCGCAAGGACGTAAAACAACCGACCCGCAATTTCGAACACCACCCTGATCCGCATGGGCGGCGATAGCACATCAGATATGAACAGCGGTTCCTTGTTCAAACGTGCCATGAAGGCAAACACAAGCGCGCCGCCTGCGCCAAAAAGGATCAGAATCTGGGCAATCGGCATCGCCCCAGACACGACCTTGATCAAGGCGTCCTCGATTGCAAAGAACGCCATGGCTGCAATCATCCAAATGCTGCCCAGCAGATTTTCTTTGTCGGCAGTGGGGCTGTTGATGATCATGAACAATCCGATATCTGTTCTTTTGCCGGTCCCTTTGACGCTGATTTGTGGGAATAGACAAGGATGTCGGGGCCGATGAAGCAGGCTTTGTAAGGATTAAATCCGCAGGCTTGTTCAGCCCCAAGATGAAACTAAGAAATTGCTGCGGCGCGGTTTAGCCGTTAGCTTTGGGTGAAATACGCATCCACCAAAGAGGAATTCCATCATGTCGATCATCCACGTTGTTGCAGTCATCACAACCAAACCCGGCAAGCGCGCTGACGTGCTGGATCTGTTTACTGCCAATGTCCCGGCAGTTTTGGCCGAAGAAGGCTGCATCGCGTACGAGGCAACAATTGACACGGAAAATGGCGGACCAATGCAGGCGCAATTTGGCGTGGACACATTTGTTGTCGTTGAAAGATGGGCCAGCATGGCGGCGCTCGACGCGCATGCGCGCTCAGCGCATATGAAAGCGTACGCCGAAAGCACCAAAGACATGCTGGCTTACCGCGCCATTCACATCCTGTCACCGGTTTGATCGCTCGATAATCGCGCAGAGTTTGACTGTTTGATCGACGGGTCCGCCGCGCAAGTTCGTGCGCGGCGACAACGCCTCATACCGAAAATACGGAAGTTTCCTTGCCATCTTGGGATGACGTCGACGTACGTCTAAAGCCTGCAAATCCCCCCGCCACCGTGATCCTCTGGGTTCATTTGAACCGCCCCTTTCGAGGGGTGTAACTTTGCGCGCGCACTTTTTTGGGCATCTTGTTGGAGAATTGTTTGCGATGCGGACCCAGGGTCACCATGGAACGCTTTGCCCGGTGGGATAGTTGGTCAAGGTAATCAAACATTCATTTTAGCCGTAACACCTGCGGATTTTAAATATTCAAGGACATATACCCCATGTTGAAAACCCTGTTTTTCGGAGCTTTGGCAGTAGGGGTGGTCGGCGCAGCCGGATTTGGCGTTTATGCCTACAAACCCGCTATCGACCCAGTTACGGCCAACCAACGCGCTGCATTTGATCCGGAAGTTGTCGAAAAAGGCCGGGTTCTTGCGGCAGCGGGCTACTGTGCGACGTGCCATACTGCGGCGGATGGGGAAGCCTATGCGGGCAACTATGCGATGGAAACGGGCTTTGGCACGTTATATTCAACCAACCTGACGCCAGCCATGGAAACGGGTATCGGATCATACTCAGCCGAGGCGTTCAGGCGCGCGATGCATGAAGGTGTGGATCGCGAGGGGCGGCATCTGTTTCCCGCGTTCCCCTATGACCACTTTACCAAAATGACCGATGACGATGTCGATGCGATCTATGCCTATATTATGACAGAGATTGCGCCGATTGAGACTGAACAGAAACCGAACGAGCTGCCCTTTCCATTAGATCAACGCTTTCTTCAGGCGGGTTGGAAACTGTTGTTTGCGGATCTGGGCCGTTTCGAGCCTGACGGCGAGCATTCGGATGTGTGGAACCGTGGCGCATATCTGGCCGAGGGGCTCACGCATTGCGGCGCTTGCCATACGCCGCGCAATGTTTTGGGCGCTGAAAAAACATCTGAGCAATATGCAGGGGCCGATATCGATAAATGGAGCGCACCTGCTTTGACGGCTGCGAACGCGTCATCTGTGCCGTGGACAGCCGCTGAGTTTAAATCCTACCTCGTTAACGGAACAACCGATTATCACGGCGTCGCAGCAGGCCCGATGGGGCCTGTCGTTCATGACGGCGTGCGCGAGTTGCCAGAAGACGACATGGACGCCCTTGCGGTATATCTTGCGGATAAAGTTGGCGCGACCCAAGACGATCCGGCCCAAAGCGAGGTCGTTCTGGCCAGCTTGCGCAAAAACCAGCCTGACCCGCAATACCGCCGCGATCTGGGCGAGAGGCTTTATGCGACGGCTTGCGCCTCGTGCCACTACAACACCGCGCAAATCAGTCAAGGCCGGCCCGATCTGGGCATCAACTCTGCCACCAACCTTGAAACACCCAACAACCTGATCCACGTCATTTTGGACGGGTTGAACGCGCCTGAAGGTATTGCCGGTGTTGTGATGCCGGCCTTTCGGGGGGCGCTGAATGACGCCGAAATTACAGCAATCGCGGCCTATCTTCGCGATGATCGCGCGGGTCAACCGGCTTGGCCAAATCTTGCCGAAACGGTTTCCGACCTCCGCGTCAACGGGCCTGCTGGACACTAAAATCTAAAGGATACGAGAATGATCAAATTCGAGATTAACGGGCGCAGCGTAAGCGTTGATGCAGACCCTGACACGCCGCTGTTGTGGGCGATACGTGACGAAATTGGCTTGACGGGCACCAAGTTCGGTTGCGGGATCGGCATGTGCGGCGCGTGCACTGTGCATGTTGGTGGGCGCGCAACCCGGTCGTGCATCACTGCGCTATCCGACGTTGAAGGCACTAAAATCACCACGATTGAAGGTTTGGACGATCAGGCGAACCATCCTGTGCAAGAAGCGTGGCGCAACTTGCGCGTGCCGCAATGCGGGTACTGCCAATCGGGTCAGATCATGCAAGCGGTGGCCCTTTTGCAGGATATTCCTGCACCTACAGATGACGATATCGACGCAGTCATGACCGGCAATTTGTGCCGTTGCATGACCTATCCGCGCATTCGGCAAGCCGTTCGCGAAGCCGCAACCGCTATGACAGGAGCGCAAGACAATGGGTAATAAACTGCTTTCACGCTTTACCAATTCCTCCTCCGCCACGCCAAATGATATGACCCGGCGCGGTTTTCTTGTATCCATGACGGCGGCCGGGGTGGCTTTCGGCTTTCCCCGCGCGTCATCCGCTGCGATGGATCCGGCAGCGCCAAACGGGGTTCCTGTTGAAAGCGTCGGTGAGACGTTTGAGCCAACATTGTGGTATTGGATCGACAGCGAAGGTCGCGTCAACGTCAACATCATCCGCGCCGAAATGGGCCAGCACGTCGGCACTGCAATCGCGCGCATTCTTGCGGACGAACTTGAAGTCGCATGGGAAGACGTCAACATCACCCATGTAGACAGCGCCGAAAAATGGGGCACGATGGTCACGGGCGGAAGCTGGTCGGTCTGGCAAAGCTGGCCGATTTATCGCCAAGCCGGGGCCGCTGGCCGCACCGCATTGATCGAGGCTGCTGCTACGGGATGGGGCGTAGACCCCGCCGACTGCACGGCGCGTGACGGAACGGTCACGGACGGCACAAACTCTATCACCTATGCGGAATTGGTCAGTGCCGGTCTGTCGCGCAGCTTTAGCGAGGACGAGTTGAAGGCGCTCCCGCTTAAGCCACATTCCGAATTGCGCTTGGTGGGCAAGGATGTGACCGCCCTGGATATCGCAAACAAGACCAACGGCAAGGCGATCTACGGTCTGGATGCCAAGGTTGATGGCATGGTCTATGGCGTGCCGATGCTGCCGCCAACCCGGTTGGGGTCTTCGGTGACATCGGTGGATGACAGTGCCGCCAAAGACGTGAAAGGGTATCTGCAAACCCTCACGCTTGATGATCCGTCAGGCACGGTGCCGGGGTGGGTGGTCGTGTTGGGGGAAACCCTGATGGCTGCGAAATGGGCCTCTCAGGTGATCAAGGTAGAATGGGCCGCAGGGGATACCGCAAACGTGACCGAGGCCGAGATCAACGGTCTGTCCCGCGCGCTCATCGCCGACACCACCAAGGGGGCAATTCTGGCGACCGAAACGCCTGACACGGCGGATGCCTTTGACAAAGCAACCAATGTGATCGAGGCCGAATATACCACGCAGACCGTGCTGCACTTTCAGCTTGAACCGGTCAACGCGACCGTTTTCCAGAACGAAGACGGCATATGGGAAATTCATACTGGCAATCAGTGGCAATCGCTGATCCTTCCAACGCTTTCGACCGCTTTGGGTGTGCCTGCTGACCGCATCACCATGCGGACCTACATGCTGGGCGGCGGTTTTGGCCGACGCTTGAACGGCGACTATACCGTGCCTGCGGCCCTTGCCTCAAAGGCGGTGGGCGGCAAGCCGGTCAAGTTGGTGTTCTTTCGCGAAGATGATGCACAGTTTGACAGCCCGCGTTCGCCCAGTGTTCAAAAACTGCGAATGGCGTTCGATACTGATAACGCAGTTGTCGGGATGGAACATCACGCCGCTGCGGGTTGGCCCACGGGCGTTGTGGTGCCATCATTTATGCCCAAAGGCGTGAACGGCGAACCTTATGACCCCTTTGCGATTGACGGGGCGGATCATTGGTATTCTGTGGGTGCGCACCGTGTTCGGGCGATCTCGAACGACTTGGCAAACAAGACGTTTCGTCCCGGTTGGCTGCGGTCCGTCGGGCCTGGCTGGACGAACTTCGCCGTTGAAAGCTTTATGGACGAGGCAGCACACCAAGTTGGCGCTGACCCGGTTGAATTCAGGCTTCAGCACCTGAAGGCCGAAGGCTACAACGCCGGTTCAGCGCCAAACGCTGTAGGTGGGGCGTCGCGGCAGGCGGCAGTGTTGCGTAAGGTGGCGGAGATGTCCGGCTATGGGACTGCGGAGTTGCCAGCGGACACCGCCATCGGGATTGCTACAACGTTCGGTCAGGCACGCTCCATGCCAACTTGGACGGCAGGCGCGGTCCAGGTTCATATCGACCGCGAAACCGGCGAGATCGATGTGCAAAAGATGTGGCTTGCTTTTGACTGTGGCACGGTCGTTGATCCTGACAGCGCGCATGCACAATGCGAAGGTGCAGCACTTTGGGGTCTGTCTATGGCGCTGTACGAGGGGACGACCTTTGAAAACGGGAACGTCGTGGACCGTAACCTTGCAACATATACGCCGCTGCGCATGATCGACACGCCCGAAATGGACATCGCGTTCGTGGAAAGCACCGAAGTGCCCGTCGGTCTGGGAGAGCCCGGAACCACGGTCATCGCACCAGCGATTGCGAACGCAATTTACAATGCGGTGGGCGCAAGACTGCGCAGCTTGCCGATCCGGCCGGACGATGTTTTGGCCGCCCTGAACGCCTGAATAACAAAAAGGTGCCCGAGATGATCGGGCACCTTTTTATAGTGTTCTAAGTGAAACGCCCACAATCCCTGAAATCATAATCCATCAGATGTGCAGTGGGCCATATGACTTCTTTTTGCAGTTACGTTTCAGCTTTAAGGTCTGGATAAATATGCCTTAGCGTCTCGATCAGTTTTTGACTGCTGACCGGCTTTTTCACGACACGGTCTTCCGGCGTCAGAAAACTGATCTGGTCGCGGTCATAGGCGGTGATGAAAACAAACGGGATGCCCCGTTCGCGCAAGATATCAGCAACCGGCTTTGACGTTTTATTATGACCTAAATTCACATCCAGAAACGCGATGTCTATGTCGCCTTCGCGGGCTTTAATCTTGGCTTCTTCCAGATGAACGCTGGGCCCTACGACGTTAAACCCGATATCCTCAAGGATATCTGTCATCTCGAATGCAACAATTACTTCGTCTTCGACAATAAAAATGTTCTGGGGCGTTTTACGCATCAGGGTGCCTGATCTTCCATTCGTTGCGGCATCCGGAGGTGCCATTTGAAACCGTCAGGGTCGAAGAATGTCTCGATCTCCCCGCCTGTCTCCATCTGAAGAGCGCGTCCTGTGATAAAGCTACCAAATCCCGTCTCACTGGGTTTTGCCGCCGGAGGGCCACCTTTTTCATTCCAATGAAGTTCAATGAAAGAACCATTCTCGGTCTCTGTTAGTTCCCAAGTTACATAAACATGGCCCTCTGGCAGCGACAAAGCGCCGTATTTCATCGCATTGGTGGCCAATTCGTAAAAAGCCATCGAAAACGCCAAGGCTTGGCGGGACGGTATTTCGATCTTGGGGCCTGACATGACGATCCGGTCACCACCGATGGGTTTCAGAACATCGGCAGCCACGGCGTCAATACCGGCGCGGCCCCATTCTGTACCCACCAGTGTGGAATGGGCCGCAGCATATGCATTCAGACGTAAATCAATGGTTTCGCGGAGATTTTGTTGAACATTCATTTTGCGCAAGGATTGGCTGACAATGGATTTGACCACGCTAAACGCGTTCTTCACGCGGTGGTTCAGCTCGGCGATCAGGATGTTTTGGGTTTCGCGCAGTTTACGCTCTTCGTCGATATCAATCAGCGCAACCGTTGCCCCGATGCGGTTGCCGTGTGTATCAATGACCGGCTGCCCGATGATACGCAGCCAAAACCGGGTTCCGTCGCCACGCTGGTAATGCACATCGATTTCGCAGTGACCTTCTCCGTCGCGGATTACACGCGACAATGGATATTCATGCGCTTTGACACGCGTGCCGTCCTCGTGAAATGATATCCATTCACCATAGGAATCAGGACCGTCAGAATGCAGCACCGGGTGGCGCAACATCTTTTCGACATGGCTATTGCCGTAGATAACCTTGCCGTCGGCATCTGCCATGACAAGGCCAACCGGCACAGTTTCCATTGTGGCTTCGAAAAAGCTTAACCTGTGGGACGCTGTATGGGCAGTTCGAGATGAAACGTCAGTGTCTGATGTCCTACTGACGAGTTCATCTTGCAAACGCAAAAGATCTGCGGCTATTTCATTTGTGGATTTTCTAAACATCTTGTTTTCCGCATATTGCGCGCACTATGTCACCAGACATATCTGAGCCTTCAAATCTGTCCAGTGAAGACGTTATTGACGCCAAGTCAGTCAAGCGTTTGCCCGCCACCTCCAAGCGCCACCGTCGAGCGGCGCAGAAGATGGTGTTTGGTTGGCAAAAATAAATACCTTTGGACGCTGGTCTGTTCTCAGGCAGCCTTTAGGTCCGAACGCCCGCGAATTTCTCGGCCCATTCTTCGCGCTGCTCATCGGTGATCTTGTTGAACAATACCTCGGGCACTTCAAAGACATGACCGGGGGCCAATTGCGCCAAAGCGGCGGGCACATCGTCGGGCCAGCCTGCATCCGCAACTTTCATGCCTGCGAGCATTTTCTGCGCCGCATCAGGGATGAACGGGGCCGACAGCACCGCATAAAGCGGGATCAGGTTCAGCGCGAGCCGGACTTGCGCTGCAGCTTTGTCGGGGTCGGTCTTGAAGGTGGTCCAAGGCGCTTCGGCTTGCAGGTATTCGTTGCCCGCAGCCCAGATCGCGCGCAGTTCAGCGGCGGATTTGCGCACCTCCATCGCGTCCATTGCGGTTTGATAGCGGGCGACACGTTCAGTCAGGTCGGCGATCAGTGCGTGTTCGGCGGGACCGTATTCGCCCGCCTCTGGCACCGCTTCGCTGAATTTCGAGCGGCAGAATTTCGTGATCCGGCTGATGAAATTCCCCAAGACGTCCGCCAAGTCTTTGTTGACCGAGGCTTGGAAATTCTCCCAGGTAAATTCCGCATCCGAGGTTTCTGGCGCATGGCTCAGCAGCCACCAGCGCCATGTATCCGCAGGCAGGATTTCCAGCGCCTGATCCATGAAAACACCGCGCCCGCGCGAGGTGGAAAACTGCCCGCCATCATAGGTCAAGTAGTTGAAAGATTTGATATAATCGACCAGTTTCCAAGGTTGGTTCGACCCCATGATCGTCGCTGGAAAGCTAAGCGTATGGAAGGGCACGTTATCCTTGCCCATGAACTGGGTATAGCGCACGTTGTCTGCGCCTTTATCGGTGCGCCACCAGCTTTCCCAGTCTGACCCTTTGCCCGCATCGACCCATTCCTGCGCGCAGGCGATGTATTCGATGGGGGCGTCGAACCAGACATAGAATACCTTGCCCTCCATCCCCGGCCAATCTGCGTCGCCGCGTTTGACCGGCACGCCCCAGCTGAGGTCGCGGGTGATGCCGCGGTCTTGCAAACCGTCGCCGTCATGGAGCCATTTTTTCGCGATGGATGTGGTCAGCACGGGCCAGTCGGTTTTGGATTCGATCCAGTCGGACAAACGGTCCTTCATCGCGGATTGCTTGAGGAACAGATGCTTGGTTTCGCGCATTTCCAGATCGGTGGCCCCCGACACGGTTGATCGCGGATTGATCAGGTCTTCGGGGTCCAGCTGCTTGGTGCAGTTGTCGCATTGATCGCCGCGCGCGTCCTCGAACCCGCAATTGGGGCAGGTGCCTTCGACATAGCGGTCGGGTAGGAAACGGCCGTCGGTTTGCGAATAAATCTGACGCTGCTCGACTTCTTCGATCAGGCCTTCGTCATACAGGGCGGCGGCAAAAGCTTGGGTCAGCGCGCGGTTTTGCGCGCTGGACGAGCGGCCAAAATGGTCGAACGACAGGCCGAACCCTTCGGCGATCCGGGCCTGAACCTCGTGCATTTCGGCGCAGTATTCTTCAACCGGCTTGCCCGCCTTGGCAGCGGCCAGTTCGGCGGGCGTGCCATGTTCATCGGTGGCGCACAAAAACAACACCTCGTTGCCGCGCGCGCGCAGATAGCGGGCGTACAGATCGGCGGGCAGTTGGCTGCCCACCAGATTACCGAGGTGCTTGATCCCGTTGATATAGGGAATAGCAGAAGTGATAAGGTGGCGTGTCATGGTCAAGGCCCCGTGAATTCTTTGTCCCGTCTCTAGCGCAGGTCTGGGCCAAGGGCTAGGGGGCGCTGTCTTTGCCGTCGCGTTGGCGGCGCAGCAGGCGGCCAATGGTAAAGGAGGTGCGCGGCGCATAGACATAGGGCGTGCGTTTTTTAACGGTAGGTCGTGCCATCATCCGGGTCAGCCCAAAAATTACCAGCGCCAGATGGCCGACCGAAATCATGGTGAAAAGCGCCCTTGGCCCGTAGTTTTCAATCAGCACCGATGCAACATAGGGCGCAAAAATCGCACCGACGGCAAACCAGAACATGAGCGCGGCGGAAAGTTCTACCCGCTCTTCGCTGTTGGCAAAGTCATGGGCGTGGGCGGCAGCGACGGAATAGATCGGAAAGGTCGTGAGGCCAAACAGCGTCGCTGACAGGAAAATCGCCTGCGTTCCCATCCCTGCCGACACAACTGTTATGCCACAACTTGCGATGGACGCCACCGACAGCCAGATCAGCACCCAGCGACGGTCAAATTTATCCGCCAGCCAGCCGATGGGGAATTGCGCCAGCGCGCCGCCCAGAACGAAGGCGGCAAGGAACCACGCGATCTGGCCTGCCGTCAGGCCTACCTCTTCGCCATAAATCGGGCCTACCATACGAAACGATGCGCTTGACAGGGCGGCAACCACCACAGCGGCTGCGGCCAAAGGCGATCGGTCAACGGCCAGCCGGGGGCGCAGTCGGGGCTGGGCAGGCGTTTCAGGTTGCGGCAGTTTGGTCAGCACCAACGGGATCAGCGCTGCGCAGCACAGGATCGCCAGCAAGTTGTACGACACATATGATGCAGGGCTCAGCACGCCGATGATCATTTGCGCGGCCAGCGATCCGGTCATGTCGACCACGCGGTAGGCCCCCATGGTGCGCCCGCGTGTATCGTTGGTGACTTTGGCATTCAACCATGCCTCGACCACGGTATAACATCCCGCGACGCATAGGCCCGATGCCACGCGCATCAACGCCCAGGCATAAGGGTCCAGCACCAGCATATGAGCCATCAAACCGATAGATCCCGCAGCAGTGAACGCGGCAAAAGCGCGGCTGTGTCCGACGCTGCCCATCAGGCGCGGTGCCCACCAGCAGCCGATGAAAAAGCCCACGAAATGCGCTGACCCCAACATGCCGATTTCTTGGTTTGAGAACCCAAGCTGGATGCCTGACAGCACGTCCAACGGCCCCACACCACCCGAGGACAGTTGCAGTAAGATGACCGACAAAACAGGGCAGCAAAGGAAATGAGTAAACGCATGTAACGGACTGTGTCGGCTTTCGGCGCGGAAACCAACGATCAAAACGACATGATCCGCGAAAAACCGGACGCAAACGGCTTTTGTGGTGTTGGGGTGAAAACGCTCTTGCGATGGGGCAGACGAAACGAAATGGTGAGCGCAAATGAAGACAAGGGGATCGCTATGAAAATGAACAAACTTGGCCGCACAGATATCGAGGTAACAGATTTCTGCTTGGGCTCTATGACATGGGGAACCCAGAACACACCCGCCGAAGGCCACGCCCAGATCGACCGCGCATTGGATGCTGGCATCAACTTTATCGACACAGCCGAGATGTATCCCGTCAATCCGATCAGTGCCGAAACTGTTGGTTTGACCGAGGAAATTATCGGTCAGTGGATTGCAAAGTCCGGGCGGCGCAAGGATTTCATACTGGCCTCGAAACACTCTGGCGAAGGGGCTGCGGTGCGCGATGGGGCAGGGATTTCGTCAAAGACCATCCGCCAGACAGTGGAGGGATCGCTCAAGCGGTTGCAGACAGATTACATCGATCTCTATCAATTCCACTGGCCCAATCGCGGCAGCTATATGTTCCGCAAGAACTGGAACTTTGATGCGTCCTCGCAGAACCGTGCCGAAGTGATTGCACATATGGACGACTGCATGGGCGCGCTGCAAGACGAGGTCACGCGCGGCACGATCCGCAGCTTTGGCCTGAGCAACGAGAGCGCGTGGGGCCTGACGCAATGGGCCGAAGCCGCAACGCGCACGGGCGGGCCCCGCCCGGTGTCGGTGCAAAACGAGTATTCGCTGCTGTGCCGTCTGGCCGATACCGATCTGGCCGAGACCTGCCATAACGAAGACATCGGGTTGTTGTCGTTTTCGCCACTGGCTGCGGGCATGTTGACTGGCAAGTACCAAAACGGTGCGCTGCCCGACGGATCCCGCATGTCGATCAATGGGGATCTGGGCGGGCGCAAGACCGACCGTGTGTTCGACGCAACCGCCGCCTATCTGGAGATCGCTCGCAACCACGGGCTGGACCCTACGCATATGGCGCTGGCATGGGCGCGGCAGCGGCCCTTTATGACGTCAATCATCTTTGGGGCGACGTCATTGGACCAGCTTGAGGTCGCCTTGGGTGCCATTGATCTGGAATTAAGCGAGGAAGTCATGACCGATATCGCCACCGCGCATAAAGCGCATCCAATGCCCTATTAACCCGATCCAAAGGAGCCTCAAAATGCCACTTACCATGAGCAAAGACGTGTTCATCACCTGCGCTGTAACCGGATCGGGCGGGACCCAAGACCGCAGCCCCCATGTGCCGCGCAGCCCCGAACAGATCGCCAACAGCGCCATTGCCGCCGCCAAGGCGGGGGCCGCGGTGGTTCATTGCCATGTGCGCGACCCTGAAACCGGTGCGCCAAGCCGTCGGTTGGATTTGTACCGCGAGGTCACGGAACGCATCCGCGAATCCGAGACGGACGTGATCTTGAACCTCACCGCAGGCATGGGCGGCGACATTATCTTTGGGCCAACAGAACGCCCCATGCCCCCGATTGAAGGCACCGATATGATTGGCGCGTCCGAGCGGGTGCAGCACATCGCGGAATGCCTGCCCGAGATTTGCACACTCGATTGCGGCACGATGAACTTTGCCGAAGCCGATTATGTGATGACCAACACGCCGGGCATGTTGACGGCGATGGGGCAGATGATGACCCATCTGGGGGTGAAGCCTGAGATCGAGGCCTTTGACACCGGCCATCTGTGGTACGCCAAGCAGTTGGTGAAAGACGGCGTGCTGGACAGCCCCGCCTTGGTGCAGCTGTGCATGGGCGTGCCATGGGGCGCGCCGGATGATCTGAACACCTTTATGGCGATGGTCAACAATGTGCCGGATGACTGGACGTTTTCGGCCTTTGGATTGGGGCGCAACCAGATGGCCTATGTCGCGGCCAGCGTTCTGGCGGGCGGCCATGTGCGCGTGGGTCTTGAGGATAACCTGTGGCTCGATAAAGGCGTGTTGGCTGAAAACTGGCAATTGGTGGAACGCGCAGGGACCATTATTGAAAACATGGGTGCGCGGCTGATGACCCCGGCGCAGGTGCGCGAAAAACTGGGCCTGACCAAGCGTGCGCCAAAGTGAGGTCTATCTGGCTGGCCCTGCTGGTGGTCGCAGGATGTGCGGCCCCAGTGGTCAAGGAAGGCCAAGGCTTTCGTGACCCGGATGCGCTGATCGGGGCGACCAGCCGCTATGATGCGGACCGCTTCAAGGGGCAATGGGTGATGCGTGGCGCGTTTGCGTTGGACGCACCCGACCGTGTGGCCTTGGTCGACAGCACAGGCGGGCCAGCGTTTCAGCTGTGCACTGACGCGGGCGATTGCGAGGTGTTGTGGCTGGCGACCGCCACGGGGCAGGGGCGCTATGCGCTGACGCGACCCAATGGGGCCTCGCGTGAATTGTGGGTGCTGTGGGTCGACGAGGGATTCCGGACCGCAGTCGTGGGCAATCCGGCGGGCGACTTCGGCTGGATCCTTGACCGCACCCCCACGGGCGGCGGCGACCGGATCAAAGCGGCGCAAGAGATACTCGATTTCAACGGCTATGACCTAGGCCAACTGAGGATGCGAAAATGACAAAGATTGCAGCGATTATCGGCGGTGGTGTGATCGGGGGCGGCTGGGCGGCGCGGTTTGCGCTGAACGGCTGGAACGTGCAGGTCTTTGACCCCGACCCGCAGGCCGAGCGCAAGATTGGCGAAGTCATGGCGAACGCCCGCCGCTCTATGCCCGGCCTGACCGATGTGGCCTTGCCAGACGAGGGCGCGATCAGCTTTCACGACAGCATTTCGGATGCAGTTACCGGCGCGTCCTGGATTCAGGAAAGCGTGCCAGAGCGGTTGGATATCAAGCATAAAACCTTTGGCGCGATCCAGCAGGCTTGCGCGCCGGAGGCGGTGATCGGGTCTTCCACATCGGGGTTCAAACCCTCTGAATTGCAAGATGGCATGGCGCGCCCTGAACAGATCATGGTCGCGCATCCGTTTAATCCGGTGTACTTGCTGCCGCTGGTCGAACTGGTGCCGGGCAATGGCATCGACGGGCCGATGGTCGACAAGGCCAAAGCGACCCTGACCGAGATCGGCATGTACCCGTTGCATCTGAAAAAAGAGATCGACGCCCATGTCGCCGACCGTTTTCTTGAGGCCGTCTGGCGCGAGGCGCTGTGGCTGGTCAAAGACGGCATCGCCACAACCGAGGAAATCGACAACGCCATCCGCTATGGCTTTGGCATTCGCTGGGCGCAGATGGGCCTGTTCGAGACCTACCGCGTGGCAGGCGGCGAGGCGGGGATGAAGCATTTCATGGCGCAATTCGGTCCCTGTTTGCAATGGCCTTGGACCAAGCTGACGGACGTGCCTGAATTCACGGACGAGCTGGTTGATCTGATCGCAGGCCAGTCCGACGACCAGTCGGGTGCGTACGGTATCCGCGATCTGGAACGCATCCGCGACAATAACCTCGTGTCGATGATGCGCGCGCTGAAACAGCAAGACTGGGGTGCCGGTCGCCTGATGAAGGCGCATGAGGCGACGTTGCGGGCGGGCACGGTGCTGGCTGCGCGAGCAGACGATATTGAGGACGCCAGCCAGCCGGTGCTGACCGTGCGCCGCGCCGTGCCGCTTGATTGGACCGATTACAACGGCCACATGACCGAGGCGAAATACCTGCAAGCCTTTGCCGATGCGACGGACCGCTTTATGGAGCTGATCGGCTGCGACGCCGAGTATATCGCTTCGGGGGGCAGCTATTTTACCGCGGAAACCCATATCCGCCATGTTGACGAGGTCCATGCCGGTGCGCTGATCGAAATCCGCACGCGGGTGTTGCTGGGGACGGGCAAGAAAATGCATCTCTGGCACGAGATGTATGAGGGCGACCGGCTGCTGGCCACGGGCGAACATTTCTTGCTGCATGTCAGCTTGCAAACCCGCAAACCGTCTGATCCCAGCCCCCAGATCGAAGCTGCATTGGTGCGCTTTGCCCAAGGTCACGCCAGCCTGCCAATGCCCGAAGGCGTGGGCCGCTACGTTGGTGCGCCCCGTTGAAACGGGTTTTGATCACCGCTGGCGCATCGGGTATCGGGCGCGCCATGGGCGACGGCTTTGCCGAAGCGGGGTTCGAGGTGTGGGTGACAGATGTTGACACCAGCGCCTTGGCCGATCTGCCCAAGACGTGGCATGGCCGACAGGTCAATGCGACGGATGAGGCCGCGATGGCCGATGTGATCGCGCAGATGGGCAGCATCGATGTGCTTTGCGCCAATGCCGGTATCGCGGGGCCAACAGCACTGATCGAAGACGTCGCGTTGGATGATTTCCGCGCCTGTGTCAGCGTCAATCTTGAAGGCGCGTTTATCGCTGCCAAACACGCAGCACGCCTGATGAAAAAGGCGCAAAGCGGTTCCATCATCATCACCTCGTCGACGGCTGGCATCTACGGCTATCCCAATCGCGCGCCCTATGCGGCAGCGAAATGGGCGATGATCGGTCTGATGAAAACCCTCGCGATGGAGCTGGGCCCCTTTGGCATCCGCGCCAACGCGATCTGCCCCGGTTCGGTCGAAGGCCCTCGCATGGAGGGCGTGCTGATGCGCGAGGCCGCAGCCAAAGGCATGACCCGCGATCAGGTCTATAACGGCTATGCGTCCGGCACGTCGATGCGCAGTTTTGTCGAGGCGCGCGACGTCGCCAATATGGCCGTGTTTCTGGGGTCTGACGGTGCGCGGCTTGTTTCAGGACAGGTGATTGCAGTGGACGGGCATACCGAAAACCCCGATCCGAAAGTCTGACCTTCGTGACGTTTGCCGTTCCTGACCTTTGGATAATCGTCACGCTGGCAGCTGCCGTGTTCCAGACCGGGCGCTTCATGCTGCAAAAGTATCTGGCGACGGCGACTTTGTCGGCCGCAGGTGCCACGTTTTCGCGGTTTGTCTATTCGGCCCCGTTCATCCTGAGCGGTCTCGGGGTCTATCTTGCGACAAGCGGCACCAGCCTGCCCAAGATTGGCCCAGGCTTTTGGATCTATGCGTTCTTCGGCGGAACCGCGCAAATCATGGCGACCGTTTTTGTCGTGCTTTTGTTCAAGCAGCGTAATTTTGCAGTTGGCATTACCTTCAAGAAAACCGAAGTTATCCTGACTGTGCTGACCGGGATTATCATTCTGGGGGAAGGCGTGACCGGCTGGGGCTTTGCTGCGATCGGTCTTGGCGTCGTCGGTTTGTTTCTGCTGTCGGGCAAGGAAGGGGCGACGGGGTTTCATCTAAACGATTTCAACAACCGTGCTGTGGCCTTGGGGCTGGGGGCAGGGTTTCTGTTTTCGATCTCGGCGGTGACGTATCGGGGCGCGACTTTGGCGGTGCTGACGGATTTGCCGGTGCTGCGCGCAGGGGTGACGCTGGCCGCTGTCGTATGTCTTCAGGCGACGATAATGGCGGTGTGGCTGGCGTTCCGCGAGCCGGGTCAGATGCGTGCGGTCTGGCAGGCGCGCAGTGTGGCGGTGTGGATTGGGCTGACGTCGCTGGGGGGATCTTTCTGCTGGTTCATTGCCTTTACGCTGCAAAACGCGGCTTACGTCAAAGCCTTGGGGCAGGTTGAACTGCTGCTCAGCATTGCGGCATCAACGCTGTTTTTCCGTGAACGCATCTCGTCGCGGGAATGGGCGGGCATCGCGATCCTTATGGGTTCCATTCTGATGCTGGTGCTCGTCACCTGAGAGGATCGCGGAATTTTTAAAAATTCCGGACCGATTTTTTTGAAAAAATCGGCTAGTCGGCCATTGGGCGGCCGCGCAAGCGCAGGAAAAGGCTTTCCTCGTCGTTGTTCTTGAAAAACGGCACAGAAGCTGGGGGTGCCAGTTCTTTTGCGCGCGCTTCGACCTCGGCCAGAACCACCTCGGTAATAAAGGGCATGTCGAAGGATCGCGCATCCGATAGGTTGATCCATTGCAAATGTGAAAGCTCGTCGCAAGCTGCGTCAAAATCATCCAGATCGGTGGCAATGTCGTCTGCGTCAACCAAAAAGAACCGTGCATCAAAGCGACGGGGCCGACCGGGAGGCGTCAGGGCGCGGAACACAAATTGCATCGGGGCCGCATGGGGGACGTAGCCGCGTTGCGCGAAAGTCACCCAATCCTCGGGCGGCGTGCCTTGCCAATCGCCTTTTTGGCCCAGTATCAAACCGGTTTCTTCCCAAAGCTCGCGGATACCCGCCACAGCCAACGCATGCGCAAGGGTGGTATCTGCGTCTTCTGCCAGGCGGTCGCGGCAGGTGTCGGGTAGGGGGCTGGACAGGGTGATATCGGCATCACCTGCATCCAACGCGCCGCCCGGAAAGACGAATTTATTGGGCATAAAAACCGCTTTAGCGCCGCGCTGCCCCATCAGGATGCGTGGGTTTTCATGTCGGTCACGGATCACGATCACTGTGGATGCGTTTCGGATTTGGCTTTTGTCGATGGTCATCTGTCAGCCCTTGTCATTGCGTAAAAGCGCCGGATGGGGCTGTTTGACCCGCTAGTCGTCGCCAAACCCGCCCATGCCTTTTGCCCATTGGAAACCGATCAAGGCTCCTTTCAATCTGGGCAGAAGGTAAAGCGACAAGCCGACGCAGCCAACAGCAAAGATTGTAAACAGCGTCAAAGGTTCTGGCCGCCATGTCACGAACACGAAGTGCAGCATCGGTGCCATCAGATGGCCAACGATCAGGATCGTCATATAGGCTGGCCCGTCGTCGGCGCGTTGAGGTGTGAAGTCTTCGCGGCAAACGCTGCACCCGTCGTTGACTTTGAGATAGCCCTTTAGCAGCGGACCGGCCCCGCAATTGGGGCATTTACGCCGCCAGCCGCGCAGCAATGCCGGGGTCAGCGTGCGTTGCTCTGTTTCGATGTGCGAGATTTCGGCGCTTTGGTCTGGCATAATATCAATCCTGAGTATTCTGTGCGTATGCGGGCTATTGCTGCCAATTGAAAGCATGCATGCGACAATTGCGTCGCGATGTCGCAAACGCAGACCGAGAACGCAGACTGAGAGAGATAAAAAGTATTTCAAGTTTTCTGCGACGGAAGTCGGAGCGCGTTCCGTTTGATCCAGTATCACCACGCCACAAAGGCGGGCGAGACCAAAATCACCGAAGGATAAACAAATGACAAACCGAGCAAATTTTCAAATCGCCCTGTTGAGCGGCCTGATCGCATTGGGTGGCACCGCGCTTTTCGCGCAAGAGACGCCCAAGCAAGACCGGTTCGTCCAGATGGACACCAATGGCGATGGCCAGTTGACGCAAGACGAACTGAGGGCCCATGCAGCCGCTCGTTTCTCGCAGACGGATACGGACGGCGATGGTTTTTTGTCGGCAGACGAGATGCAAGCGGCTGCCGTGACACGCCATGCTGAGCGGAGCGCGCGGATGATGACCAAGCTTGATACCGATGGCAACGGATCGCTGTCAGTGGAAGAGCTGCAAGCGATGGGTGAAGGCAAGATGGGCAAGCGGTCTGCCAAGATGATCGAGCGCATGGACACCAACGACGATGGCAAGCTGTCGATGGATGAGATGGAAAGACGTCAGTCTCCCGACAAGATGTTTGCCCGACTTGATGCTGATGAAAATGGCACGCTCAGCGCGGACGAGTTTGCCAAGGCCAAGATGGGCGGCAAACATGGCCAGCGTGATGGGCATGGCAAAGGTCACGGCAACGGTCGCGACCACAAGCAAAAGTCGGAGTAATCTGATGGGGCGGGCGCGCTTGATTGGGGCGCCCGCAGCCGTTAGCCGTAAGCGTATGAGTTTGGATGCCGCCTTGGACGTAGCACAGGATGACCCGGATGCCGCGCTTTTGGTGCGGTATGCGCAGGGCGACGCAGCGGCGGCACGCGTGTTGACGGTGCAGTTGACGCCGCGCGCCTTTGGCCACGCCCTGCGCGTGTTGGGGGACAGGACCGAGGCCGAGGACGTCACCCAAGAAGCGCTGATGCGGCTGTGGAAGATTGCGCCCGACTGGCGGACAGGAGAAGCCAAGGTTTCGACCTGGCTTTACCGTGTGGTAGCCAACCTATGCACCGACCGGTTGCGAAAACGCCGAGGCAGCGTGCCCTTGGAAGATATCGCGGAACCTGCGGACCCGGCCGAGAGTGCCGAGGCCAAGCTTCAGCGGGGCGCGCGCTTGGATGCCTTGCAGGCCGCCTTGGACACGTTGCCCGACAGACAAAGACAAGCTGTGGTCCTGCGCCATATTGAAGGCTTGGCGAACCCTGAAATTGCCGCCATCCTCGACATTGGTGTCGAGGCGGTGGAAAGCCTGACAGCGCGGGGCAAACGCGCGCTGGCTACATTGCTGGGCGGACAGCGCGACGCATTAGGATATGACGATGACAAAACCTGACACAGATATGCTTGAGACCCTGTTTCAAGATGCCCGCGCCACGCCGCCCGCCCTGCCTGACGGGCTGATGGACCGGATCATGGCGGATGCCTTGGCGCAGCAACCGGCATCCGGCGCGCGCGGTTGGCGCGCGATCTGGCGCGCGATTGGCGGTGCGCCTGCTTTCGGGGGGCTGGTGACGGCAACCGCTGTGGGTTTCTGGATCGGGGTGGCCCCGCCCAGCAACCTGCCTGACATCGCAGCACAGATCATTACGGGGGCGTCGTTTGCTACGTTGGATGACGGCAGCGCCCCTGAACTGACAGCCTTTGGCTGGGACATTGAGGAAGGATAAACCATGGCACCGACAAAAGCGCGAAACGGCATGTGGATGCGGTGGGCCTTGGGGCTTTCGCTGGGGGTCAACCTGCTGGTGGTCGGGGTGGTGGCAGGGGCCGCATACCGGTTTGACGGGCCGCATGGCGGGCCAAGCGGGAATATGCGCAATTTTGGCACGCCTTATATTGCTGCGCTTGAAAAAGACCGCCGGCGCGAGATTTTCAAACAGCTGCGCCAGACCAGAACGGATGCCCCGATGACACGTGAAGCGCGCCGCGGGCTTTATGACGAAGCCGTCGACGCCATACGCGCCGAACCGTTTGATCTGGACCGCGTGACCGCTGTTCTCGACAAGCAGCGGAACGCAAGTATGGGCGTGCAACAGGCCGCTCAAGCCGCTTGGCTGGCCGAGATTGCTGAAATGACTGCCCCTGCACGGGCGGCCTATGCGGACCGTCTGCAAGAGGTTCTTGAGCGCGATCCAAGGGGCAAGCGCGAAAAAGGCAAGCCACGTCAAGAGGACTAGCCCCGCAGGCACCCAATTGGCTTGCCAAACAGGGACGGCGCAAGGTAGGCAAAGCGACCCTAAACGGAGGCTTTGCCATGACGCTTGAATTTTCTGACCCCGACGAAGTTCTTGCCACAACTCGCGCCTCTGGCGGACGACGGCTGATCGGTTTGACCTCGCTCAGCTTTCTGGGATTATTCTTGATATACGTCGCATTTACGTCGTCTCCCGGACTGGGTTGGCAACTGTTCTTGCTGGTGCTTGGGGCCGGATCAATCTGGATGGCTGATTTTATGCGCCGCTCTACCGCTGGTGCGATCGAGCTGACGGGAACCGTGTTGCGCGATACAGACGGCACCGTGATCGCGCGGGTTGAAGACATCGAACACATTGATCGCGGCGTTTTCGCCTTCAAACCCTCGAACGGGTTTTTATTGCGCACAAAGCGGGGAACCGGCGATGATACTGTCTGGCGGCCCGGTTTGTGGTGGCGCATGGGGCGACGCGTCGGGGTGGGTGGAATGACACCGGGCAGTCAAACCAAATTCATGTCCGAGATCATTTCGACGATGATTGCGATGCGCAAGCAGCAAGATGATACCGGAAAGCTTTGAAAAACCCCGGCGCGCGGTGCCGGGGCGTTTTCATGTCTGAATGGCTGTGTCTCGTTTAGCTGCCTGTATACAGAACACGCGGCGCATAGCGGGCACGGGTGAAGATAAAGTTCTTTATGTCCGGTTGGCCCAGCCCAATGTTAAACGGTGGCGTATACTGCGTCCAGGTTTCGGTCACGACGATATATTCCCCGTCCGGCATGATCGGCAGCCGGTCGGTCCAAGCTGAAACGTCAGCGTCGGTCACGGGCTGCGCGGATCCTCTGGCACGTGACCAGTGCAGGTAGAAACGCTTTGCGGCTGCGTTGTACTGCAGGGACGACACCCGAACTGTCGATTGAGTTTTTGAATTGGTCATGTAGTCCAGTAATTCCTGAACACCGTCCAGATAGTCACCGTCGAGCGGCAACGTCTCGCGCGAAATCATGTCGCCGATGGTATAGGCTGCTTGCTGGTTCACCGTATATTCCTGATAGGTCTGGAATATCGTGAACATCGCCGCATAGACCCAGAACACCACGGGCATCATGATAAGGGCTTCGATTGAGACGCTGCCCTCTTCTTTGTGGGCGAAACTGTGCAATCCAAGGCATTTGACGATACGTTTAAACATTAGCCTGGCTCCTGTACGAAGGCCGAAATGGCATACATGGCTGATTGCCCCGAACCGTCAGTGACCAGTTTGAACCCCATGCTGGATGTGGGGATTACAGGTTCAAATTTCAGACATGCGCGCAGTAACATCAGATCGTGCTGCTTGCCCAAGGTGAACCCGCGTTCGGGTTTGACCGGAGCCGAGGCGTCAATACAGTCGACGTCGGTCGGAAGTTTCGTGAAATTCCGTGGATCAACGCTGACCATCTCAAGCCGCAGTGTGGTAGCACAGTCGCCGATATTTCCCGCCCCCTCACAGACCATATCTTTGATTTGATCATGGGTCATGCCAGACCGGGTGTTCAGCCGGATATAGCGCACCGCGTCTTCAAGGCCGCGGTTGAGATGCATTTGCCGTGCAGAATACAGGCTCATTTCAATCGAGGACAAAAAGATGCCGAAAATCAACGGAAAGAGAATGACGAATTCGATCACAAACACTGATCCATCTTCGCTTTTGCGAAACCGTCGAAGCATATTTTTCAAACTGTTTTTCATTGGAGCAGCCTTAGCTGGTTAATTTGACGTGCAATCGCCCGAAACGCTTCTGAAAGCTGGACACCGTCCACATCGAAGAAATGGCTTGGGGAAGAGGCACAGTTTCTCATCACGTCGGCCCCGTCGTTGTTGTCATAGGGGTTGTCTTCCACTTCGAAACCGATCGTCCAGATCACGATGTGCTTTTGCTTGGCCGCCGTGCAAATATTCTTGAGCAAGTTGTTTCCCAGCGTGCGGTCGTATTTTTGCCAGTAAAAGTTGGAGCGGTTCCAAGAGCTGACATAATTACGCAGGTACCAGTTCAAGTTGTAGTTATCCCAATGCACAATCTCGCTGGGGCTATCGTAGTAATAGCTTGAGATCCTGTTTGAGGCGGCGTTTTCACCGTCGGTCATCAAGATAACAGTCTTGAGCGTCTCTGGATCATCGTAATTTACGGGCCGTCCCTGGAACTTGCTGGAAACTTCGTTGGCCGATACCAAGGACGTATTGATAGAGCGGAATGACGGATCGAGCATCGCAACACCCCATTTCATCCCCAGAAAGATCGACGTCCCGGCACGTGGTTTCAGATCTTCGATCTGCTTTTTCAGGACAGTGCGACTTTGGGAAAACGGTCTGATCCGCTCGTAGCTGTAGCGCGGGCAAACAGTTTCAGTACGGTCATTGTTTCGCCCATCATAGTTCCACTGATAATGCTGGGCCTGACGGTCGATCCCGAAATATCCAGAACCAGCGAAATCTCAACGTTTGCGACGCGTTCTTCCGCAACGCTGCGCGCCGGAACTGTCAGGGATTCTATGCCAAATTTGCGTAGATACGGTGTTTCCATTTCTTTGGATGCGTCAACCGTCACCGTGCGAAAGTTCAATCCCTCGGCAACCGTTACGTTTGACAGAAAGGACGACATGCCGGACTTGGCAAAATAATCTGCGACAACTGCTTTGGGAGCAAGTGTCTGATCCAGATCGGCGGCGGCCAGAACCGCACGGTCAGAAACGGCCTGTAAACGAGACCGCTCCATCTGATGGCGCATGAAATCCAGTTGGATCCCCCCGACCATCACCATCAGCATGATCATGACCAAGACCCAGATGGTCATGATACCGTCTTCTGCACGGGCAAAGCGCGCCGCTTTTGCGGCAAGTACATCAGTCAGTTTGTTTTTCGTCTGCGTCACAGGCGACATTGATTTTCCCCTCGTTGCATCCCGGCACGGTCATTCGACACGCGTTGGTTTGCGGATTTCTCAACTTATGCGCCAAGAAAATGGCCGGAATAGGGCGGAAACCATTGAAATGCGTGAAAAATTGCCAAATCTCGTGTCCAGAGGATTTGTTTTCGCCTGATTGTTTTGAATGAGGAAACGAAGGTGAGAGAATTTTAATATGGTGATCAACGTCAAAAAAAGTTTCCATTCTGCCTAAAAAGTACGCAGATATTGATGTTTACGGGTTCTAAAACTCTTGTTGTCATGGTCAACATGGCGGCGCGATCACCTGAATTTTCGACAGGTAAATTTGCCAAACAGGAGCTATGAAATGACTTCCGCAACCGAACCCAGCTTTCGCGATAGCGTTGACATCATGTTTAACCGGGCCGTCGCCTTGATGGACCTGTCGCCCGGTCTGGAAGAAAAAATCCGTGTCTGCAACGCCACTTATACGGTGCGTTTTGGGGTCCGTCTGCGCGGCGGTATCCAGACATTCACCGGGTACCGATCGGTACACTCCGAGCATATGGAGCCTGTGAAGGGGGGGATCCGCTACAGTCTTGGCGTCAACCAAGACGAGGTGGAGGCGCTGGCGGCGTTGATGACCTATAAATGCGCTTTGGTTGAGGCGCCTTTCGGGGGTTCCAAGGGGGGCCTTTGCATTGACCCACGTGAATATGATGATCACGAGCTTGAGTTGATCACCCGCCGTTTTGCCTATGAACTGATCAAACGCGACATGATCAATCCTGCGCAAAATGTGCCTGCCCCTGATATGGGTACCGGCGAGCGCGAGATGGCGTGGATTGCGGATCAGTACAAGCGGATGAACACCACCGATATCAACGGTGTGGCCTGCGTGACGGGCAAGCCGATCAACGCGGGCGGCATCCATGGCCGTACAGAAGCGACCGGGCGCGGGGTGCAATTTGCGCTGCATGCGTTTTTCAAAGACGCCAAAGGGCTTCAGAAGGCCAGACTTGAGGGCAAGCTAAAGGGCAAGCGCGTGATCATGCAGGGCTTGGGCAATGTGGGCTATCATGCAGCCAAGTTCCTGAGCGAGGAAGACGGCTGTCTGATCACCGCGATCATTGAACGCGACGGCGCGCTGCATAACGAGAATGGTCTTGACGTCGAAGCGGTCCATCAGTGGATTGCCAAACATGACACGATCAAGGGTTTTCCAGACGCCAAGATGGTTGAAGACGGCGCATCCTTGCTTGAAGGGGCCTGTGACATCCTGATCCCTGCGGCTTTGGAGGGTGTGATTAACCTTGAAAACGCCGAACGTATTCAAGCGCCCCTGATCGTCGAGGCCGCGAATGGCCCAGTGACGGCGGGTGCTGATGAAATTCTGCGTGACAAGGGTGTGGTGATCATCCCTGACATGTATGCCAACGCCGGCGGTGTGACCGTGTCTTACTTCGAATGGGTCAAGAACCTTAGCCACATCCGCTTTGGCCGGATGCAGCGCCGCAACGAGGAAAGCCGCCACCAGCTGCTGGTAGACGAACTTGAGCGGCTCAGCTCGGATAGCGGGGTTGGCTGGCAGCTGAGCCCGAACTTCAAAGACAAGTACTTGCGCGGGGCGGATGAGTTGGAACTGGTCCGGTCCGGTCTTTATGACACGATGGTTGATGCCTACCGCTCTATGGCTGATGTCTGGCATAGCCGCGACGACGTCTTGGATCTGCGCACGGCGGCCTATCTGGTGAGTATCGGCAAAGTTGCAGCAAGCTACCGCGCAAAGGGCCTGTAGCGCTAAATTGCCTATAACACTGTCGCGGACGGACCCGTCCGCGACGCAAAATGCGGCCCATTGCCCGCCCAGCCATTGCACCTTGCGCCTTGAGTTGATTGAGTAACCCTCAAGACCTTTGGTTGGGAGAATGACATGCGGTTTTCAGGATGGCGCGTGCTGCGCGAGGGTTTGACCGGCAACAAGGGGTGGGCACCCCATTGGCGCGACGCAGAACCCAAAGCTGAATATGATGCGATCATTATTGGCGGTGGCGGGCATGGGCTTAGCACCGCTTATTACTTGGCCAAGGAACACGGGCTGACCAATGTTGCCGTGCTTGAGAAAGGCTATCTCGGGGGGGGCAACGTCGGGCGCAACACCACGATCGTGCGGGCCAATTATTTCCTTCAGGGTAATTCGGAGTTCTATTCCCATTCGTTAAAGCTTTGGGAGGGTCTGGAGGAGGACCTTAACTACAACGTTATGCATTCGCAGCGCGGTTTGATTAACCTGTTTCATTCCGACGGGCAGCGCGATGCTTTTGTGCGGCGCGGCAACAGTATGATCAATCAAGGCGATGATGCGGTGTTGCTGGACCGGATCGGCGTGCGCAAACATCTACCCTATCTCGATTTCGACAATGTGCGCTTTCCTATTTACGGGGGTCTGCTGCATCCGCGCGGCGGCACGGCGCGCCATGATGCCGTCGCGTGGGGCTATGCGCGCGGCGCGTCGGATCGGGGTGTTGATCTGATCCAGCAATGCGAAGTGACCGGCATTGATGTCGAGAACGGTCAGGTGCGCGGCGTGCAAACTACGCGCGGCGCGATAAGGGCAAAGAAGGTGGGGATCGTTGTTGCGGGGCGGTCGGGCCAAGTGGCGGCGATGGCGGGCATGCGTTTGCCGATTGAAAGCCACGTCTTGCAGGCCTTTGTCACCGAAGGGCTAAAACCGTGCATTGATCACGTGGTCAGCTTTGGCATGGGGCATTTCTATATCTCGCAATCCGACAAGGGCGGGTTGGTCTTTGGCGGAGATCTGGATTTTTACGCCTCTTATGCCAGCCGTGGAAACCTGCCCATGGCCGAGCATGTGATGGAGGCGGGCATGACCCTGATGCCGATGATCGGCAAGGCTAAAGTGCTGCGCAGTTGGGGCGGGATCATGGATATGACGCCCGACGGATCGCCCATCATCGACAAGACGGATACCAAGGGTTTGTTCATTGATTGCGGCTGGTGTTACGGCGGGTTCAAGGCGGTGCCGGGATCCGGCTTTAGCTTTGCACATCTGATGGCGACAGGAAACCATCATGCGCCCGCCGCGAAGTTCCGGTTGGACCGGTTCCGCACCGCGGTTGGCTTGATGGACGAAGAGGGCACGGGTTCGCAGCATAATCTGCATTGATGGTGAGGGTTGTGGGCGTGGAGTTGAGTATTTTTAAAAGGGTGAAGGGGCTGGGGCCTTTTCATAGGGGGCTGGTATGAGACTTGAGTGTCCGATTTGTGGAAGCCGGGACCGGCGTGAGTTTTATTATCAGGGGGATGCGGTCATGCTTGCGCGTCCTGCGGAGGATGCTGGGGCCGATGCCTGGGACAGCTATTTGCATTTGCGCGATAATCCGGCGGGCGAGACGCGGGATTTGTGGCAGCATGAAGCGGGGTGCGGCGCGTGGCTGGTGGTGACGCGCAACACGGTGACCCATGCGGTGTCGCGGGTGGCTTTGGCGGCGGATGTCAAAGGGGGCAAGGCATGAGGATCAAGGGCAAGGGGCTGATTGACCGATCCGCACCGGTGACGTTTCATTTCGACGGGCGCGGCTATGAGGGGTTTGAGGGCGATACCGTCGCCTCGGCCTTGTTGGCCAATGATGTGACCTTGATGGGGCGGTCGTTCAAATACCACCGTCCACGCGGGGTTTTGACCGCCGGCAGCGAGGAGCCCAATGCGCTGATCACTGTGGGCACGGGGGCAGCGTCGGACCCCAATGTCCGCGCCACCATGCAAGAAACCTATGACGGGTTGCGCGTGCGCAGTCAGAACGCCTGGCCGTCTTTGGATTTTGACGTGATGGCGGTGAACAATCTGGTCTCGCCCTTCCTTGGGGCCGGGTTCTACTACAAGACCTTCATGTGGCCGCGCAAGTTTTGGGAAAAGCTTTATGAGCCGGTGATCCGGCGGGCGGCGGGCCTAGGTGGTCTGAGCGGGGCGCATAACCCTGACACATACGAGCGGGCCTTTGCGTTTTGCGATGTGTTGGTAATTGGCGCTGGGCCTGCGGGACTGATGGCGGCGCTGACGGCTGGGCGCGCGGGTGCTGATGTGATCTTGGCGGATGAGGACGCGCTAATGGGCGGGCGGCTGAATGCCGAGACCTATCAGATCGACGGTAAGCCGGGGCATGTCTGGGCGGCGGATGCGGTGGCGGAACTGGGGGGCATGGACAATGTTCGCCTGATGTCGCGCACCACGGTGACGGGGGCCTACGATCAGGGCACGTTTGGCGCGTTGGAACGGGTCAACCACCATCATGGCGGGCGCGGCAAAGGCGCACCTCTTGAGTGCTTTTGGCGGATTGTGGCAAAGCATAGCATTCTGGCCGCCGGTGCGATTGAGCGGCCCATTGCGTTCCAGAACAACGACCGGCCCGGCATCATGACGGCGGGGGCGGTGCGCGCCTATTTGAACCGCTGGGGGGTGAGCCCCGGCAAAGCGCTGACGATTTTTGGCAATAATGACGATGCCCACCGCACAGCACAGGATTTGGCTGATGCAGGCGTGCGGATCGCGGCCTATATCGACAGCCGCGCCGAGGTAAAGATCGCGGGTGATTTCCCGATCTACCGCGGTGCGCAGGTGTTCAATACGGGCGGCGGCAAAGAGCTGGAAAGCATTTCGATCCGTACCATCAGCGGCACTGAGAAAATTCAGACCGATTGTCTGGCAATGTCGGGGGGCTGGAATCCGACGGTGCATTTGACCTGCCATATGAACGGGCGTCCCACGTGGCGGCCCGATATTCAGGCCTTTGTCCCAAGCGAAGGGTCCATTCCGGGGATGGTCGCGGCAGGGGCCTGCAATGGCACGTTTTCGACCCATGGCTGTTTGGCTGAAGGGGCCGCAGTCGCAGGTAAGGTGCTGGACATGCTGGGCAAGGCGGTGCCGGATGTGGGGCTGCCGCAGGCCGAGGACGCGCCCTACCGGATGGAGCCGCTTTGGGCGGTGGCGGGCAAGGGGCGGGCATGGCTGGATTTCCAGAACGATGTGAGCGTGAAGGACATCAAGCAGGCGGCGGTCGAAAACTTCCGCTCGGTCGAGCATATGAAGCGTTATACTACGCAAGGGATGGCCACGGATCAGGGCAAGAATTCGAATGTGGGGGCCCTAGCGGTGCTGGCCGATGCCACCGGGCGCGGCATCCCCGAGACAGGGACCACGACGTTTAGGCCGCCCTATAGCCCCGTCAGTATTGCGTCGATGGGGGCGGGCGCACAGGGCGCGGGCTTTGCCCCGCAGCGCTTTACCACTTCGCATCGGGCCAGCGTCGAGGCGGGCGCGCCGATGATCGAGGCGGGGCTGTGGTACCGGCCCAGCTATTTCCCCAAGGCGGGGGAAAAGACCTGGCGGCAGTCGTGCGACCGCGAAGTGGGGTATGTGCGCCGCGCCGTTGGGGTGTGCGATGTGTCCACTTTGGGCAAGAGCGACATTCAGGGGCCGGATGCGGGAAAGCTGTTGGATTTTGTCTATACCAACACGTTCTCAACGCTGAAAATCGGGCGCGTGCGCTACGGTTTGATGCTGCGCGAAGACGGGACGGTGATGGATGACGGCACTTGTGCACGGCTGGGGGATCAACACTTTGTAATGACCACCACCACGGCTGCGGCGGGCGCGGTGATGAAGCATCTGGAATTTGTCGCGCAATGTTTGCATCCTGAATGGCAGGTCGCGATGACCTCTGTCACCGAGCAATGGGCGCAGTTTGCCATTGCCGGGCCAAAGGCGCGTGAGCTGCTGAACGGGGTGTTGGACGCGGCGATTGATAATGACAGCTGGCCCTTTATGGCCTGCGGGGATGTGTCGGTGCTGGGCGTCAAGGGGCGGCTGTTCCGCATCTCGTTCTCGGGGGAGCATGCCTATGAAATCGCGATCCCCTCGCGCTATGGCGACAGTCTGTTTCGTGAGTTGGTCGCGCGGGCCGAAGGGCTGGGCGGTGGAGCCTACGGGATGGAGGCGCTGAATGTGCTACGCATCGAAAAGGGCTTTATCACCCATGCGGAAATCCATGGGCGCACGACCGCGTTTGATGTCGGCATGGCGGATATGATCAGCGCCAAAAAGGACTGCATCGGCAAGGTGATGGCGGCACGCACCGGTTTGGTCGCCGCAGATCGCGAACGGCTGGTGGGGATGAAGCCGGTCGGTGCGGTCAAGCTGCTGAGTGCGGGTGCACATATATTTGCCAAGGACGCAGAAGCGGTGCGCGAGAATTACCAAGGCTATGTCACCTCGGTCTGTTTTTCGCCCGAGATTGGCAGTTATGTAGGATTGGGGTTCGTCAAGAACGGCCCCGATCGCTACGGCGAAGTCATGCGCGTGGTGGATCATTTGCGCGAATTGGAGGTCGAGGTGGAAATATGCCCGCCTGTGTTCTTTGACCAAGAGGGAGGGCGTGCCCGTGGCTGAATTGAAAGCACGAACACCTTGCGGCGATATGCTGCCGCTGACCCACGGGGCGGCGACGGTTACCGAGCTTGATCTGGGGCATGTAACCTCGGTGATGGGATTTGGCGATGATGCTGCGGTATCAAACGCGCTGGAGGCAGCCCATGGCGTGGCATTTCCAAAACCTAACAGAAGTACGGGAAAGGATGGAGATCGGTGCATCTGGTTTGGCCTGAATCAGGCTTTGCTGATCGGGCCTGCACCTGAGGAGAGGTTGAAAGAAACGGCTGCTTTGGTCGATCAAAGCGATGGGTGGTGCGCCGTTTCACTAAGCGGCGCGGCGTCCGCAGATGTGTTGGCGCGGATGGTGCCCGTGGATCTGCGCGCAGGTCATTTCAAGCGTGGACATACGGTGCGCACGCAACTGGGTCATATGATGGCTTCTATCACAAGAACGGGTGTTAACAGTTTCATGATCCTTGTATTCCGCTCAATGGCCTCTACCTTGGTGGATGAATTGGGGACGGCGATGCAAGCTGTCGCATCGCGGCGCACCTAGCTTTATTTTGGATGGGTATTCTGCGCCGAGTGAAGAGTTGGAGACGTGAAGATGAAGGCTGTTTTGGTAATGATTTCGGCAAGCTTGCTGGGTTTTGCGGCACCTGCCTGGGCTGCAGACGACAGGGAAATGGATTGCACCTATCAGGCGGATGTCGTCGAAGCGGTGCGCCAAGCCCGCATCGAGCGTGTGAAAGAACGTGCTGTACCCGAGCATGTCAAGGCGACGGCCCCGGCGTGGCCTGAGAAGTATAACGCGGTTATACCTCTCGTCGCCCCTTGGGTTTACGAGATGCCAATGCGCGACGTCAGGGCCAATGATCTGGCTGGCGCATGGAAAGAACTGTGCCTCACGCGGTAAGCCGGTTCAGTCGATGGCCATTGTAGGGGGCCAGCCCCCATTGCCCTGTCGGGCAATTCCCCCGGAGTTTATTTGGCAAAATGAAACAGCGGTTTTACGCATCGGGTTCTGGACTCTGAGTGGGCGGGACCAATATATAAACTTATGAGCTTGCCCCCTGGATTTCTGGACGAACTGCGCAGCCGCGCCAGCCTTTCGCAGGTGGTGGGCCGCAAGGTTATGTGGGATGCGCGCAAATCCAATCAGGGCAAGGGCGACATGTGGGCACCGTGCCCCTTCCATCAGGAAAAATCTGCCAGCTTTCACGTCGATGACCGCAAGGGGTTCTATTATTGCTTTGGGTGTCACGCGAAAGGCGACGCGATTTCCTTTGTCCGCGAGACCGAAAATGTGAGCTTTATGGAGGCGGTCGAGATTTTGGCCCGTGAGGCCGGTATGCCTGTGCCAAAGCAAGACCCGCGCGCGCAGGAAAAGGCGGACAAGCGCACGCAATTGGCCGAGGTGATGGAACAGGCCGTTCAGTTCTTTCGTTTGCAGCTGCAAACAGGTGCTGCGGGTGCTGCGCGGGACTATCTGGCGCGACGTGGCTTGAATGCGCAGACGCTGGAGCGTTGGGAGATCGGCTTTGCCGCAGATCAGTGGCAAGGCTTGTGGGATCATCTGAAGGCCAAGGGCGTCGAGGACGATCTGATTTTTGGCGCGGGGCTGGCCAAGCCATCGACTAAGGGCGGGCGGCCGTATGATACGTTTCGCGGGCGGATCATCTATCCGATCCGGGATGCGCGAGGGCGCGCAATTGCTTTTGGCGGTCGGGCGATGGACCCCAATGACAATGCGAAATACCTCAACTCGCCCGAGACCGAGCTGTTCGATAAGGGCCGCAGTCTTTACAACGTCAAGGATGCGCGCACGGCGGCGGGGCAGGGGCAACCTTTGCTGGTAGCCGAAGGCTATATGGACGTTATCGCGCTGGTGCAGGCCGGGTTTGGCGCTTCGGTTGCCCCGCTTGGCACGGCCATCACCGAGAGCCAGTTGCAGATGTTATGGCGGATTTCGCCTGAGCCGATCATCACGTTGGACGGTGACACGGCGGGCCAACGCGCCGCGATGCGGTTGATTGATCTGGCGCTGCCCCTGCTTGAGGCCGGGCAAAGCCTGCGGTTTGCGATGATGCCCGAGGGGCAGGACCCCGATGATTTGCTGCGCGCCCATGGCGCGCCTGCCGTCCAAAAGCTGCTGGATAATGCGATGCCGATGGTCCGTCTGTTGTGGCAACGTGAAACCGAAGGCCGCGTTTTTGACAGCCCCGAGCGTAAGGCGGCGTTGGACAAGGCGCTGCGAGAAAAGATCATGCTGATCAAAGATCAGTCGATTCGCAGCCACTACGGACAAGAGATCAAAGACTTGCGTTGGCAGCTTTTCCGGCCCCAGCAGGCCAAGAAACAGTTTGTGCCCGGCCAGCGGGGGGGCGGGCAAGGGCGCTGGACCGCCGCACCCCAAGGGCCCTCGCCCAGTGCGAAATCATCCATGTTGGTGACAGCTGCTGGTCTGGGCGCGACAGAGCATTTGCGTGAAGCGGTCATTTTATGTGCGCTGCTTGGCTGCCCGCAACTGGTGGAAGAGTTCGAGGATGGCTTGGCGGCAATGCGTTGCGATCACCGCGATCATGCACAAATACGCGATCTGATGCTGCGACACGTGCACGAGCCACCAGCCACGTTGCGCGAAAAGATTTACAGCGCACTGGGCGAGCAGACCCTTGAAAATCTGACGTCTCAGCGCCACGTTGCAGTGACCCCGTGCATAAGATCCCCCGGGAACATTGAAATGACCCGCATGACTGTTGCCGAAGAGCTGGGCAAGCTTGAGGCGGTGCGCGGTTTGGATGCTGAAATTGCCGATGCCGTGGAGGATTTGACGGGGGTCGCCGACGAAGGATTGACGTGGAGATTAAGCGAGGCCGCCCGAAACGCCGATCGCGCACAGCGCAGCGGGCAGGAAGATACGGCAGAATATGACATCGCCGAAAATGGCGCGCATATCAGCCGGGACGAGCGCAGCACTTTTGATGCGTTGATAGGGTCGATCCGTGGGACCGGTTCCAAAGACAAGAAATGACCCCGGCGTGGCTTTTTCGTCGGGATGTTTAATAAAAATCAGGGTAACGGGTTTAAGAATCACCCGGAAACCCGCATGATTCGAATAATTCGAATCACCGTGGGTGATTCGCGCGCATTCGCTGGAGGAAGTTTTGATGGCCGCCAAAGATACCAACGAAGACACTAAGTCTGACGATCAGGATGCCGGCCATTCGCTGGACATGAGCCAAGCCGCCGTAAAGAAGATGATCGGTGACGCCCGTGAAAAGGGCTATATCACCTATGATCAGCTGAACACGGTTTTGCCGCCCGAACAGGTAAGTTCGGAGCAGATCGAAGACGTGATGTCGATGCTGTCTGAAATGGGCATCAACATCATTGAAGACGAGGATGCCGAGGAAGAGGATGCCAAAGGCGGTACCGATCTGGCCACGGCGGACAACAACCGCGATGTGACGCTGTCGGCGTCCACCTCGGAAAAACTGGATCGCACGGATGACCCTGTGCGTATGTACCTGCGCGAAATGGGATCGGTTGAGCTGCTGAGCCGTGAGGGCGAGATTGCGATCGCCAAGCGGATTGAGGCAGGGCGCAACACGATGATTGCCGGGCTTTGTGAAAGCCCGCTGACCTTTCAGGCGATCACGATCTGGCGCGACGAACTTTTGTCCGAAGACATTTTGCTGCGCGATGTCATCGACCTTGAAGCAACCTTTGGCACCCAGATGGGCGACGAGGAAACCACACCCGTAGTGCCCGTTGTCACGGGGACCGAGACCAAGACGACCGAGGACACAAACGAAGTTGACGCCGATGGTAATCCCATCTCCAGCGACGACGACGACGACGAAGATGAACAGGCCAACATGTCGCTGGCCGCGATGGAAGCCGCGCTGAAGCCGCAAGTGCTTGAGGCGCTGGACATCATCGCGAACGATTATGTCAGATTGAGCGAAATTCAGGACAAGCGGATTTCTGCAACACTGAATGAAGACGGGTCATTCTCGAAGAAAGACGAAAACGAATATCAAAAGGTTCGGTCGGAAATCGTGTTGCTGGTGAACGAATTGCACCTGCACAACAACCGTATCGAGGCGTTGATTGACCAGCTTTACGGGATCAACCGTCGCATCATGCAGATCGATTCTGCTATGGTTAAGTTGGCGGATCAGGCGCGTATCAACCGCAAGGAATTCGTTGACGAATACCGTGGCTACGAGCTGGATCCGAACTGGATGGAGCGGATGGCCGAAAAAGCTGGCCGTGGCTGGCAGATGTTCATCGAACGCTCCGCTGACAAGGTGGATGAGTTGCGCTCGGATATGGCGCAGGTTGGTCAGTATGTCGGGCTTGATATCTCGGAATTCCGCCGCATCGTGCAGCAGGTTCAGAAGGGCGAAAAAGAAGCCCGCCAAGCCAAGAAGGAAATGGTCGAAGCGAACCTGCGTCTGGTGATTTCGATCGCCAAGAAATACACCAACCGTGGTTTGCAATTCCTCGACCTTATTCAGGAAGGCAACATTGGCCTGATGAAGGCTGTGGATAAGTTTGAATACCGTCGCGGCTATAAATTCTCGACCTATGCAACGTGGTGGATCCGTCAGGCGATCACGCGGTCCATCGCGGATCAGGCGCGCACCATCCGTATTCCTGTGCACATGATCGAAACGATCAACAAACTCGTGCGCACGGGCCGTCAGATGCTGCACGAAATTGGTCGCGAGCCAACACCAGAGGAATTAGCAGAAAAGCTGCAAATGCCTTTGGAAAAGGTCCGCAAGGTGATGAAAATCGCCAAGGAGCCGATTTCGCTGGAAACCCCGATTGGCGACGAAGAAGACAGCCAGCTTGGCGATTTCATCGAGGACAAGAATGCCGTGCTGCCCTTGGACAGCGCAATTCAGGAGAACCTCAAGGAAACGACGACGCGGGTTCTCGCGTCGCTTACGCCGCGTGAAGAACGCGTTCTGCGGATGCGTTTCGGCATCGGCATGAACACCGACCACACGCTGGAAGAAGTTGGCCAGCAGTTCAGCGTGACGCGCGAACGGATCCGTCAGATCGAAGCCAAAGCGCTGCGCAAGCTCAAGCATCCCAGCCGGTCGCGCAAGCTGCGGTCGTTTTTGGATCAATAACGCAATACGCATTTACAGTCGGCAGAAGGGCGGGGGATACTCCGCCCTTCTTCGTATTCTACAACCGGCACCAATCGAAACTTGTCGTGGTCACCCACCTGTGATTTTGCGAAAGACCAAACAAAGCTACCTAAAACTTAGTAGTTTTGGAGGGTATAATATGCGGTCATTCATCTTTGCGTCTATTTGTGCAGCGTTTCCTGTTGCGGGTGCCGCACAAGGTTTCGAAGCCGAGAACGAGCTTATCGTCTTTCCTTTGACTGCGTCGAGTTTTGAGGTGATCGAGGCTAATGGCGAAGGCGCGCGTGGTATATGGTGTGCCGCCGCCAGCTATGCGCAGGACCGTGTCGGTGCCGCGGGCGGGCAACGCATGTACGTCAAAACGCCGCGTGGGCCTTCGGTCAGCGTGCCGGGGCGAACAGGCGTCACCTTTACCTTGAACGCGGCCGACCTGGCATCGCCGCCCTTCAAATCCTATTCCGTCAGTGTGCGTAAACCAAGTCTGAACATCGGTGTGGGACAAGCTCATGAGTTCTGTCCAATCCATGATTTGACCATGTTCGACCGATAGTCGCGTGGGTCGCAGACCTGTGGCCTTCGCAGCTCCATGATAGGTTTCGCCGCATGATCACAGAATTTGAACAAACCACCCACGGCCCCGGACTTTACGAGATCACGCCATGGGTCGCGGACTGGCTGGTCGGGCAGGGTGACGGAGTTTTGACGTTGATGGTCCGACACACGTCTGCTTCGCTGCTGATCCAAGAGAATGCCGATCCTGATGTTCAGCGCGACCTGCTCGCGTTTTTCAGTCGGGCTGTGCCGCGCAGCGATCACCCTTCGATGGCTTATCTGCGCCACACATTGGAAGGGCCCGATGATATGCCCGCCCACATCAAGGCCGCCATGTTACCAGTAACCCTTAGTATTCCGGTGCAAGCAAGCCGCATGATGCTGGGAACATGGCAGGGCATATATCTGTTTGAACACCGCGACGCGCCCCATTCAAGACGCGTCGCCGCACATTTCAACGCAAATTAACCTACGGGCATCAGATGAATTTCGCGTATCGCCGCATGGGCCGGCGCATTCAACGCGTGCATCACAGCAGAGGCGACGTCATCCGGTTGCAATTTGTCCGGTTTGGCCTCGTCAAAGAACGCGGTGTTCACCATGCCGGGCGACACGACCATGCATCTGCCGCCCCATTCGGCCATTTCATCGGCAAGATTGCCAGCAAACCCGTGAATAAAGAACTTGGTCGCGCCGTAAATTGACCCTTTGATATGGCGACGCCCGGCCGCTGATCCGGTCACAACATATTGCCCCGTTGTTTTGCGCAAATACGGCATCGCCGCATGTGCCGTGTACAGCGCGCCCATAACGTTCAGATCAACCATGTTTTTCCAGTCATCCGGGTCGCCGTTTTCCGTGCCGGCTTGGGATGTACCGCGCCCCGCATTGGCAAATACGGCGTCAATCTGGCCGAATTTATCAGCAAGAGCATCCATCGCAGCTTTTTGTTCATCGTAGGATGTTGCGTCCCCCGGCAAAGCCACCGCCTGATCGCCGATCTCCTTTGCCAGCGCATCCAGTTTTTCTTTGCTGCGCGCAAACAATCCCACATTCCAGCCCGAAGCTGCTGCTGCCTTGGCGGTCGCTGCCCCGATGCCGCTTGATGCCCCTGTGATGAATAGCGTCTTGGTCATGGAAATCTCCTGTATTTTATTGGTTCATTTGATCAACGCATAAAGCACCTGTTGGGTTCATGTCACTGTTGGCTCACACAACATTTAGGGATGCATTTCGCCACTACCCAAAACCTCGCGGGTGTCCTATACCGTTAGTCAAGAGGGCGAAGAGCCCCACTATTGAGGCAGATCAGAAAATAAAGGGGACCGGCGATGCGCTGCCCGTTTTGCGGAAATATCGACACTCAAGTAAAAGACAGCCGCCCGGCAGAGGATCATGTATCCATCCGTCGCCGCCGCTTTTGTCCGGCCTGTGGTGGCCGTTTCACAACTTATGAGCGCGTTCAACTGCGCGATCTGGTGGTGATCAAGACGTCAGGCAAGCGCGAGGATTTCGACCGCGACAAGCTGGAACGCTCCATCCGGATCTCCATGCAGAAACGCCCGATAGATCCTGAGCGGATCGATCAGATGATTTCGGGGATTGTGCGACGTCTGGAAAGCATGGGCGAAACCGACATCGGCTCCAAACAGATCGGCGAGATCGTGATGGAGGCGCTGGCGCGCATCGATACGGTTGCCTACGTCCGTTTTGCCAGCGTTTACAAGAACTTCCAGGCGGCAGATGACTTTGACAAGTTCGTACAGGAATTGCGCCCCGACGCCCCCCCCGAAGAGTGACCTTCGCCGCTGACACCCGTTTTATGGCGCTTGCGCTATCGTTGGGCCAGCGTGGGATGGGGGCTGTCTGGCCCAACCCGGCAGTCGGCTGTGTCATTGTTCACGGCGGCCGCATTGTCGGGCGCGGCTGGACACAACCCTCGGGCCGCCCTCATGCTGAGACCGTAGCACTCGCTCAGGCAGGTGCCTTGGCCAAGGGTGGGACTGCCTATGTCACGCTAGAGCCTTGCGCCCATACCGGAAAGACGCCGCCCTGCGCACAGGCGTTGATCGACGCAAATGTCGCGCGTGTGGTCATTGCCTGCACCGACAGTGATCCGCGCGTGAGCGGGCAGGGCGTCGCGATGCTGCGGGCGGCGGGTATCGCGGTCGAGGTTGGGTTGCTCGAGCGTGAAGCCCGCGCGTCGCATATTGGTTTTTTCTCAAAAGTCGATCTGGACCGCCCGATGGTGACCCTGAAACTAGCCAGCAGCTTTGACGGACGTATCGCCACGGCCAGCGGTGAAAGCCAATGGATCACCGGAGCACCCGCCCGCCGTTTGGTGCATTTGATGCGCGCGCGCCATGACGCGGTGATGGTCGGGGGCGGAACTGCTCGTAAAGATGATCCCAGCCTGACGGTGCGCGATCTGGGCATTGCGCGCCAACCTGCCCGCGTCGTTGTCAGCAAGCACCTCGATTTGCCCCTCAACAGCACGCTTGCACAAACAGCCGCAGAGATCCCGCTGATCCTGTGCCATGGCCCCACAGCGGACCCGCAGCTTGTAAAGACGTGGCAACAACTCGGTGCCACTATGATCCCCTGCGCCATCCATGCAGGTCAGCTTGATCCGGCTGATCTTTTGCAAAACCTGGGCCGCCATGGCCTGACCCGCATTTTCTGCGAGGGCGGCGGGGGTCTTGCGGCATCGCTGCTCAAGGCCGGGCTTGTCGATCAGCTTGTGGGGTTCACGGCGGGCCTTGCTATTGGATCTGATGGCATCCCGGCGATCGGGCCGCTTGGCCTGTCGCGTCTCGGCAATGCGCCCCGGTTCAACCTTCAATCGACCCGTGTCATCGGGCCTGATATCCTGCATGTCTGGGAACGTACCTAACCCGCGTCTTCCAAATGGTTCTAAATCCCGGGGGTTTGGGGGCTGGCCCCCATTCAGACCCCTGCAAAGGACGCTAGCCCTTTCGCCACAAATGCGCCTTTGTGGCAAACACACCTTGCAGCTTTGCCAGCAGCCGATTGGCAAGACCGGGATGCGGCAGATCGCCTGTGGCAAGCCGGTCCAGCACGACCTCGACGGGGCAGGGGCTGGCGGTGCGCGGATCAAAATATCGCGGGTAATCGATCAGCGTGGCATGGGCCAACCCTTCCAGACTGACGGTTGCGCGGCGGCGTGGTGGAATATCGCCACGATCCTCTGTCAGCCCCCATCCCGCGTAGAACGGCGCCCCGAAAGTCACGACTTTGACCCCGCGCACCAAAGCCTCAAAGCCCAAAAGCGAGGTCATGGTCCAGACTTCGTCAACATGGTCCAAAAGGGCGATTGGGTCTGCGTGATTCAACACCCTATCCGCCAGATCAGGGGTATCCAGCCCACCTGAGCGCAGCCCTGCCTCGACGTCGGGATGCGGCTTATAAAGGATCACGGCGTCAGGGTTGGCACCCCTTGCGGCTTGCAACAAAGCGCTGTTGGTAGCAACCACATCAGTGCCGGTCTTGATAGATGCATCGTCCTCGACCTGACCGGGCACCAAGATGCGTCGCCCCTCTGGCAGGTCGTCCAGTGCCGTGCCGCCCCCCAAGTTATATTTGCTCAGTCGCTTTTCGCGCAGCGTGGCCAGCAAGCGGCTGGCGCGCAGGTGCTGATCGGGGCGCAGGTTTTGGCGGGCCTCGATCCATTTTTCTAGACGGCTGGGCTGGCGGGGGTCATAGTAGATGCCCAAATCATCGCATACCAGCGACAAGGGCGGAATCAGATCTGCCCCCAACCCGCGCGACCGCAAGAAACCATCCTCGATCCTGATGGCGTCGCGGTGGCCGATATCGGCCTTGCCCGCCCAGACCATCCAGGGCTTGCCCGCTGACCGTGCCCAGGCCGGATCATCTTCGAATATCACTGGCGTCCACGTGCCAAAGAACCGTTGCAAGGGGCGCCGTTTCCACAGTCGCATGGCAGAGCCGACCCAGCCAAGGTGATCCTCGCGCCACGCGCGCGTGAGCGCGGCAAGGGCGTCTAACGAAGTTTCGACTTCGCACAACCGGTCGCGGTGCGGGTCGTACCATGTGGGGTACAAAATCATCGCAGCGGCGAAAAGCTGGGCACGGGTCAGCTTGCGTTGGCGGCGCTGGACGGGGAATTCGTCCTCGGTCAAACCCCAGCCTGCGTAAAAGGGCTGGCCAAAAATGCGCGGTTTGTGACCCGCGAAAATCGCCTCGAAGCCCATCTGGGACGAGACGGCATAGACGCGCACCGCCCCCTCGAACAATGTCCAGGGGCTGATCGGATCAGACCACAAGGTGATGCGGTCGTTCGCGTCCTCAGGCCCGTAATGGCCAGAACGGTAGCCTTTTGCAGTTTCGGGGTGCGTTTTGATCAAGATGCGCGTGCCGGGGTTTTCCTGTTGGGCAAAAACCAGCATTTCCAAAAAACGTGCGCGGTCGGCACCCGATGCGACCACCGACGCATCGCCGCGCGTCTGGTCGATTACCAGCACATAACCGGGCTTGGGTGCTGTGGCTGTGGTGTCAAAGGCTGTGTATTTGGTCAGATGATCTTCGATGATGCGCGCGATGCAGCCACGCGCACGGTCCAAAAGGGCGGTGTCATCCAAAGGATGGGTTGCCAGAAGGGTTTCCAGATCAGAGGGGCGGGTGGGGTCAAAATGTGCGGCCTTGCTGTCAATCAACAAACCCAAAGGTGGCTCGCCCGCGCGACCGGGGAAAAGCGAACGCAGCATTGCGTCCTCGATGCGCACGACCGGCACGCCGCGTTTTGCCGCAATGCTAAGACCGCGATGTGCGGTCGGCGAATTACCCCAAACCGCGACGTGATCGGTTTCGCCGGGCAGGCCAAGATGAATGGAATGGCCGGATAATTTCAAGATCCGTCGCACGCGTTTTTGCGTAAGAAACCCGCCGTTATACACGAAAAGCCGCCGGTCCTTTTCAGGTCCGGCGGCCTGGATATCGTATATTTCAGGCCCTAAAGCCATGGGATCAGATCAATTCCCCGAGAACGTATTGGCCGTATCGGCAAGCCCGCTGACAGAGCCTGCGGCACCGGTGATCGACGTGATAACCTTGGTCCATTGGGTAAACGGCGCTTCGGTGACATAAAGCGTGTCATCGTCGCGGATCACAAAGTCACGCGCCATGAACATCCCGTTGGGTTTGGTCAAATCCAGAACGTAGACAAGACGTTGCGCGCCCTCAAGATCGTTGCGGCCCAGAACTTGGGCGGCGATCTCGGCGGGCTCGTTGCGAAATACGAAGACCCCCGTCGGATCCGCCGTGGCCGAGCTGAGGCCGCCGACTTGTGCGATCCCTTCAAGCGCCGAAAGGTTTTGGGATTCAAAGGGAACCTGCCGCTGCGAGCCTGTGGCCCCCAAAGCAATGAAAGACCGGGTGTCTTCTTCGACCAAGATACGGTCGCCACCGCGCAAGGCGATGTCAAGCTCGGGGTGTTGATACAGATCCTCGAACCAGATTTTGCCCTTTTGCCCACCACGAAGGACAGTAACCTGCGCGATTTCCGGCGTAATCGACACACCGCCCGCTTGCGCCAGCATGGTAGACAATGTCCGGGTCGGGCGTTCAATCGGATATACGCCTTGGGCACCCACGGCACCAATCAATGAAACAGTAGCGCCGTCGCCTGCAATGCGGCGCACTTGGACCTGCGGATCGGGCGTTTGTTCGGACAGGCGTTGCGTAATAATGCGGCGGATGGCTTCGGGTGAATTTCCGGCGGCCTTGATCCGTCCTGCGTAGGGCACAAAGATAAAGCCAGCCCCGTCGACCTGCACCTCTTCAAGCTGGGTGGCGTTGCCGCCTTGGGCTGCCAACAGGCCATCGTCGACGTTTTCCCAAATCGTCAGACCCAGCGTATCGCCAGCGCTGATCGTGTCGGATCCGATTTGACCTGCGTTGATGAATGTTTGACTGAAACCCAATGCCGGCGTCACGGCGGTGGCGCGCGAGACCCGATCATTGACTGCAACAATAAAGGCATCGCCTTCGCGTTGCACGGAACCTGCGTAAATCTGACGCTTATTCGGGCCAACCTGAGGAAGGCCACATGACGATATCACGGCCACAGCCGCAAAAACTGCGATGGGACGCGCCCACCGGAAAGGTACGGATTTCACTGCCCGGTCTCCTCGACCTATTCAAACTCTGCCTCAAATTCGCCGATTGTTTCGACGTAATTATTACTACGCTAGCGCAGTCGAGATGAAAAAGCTACTGTTTGGAACGGTCTGGTCTAGGTGACAACGCGCAACTGTTGCCTTGGTGCCGCGGTGCCCCTTTCCAGAGCATCGTAAGGATCGTCCTTGGCCAGCATCATATCGACGACCTGGCGCATCAATTGCGTGCGTGCGCGTGCTGCGTAAAACCCGCCTGGAAGCTGAGAAGTTTCAAGCAGATAGCGGCGGTAGTCTTTGTAGGCCTTGTTGTCGGGCCGGGACGCTGCGGCGAAAAATTCCGGCAAGGTCTGGTCTGAAACGAATTCTGGCTTGGCATAGACAGCCCGCCCAAACACCTTGAGCGGAATGCCGCGCCACAGCACTTGTTGGCCAGCGGTAGAATTTACGGTCACTGCCGTGCGTGCATCATTCAAAAGCTGGGCCAGCTTGCCGCCGCGCACATAATGGACCCGGTGCGCCACACCCAGTTGCTTGGCTATCCGCTTGATATCGCGGCGCACGGGTACGCGGCCATCTTCTAGCGGGTGTGCCTTGACGACCAGATGGTGATGTCGTGGCGCGCCTTTGGCGAAGCCTTCCAAGACAACTTCCAGAAAATCGGCCATCGTCTCGAAGGGGGAGTGTTCCTGAAACGAGCTGTCATGTTCAAGCTGAAGCAGCGCCAGATGGTAGGGAAACCCGCCCAGACGAATGCGTAGCGTCGCGATCAGGCGGTCGAGCGCAAGGATCGGCATCAGCAGCAGACGTTTGACGTATAGGCTGAACTCCTTGGTCACGGGGATGCTGCGGTGGGGGCGGAAATTGCGGTAATCACCGTTCCGGAACATGATGAACCAATGGTAAAGTGCGCCGTAGAATACATGCTGGCGCATATCCCCCCAGTGACCGGGCGGCAGGGGGGCTTCCATGTCGGAATTGGCCAATGCGGTCTGCATTTGCTCGATCGTCATGTCCATCAGACGTGAATTTCCGTTTGATCCACCCCGTTCGTACGTGACCCAATAGGGCCGCATATAGCCTTCTTCAAAAACATGCACGGTCAGGCCGCGGGCTTTGGCTTCGATCACGGCTTGGGCGTGAATGGGCCTTGTGTCGCCGTAAAGCACGACATCGGTGACACCCTTGTCGGCGAGCAGCGCAACAAAGGTGTCTTTCCATGCGTCAGATTTACCCCGAAACGGGATATAGCTGCTCGGATGAAACCAGAATGCCCGGTCGCCAGCGTTAAACCCCACGCGCCACACCTCGGCCCCGGCAAGACGCAACATCTTGCCAAGCCTGTTAAAGAAAGGGCCATGCGGTCCTTGCAAAAACAGGAAAACCTGAGTTTTGGGTTGGGTGGAACTCATCTCGCGCTTTCAGCCTATTCTGGACAACTCGTAAACAATCACATGATCCGGGCCAAATTGTGACGCGGTTGCGGACTTGTCATGCCCTTGGGGTCGGTCTAATTCTTTGGATAATATATAAAAGGGCTGCCAATGTTTACAGGAATTATTACCGACATCGGAAAGATCGCAACGCTGACCCAAGAAGGTGACCTGCGCGCACGGATAGAGACGGGATATGACACGGGCCGGATCGACATGGGGGCCTCGATTGCCAGTGATGGCGTCTGTTTGACGGTCGTTGATCTGGGCCCCGGCTGGTACGAAGTCCAGATCAGCGCCGAAACGGTTCAGATGACCAATCTGGGTGAGTGGAAACCGGGGCAACGGCTGAACCTCGAGCGGGCCTTGAAAGTCGGTGATGAACTGGGCGGGCATATCGTGTCGGGTCACGTCGACGGTGTGGCCGAGGTGGTCGCCATGCGTGACGAGGGCGACAGCACCCGTGTGACCTTGCGCGCGCCCAAAGACCTTGCGCGGTTCATTGCGCCCAAAGGGTCTGTCGCGTTGAACGGAACGTCGCTGACGGTGAACGAGGTCAACGGTTGTGATTTCGGCATCAACTTTATCCCGCACACCAAGGAAGTGACGACATGGGGTGATGTAGCTGTGGGAGACCGCATCAACCTCGAGATCGATACGCTGGCGCGTTATGTGGCCCGTCTGGCAGAAATGTCGTGATCGCGGGGATAGGCCATAACCAAGGGCCGAGCATGGAGCGCGGGCAAAAATGGCGGGCGTTTCAGTGGCAAAAGGCGCGCGAGGCTGCAATGCCCAAGACGATCCCGCTGATGGTGGTCAAGATGCGTGTAAAGCGGGCCCGCGAACTGGGGCTGGACTACAAAGCCTATGCAGCGATCCGGCAGGCCACGGGGCGCGATATTCTCGCGCTGCTGTTTTCAAACAATGCGTTGCGGGTCGTTCATGCGCATGCCCCGCAGATACCTGTCGCCCAGGCAACCGTGTTGGACGCCGTGCAGGGCGCGCAAAAGCTGGCACTGGTGCACCGCCCGTTGGTGCCAATGGCATTTGAGACAGCGAACCCTGTGATCAACCACGCAGGGCAGGCACCGACGTTTACAGACAGTTGGGCAGAAATGCGGGATCATTTGAGTGACGTCGTTCGCCAGCGCAACTTGGTCGGTGATCAGGTGTTGATCATCGGCGATACCGCCTTTGAGCGGGACTGGTGTGCTGCAAGCAAGGCCGCAGGTTATCTGGAGGCTGCCCGGTATTTTGGGGCCGGTGCCTAACGCGAGACGGTTGCGCGTGAATGACCTTGGGGAATTGAGTTTATTTGACAAAATGAAACGGGGGCGGGGGTGTGCGTGCTCTGGCAAAGCGGTGCATGGTGGGCTATGTGATCCGGCAAGCGATTAAAGAGGAATGTGCCATGCAATTTGAAACGCCCGGACCCGTCGAGGCCGAATTGTCGTCGGTGATTTCCCCGATTGAGGACATCATCGAAGAGGCGCGCCAAGGCCGGATGTTCGTTCTGGTAGACCATGAGGACCGCGAAAACGAAGGCGATCTGGTGATCCCCGCACAGTTTGCCGATGCCGATGCGATCAACTTTATGGCCACACACGGGCGCGGTTTGATCTGTTTGCCGATGACCGCAAAACGCATCAGCAAGCTGGGTTTGCCCATGATGGCCGTCAATAACTCGGCCCGTCACGAGACGGCCTTTACCGTGTCGATCGAGGCGCGCGAAGGCGTGACAACGGGGATTTCTGCGGCCGATCGGGCACTCACGGTGAAGGTGGCGATCAACGAGGAACTGGGTGCGGTCGATATCGCAACGCCCGGTCACGTGTTTCCCTTGCGTGCGCGCGACGGTGGCGTGCTGGTGCGCGCGGGCCACACCGAAGCTGCCGTTGATATTTCGCGGCTTGCTGGTTTGCATCCCTCGGGCGTGATCTGCGAGATTATGAAAGACGACGGCACTATGGCGCGGCTGCCGGATCTTGTGGCGTTCTGCAAAGAGCACGACATGAAGATCGGCACGATCAGCGACTTGATTGCCTACCGGCACAAGCATGATAACCTGCTGGTTGAGCGCGACAGCCGCACTGTGACGTCGGCCTATGGCGGCGAGTGGAAGATGCAGATTTTCACCGATCAGATCAGCGGGACCGACCATGTTGTGTTGTCCAAGGGTGATTTGACGACACAGGCACCCGTCTTGGTGCGCACCCACGCGATCAACGCGCTTGAGGATATTCTGGGCCTTGGCCCCAGCCCTGCGGATGAGCTGCCCCGTGCGATGCAAATCATCGCAGACGAGGGGCGTGGTGCGGTGCTCTTGTTCCGCGATCCCGATCCGCGCCTGCGCTTTGAGGATGAAGAAGACGAGCGCCCGCGCACGATCAAACGCACGGGGCTAGGTTCGCAAATCATGGCGTCGCTGGGTTTGACGGAGCTGATTTTGCTAACGGATAACCCCGAGACCCGTTATCTGGGCCTTGACGCCTATAGCCTAAGCATCGTGGGCACGCGCCCCATCACAACGGAGTAACCCGCATGGCTGCCGGAAATCACACCACTTTGACGACACCGCGTTTTGACAAGCCTGTGAAGGTGTTGATCGTCATTTCCCCCTACTATTCGGATATCGCCGAAGGGTTGTTAAAAGGCGCCAAGGCCGAGCTTGAGGCTGCTGGCGTGGCATGGGATGTGGTCGAGATGCCCGGCGCGCTGGAAATCCCCACCGCCATCGGTATTTCGGACCGCAAAAGCAATTTTGACGGCTATGTCGCACTTGGGTGTGTCATTCGGGGCGAGACAACCCATTACGAGACCGTGTGCAATGACAGCAGCCGGGCGTTGCAGTTGATGGGGCTACAGGGTCTTTGCATCGGAAATGGCATTCTGACCGTGGAAAACCACGAACAGGCCTCCGTGCGCGCTGACCCCGATGGCCAGAACAAGGGCGGCGGTGCGGCGGCTGCGGCCTTGCATCTGATCGCGCTCGCCCGTAAGTGGGGCGAAATTCGCAAAGATATAGGCTTCAAACCGCGTTCAGAGGAATATCTGATGGCGGGTGACAATGACGGATCCCAAACAGCATGACATCCTCTACCGGCCTTTCGGGCAATCAAAAACGCAAGATGAAATCCGCCTCAAGGCTATATGCCGTGCAGGCCTTGTTCCAGATGGAGCATTCATCGCAAAGCTATGACACCGTGAAGGCCGAGTTTCTGGAGCATCGATTTGGTGCGACCTACGAGGGTGAGGAAATGATTGACGGCGATATCCGTCACTTTGGCCATGTTCTTGAAACAGCGGTTAATTTTCAGGCCTCGATTGACCAGATGACGGATCGTGCTTTGGTTGCTAAATGGCCGATTGCACGGATCGACCCCACTTTGCGCGCCTTGTTCCGTGCCGCGGGTGCCGAATTGCGCGATATTGATACGCCGCCCAAAGTCGTGATCAACGAATATGTTGATGTGGCCCGTGCGTTTTTCGAAGGCGGGGACGAGCCGAAATTCGTCAATGCTGTGTTGGATCACATGGCCCGCGCAGCGCGACCAAAAGCTTTCTAGTTTTCAAGCGCATGTATATGACATTGAACGCTGCTTAGCTTGGTGTGAAGTGTGACGGAACCACCGCAGCCGTTTTATGTTGTATATTCCCGAGGACCTGTATGTACAGGTGGGCGCCAGGTAAACGAACCAGGGTTCGAACAGAGCCAGCTCCCTCGGATTTGCTTAAGGCCACTGGAATGTAACTTTTACAAACAGGGCAGAACCGTCACGCCTTACAGGTAGGCTTGTGCAGCGCTTGCGACAAGGGGCTATCTTAGCTGGCGTCGGGTTTTTCTACAAAGCCGTAGCGTTCCAATTCTTCGGGCAGAAGCACGTAAATTTCATTCGGGGGTGTGACCAAGGCATGTTGCATCACCAAGGGATCAATTCCCATACCGTCCAGATAGCTCATGACCTCGCCCTGACCGCGCTGAATGTCCTCAACTGCGACAAAGGCGGGCAACAAGGTGCTTTCGCCAAAGTAATGCTGGTGCACGCCAACTGATGCGTCATCTGGGACCGTGCGGGTCGTTCCCGCTGCCAGCAAATAGGGGCAGGCAGAATAGCAAATGTCGCCCGACCGCAACGCAGTCGTCAGCTCTGCCCCGCGCAGATACCGACCCAGCAACAACGCGTCTTGCACTGATCCGCCGGGGGAATTCAGGATTACGCCTTGCGGTTTCGGATCAAGCTCGGACAGTTGTTTTTCGATCCGGTCTGCATCGCCCGCTTCGATCCCGCCTTCAAGCAGCACCCGCTGGCCGCCTTCGACGACGGTCAGCGTCAGGCGGTCGGGCAGGGGCGTTGATGGCATCGGCCGCCCGCCCGGTGGTGCGCGGTCGGGGCGAAAACGGCGGGTCTGGTCGCCGGGGCGCACAGGGTCGCTTAGGTCAGGCGCACGGGGGCCAAAGCCGGGAAGACGCAGGCCATCGCTCAGATCGCCCCAAAACAGTACTCCCGCAAGGCCCAGCTGAAAGAACAGGACCCAGACCAGAACCCTGCCAACCGGGTTGCGTCTCGCAGGCACAGATTGATCGCTCATGTGGATTTTAGTGGTGTGATGCGGGGCGCGGATTCGGCGCTTTGCGAGGCGCTGTCAGCCCCCGTCCCCTTCATGGAGGCATCGACGTCTCGCATCGCGTTCACTGCCGCACGCAATTCCGCCAGCGTCAGCGTTTCCTCGATCGAGGTGCCTTCACGCCCTTCGCGGATCGCCCCTTGGGTGATCGCAAGAATGAAAACCAACACGGCAGGCAACAGGTCAATTGCAATCGCACCCGCCCAAGAGGGCACAAAATTGCGCGCATATTTGATCACGGCATCGGCGCTGGAAATTGGCGTATAGGTCGTATCGGTTGGCGGCGGCATCATCAGAACCGCCTGCGCGGCGCGTTCCAGTGTCGCGGCGCGCTGCGCCAGCACTTCAAGCACCGATGTAATGGTTGAGGCCTGATTGCCCCGTGACTGTTCAGTGCTTCCGTCAAGCTCAGGCAGCACGACAGAGGCTGACAGATCTTGCGCTGCACGCTCTACCAGTGACGCGACGGAAAGCTGACGAAGCTGCGTGATCAACCCCGCAAGGCGCACGGCCTGCTCGGAAAACTCGACCGACCGGGCTTCCACGGGACCGGGTTCGACCGTGAGGGCGCGCATCCGGCTCAACAGTTGGTTGCCCTCGACAAACGCGGCTTCGACCAAAGGCGACTGCGAAGCGATCTGCGTCTCGAGGCCGGCAAGCTCGGACGATTTTTGCCGCAAGACGCGAAAAACAGCACCGCGCCCGGCAAGCCCTGACAATTCGCCTCCCGCTTCCTGCTCGCTCAGATCCTCAAAGCTTTGGCGTACACGGGCCACATCGCGCTCAAGCCCTTGCGCAGACAGAGCAATTTCATGCGCGCGTTCCAAAGATCCCTGATAATCCTGTACGGTCACCGCAAGATGTTGCTCGACCGCCGCAGATCCGGCAAGGGCAGCGGCGTTCAGCCAGCTCGACATTGCGATAATGGCCAGCGATCCAAGCCCCATTGCCCCCAGAAGCCCTGTGCGCGCCCGCGCGCCGCGCACGGCTGGGAACAGCCGCAACATATAGGACCAAAACACAAAGATACCGACAGAGACTGCGATGGAATAGGCAATTGCAGCAAAGGCCGACATTGCCCCGTTGTCATCCAGCAAAGAAGACACCCCAAGATAGGTGTAGATCCCCGATGCAACCGCCAGCACACCCAAAGCGGTGCCCGAAAATGTATCAAGCCAGCTTAAATGGCCTTCAAGCTCGCGTGCATACCGCACGCCGCGTTGCTGCGCGTTTTGTGTTTCGGTTCGATCTTGCATCGGCTTTTCCCTGATCCTGTCGCCCAATAGATAGGATGGAGGGGTGCGAATACCAAGGCGCAGGTCAGTGCTTGCCTCATGTTCACCTATTGTTCATAACGGGTCGTATGATTTGTGATGATCCTAGACCAATGCTTCCGGGGCAAATTCTCGCGCGCGGCGTTGCGCGGCATCTGGCTGCACTTGGATTTGCTTGCGTCGAAGAATTGGTGCCTGCGCGTGGTTTGCGGGTGGATGTGATGGCTTTGGGGCCAAAAGGCGACATCTGGATCGTCGAATGTAAATCAAGTCGCGCTGACTTTATGTCCGACAGCAAATGGCATGGTTACCTCGAATGGTCGGACCGCTTTTTCTGGGCCGTAGATTCGGATTTTGACGTGGATTTGCTGCCCGAGGGGTCTGGCCTTATCATCGCAGACGGCTACGGGGCAGAGGTTTTGCGCATGGGCGCGGAAAGCCGTCTTGCCCCCGCGCGTCGCAAGGCCATGACCCATCGCTTTGCAACCCATGCCGCGCGCAGGCTACACTCCCTCAGGGATCCACATGCCTTAAGCCCCGAAACCTGACTTCGTATTCCAAATGGACTTAAATCCCGGGGGGCCGCGCCTTGGCGCGGTGGGGGCTGGCCCCCTAGACCGGCGATAAACTAGCGCTTCGGCTTGCTGCCCTTGCTGGCCTTGCCTGCGCGGTGGGCCGCCGCCATAATCTCTTCTGCAATCTCGACAGCTTCGTCTGGTGTGAAATCCATCGGAATCTCGATGCCGCCTTCGGCTTCGATAAAGAGCCGAACCATGCCTGCATCGGTCGGCCCGATTTGCAGATTTGCTTCAATGTCGCGTTCAGTGTCGATACCCATAGGACCCTCCGGAATGATGACGTCAGCCGTAGCGCGGGCACAGATAAAACGCAAGTTTGACCAAGCGCGCGTCTGCAAGGTCGAATTCACATTCCTTGTTCTTAAGCTATTGCAATCTTTTTAGTTGGACGTTAAATCGGCGCAAGTGCCGCCTTAGCTCAGTTGGTTAGAGCGCCTGATTGTGGATCAGGAGGTCCCTGGTTCGAGACCAGGAGGTGGTACCACTTCCCTTTTATTAAATATCGCCGTTATTCAATCTCGACAGTCTGGCGCAAAGCGCCTGTTGTGCGGTCAAAGATCAATATCTGGTTCGCTTGTGTCACAATCGCATACCAGTCAGCCCCTTGCGTGAAAGCCACAGCCGTTTCGCCATCTGGCAACGTGATCACATCAGGCAAATCCGGCGCTTTGCCCGAGAAGCGGATGACAAGCAGGCCAATCACGACTAGAAGGCCGAAAATCATTGTGGCGGTTAGAACCGTCACCAGCCTCCGCAGGAACTTGATGTTTGGGGGCTCGGAAGGATCAGTCATGTCGCACCGCCGTATCAGCTTTGTCATCGCGGACACACCGCCGCCGCGTCTTGATAAGGCGCTTGCCCGCGATGTGCCAGAGGATGCGAACCTGTCACGTACCCGTTTGGGACGGCTGATCGCCGAAGGAGGCGTGCAAGTCGATGGCTTTGTCGTCACAGACCCGCGCGCGCGGGTGATGGAAGGCCAAGAAATTACCGTCGAAGTTGATGAAGCCGAAGAAAGCCACATCGGCGCAGAATCGATTCCGCTTCAGGTGGTTTTCGAAGACGCTGATCTGATCGTGATCAACAAACCCGCAGGCATGGTAGTGCATCCTGCCCCGGGCAGCCCGTCTGGCACACTTGTCAATGCACTTTTGGCCCATTGCGGCGATGATCTGTCCGGGGTGGGGGGCATGAAACGTCCGGGCATCGTGCACAGGATTGACAAAGACACATCGGGGCTTTTGGTTGTTGCGAAATCAGATGCGGCCCATCACGGGCTGGCCAAGCAATTCGAAAAGCACACGGTCGAGCGGTATTATCAGGCACTGGTCTACGGCGTGCCAGACGCTAATGACCCGCGATTGCGCGGCATCAAGGGCGCGAGCTTTGAGCCCGGCAATATCCTGAAAATGACGACGCAGCTTGCCCGCCACCGCACCGACCGCCAACGTCAGGCTGTGCTTTTTCAAGGCGGCCGTCATGCCGTCACCCGCGCGCGCACCGTCAGCCGCTTTGGCATGCCACCTGTTTTGGCTTTGATGGAATGCTGGCTTGAAACCGGACGCACGCATCAGATTCGTGTGCATATGGCCCATGCGGGTCACTCGCTGGTCGGTGATCCGACCTATGGTGGCAAGCGGAAACTCCCCAAAACGGCCCTGCCTGAAATTGCGTCCGACGCCGTGCGTGCCTTTCCCCGCCAAGCGCTCCATGCCGCTGTTTTGGGGTTCGAGCATCCAGTGACCGGTGAAATGGTTCGGTTTGAAGCGCCCTTGCCGCGTGACATGACGGATTTGTTGGAACTGGTAGGGTTGGCACAAGCTTAACCCCTGCTGAGCGCGCTGATTGATTGCTGTCAGCACGACCCCGTGAGCTTGCGCTGCGAACGCTTTTTATTCAGACTGATTAGGTCCATATTAACGTCAATAGCGTTACCGCAGCTCTTGAATTTGATGTTAGCGCTCTCCATATCTATGTTAAGCCCAATAACATGGGCCCCTAAAACTAGGGAAAGGGACAAGAAGATGGCCAATTATGCAAATCTGCCAGCACCAACCCCAGAAGGTGGTCTGAACCGATATATGCAGGAAATCCGTAAATTTCCGCTGCTGGAACCCGAAGAAGAATACATGCTTGCCAAACGCTGGGTCGAGGAGCAGGACACCAAAGCCGCGCACCGGATGGTGACGTCACACCTGCGCTTGGCCGCGAAGATCGCGATGGGGTATCGCGGCTACGGCCTGCCGCAGGCCGAGGTGATATCGGAAGCGAATGTGGGTCTTATGCAGGCCGTGAAGCGGTTTGATCCCGAGAAAGGCTTTCGTCTTGCGACCTATGCCATGTGGTGGATCAGGGCGTCGATCCAGGAATATATCCTTCGGTCGTGGAGCCTTGTGAAGCTCGGCACGACCTCGGGTCAGAAAAAGCTGTTCTTCAATCTGCGCAAAGCCAAAAACCGCATCGGCGCGTTGGAGGAGGGCGATATGCGCCCCGAAAACGTAACCCGTATTGCGACCGATCTTGGCGTGACCGAAACCGAAGTGATCTCGATGAACCGTCGGATGTCGGGCGGCGACGCCTCGCTGAATGCGACTGTCGGGTCCGAGGGCGAGGGCACGATGCAATGGCAGGACTGGCTGGAAGACGAAGATGCAGATCAGGCGGGCGATTATGCCGAACGCGACGAACTTGAAACCCGCCGCGAGATGTTGGCCGACGCGCTGGATGTGTTGAATGACCGCGAGAAGGACATTTTAACGCAGCGCCGTCTGTCGGATCAGACCATAACGCTGGAAGACCTTAGCGCCCAATATGATGTCAGCCGCGAACGCATTCGCCAGATCGAAGTGCGCGCCTTTGAAAAGCTGCAACAGCGCATGCGCGAATTGGCACGTGAAAAGGGCATGTTGGCGTCGGCCTGACCCCCAGATCGACAGCCAAGTGTTCATCCCCGCAAAGCTTGGGCTTTTGCGGGGATTTTTGTTTCTGACACTCGTCTTGTCCGATGATTTTGCCTAAGCTGCTATGAAACAGGAGGGCAGTCATGACAGTTTTAAGATGGGGTATCTTGGGGGCGGCAAAATTTGCCCGTGAACAGATGGGGCCCGCAATCCATGCAGCGCGGGGCGCGCGGCTGGATGCGTTGGCAACGTCAAGCGTCGAAAAAGCGCAAGATTTCAGGGAGTTTGCCCCCGACCTTCGGGTCCATGACGACTATGATGCGCTGTTGGCTGATCCTGCAATTGATGCCGTCTATATCCCGCTGCCCAATCATCTGCATGTGGAATGGACGCTTAAGGCGCTTGCTGCGGGCAAGCATGTCTTGTGCGAGAAACCGATGACCCTGCAGGCGTCGGAATTCGATGCGCTTATTGCTGCGCGGGATGCATCCGGCCTGCTTGCCGCCGAAGCGTTCATGATCGTTCACCATCCTCAGATGGTGCGCGCGCGGCAGATCATCGGCGATGGCGTTCTTGGCCGCATCCGTCATGTCGGGGCGACGTTTTCGTTTTTTAACGACGATACCGATAATATCCGCAACAAACCCGCAGCCGGGGGCGGGGGATTGCCGGATATCGGAATTTACACGTTCGGATCGGTGCGGTTTCTGACCGGGCAGGAGCCATTGGCGATTCCCTACGCCAAGATCGACCATGAAAACGGCGTTGATGTTTTTGCGCAGGTGGCGGCACAATTTGACGGATTCGATTATTCTGCGACCGTTTCAATGCGCATGTTCCCACGTCAGGAAATTGTCGTTCACGGTGAAAAAGGCGTGCTGCGCCTAAGCTGTCCCTTCAACCCGACCGTCCATTCGCAAGCGGAATTGCATCTGGAGACTGAAAAGAACATCGTCGTGACGGAACGTTTCCCCGGCACAAATCATTATGTTGAACAGGTTGAAGCCTTTGGCCGAACGGTCACGCAAGGCGACACCTATCCGTGCCCGCTGGAATTTAGCAAAGGCACACAAGGGATGATCGATATGGCATATGAGGCTGGAAAGAAGGGTTGAAATGGCCGGAGGATGGGCAAAAGACGGGGCGGTCAGTGAACAGATCGAGGCCTCTATCAGCGATGAACTGGCTCGCCTGCGCGCGCGCAAGCAGCCCCAAGGCGAAAGCCTGACCCATTGCGCCGACTGCGAAGAACCCATCCCTGAGGCGCGGCGTCTGGCCTTGCCGGGCGTCAAACTGTGCATTGATTGTGTGCGCGAGCGCGATGCCGGCCCGGATCGTCGTGGCGGGATCAATCGGCGCGGCTCAAAGGACAGTCAATTAAAGTGAACTAACTATCTGCTTCGATCCCGTTTTGCCGGGATTCTGCGACGCAGCGAATATCGGCTGTCACGGGGACGCTCAAAAACTCTCGACATGGCCTGGGGTTTTGAACGTAGTTTTGACAGCTTCAGGTAAGCAGGGCTGCGGATGTGCTACAAACAAGCGTTCTTGGAGCATGCTTAATGTCCACGGCTTGGGAATGTGCTGACACTCAGAATTTAAGTAATCGTATTTTATGGTAAAATTCACCCTTAGATCCTTTTTCGACTACGGTGCAGGTGGATGCTTGTGGGCCGGGAGACGATTACAAACGAGATCAGCTTGGCATTGGTCCGCTCGACGCTACAATATTTGACTTGGAAGTCAGGGTGCTCCGAAGGCCGATGTTGTCTTTACCCAACAAGGCGCACGCCATCATCGAAGATTTGGACTTCCAACATTCTGGCAATCTAAATCCAAAATACCAGCCTGAACCCAGCTTGTGGAAGCAGTCCCTTTCCGACCGTTTCAACGAAGGGGGCGAACACCTCCTGTCGCTTCTAAAAAACAACTTGGCCCAGATTTATCGATTGTGGATCAACAATACAAATACGCCGAAGACGTCGGGCGCACGGAGTATTTGCAAGCCAATCGGGAGCTTTCGGCCATGAATGTTGTCACTAAGCCAAGTGTGCATTGAGAGGCTCGAAGCCGTCCTTGGCTACATTCAGCATACTCATTCAAAGACGATTATTTTGCTACACTGCTGAAAGCGGCGGTGGTGACAACCGCAGCATATTCACACTTTGTCGACTTGGCAGACCGCCCCCAGCTATTCCTCCATCGCCTCCAACTCGTCGATAAAGCCCGAGATCATCGACAAGCCTTTGTCCCAGAAGGCCGGATCGGACGCGTCCAGGCCGAAAGGGGCAAGCAGTTCTTTGTGGTGCTTCGATCCACCGGCCTTGAGCATGTCAAAATACTTGTCCTCGAACCCCGGCTTGCCTTCGGCGTAGACGGCATAAAGTGCGTTTACCAGCCCGTCGCCAAAGGCGTAGGCATAGACGTAGAAGGGCGAATGGATGAAATGGGGGATATAGGTCCAGAAGGTTTCGTAACCGTCCATGAACTCGAACGCTGGCCCAAGGCTTTCGGCTTGGATGCTCATCCACAGGGCGTTGATGTCGTCGGGCGTCAATTCTCCGCCACGGCGGGCCTCGTGGAGTTTGCATTCAAAATCGTAGAACGCGATCTGGCGGACGACTGTGTTGATCATATCCTCGACTTTGCCAGCCAGCAGAATTTTCCGCTCTGACTTGGTTTTGGCGCCGTCCAGCATCTTGCGGAATGTCAGCATCTCGCCAAACACACTTGCGGTTTCGGCCAACGTAAGCGGCGTCGAAGACAGCATTTCGCCTTGGCCCGCTGCAAGCACCTGGTGCACGCCGTGACCTAATTCATGGGCCAGCGTCATCACGTCACGCGGTTTTCCCAGATAGTTGAGCATCACGTAAGGATGCACATTCGTCACCGTCGGATGCGCAAAAGCACCGGGGGCTTTGCCGGGTTTGACGCCTGCATCGATCCAACCGTCCTTAAAGAACGGTGCAGCGATTTCGCCCATGCGCGGGTCAAAGGCGTTGTAGGCGTCCATCACCATGCGCTCTGCTCGGTCCCAGCCGATTACCTTGGGATCTTCCATCGGCAGCGGTGCATTGCGGTCCCAAACCTGCATCACATCCAGCCCCAGCCATTTGCGCTTTAGTTCGTAATAACGGTGGCTCAGTTTGGGGTAGGCGTTGACTACGGCATTGCGCAGCGCCTCGACCACCTCGGGTTCCACATCGTTGCTCAGGTGGCGACCGGTTTGCGGGGTGGGCATGCCACGCCAGCGGTCGATGACCTCTTTTTCCTTGGCTTGGGTGTTATGGATGCGGGCAAAGGTTTTCACATTGCTTTGAAAGACATCCGCCAATTCGCGTGCTGCGGCCTCGCGCAGGTCGCGCGATGGATCTGTGAGCAGGTTCAGCACGCCTTCGATATTCAGCTGATCGCCATCGATTTCGAACTCCAGACCCGCAATCGTCTCGTCGAACAGACGTTCCCATGCGTCGCCGACCACGCCCAGATCATGCAGGAATTTCTCCATCTCGTCGCTAAGCTGGTAGTCCTTCATCGCGCGAACGCGGTCGAACACGGGCTTGTAGCGGGCCAAATCAACATTCTGCGCTAGCAGCTTGCCCAGATGATCATCTTCCAGACGGTTTAGTTCCAGTGTGAAAAACACCAGCGGCGTCGTGAAGTTGGTGATTTTCTCCTGCGCATCGGACATGAACTTTGCCCGTCCCGAATCCGTGGTCAACTGATAGTAACGCAGACCCGCATAAGACATGATCCGTCCGGCGATCTGGTTGATCTTTTCATTGCGCAGCACGCATTCCAGAAAACCCGCGGCATCAAGATCGGCCAGATTGCCCTCGTAATCGGATGCAAAGCTGCGGCAGGCGTCTTCCAGCCAGTCCAGATCACGCTTTAGTTCCGGCGCATTTTCGGCCGTGTAAAGGTCGTCTAGATTCCATTCCGGTAATTTCCCTAATGGGGACTCTCCGGCACTTGGGTTTGCGTCACGAAGGGGAAATGGCAAATTTAACATACGAAACCTCATTTAACTTCAATCTACCTAAGCGGGACCAACCGGCATGGCAAGTCAGCCAAGGCTTTCATCAGCCGTAAATGCGCAATATCTCTTCAAGATCGGCAAGTGTATTGGCCTCTTGCAGTGGTTTATCCTGCCGCCACCGCAACATTCTTGGGAATCGCAGAGCGACGCCTGATTTATGTCGGGTGCTGCGCTGGATGCCCTCGAACGCGATCTCGAAGACATGATGGGGCGTGACCTTGCGTACAGGGCCGAACCGTTCGAGGGTATTCTTGCGTACCCAAGCGGTAATCTGGCGAAACTCGGCATCCGTCAGGCCGCTGTAAGCTTTGGTGAAGGGGACCAGATCGTTGCCGTTCCAGACTGCAAAGGTAAAGTCCGTAAACAGGTTTGCGCGGCGGCCAGACCCGGATTGTGCATAGATCATCACGGCGTCGATCGTCAGCGGGTCCAGCTTCCATTTCCACCAATCGCCCTTCTTGCGGCCCGCCAGATAGGGGCTTTGACTGCGCTTGAGCATCACGCCCTCGGCTTGGGCGTTGCGTGCATCAGCACGTAAGGCGGCAAGATCGTCCCATGTCTCAAAGTCCAGTTGGGGCGAGAGACGGATAGGCGCATCCGCAGGCAGATCAGCGCAGGCCTTCTCCAACAGATCACGGCGCGTGGCGAAGGGGGTGTCGCGCAGATCGCGCCCTTGCCATTCCAGTAGATCATATGCGTGCAAGATGACGGGGGCCTCGGCCAGCAGTTTCTTAGGCACGGTCTTGCGGCCGATACGGGCTTGCAACGCGTTAAACGAGGACGGCGTGGACTGATCTGAAGGCCAGACCAACAATTCACCGTCCAGCACGGTGCCACCGGGCAGATAGTCCAGCGCGCGGGCCAGTTCTGGAAAGCGGTCGGTCATCAGTTCCTCGCCGCGCGACCAGACAAAATACTGGGCATCGCGCAGAATCAATTGGCCGCGAATGCCGTCCCATTTCCATTCGGCGCGCCAATCTGCCGGGTCTCCAAGATCTTGTGGCGTGTCCTCAAGCCCGTAGGCCAGATAGAAAGGGTAGGGTCGCGACGCATCGGCAGAGGCATCATCTGCTTCGACCAAGGCATGCCACGTGGTGTCGTCCGGGTGCCAGTTGCCCATTAGCCTATGCGCCAATTCGGCCTCGGGTTTGTCGGTTGCGCGCGATAATGCACGGGTCATCAGTTTTTGGCTGACCCCGACGCGAAACCCGCCTGTGATCAGCTTGTTGAAGATAAACCGTTCCGCCCCGCCAAGCTGGTCCCACGCGTCTAGGACAAACGCCTTTCGGGCGTCTTCGTCTTGGGCGTAGACCGCGCGCAGGGCGGCGATCCAATCTGACAGGGATTGATCGGTTTGCGTCGTATTCTGGGGCAGGACAAGGGCGATGGTTTCGGCCAGATCACCAACGATGGAATAGCTCTCTTCGAACAGCCACAAGGGGATCGCTGACCGATCCGCCGCCCATTCGCGCAGCTTGGTCGTCGTCACCGCTCGCTTGGGTCGGCGGCCCGAAAAAAGCGCGATTGTCCACAGACGATCCTCGTCAGATGCGTCCTTGAAATAGCTGGCGAGGGCCGCAACCTTCACATTGGTTTTGGTGCTCTGGTCGATGGTGTTGAATAGTTTGGCAAAGCGCTTCATTCAGCGGCGTCCTTGTCCAGACTCTCGCCTTCGAACTGGGTCGGGACAACTTGTGCATTCCAACCGTTCGAATTCAGGTATCGGCTGAAGACATCGGTGTAACCATGTGTAACATATATATTTTCTGCTTCGGTCTCTTTGATGGCTGACAGCAGTCCGTCCCAATCAGCATGGTCTGAAATGATAAAGCCCCGGTCGCCTGCGCGACGCCGCCGCACGCCGCGAATGGCCATCCAACCGCTGGCAAATGCGGTTTCCTGTGGCCCGAATTTCTTGGCCCAAGCACTACCCAACGCGGAAGGCGGCGCAAGAACGATCGCGCCGGGATGGTCCTTTGGTTTCAGATCAGCGTTCGCACAGAGCGTGCTGGGCAAAAGGATACCCTGTTCGCGCATGACCTGATTGGTGTTTTCTGTCGCAGTGTGGGTCAGTATCGGGCCGATTTGTGGGTCGAGCATGGTCAGCAAACGCTGTGCCTTGCCCAAGGCATAAGCACCCAGGAACGCTGTCTTGCCTGCAGCTGCACATGCGGCCCACCAGGCGTTGATCTGGGCTGCGACCGATGCCTGGTCAGCCCAGCGAAAGACCGGTAGCCCAAAGGTGCTTTCGGTAATGAAATGATGGCATTTGATCGGGGTGAAAGGATCGGACAGCCCGTCATCAACGACTTTGTAGTCGCCAGAAGCCACCCAAACCTCGCCTGCCACTTCGACCCTGATCTGCGCGGATCCCGGTACATGTCCAGCAGGGTGAAATGACACATTGGCATCGCCGATACGGCGGGTTTCGCCAAAAGCGATGCCGTCTGCGGTGATGTCGCCCAAACGGTGGCGCATGACAGGCAGTGCTTTGTGGGTCGCGAGATAGCTGCCCATACCCCAGCGGGCGTGGTCAGAATGCCCATGCGTGATCAATGCGCGGTCTACCCGGCGCCATGGATCAATAAAGAAATCCCCCGCAGCGCAGTAGATGCCATTTTCGGTAAAGCTAAGAACGGGCGGTTTGGTCATATCCGGAAGATAGCAGCCAGATCTATTTTGCACAGGGCAAGGATAAAATACTAAATTTGGTGATTTAAAAAATCTTTTTGACTCAAAATCTTGTCTGGATATTCTAAAGCAGAAGATGAACTTTAATCTTTTGTGTTTCCAAGAAAGAGCCGCGTAATGTCATCCAAGGCGGCGCGGCGAATTTCAGGGATTTCCATCAGGATTTCATGTTCGGCACCTTCAATGATTTGCAGATGACCGTTCTTCCAATTCTCCATACGATCCTTGATCCGACCGACGTGAACGATCCGTTCATTCGTCCCCAATAGGGTCAAGCACGGCAGACTGGGGGCTGCGCGCAAAGACAGATGTTTGGTTTCTGACAGGGCTTCGCGCAGCCACACAAAGCTGGGGCCACCCAGTGACATCTGCGGATGTGCGGCCAGCTGATCGCGCATCATGTCAAACATCTGCTCATCGTTAGTCAGCATGTTGTTTTCAAAAGGCTCGACCGTGACGTAAGGGGCCAGCTTTGTGCCGGGCGGAAGGCGATGCCCTTGGCCAAACTTTGGCATCAATTGTGATAAAATGGATGCAACCGGACGCAGGTGCGCGGAAAGGTGAATGCCCCACATCGGTGCCGTGAAAGCCGCAGCCTGAACCGACAACCCTTCCATCACGGCGCGCAGGCCGATTGATCCACCCATGGAATGGGCAAGCAAAAAGAACGGGCGCGGCAGTTGCAAGCTGCGCGCAGCACGCATCATTGCGGCCACGTCTTTTTGGTAATCCGAGAACGTTTCAACATGACCGACCAGCTGATCAGGCAAAAGTCGATCCGACAGCCCCTGACCGCGCCAGTCAATCGCCATCACGGCCAACCCGCGGGATGCAAGTTCGGCTGCGATGACACCATATTTTTCTACGTATTCCGTACGGCCGGGGAAAAGAAGCACCGTGCCCTTTGCCCCGTCCGTGGTCCAATGTGCCACCCGCAGTTTTTTACCATCCGAGGTCTCAATCCAATGGGCTAGACCCGTGTCGGGCCCCGGATAAATATCGGTAAAAAGTGGTGCGGGCGTCAGCGACATTATGACAAAACTGACGCCAATTTCATCGCCATCCCCATATCGCCATCGATTTTGAGCTTTCCGCTCATGAAGGCGCTGGTGGGATTGGTGTCGCCTTCCAGAATCGATTGAAAGGTATCTGCATCGGCGGAAAGTGTCACATCGGCAGGCTCGTCTGCTGCGCGCGCACCTTCCGCGTCCATCATCACACAGCCTTCGCCTTCGATATCGAACTTGGCTGTGCCGTCAAAGTCAGCACCAGCCAGTTTTTCGTTCAATACGGTTACCGCTTGGTTAAGAATATCGCTCATGTCGGGCCCTTTTTTGGCAAATGGTGCCGACACGTCTGGAAATGTGGCGGCAGCCTGTTACATTCACTGTTGTTATGGGCAATCACATCGTCAACCTCAAACATACCGTAGCGGCACTTGGTTTCTGGGTGTTGCTTGCGGGTGTGTCTTTTGCGCAAACCGCTTTGCCGCAAGCCCAAGACCTTTTGGATAAATTGCGCACCGCCAATGCCGAGGATGCTGCGCGGTTAGAGCGCGAAGTTCAGACGGCTTGGTCGCGCTCTGGTTCGGCAACGATTGATTTGTTAATGAAGCGCGGGCGCGATGCGATGACCGCAGGCGATACCAATCTTGCGATAGAACATTACACCGCGCTGACCGACCACGCCCCAGAATTTGCCGAAGGGTATCATGCCCGTGCGCAGGCATATTTTCGCGCAGATCTTTACGGTCCGGCAATTGATGATCTTGAATCAACTTTGGCGTTTAACCCTCAGCAATATAATGCTATTTTCGGGCTAGGGGCGATTATGCAGGAATTCGGAAACCTGCGCGCTGCCGCCGAACTTTACCGCCGGGTTTTGGACATTAACCCTCACCATGAAAACGCGCAAAAGGCGCTGGACGGGCTTCGGCGCGACGGCATTGGGCGCACTCTTTAAGACGTCGGGAATATTCTGGTGACAGGTGAAGGCAGGGTCGTGGCCGTTTTAGGCCCGACCAATACGGGCAAAACCACATATGCCATTGAACGAATGCTGGCGTACAGGACAGGGATTATCGGCCTGCCGCTGCGCTTGCTTGCGCGAGAAGTCTATGACCGGATTGTCGCCTTGCGCGGTCCGTCCGTCGTGGCGCTGGTTACGGGCGAGGAGCGTATCGTTCCGCCGCGTACGCAGTACTGGGTCTGCACGGTCGAGGCGATGCCCGAAGGCATGGGGGCCGATCTGGTCGCGGTTGATGAAATCCAATTATGTGCGGACCCTGAACGCGGGCACGTCTTTACGGACCGCCTGTTGCGGGCGCGCGGGCTGCACGAGACGCTGTTCATGGGGTCTGACACCATGCGCGGCACGATCGCGGCGCTGGTTCCCAAGGCCCAGTTCATTAAGCGCGAACGTATGTCCGAATTGACCTATGTAGGTCAGAAAAAGATAAGCCGGATGCGCCCTCGAAGTGCGATTGTCGGATTTTCGGTTGAGAATGTGTATGCGATCGCCGAATTGATCCGTCGCACGAAAGGCGGGGCTGCGGTGGTTATGGGGGCGCTCAGCCCGCGCACACGCAACGCCCAGGTCGAGATGTACCAAAATGGCGAGGTTGATTACCTCGTTGCCACGGATGCCATCGGGATGGGTTTAAACCTCGATGTTGATCACGTCGCCTTTTCGGCGCTGAGCAAATTCGACGGACGTCGCATGCGACCGCTTGCGCCTAACGAGCTTGCACAGATCGCGGGCCGGGCAGGGCGCGGCTTTAAAAGTGGGACATTTGGCGTCACGGGCGACGCGGCACCGCTGGATGACAATGTGGCGCGCGCCATCATGGATCATCAGTTTACGCCGCAAAACAAGATCAACTGGCGCAATCCGGCACTTCAGTTCGGATCAATTACCCGTTTGGTCAACACTCTTGAGATGTCGCCGGACCACGAAAGGCTGTATAAAGCGCGTGAAGCGGATGATTTGCGGGTCTTGAAAACCCTCGGCGAAGATGCCGAGATTGCAGCGCGCTGCACAGATGGCCCGTCGGTCCGGCTTTTGTGGGATGTGTGCCGGATTCCGGACTTTCGCGGCATCAGCAACGCGGAACATGCCAGCCTGCTTGAAACGATTTTCAACTACCTGCACCAGCGCGGTGAGATCCCCGATGACTGGCTTGCGCGACAAATTCAGCGTATTGATCGAACCGATGGGGACATTGATGCGTTATCTAAACGATTGGCGTTTATTCGGACGTGGACTTATGTAACCCAACGCAAAGGGTGGACGAGCGACGAAAGCCATTGGCGACACGAGGCACGTGTCGTAGAAGACAGACTGTCGGACGCGCTGCACGAGCGTTTGACCCAAAGATTTGTAGATCGGCGCACATCCGTGCTTTTGCGCCGGCTAGGACAGAAGGAAGCCATGGTGGCCGAAGTAAACGAGACCGGTGAAGTAACCGTTGAAGGCGAATTTGTAGGCAAGCTGGACGGGTTCCGTTTCCGTCAGGATAAGGGTGCCGGTGCGGCGGAAGACAAAACCATCAAGACCGCGTCACTCCAGGCTTTGGCCCCGCAGTTCCATCTGCGCGCGGACCGTTTCTATAACGCGCCCGACACAGAAATCGATTTCACCGAACAAGGTGGTTTGATGTGGGGCAGTTCTGCTGTCGGTAAACTGGTTTTGGGGTCAGACCCGCTGAAACCCGGCGTCGATGTGTTTGTGGATGACGTTGCTGGGCCTGAGGTTGCCCAAAAGGTGCAGCGCCGCTTGCAGCACTTTATTGACCGCAAGATCGCCGCATTGTTCGAGCCGCTTGTGGCGCTTGCCAAAGACGAGGCGCTGACAGGGTTGGCGCGTGGCTTTGCCTACCGGATGGTCGAGAATTTCGGTATCCTGCCCCGTGCAGATATTGCGGACGAGGTTAAGGCGCTTGACCAAGATGCGCGCGGCGCGCTTCGCAAACATGGTTTGCGGTTTGGTCAGTTCACAATTTTCATGCAACTGCTTCTCAAGCCAGCGCCGACGCGCTTGCGTCTGGTGCTGTGGTCCTTGTCGAAAGGCTTGCAGGAATTTCCCGAATCGCCCCCTCCCGGTTTGGTGACAATCCCCGTTGATACCTCTGCGCCGGAAGGTGCAGCGACCATGTCGGGTTATCGCAATGCCGGAACGCGCGCCATCCGCATCGATATGCTTGAGCGGCTGGCAGATATGCTGCGGTCAGAGGATTCGCGCGGCGGGTTTGAAGCCAAGCCAGACATGTTGTCGATTACAGGCATGACCCTTGAACAATTTGCAGCGCTTATGGAAGGGCTGGGCTATAAGGCTGAAAAGCTTGAGCGGACAAAGGTCAAAGCGGTCGATACTGTTATCCCCAATGACGGTGCGGTGATGGCCGCAGATACCGGGGCAGCAGACGACACACCTGTGATGGATGTTGCGTCAGAAGAGCCTGCCGGGGGTATCGTTGCACAGCCGACGCCCGCTCAGCCGGATGACATCGTCGCTGAAACGGCGGACATGCCAGATGACGGCATCGCCCCGATGATCGAGGAACTGGCTGAAACGCCAGAAGTGTCAGACCACATTCCTGACAGCGTGGCCGAGGAAACACCCCAAGGCACGGCACCCGATGCCAAGATCGCGGGTCCCGAGACGGAAGTGTATTATTCCTTCACATGGGGCCGTGCAGCACCACGTGCGAACCAAGGGCCGCGCCGTGGCGCTGGCGCTGGAGATGCGCGTCCGCAAGGCAAAGGCAAGCCTGCCGCACGCGGAAAGAAAGGTGCGCCGCGTGGCGACAAGGGGGGTAACAAGTCGCAAAACTTTAGCGCCCGTCCCGCCAAGCAGGAAAAACCGATTGATCCCGATAACCCCTTTGCAGCGGCCCTGATGGGTCTCAAGTCAAAGTAATTGTCTGACGCGGCCACAAAGTTGCGGCTGGACAAGTGGCTGTGGCATGCGCGATTCTTTAAAACCAGATCCCTTGCTGCCGCCCGTGTTACGGCGGGCGCGGTAAGGGTGAACGGTGAAATCGCACAGAAGCGGGCGACAATCATCGTGCCGGGGGACGTGCTGACATTTGTGATGGGCGATGACGTTCGCGTGATCCAGATTGATGGGATCGGCATACGGCGTGGCCCGGCCCCCGAGGCGCAGGAACTTTATACCGATCTGTCCCCGCCCGAGCCAAAAGCCCAGAAAAAACCCCCTGAAAATCCGGCATTTGAGGGAAAAGGTCGCCCCAGCAAGCGCGACCGCCGTGTGCTTGATCTTTCTCGGGCGCGCCATCTTGAATGATACGCTGCGCTGATTTAGCAATGCGCAGAAGCCGCCATAAAAGATGATCCTATGACCTATATTGTGAACGACAGCTGCATCTCTTGCAAATACACCGATTGCGTCGAAGTCTGCCCGGTGGATTGCTTTTACGAAGGCGAGAACATGCTGGTTATTCACCCGGATGAATGCATCGATTGTGGCGTTTGCGAACCAGAGTGCCCTGCAGATGCGATCCGCCCTGATACAGAGCCGGACATGGAAAAATGGGTTGAATTCAACCGTAAATATTCAGAACTTTGGCCGGTGATCATCACCAAGAAAGACCCTCTTCCCAACGCGGAAGAGCGTGACGGCGAAGAGGGGAAGCTTGAAAAGTACTTCTCTGAGGCACCCGGCGAGGGCGGCTAACCGATTCGTATTGACTGGGTCAGAAACGACCGTGTAGCTGGGTTTTTGTGTAAACTAAGTGCATGTTATACAGTTATTTAATATAGAATGACGCGGCTGCGGCTTTTAGCAGGGCTGTTTTTGTGGTATACGTTTGTCAAATGACTTTAACTGTACGCCATCTTTCAACCTTTTTGCTGCGGTTGAACTTGAAATTCTGAAGTTATGAAACTCGGCTGCGGGCCTTTTTGGGTCAGGCAGCCTTTGTCTTTGAAAAAGGCAATCTACCCCTGCGGGCTGCGTCCCGCGCTAAAGGAGCCATGTTTATGAGCAAGTCGAAAAAGCTAGATTTCCGTCCGAACGAATTTGTTGTTTATCCCGCGCATGGCGTGGGTCAAATTCTGTCGGTTGAAGAACAGGAAGTCGCGGGTATCACGCTCGAACTTTTCGTCATCGCGTTTGTGAAAGACAAGATGACATTGCGGGTGCCGACGCACAAGGCGATCGAGATCGGGATGCGCGCACTTAGCAGCCCCGATGTCATCACCCACGCGATGAAGACCCTCAAAGGCAAGGCCAAGGTCAAACGCGCCATGTGGTCGCGTCGGGCACAGGAATATGAGCAAAAGATCAACTCGGGCGATCTGATCGCGATTGCCGAAGTTGTGCGCGATCTGCACCGCACCGATGACCAACGCGAGCAAAGCTATTCCGAGCGTCAGCTTTATGAAGCAGCCCTTGAGCGGCTGACCCGCGAAGTATCTGCCGTAGCCGGTGGCGATGAGCTGGGTGCCGCCAAGCAAATCGGTGATGTGCTGGAAAGCCGCGTCGCAGCCGCCTGATCGGAACGGATCGTAATAACTCAGCCGCGGCAGGGGAAACCTTGCCGCGGCTTTTTTGTGCCTGACGTATTAAGCCTGCTTTTTCTCTTCTTCGTCGATCCGGTTCAAAAAGGCGGTCTCTAGATCCTTCTGCAACTCCTTGGCGCGCGCGACATAGGCCTTGTTTTCGCTTGGTGGGATGTCGGGACGCCACAGGGCCGCCAACTCGCGCACCGATGCGCGGTCATGGCTGTAGAACATGCGCTGCGCCTCTGCAGCCTCGTATTCTGACAGACCCAAATTCTCAAGAACATAGCGGCCTGCACGCAACGAGCTGTCAAACATCTCGCGCACGATGTCATTGGCACCGACCTGATACTGGCGGTAGACATCCGTGCGGTCATGGGCGCGCGTGACGATATGCAGGTCGGGGCGTTCTTTGCGGGCATAGGCGATCAATTCGAGTGCGGATTTCGGATCATCCAACGCCACCACCAGAACCTTGGCATCGCGGAGCCCCGCCTTGCGCAAGATGTCGGGGCGGGTCGGATCGCCAAGAAACGCCTTATAGCCAAAACGGCGCATCACGGCGATGGTTTCGGGGTTATGGTCCAACACGACGGTTCGAAAACCGGACGCCTGAACCAGGCGGTTCACGATCTGTCCAAAGCGCCCCACGCCAGCGATGATCACGGTGCCTTGCTCGTCGATCTCGTCAGCGATGATGGGGCCGGACTTGGTGTCGAACCGTTTGCTGATCTGGTCATATAAGATGAACAGCAGCGGCGTGATCAGCATCGACAGGGCCACAACCAGCAGCAAGGTTTCGGCTACATCACTGGGCATGACCCCGGTGGCAACCGAAAAGCTGACCAGCACAAACCCGAATTCCCCGGCCTGCGCCAGACCCAACGCCAGCAGCCATCTGTCGCGGCCGCGCAGTTTGAACAAAGTGCCCAATCCGAAAAGGATGATGCCTTTGACGATAATCACCAAAAGCGCCATGCCCATAATGATCACCGTATTGGAATAGAGCAGATCAAAATTGATTCCCGCCCCGACAGTGATAAAGAACAAGCCAAGCAGCAGCCCTTTGAACGGCTCAAGGTCGGTTTCCAATTCGTGACGGAATTCGCTACTGGCCAGAACCACACCGGCAAGGAACGCGCCAAGGGCGGGCGACAGGCCTACAAGCATCATCAGGAATGAAATCCCGACCACGATCAGCAGCGCCAATGCCGTGTACATCTCGCGCAAGTTGGCAGCGTGGATAAAGCGAAACACAGGGCGCGTGAAAAACACGCCGGTGATGATGATGCCCGCAATAGCCCCGATGGTGACCAGCGTGATGCCCCAGCCGGGCAAGCCCTGAACGAGCGAAATTGCAGCTTGTGCCACTTCGGCACCCTGTCCGACAGGCTCTGCCGCCCCATGGGCACCTTCGGCCGCACCGTGGGGCTCAGGGTTCACTGTAATGGCACCTTCTGGCAAAACCTCGGCCGCGATTTGGGAAACCAGCAGCGGCAAGAAGGCAAGGATCGGAATGACCGCAATATCTTGCGTCAACAGGATCGAGAAGACCGAGCGGCCACCCGCCGTCTGCATCAACCCCTTTTCGGACAGCGTCTGCAACACGATCGCGGTAGAAGACAGCGACAGCGTCAAACCAATCGCGATGGCCACACCAAGAGGCTGATCATAGGCCATGGCAATGCCCATCAGCGCTGCTGAAGACAGCAAAACCTGCAAGCCACCAAGCCCCAGAAGCCGATGGCGCATGTTCCACAGTGCACGCGGTTCCAGTTCAAGCCCGATCAGGAACAGCATCATCACGACGCCGAATTCGGCAAAGTGCTGCAAGTCCTTGGTCTCTGACCCGACCAACCCCAAAGCCGGGCCAATGATGATGCCCGCAGCGAGATAGCCGAGCACTGATCCCAGCCCAAGTCGCGAGGCAATCGGAACCGCGATGACCGCAGCCGCCAGATAGATCGTGGCCTGAAACAGGAAACCTTCCATTAAGTATCTTCTTTCTTTTGGCCGGAAGCTCCCGTCCGGGTTGTGGTTAGGTGGGCAAGGGTCCGTCGAGCTTTATTTGATCCATAACAATCTGACTATGCACTTTTGCGACAGCGCCATGGGGCAAAAGTACGTCATGGATCAACCTGTTCAAGCTTGAAAGGTTCTCACAATAAACGCGCAGCAAATAATCTGCATCCCCTGTCATTGTCCAAGCGCTGACGATTTCGGCACGGGTTGCCAGAAGCCGGGCAAAGCTGGCCGAATGTTCGGGTCCGTGGGTGCCAAGATGCACCTGGATGAACCCCTGCACAGCCAGCCCCAGCCGGAGCGGGTTCAGTTTGGCGCGGTAGCCTTCGATGTACCCCTCGTTCTCAAGCCGTTGACGTCTGCGCCCCGCTTGCGACGGCGACAGGTGCAATTGCTCGCCCAACTCTTGCGCGGTCAGATGTGCATCCTTTTGCAAGGCTGCAAGTAAACGGCTATCGATTTCATCCAAGATCATGCGGGTTTCTCACAAATTACACGGATAGAATGCGATAATTGCGCGCGAGTGACCAGTCAGTTGCTTGATTTTGCGCGAATACTGCACGCGATTGCCCATATGTTGGGCGAAATCACACCGATACTGGAGTTTCCCCATGGGTCCGTTCCCGCATGATGCCGCTAAATCCAAAATCACTGCCGAAAATCCCGCGGGTACAGACGGCTTTGAATTCGTCGAATTCGCGAGTTCTGACCCGCAAGAACTGCGCGATCTGTTTACCCGCATGGGGTATAGCCACGTCGCAAATCACAAGAGCCAAGCGATCGAGCTGTGGCAGCAGGGCGACATCACCTATGTGCTGAACGCGCAAAAGGATAGTTTTGCCGCCCAGTTCGTGGTTGAGCATGGTCCCTGTGCCCCGTCGATGGGCTGGCGCGTCGTCGATGCGGCCCAGGCATTGGCCTATGCCGTCTCGAAAGGCGCCAAGGAATACACAGGCGCAGGCAAGGTTTTGGATGTGCCCGCGATCAAAGGCATCGGCGGTTCACTAATTTATTTTGTGGACCAGTACTATGATACGTCGCCCTATAACGAAGAATATGACTGGATTGCACAGTCGAAACCCGCAGGCGTGGGTTTTTACTATCTCGATCACCTGACCCACAATGTCTTTAAGGGCAACATGGACGTATGGTTCAAGTACTACAGTGATCTGTTCAATTTCCGCGAAATCCGATTTTTTGATATCGAAGGCAAATTTACAGGCCTGACGTCGCGTGCGTTGACATCACCCTGCGGGCGGATCCGCATCCCGATCAACGAGGACCGCGATGAAAAGGGCCAGATCGTTGCATATCTCAAGAAATATAAGGGCGAGGGGATCCAACATATCGCAGTCGGTGCGCGCGATATCTATGACGCGACAGATGAAATCGCGCAAAACGGTCTAAAGTTCATGCCAGGGCCGCCTGATACCTACTATAAACTAAGCCAAAGCCGTGTAACCGACCATCAAGAGCCGCTGGACCGGATGAAAAAGCACGGTATTCTCATCGATGGTGAAGGTGTCGTGGATGGTGGCGAAACCCGTATCCTGTTGCAAATATTTTCAAAAACGGTCATCGGCCCGATCTTTTTTGAATTCATCCAACGCAAGGGTGATGACGGTTTCGGCGAAGGCAATTTCAAAGCACTGTTTGAAAGCATTGAACAAGAACAAATCGACAGCGGCGATCTTAAATCCGCATAATCAGTTGAAACCTGCAGTTTTCTGGCTGCAGGTTTTCGCTTCTCTGGCTTTATAAATATCCCGGGGGAGGTGCCCTGAAAGGGCAGCGGGGGCTGGCCCCCAATCCCGCTTGATCAGCCACGCGGCATCTTCAACACGACATCACGCCCGCGTCTGTTATAGCGCAACTCCCCGTCGCCAATCGCGGAAACCCGGCCGCCGTCCAACTTGTCCCCGACGGCAACTTTTTGATAGCGGCCATTGCTCAACCTGATCAACGCTCGGCGGCTCGAAGGTTTTCCGTAGACACCGATCAAATTGATATCGCGCAGTTTGATCGCGTTTTTGACGGTTGCCTGCTTTGCCACAGATGCTTTTGACGGCAATGTCGGGGCGACGCTTCTGGGGGCCACCGATGCACTGCTTGCAACTTGGGTGGGCTCCGGCTCAGGACGGGTTTCCTCGGCACGTTTTACGATTCTTGCAAAGTTGCCTGGGCGAGGATCCGGGCGCAAGGACGCCTGAACGGCATAGCTCGATGCGTTATTCAGCACCGGCCCCGCAGTCGTTGGTTGCACAGCTTGAAGGGCTGCAAGCGACGCTCCGGCGGCGGCGGTTGCCGCGTCCACCTCGGGGGCCGGGACCAAAGCAGTAGCTGCAATCTGTTGAATTGATGCAGGGCGCAGGGCCGGGCGAAGGGCGGCCAATTCCGTGCGGCTTAGGCCATCAAGGTTTGAGCGTTCGTTGCTTTCCACCAGATCATCCGGCCGCACCACGGGCCTGAACTGCAAAAGACCGGGTTGCGTTTGGTCTGGAGCAGGCGGCGTTTGGGCCGCCCGTAACAAGCTTTGCGGCGGCTCGACAGGGGGCCGGCCCGCGATCACCAACACACCGTCCGGGTTCACAGCCCCATCCGGTGTCGGAACGACCAACCCATTGTCATCCAATGCAAAAGTCGTACCGGGTGCGGCCGGAGATGACGGGATAAAGTCGAACGTATCCCCCCCAAAAGAGGCCAAGGTCGGCAACGCCACAGCATCATTCGCGGTACTGACCGGGTCGATGCTTGTCAGGTAAAGATCATCAAGTGATACGGTCGCAGGCGCAGTGGGGGTTTCCGGGCCCAAAACCCAAATACCCGTCGTTGCATATTTTGCCTCGACCTCTTGCTGGGTCAGAACGCGCGGTTGCAGCAGTTCTGGAACGCGTAACGCATCCAAAACAGCCCCGTCTTCGTCTGTCAGGTTCGGATCGAGCGCTGCCACCCGTGCATCGGATGTTTCGGGTGCACCGTCGGTCTGCGGTAGACTGATATCTGGCGCAATCGCAGCCTCAGCATCGTCGTTTTGTACCGGGTCGGTCTGTGCGGGCAATGAGGCTATCGCCGTCGTGTCGCGGCTGCCAAACAGGCGCGACAACGATATGCCGTCATCCATAAACACTGAAGCCCAAGCCGCAACGCCTGCAAGAAAAATCAACAAGGCGGCGGTTAGCAACAGACCTAGAAAACGCGGCTTCCCACCAACGTTGGTTGGCTTGCGTGCGCCGAAAATAGTCATCTGCTCGGCTTCACTGGTCGCTTTGGGCAGACTGAGAGCCACATCTGGCATCGCAACGGCTGCCGCGAGCGGAACTGGCGCAGGCGGTTGGGGTACCTTTCGCGGCTTCCGGCGGCTTAGAAAACCAAGTTTCGAGGTTTTAGCCTGAGCAACCGGTGTGGCGCTTAAAGAGCGACTGTCCGGCATAAGGACAGCTGCGGGTTCGACCGCTTTTGCCTTTGCCACCGATGTTGACGGCGAAGACGCTGGCGCGGTGCGGCTGGCGCTACCAATGACGGGAGGTGTTGCAGTGCGCCGACTCGCGAATTCGGTGCTGGCCGCATCTGCGCTTACTGGCGGCGCAACAGCAATGGGAACTTGTGGCGGCACCACAGCAGGCGCCTGTACGGTTTGCTTGCTATCCGGTTGCGCTGCCGCAGTGATCAGAGGTGAAACAGGCGCTTGTATAGACGCAGGTTCTTTCAGTGTCGGTGTGGGCGATGGATCTTCCTGCGCCGCAGGAGCTTGCGCGTTCTTGGCAAGCTCATTTGGCGCATCACCCTTTGGCAGGTCAGGCGCTTTTGCCGGTTCATCTGGGGTCGTTTCGGGTGCGGTCGCCGTTTCGTCCTGTTCTGACGAAAGATCAGGTTGCTCTTCTGGCTGTTTCTTTTCCGGCGTACTTGGCGCAACGTAGGGGCCAAGAATAACGACTCGTTCATCATCCGGTTCGATTGCCTGATCGCGCTCAAGAAGGCTTGCTGCAATTTCGGTCGGCCCGAAAAAAGGCTCGCCTTGAAACTGGCCATCCTCGGGCTGTGCAACAAAGCTTACGGGATAAAACCGATGCTCGGTCGCAAAGGCTTCTGCTTCGGCTAGGGTCTCGCGGGCAACGGCTGCGACATGGGTTTGCGCCCCATCGCTGCTGATGTCGTAGGACAGATCCTCCACATCATATGGGGTCGCGCCTTCAAGCGCTTTATGCGCCCGTTGCAGACGCTCTGCATCGGAGAGCCCTGGTGTGTCGATCGTCATGAATTTGATCTGATCGTTCGGGATCAGAATTTTTGTGCGCACGCCGCCCGGTTCTAGCGCTGCGGCAGTCTTGCGCAGAATCGCCAATTCACCGGCCATGTCGGCGGCCTCGAACGCAACATCCCCCACCGTCCGCCACCCGCCTGTAGAGCGGTGCAGCAATTTGATGCCTTCAAACGAGAGGGAAAGTGCAAAATTTGGCTTCATATCGACGCTTTATAAATCATACTTCAGTTACCAAGAATTATCACGCACACGCAGAATAGGACAGCGCGACAGAATTTTTTCAAAGATTATAGCAGTAGTTTGCTCATGGAAAGGGCCGAGCACCAACGAGGGTTGCGGTAGATCATTCGGGCCGTCAGACAGTATTTTAGATGAATTTATCAAATCAAAGGTTGAAATCATGCGAATTATACACGGCGCGGCCCTGATCTGGATGGCTTTGGCGACCGGTGTCGTGGCCCAAAGCAGCCAGAATGGAATCATCGTATCGGGCGAGGGCGTCGTGGCGTTGGCCCCTGATATGGCCACAATTCAGCTGGGCGTGTCCGAGCGTGCTGCCAGCGCATCGGATGCAATGCGTCAGACGTCTGAAAAAGTGACGGCGATCTTGGTTCAGTTGGACGGGCTTGCGGTGGCGGGGATGGACCGTCAGACCAGCGGGCTGTACCTACGCCCCGTTTATGACAACCGTCCGCGCGAAGATAACAGCCCCGTCGAAGTTGTTGGCTATGAAGCGGGAAACACCGTCAGCGTTACCGTTCGCGACCTTAGCAAACTGGGCATGCTTCTGGATGCGGTAGTGGCTGAAGGCGCGAATGATTTCAATGGGTTGCAGTTTGGACTGCAAGACAATGCAGAGGCTTTGATTGCCGCGCGCAAAGGTGCTGTTGCCGATGCGATGGCGCGCGCAAGCCAGCTTGCGCAGGCGGCCGGGGTCACCTTGGGGGATGTGGTACAGATGTCTGAAACGAGCCAAGGATACCGCCCCATGGAGATGCGCGCATCCAAAATGAGCAGCATGGATATGCCGATTGAAGCAGGCGAAGTTGACGTGCGTGCGCAGGTCACAATGCAGTTTGAAATCGCCAAAAGCGAATAGGTTCACAGTTCTAAAACAAAAACGCCCGGAAGATGGGGATCTTCCGGGCGTTTTTTTTATGTCTTGTTTGCTGATTTAGCTGGTCGCTTTGGTCAGCGCCTGATCCAAATCAGCGATCAGATCATTAGCGTCCTCTGTCCCGATGGACACCCGCACGACGTTGGCACCTGCGCCGGCGGCCACTTGCTGCTCGGCGCTAAGCTGGCGGTGTGTGGTCGAGGCGGAGTGGATGATGAGCGACCGCGTGTCGCCCAAGTTGGCCACATGGCTGAAGATTTCCAACGCGTTCACCAGTTTGACGCACGAATCGTAGCCGCCTTTGACGGCGAAGGTGAACAAGCCGCCCGCGCCTTTGGGGCACACGGTCTTGACCCTCTCGAAATAGGGCGAGGATTCCAGACCGGCATAGGTCACATAATCCACACGCGCGTCGGCCTCGAGCCATTTGGCGATTTTGGTGGCATTCTCGACGTGGCGCTCCATCCGCAAGGACAGGGTTTCGGTGCCCATGAGGGTGTAATGCGCGGCTTGGGGGTTCATGGTCATGCCCAGATCGCGCAGGCCGATGGCAATGCCGTGGAAGGTGAATGCCAGCGGGCCAAAGGTCTCGTGAAATTTGAGGCCGTGATAGGCGGGCTCTGGCTGGCTGAGCGACGGGAATTTATCATTCGCGGACCAGTCAAACTTGCCGGAATCGACGATGCAGCCGCCAGTGACCGTGCCATTGCCGGTCAGGTATTTGGTGGTGGAATGCACGACCAAGGTCGCGCCGTGTTCTATCGGGCGGCAGAGGTACGGCGTGGCGGTGGTGTTGTCGATGATCAGCGGGACACCGGCCGCATCTGCCACATCGGCGATGGAACGCACGTCCATGATATAGCCACCGGGGTTCGCAATCGCCTCGCCAAAGATGGCGCGGGTGTCGTCGTCAACGGCGGCTTTGACAGCCTCGACATCGTCGAAATCGACGAATTTGCACGACCAGCCAAAGCGCTTGATGGTCTGGCTGAACTGCGTGACCGTGCCGCCGTACAGGCGGGTTGAGGCGATGATGTTCTTGCCCGGACCCATCAACGGGAAAAGCGCCATGATCTGGGCGGCGTGACCAGAAGAACAGCAAACAGCGCCAACGCCGCCTTCAAGTGTCGCGATGCGTTCTTGCAGCACGGCGACCGTGGGGTTGGTCAGACGCGAATAGATAAAGCCGACTTCTTGCAGGTTGAACAAGGCTGCCGCGTGGTCTGCATCGCGAAACACATAGGCGGTGGTTTGATAGATCGGCGTCTGGCGCGCCCCTGTCGCTGGATCGGGCTTTGCGCCTGCATGGATTTGCAGCGTGTCAAAGCCGTAGGTGGGTCCGTCTGTCATGGTCATTCTCCCGTGAATTGATTGGGGTACAGATATTGGAATGGGGTTTGTGGCACAAGAGATTGCGAAGCGGCTTTGGGTGGGGCGGAATTTTGCGAAAATTCCGGATCGGAAAATTCGAAATTTTCCGACGCTTGGCGTGGCGTCAGCGCATCCAGTAGCCGTTGGACTTCAGGCGGTTGCGTATGGCCTGTTCCTTACGGGGGAGATCGTCTTGATCAAACAGCGCGCGGGCTTTCTGACCGCGCCCCTGGTAGACCATACGTTTGATCGGCTCATACCCTTTGAGCACTTTTTTAAGCTTGTTGGGGGCTGCGACTTGTTCAAGAACATCAACGGCCCTTTGGTTTTCGCGTGCATATAGCAGGGGCAGAAAACGGTAGTGACAGCTGACGCTTCCGTCCAGCAAACCGGGGGGAAGCGTATCGCGCCCGCCGCCAAGCGAATGGATCACAAGCGGCAGGGCAACCTGATCCAGCCACGGATCAAAGCTTTGGGCGCAAAGTTCGACCGGGGGATCGTCGCGGATTGCCAGCGCATAGTCCAAAAAGCGCGCGCCAAATTCATGAGGGCAGCGGTAAAAGAAGTACCCAGCGTTGAAATACAGGTATCTTTGCCAATATTCATCCGGCTGGGTCAGATCGAGGCTGCTCTCGAAATCCAGTTCAAACTTGTCGTAAAGCGATTTCCAAAGGCCGGTATATTGCGGCCCGTAAAGCTGCGGCACAGGCCACGTGTTGGTACGGCGCAGTGACGCCGACGGGCGGTCGAAATCAAACGGAACGCTCGTGATGTCGCCGGTGATCAGCGTGTCGGTGTCAAAAAATACGAACGGCTCGCCTTTTGGGAGTGCGCCAAGCATTTCGATTTTGTTGCCATAAGGATAGGCTGCGCCAAAATGCTTTGACTGAAACGGAATGATTTCGGCCCCGAGATCTTCCAGAGCGCCGCGAATCTCTGCGCTTTTGATTTGCGGGTCGTTTGGCCAAAGCACACCTGCTTGGGGTTCTGCGACCAAAAGGCGCCCACTAAAATTCGGGCTGGAGTGCCGCAAGCTCGCCGCAAAAAGAATTGCCTCATAGGCGAGACGACCGTGCTGACCCACAATGGCAATATTGAAATTCTGGGTTTCAGCGGATGTCACTGTCAAAATCCGGCACCTTTTATTTTGCAGTTAAGACAGTCGGACTAAACGCCGTTTCACATAAAATGGCAACTGGATGGTTTCGATTTACCCAGTCTGATCTTTCGGAAAAGCCCGGAAAGGGGGCTTTTACGGCGATGCTATAGCTTAGGACCACAATCTGAACACGAAAAAGGGGGCACCGCAGGTGCAGCGCCCCAAATTGCATTGTTTTGCCCCGATTATTCGGCAGGCACACCCATACCCGGTGAAAGCCCGTTGCCCGTTGCCCCTTCGATTTTATCGTGGGTCATCGGCACGCCGGCCTTTTCGCGGCGGGTGTCGTTATAGATCGCCTTGAGCAAGGCAATTGCCATCAGCGCCATCACCACCGAGAATGGCAGCGCCCCGATGACCATCGCCGTCTGGATGGCGGTCGTCCCACCCGAGATCAAAAGGCCCGCCACAACAAGCGCCAGCGCAACACCCCAGAACAGGATGTGCGGGCGCGCTTTGGGCCCTTCGTCGCCAGCCGCGTTGATCGTATTCACGATCAGCACCGCAGAGTCGGCAGATGTCACAAGAAATGTCATCAGCAAGACCACGATCAACAACGCCATCCCCCATGCCAGCCATTCGCCAATCGGCGCCAGCATGAATTCGGTCATTGCAAAGATCTTGTCGCCATTTGCCGCGTCAAAGATTACCCCGCCTGCGTCGCCGTTCAGTTCAAGGTCGATGGCAGTGCCACCTGCCCAGGCGAACCAGACGAAACACATCAGTGCAGGCACAATCAAAGCACCCAAGACGAATTCGCGAATTGTCCGCCCACGCGAAATCCGCGCAAGGAACAAACCTACGAATGGCGCAAAGGCGATCCACCAAGCCCAGTAAAACACGGGCCACCAGCCCTGCCACTGCGCAAGCAGGAACGCTTCAGACCCTTCAACGCCATCCGAGCGGAAGACATTCACGCTCATCCCCGGAAGGGCGATGATATAGTCCCAAAGCCCAATAAACATGGCGTTAAAGCCGAACCATGTTGCACCGAAGATGATGAAAAACCCCAGCAGGACAATCGAAAGCGCCATGTTGATATTGGACAGCCACTTGATCCCTTTGCCGACACCGGACAGCGCTGACAAGGTGGACAACCCCATGATGACAAGCAAAGCAATGATAATGCCTGTGGTCGTCGCAGCGCCGTCGGCATCCGCAAGGCCACCAATCCCGATCCGGCTTAGGCCCGCAACGAACTGGTCAACGCCAAACCCCAATGTCTGCGCCACGCCCAGAATGGTGGCGACAACGGCAACGACATCAATCACATGGCCAAGGGTTCCAGCAAGGCTTTGACCAAATAACGGTGTGAGGCCGGAGCGGATTGTCAGGGGCAGACCCCGGCGGTAGCTGAAGAACGCCAAGGACAGTCCGCAGATCGCGTAGCACGCCCAAGCGCTGAAACCCCAGTGCAGGAATGACCACTTATAGGCCATCGCAACATTGTCGGCAGCCCCACCTGTGGTGATCCCCATGATGGTTTCGGGGTTGCTGGCAAAGTGCGACACCGGTTCTGCCACGGCCCAAGTCAACATGCCGACGCCGATACCGGCACCAAACATCATCGAAAACCAGGAGAAATTGTTGAACTCGGGTTTTTCATGGTCGAGGCCGAGGTTCAGCCGCCCTGCGGCGGGCCAAATCGCAAGCACAAAACAAACAAGAATAAAGAAGGCCACAACCCAAATATACCAGGCTGCAAAATTTTGCAGAATGAAGGCATTAAAACCATTCAACACCGCACCTGATTGGATAGGCCAGAAAATAGCCCACACAACGAGAATGGAGATGATAATTTTGGCGGGCACAGCAACGGCGGTGGAGAATCCGTTGTAAAATCCCCCCTCTGCCGTGTTGATGTCCAACTCTGTGAGCGGGGGGCTAATATTCTTTCGTATCGACACTGATATCTCCTTTAATTCCCGTTAAAGGAATAAAGGTTAACCGAACTTTTGCAGTTTGACCACTTTCAATAAATTTGGGCCGTCCGGCGTTTACGGATCACAAGGGTAGGGGCCCATTATACCATGATTTTGGTGTTGGATTGCCGTGTGCTAGCTAAGCTTTGCCAATGACGCTAGACAACTCTTCATACTTATTCCGAGTGTTTAAGCCGCTGGAGTTATAGTGGTAGGCGACTCTGGAACGGCCACCATTTCAATTAACAACTGTAAACGCTGCACTTTGGGGCGCGGTTTCTATGTATGTCCCACCTTGATGGCGCACCTTTGCATGCAGCACAAGTGACCGCATGCTCTAAAGTGCATCGAACGCAAAGTGTTTGGGGGTTGGTTGGTTCTGCTAATGCTGGGAAAGACCGATTGTGTCGAAGGCCGTCACTGTATTCTCCAGTGGAGCCTCGCGGAAACTCCACCAAGATATTAAGCCATTGAGAACGCTTAGAAACGTATTGTGCGGATTACGTTGTTTCACACTTGGCGTGTTTGCTATGGGACCTTGCCTAGTAAGAAGGAAATCTTCCGGCTTTAAGTGCCATCAGTCGAGATGCCTGACCTTGGCTACACAGTGATTGAATATTCGCTGAAGTCCGTTGGTGTGAAAAAGAGTGTTCCCAACACTTATCGGCGGAAACCTGACCTTCGCGGCAAGTGCGGATTGAATTTGTACTAGCGGCGAGAGCGGACATTAAAATGGTCACTTGCCAATTGTTGCCATCAAGCTGCGGAAAGGTAGCTTGAGCCCCTGAAACTGCCACGTCAAACCTGATCCATGTCAATGCGCAGTGGGATGAACTGACTAAGGTCATCTTGTTGGTGCCCAGCCAATCCTCGAAAGGAGCAAGATTATGACTTTCATCAGACGCACGGCTTTTGCTTTTCTGGGATGCGCTTTAACCGGACTTTCCGCTTTGCCTGCTTTCGCTGCCGGGTCCGTCATTCAAGTGGGACTTTGGGACAGGGGCAACATGCCCATGATGGGCGAGCCGCAAATGGCTATGGGGATGATGGGCGCTGACATGCCCATGGCGATGATGGGGGTTACGCTCGATCAGGCCAAGGTTCCTTCAGGTGATATAACCTTTCAGGTGACAAATAACTCCACGGATATGATCCACGAAATGGTCCTTGCTGCTGTCGACGATGTTTCGACGCAATTGCCCTACATCCGCGAGGAACAGAGGGTTGACGAAGACGCGGCAGGGGATCTTGGCGAAGTGGCCGCACTGGAAAGCGGCCAGTCAGGTGCGCTTACCCTGACGCTCAAGCCTGGGACTTACATTCTCTACTGCAACATTCCTGGGCATTACATGGCAAGAATGTGGACCCTTTTGACAGTCACCGGCTAAGGCTGGCTGAAGGGTTTCCGGATATAACTATCACACTTGAAGGGGGGCCGGTTGCGCGCCCCTCGCACCCGCCGGAAGGATAAAAAAATGATGGACGGATATGGTATAGGCCACGGTATGGGGTTCGGCTGGGTCTGGTTAATTCTCATCACAGTACTGGTTGTCGTGGCAATCGCTGCTTTACTCAAGTACCTGCGCAAGTAAGGCCTTTTGGGAGAACCAACATGGATTACACGATCAACCGCACCATCACTGACGCAAGCTTTGAAGAGGTGGACACGCGAACGCGTAAGGCACTTGCCGACAAGGGCTTTGGAATTCTGACAGAAGTCGATGTCAAGGCGACAATGAAAAAGAAGCTGGACGAAGAGATGCTGCCCTATCTGATTTTGGGGGCCTGCAATCCAAAGATGGCGTATCAGGCAATAGCGATAGAGCCGCAGGTGGGGGCAATGCTGCCCTGCAACGTGATCCTTCGCAAAGTTGAGGGTGGTGTCGAGGTCAGCGCAATCGATCCTGTGGCGTCGATGCAGGCCATCGACAATCCAGAGCTGCACAAAGTCGCAGCGCTGGTGCGTGATCTTCTGAGGGAAGCTGTAGAGACCATCTGAAATGCGCCTACGCACTGGTATCCTTACGACAGTTGCAGCACTTGGGGTGCTCTTGCTGGGACTGTGGTGGGTCATGCCATCCGTCTTCGCTGAGGCCAAAAGCCTTTTGGAACCTGACACGCTCAAGGCGCTCGTGGCGCAAGCTGGCTTGTGGGGACCTGCAATGATCATTGGCCTCATGATCCTTGCGGTCGTTGCCAGCCCCATTCCCAGTGCGCCCATCGCCATGGTGGCGGGTGCTGCCTATGGTCATCTATGGGGCACAGTCCAAGTCGTCATCGGCGCGGAACTTGGCGCTTTGATTGCTTTTGGTCTTGCAAGGGTCATTGGGCGCGATGCCCTGCAAACTGTATTTGGTGACAAGATTGATGCCGGGCTTTTGGGGTCACAGAATGCGCTGACGTGGACAGTTTTCGCAAGCCGCCTTATGCCGTTCGTGTCTTTCGATATGATCAGCTATGCGGCAGGCCTAAGCTGCCTGCGGCTTTGGCGGTTTGCAGTGGCAACTCTGGCCGGGATCGTGCCTGCAAGTTTCCTTCTGACGCATTTTGGCACGGTCGCCGCTAGCGGCGGTGTGGGGGTCTCAACTTGGGCTGCCCTCGGCCTTGGGCTGATAACCGGATTGCCCCTGCTTTGGCTGATGACCAAGAAGAAGGGAAATTGAGTGTGAAAGCCTGTAAAGCAGCAGCCAAGCCTATCATTCTTTGTCGATCATTATTCTATTGGGAATAGCATATCGCCTGTTCAAGCTATAGCTTGGCACCGCGCAAACGGAGCGCGTTGGTAATGACAGATACCGACGACAAGCTCATCGCGGCAGCCGCTACGATGGGCGATAGCAAAATCCCGAAGAACGGATAAAGGATACCGGCGGCCAAGGGCACGCCTGCGGTATTGTAAACAAAGGCGAAAAACAGGTTTTGACGGATGTTGCGCATCGTCGCTTCGGCCAGCCGCCGCGCGCGGACGATCCCGCCAAGGTCACCTTTGACCAGAGTGATGCCCGCACTTTCCACAGCCACATCTGCCCCGGTGCCCATGGCTATGCCGACGTCCGCCTCGGCAAGTGCGGGTGCATCGTTCACACCGTCCCCGGCCATGGCCACAGACAGGCCTTCGCCTTTCAGTTTATTGACCAATGCGTTCTTGTCCTCGGGGCTGACTTCGGCGTGGATCTCGTCAATCTCAAGCGTTTTACCGACAGCTTTGGCGGTGGCTTTTGCATCGCCTGTTGCCATGATGATGCGCAATCCAAGATCATGCAGTGCGCGAATGGCGTCCGGGGTGGTTTCCTTGATCCGATCAGCCACCGCAATCAGGCCCGCAGGTTTGCCGTCGGCAGCTACGAACATTGCCGTCTTGCCCTCTGCCTGAAGCGTTTTGGCACGGTCGGCAAAACCACCCATGTCGACGCCAAGATCCTGCATCAGCGCGGCATTGCCCAATGCGACCTGACGGTCAGCGACGGTACCCGTGACACCCTTGCCTGTGATGGCCTCGAAATCAGAACTGTCTTGCTTCGGGGCACCTCTATCCTCCGCTCCGGCGACAATCGCCTCGGCCAAGGGATGTTCTGAACCGCGCTCAAGTGCCGCCGCGAGCGACAACAATTCAGCTTCGTCAAAACCCTCTGCCGGTTCTGCGTCCGTCAACGTCGGCTTGCCTTCGGTGAGGGTGCCGGTCTTGTCGACGATCAGAACATCAACCTTTGCGAAACGCTCCAGCGCCTCGGCGTCGCGGATCAAGACGCCTGCGCTTGCGCCGCGTCCGGTGGCCACCATGATTGACATCGGGGTGGCAAGCCCAAGCGCGCAGGGGCACGCGATGATCAGAACCGAAACGGCCGCGACAAAGGCATAGGACAGCGCCGGGGCCGGACCAAAGATCGCCCAAGCGGCAAAGGCCAGCAGCGACACCCCGACCACGGCAGGAACGAAATAAACGGCGACCCTATCGGCCATTGCCTGGATCGGCGCGCGGGACCGCTGGGCTTTGGCGACCATTTCGACGATGCGGTTCAGCGTGGTGTCGGCACCAACATTCTGGGCCTTCATCATAAAACTGCCTGTTTTGTTGAGCGTCCCACCCGTGACGGTTTCACCCTCTACCTTTTCCACCGGGAGCGGTTCACCCGAGATCATGCTCTCATCGACCGAAGAACGGCCTTCGGTCACGACACCATCGACGGGAACGCTCTCGCCGGGTCGGACCCGCAGGATATCACCGGTGCGTAAATCTTCGAGCGGCACATCCTTTTCGGTGCCATCAGAACCGATCCTTCTGGCTGTCTTTGGCGCAAGATCCATCAGCGCGCGGATCGCATCACCGGTGCGTTCCCGTGCTGCCAGCTCCATAACCTGTCCCATCAGGACCAGCACAAGGATCACGGCAGCCGCTTCAAAATAGACGGGTGCCATGCCCATATCGTCGCGCATTGTGTCGGGAAAGAGCTGGGGTGCAATCATTGAGATGATAGAAAACATATAGGCGGCCCCGGTCCCGAGCGCGATCAACGTCCACATATTGGGGCTGCGATTTACGACGGACGACCAGCCGCGTTTGAAAAACGGCCAGCAGATCAGAACAACCGGCGTTGCCAAAGCAAACTGCACCCAGCCAAAGGCAGCGTGCCCGATCCAATCTGCAAAGGGGATGCCGACATGGCTTCCCATTTCAAGCAGAAAGACGGCCAATGCCAACGGCGCGGTGATCCACAGACGGCGCTTGAAATCGACATATTCAGGGTTGGGCCCTGCGTCTGCCGAAGGTGTCATCGGTTCAAGCGCCATGCCACATTTCGGGCAGTCGCCCGGCGCATCCTCGATAATTTCCGGGTGCATCGGGCACGTATATTGTGTGCCTGCTGGCATCTGCGCTGACGTGGGCTGTTCGCCAAGATATGCATCTGGCTCTGCCTCGAACTTCGATTGGCAACTCGACGAGCAGAAGTAGAAACGCTGTCCCTCGTGTTTGAACAAATGCGCCGCCGTGGCACGCTCAACCGTCATACCGCAGACGGCATCTTTGGCTGTGCGATAGGCGTCAGGATCTGCGATAAATTTTTTTTGGCAACTTTCCGAGCAGAAATAATAGATGTGGCCGTCATGTTCGGCTGTTGGTTTGCCAACATCCGGGTCCACCGTCATACCACAAACAGGATCACGAACGATCACCGAAGAGTTTTCGTCTTTCGCGGAATGTTCTGGATGCATGGAAGTCATTGTGGCGTCCTTTCGAGGTATGAAGTTCCAAACCGCCGAGGAATTTAAACCGCGACGTCTGGACCTTTTGGTGCGATGGCCCGCTGTGCTTATGGCGCGTTCAGTACCAAGTTGGATGAACGTCGGCGCATGATCTGGCCGTCGAACATCACGGAGCTGCCATTCGGCGGTCTCGAAAATTCTTGTCGTATGTCGGGGAGTCAGCGATCCGCCATCTCCCCAACGCGCTTAATTCATATGTTTCGCAGCCTAAAAGACGGCTCGCGCAATTCTGATCAACTGGAGTTGCTCGAACGCATCATTTTCAAGCGCCAACACTTCGCCGTTCAGCACGGAATAGCTGTAGCCCGGATCCGACGGAGGAAGGCGGTACGATTGCATCAATTCTGCCTGCGTCAGTGCAGCGGTTGGCGCGATCTGAACTCCATTGTCCAAAAGCGGCACCCTCACCATATCATTGATTTGGGCGAGTGTCGCATAGTTTCGATCCTCAAGAAGGACAGGCATGCCATCAATCAAGGCATATTGCTGCCCCCGTGGCGCGGGTGACAGATTATACAGCCGGGCAACCTGATCAGAATTCAGCAAAAATGCTGAATCATCGATCTGAATATCGTCGCGAATTCCGATATCTTGCGAATTCAGGTAACGATCACGGCGATCCTGATAGACCCGTTCAATTCTATCATCATCGTAAGACACCCATTCATCATAGGTCACGCCATCCTCGACCAGACCGGGTGGCACGCAAGGTGGATCCTTTTTGGCAAGGCCGGGTGGGCAATTTCGGTAGGTAAGCAAACGGTCTTCATCAACATCTTGGAAGATTACGTTTTGCCCCAGCAGCGCCAAAGGGATCGCAGCAAGCAGGGTCGTCATATCCCGGTTCTGAGGGGCGATTATGGTCATCAGACGCTCAGACAGGATGACGCGATCCTCAGTAGACCTCTTGGGCCGCTTCGTCTGTTTTTCGTACTTGCGCTGATCTTTTGCTGCCTGCTGAACCTCTTTACGTTCGTCCTTTTCAGCCTTCTTCAAATCCTTCGAGGCCCGGTTTTCAGCCTTGGCGTCATTTTTCTTGGCCTTGTGCTGCTTTGCGCCTTTGGCTTTTCCATTATTTTTTCCGCTATCCTTATCGTTCTTTACGCGAACGATGTTGGCGTCGACGCTGGTCGCATCGAAATTTACGTGAACGGGGGATGTGAACGCAGGCGCTATTCGGTTCAAAGCATATGACGGTGTGATCACCGCGACCGATAGGGCGGTGGCAAGAAGCATCGTTTTAGTCGGCATTGGGCAGTTCTCCTGTGTGTGAGGCACGCAAATCGTATGTGATTTTAGGAACACGACGAAAAAGAAGCGGCCCGAAAGGATTCAACCCCTCACTCATTTAACGAAAGGTCAGCGGTTAAGGTTCCAGTCATCTGTAAATGGTTGGCGAACCTTTGCTCAGCTAGACGGCCAGAAACTGTTCGGGTCCATCAGGTGTTGCTATTGGGGAATTTTGTAAGTGGATTGCGGATCGGAAAGGCTCAAAAACGGGCGTCCACCGCGAAACCCTTGTGCCCCAAACGGCTTTGACGCCACGCCAGAGCATCCCGTTCAAGCCTACAAAGACCCGATAAAGCGGCAGATATGGTCTGCGCCGGCCTTGATGATGGCGTGGATGCCCCCACCTGCTGGCATCGTAATGTGCCACAGTGATGTTTCACAAAGCATCCCTCAGAGGGAGAGCATCCATGTCAGAAGCTAGCATAATCGGCATAGACCTTGCAAAGCGCGTGTTTCAAATTCACGGGGCTTGCGCAAACGGAGCAGTTATTTTTCGCAAGCAACTGATGCGTGTTCAGCTTCTTGCCTTTATGAGCCAACAGCCCCAATGCACTGTTGCGATGGATGCCCTTGCGACAGCCCATTGTTGGGGCCGCGAGATTGAGAAGCTCGGTCATACGGTGCGACGGATTGCATCAAACTATGTGAAGCCGTATGTGAAATTATGCTCACCTCAGCATAATTTGACTTATCATCAGGTGGCCATAATGCGAAGGAAAGTGGGATCAGTGCATAATATCCACACAATCCTGCGGTTGATTGCCAACTTTGCTCCGCATTATTTTCGGCCGAACCTCTGCAGGCGTTTGACCAGCAGAGGAGC
>JAGXGZ010000062.1 GCA_024636495.1 Roseobacter sp. | reverse complement strand
GGTGGGAGAGGCTGGACATCAACTGTTCGAGGTCCATTAGAAACGCTTCGAGAAAATCTGTCTTGGGCAGCGTGATGATCTTTTGGCGGCTTTCCAGTACGAGTTGGATCTTCGGCCAGTCGGGCAGTTCACGCGCGGCTTGGTTCCAACCATTGACTGCCGCGCGATAAGCCACTTCGGGCGATTTGCTAATCTCATTTTGTGTCAGTGCGTCAAGATAGGCATCTGCATGTTCTGCACACATCTATTCCGGCGTAACGGCCCGATTGTTCAAAAAATGAACGAGCCGACAGAGTGCAGGTTGCAGGGTTGTGCTGCCGGAGGCGAGGACGCTCCGCCAGAGTGTCTGCCAAGCGGGGGATAGATCCGTGATGCGATTGCCGCGATGTTCGACGATCTCGGCGTAAACCATAGCCGCACGCACGTTGCTTACGGCATTCTGCCACGTCTTAGGGCTAAGCCGTAAAGCGGCGGGCAGGACCTTGGCCAAACGCGGCTGCAGCCAGCGGGTATGACAGGGCACATCCTGCATCGCCTTGCCTAGTGCCTTCGCGACGCAGCGCAGTCCGGAGATCATATCGCGCCGACGCGTGCTCTTAAGCGCAGCGTCATTCTCAAGTTTTACGATCATGTCTACGAACGTCGGCGTGCCCTTCGGCACAAACGCCATGTCGAAATCGATATTGGTGGAATAGCTCATCGGGTGATTTCCCTTGGGACAGGCGTGGGCTCGGGTGGACATGGCAGGACAGAACGCCCGATTCGGGAAAACACTAGCACATAAAATCCGAAACTAATGTTGACGCCCTCTTCCCGATACTTGTGTAACATGTTGACTTTAATGGACATTAATGACCGCTATTGGTCACCAACGAGATGCTTGGCGATAGGCGGCATGCGCAGCTGGATCAATACGTATCAAGCGCTTGCCTGGACCGATGCGCACAACCTCTAGCTTACCGGCTGCAATCGCGCGGCGAACGGTTTTCTCGGAGCAGCTGTCGAGGATTGCCACGTCCTTCACGGACAGAAGGATACGTGGCATGTTAGTTTTCTTGGGCGTCAAAGGCATCGTATGTCTCCTGGATTGTAGGGGTTTCCTCCACCAGCTCCCGCGCAGCCTGCCGCGCAAGCAAATCAACCAGCCGCAAAACGGCAGCGTCAATCTGCGCATCGGCAGGTTCTGAACTAAGGGGTGGGGCGGGAACATTTGTCATGGCATGACCATGACGATGTTTGTCCCTGCAATCTAAGTGTCACGATTCAGAAAAAATGTTTGGAGGACGCTTCCAAGCGAATTTTTGGTACCGGAATGCCGTCGTTCTCAACTGCGGAAATCATCAAGCTCGCGTTTGATAGCTTCTCCGCTCAATCTGGACGGTGGCTCCGTCATGCATTCGACCACATCGTTGACAAACTCAATCAACGGGCCGGTCCGCTCTCCCGAATTCGGGTCCGTCGTGTATCCCAAGTCACGTTCAAGATCGAGCCAAAGATTGAAGATTGTGATGCATAGGATCGTGCGCCTCTCATCAGAAGCCTTGCGTAAATCAGGCGTACCGAGAAAATAGGCTAGCTCGGATCGCTCCATTGTCTCGTAGAAGTCACGGCATTCCTTCAGCGATTCGAGTGTGGAGACGAGCTCGCTTAAATGACGACCGCTAGGATTGCGTACGCCTGCATAGGCTAAGGGATTAGAGAATCCCAAGCTCTCCATAATCTTTGATGCTTCGAATAGCTTGCCTTGAGCGCTTCGCATAAGGTCATTTGCCCTAGCAAGCTTCTTCTGCCCCGCCTTACTACTCGCGGGACCAAGTTCGGGCTGGGAAAGGTGTAGTTCGGGTCGGAGTAAGCTGGTCAACTTACGAAACAGTTGACGAAGCAGCTCCTCGTCAATCGTATGAACCGAGGCAAGTCTCTCAAGGTCAGCGTCTTTAAACCAACCGTCTCTGGCCAGCCCCTTGTCGACAACCTTCCATTTGATGGTGTTGCGCGTGACGGTCATTGGTCGCTTGCGATCGGGCTGAGGTTCCATACTTGGTGACCTAATTTGGCTGTTTATTTTGGAATGTGTATGAGTTTTAGAAATATCTAACCTGGTGAATTTGGCAAGGATTACGGGTGTGATTACATTCAGGGCCGGGGAAGAACCATGCCGAGGGCGGTTTGCAGCCCCTTTCTTTCGGGGAAGATTGTCGTACAACGCGAGTTGTTACAGACACTGGCATCCTTACGAGGCAAATTTTGACAACCTTCAATGAAGATTCACGAGTCAAAATCCCAGCGATCCTTGTAAATATGGAGAAAAATTATGCCATCATATCTATACAAACTAATGAGATCCACTAAGCCGCATAAGCCAGAAGAAGAGTACGGAAACTTTTTATCTGATGTAAGGCTAAGTCGCGCTGAAGTATGCGAACGCTTTGTCGCGGAAGGTATCCGGGGAGCTCAGCAACTCGATCCCAATGGCGACAATAGTGGAACTCCTTATATTGATGTTGCGGAAGTTCCTACCCACGATGAGTTTAAAGAAATCATCAAACTGAAACAAGAAACCTTTGAGGTTACTCTAAATAGTAGCTTCGACAATATTGATATAGTAAATTTCTTCATAGAAAATTGTGATCGGAATAGTTTCTACCGAAGTCTTCGTGAGAAATTTGAATCAGGCTACTCGCCCTCAGTAGCGCAGATAAATTGCGTAATAGATGATTTTGAAAATAGATAAAATGAGAAATTTAAATATTTAACTATAATGATAATTGGCGATTGGCGCACAAGGGATAAGTGAGTCATTGCGGCCCCCGCATCATGCATATCTTACCACTCCAACCGATCCTTAGCTGCAGGTTGTTCAAATGGCCGCTAAGGGCCTTGAGCGACAACACTCACAAAGGGCGGGGAGCCGAGCTTCGCTGCGAATGCGAAGCAAAAGCGCACTAATATTAAAAGTTGACATTCACACGACCTCGAATATAGGTTTTTACTACGGTTCGCACCGCGGTTCCAAGCCCAGAATTTGAAACATTGCGCCCGATACGGACGCCCGCTCCGCGGAGCGCACCTGATATCTTCAACCGGACGATCGAGAGTTAAAGTTTCACTAAGTCAACAGTTCAAACTAACCACCAGATGGCGTAACCACATCATAGCGGGATCGCTATCTGATCGTCGATGCCAGATGATTGAATAAGCATAGTCCGGAATATCCAATGGTAACTTGAACGCAACAAGGTCGCGCTGGTCGGCGCTGCCGGCAAGGCGGGCAGGCAGGGACATGATGAGGTCAGTGCCGCGCACCGAGGCGACGTTGCTTGCAAAATTGGGTGTGGACACAGCGATCCGGCGCGCTTTGCCAAGCTTTGCCAGTCCTGCGTCAATCGGGCTTTTGCGGGGGTCGCGGAACGTCACCATGACATGCGGATATCGCAGATAGTCCTCCAGCGTCAGCTTGCCTTGCCCTGCGCGCATGGCGAGTACATGACGAGCACATATCAGCCCGATGAAGTGTTCGCGAAACAGTTCCTGCGACTGGAACGGTGGCGGTGGCGGGCTCGCGCCCCAGAACGCTAAGTCCAATTCTCCGACGGCCAATTGCGCCTGGCTAGCCTCGCCCATGGGGCGGATGTCCAGCGTCGTGCCCGGAGCCTGCGCGCGCATTGCACGCACCACTCCCGGCAGTACTGTCATCATCGCGTAGTCGCTGGCCCCGACCCTGAAAGTTTGCGTCGATGTCGCAGGATCGAATTTGGGGGACACGAGGAGAGGCCCCGCACTGTCAAGAAGCTCGCGCACCTGCGGGATCATCTTGGTGGCGTGCGGGGTCGGAGTGAGGCGGTTCCCGGCACGCACGAATAGCGGATCATCCACGACATCGCGCAACCGGTTCAGCGCATGGCTGACTGCCGGTTGGCTGAGTGACAGTTTGACCGCCGCCAGCGTGACGGACCCGGTGCTGGCGACGGCATCGAATACAACCAGCAAGTTCAGGTCCGGCCTAGCGGCATTCATAATATTTATTCCACCTCTCTATTTCATTCATTTTATTATTCGCACGTAAACCGGCATCAAGGAAGGATACTTTATAGGAGGTACTCCCATGCAACAGTTCAATCTCGATGACACGGCAATGATTCTGATCGACCATCAGGTCGGAACCAACACCTGGGCCGCGACCACTCCGCTGGAGTTGTTGCAGCGCAACGTGATTATTCTAGCGAAGTTTGCCACAGGAACGGACATGCCACTGGTGCTGACCTCCAGTCAGGAAACGAACGTCGATGTGTAGGGGCCGCTGATGCCCGAGTTGGCAGAGATTGCACCCGATGCATTCGGGGCACGCATCAAACGCAAGGGGGTTGTCAACGCCTGGGACGACAAGGATTTCGCAAACGCCTGCCGCAATACGGGCAAGCGCAATTTCATCATGGCAGGTGTCACGACGGATGTGTGCATGGTTGCCCCTGCGATCAGCGCCTTACAGGAAGGCTTTAACGTACAGGTCGTCTGCGACGCTTGCGGATCGTCCAACCCAATCGCAGAAGAGATGTCTTGGCGGCGCATGCAGGCCGCTGGCGTGCGTCTGACAAGCACCAATGCCATGGTGGCCGAACTGGTCAAGAACTGGGCCAGCCCTGCTGGTGCGATTGCTTTCCCACTTTTGACGGCCTGAGGAAACGGGCTGATGAAAGCTGTTCAAGCAACCGCCTTCGGCGATGCATCGGTCTTGTCGTTGGTCGATATCGCGACACCCCAGCCGTTGGGACGCGACACTCTGGTGCGGGTCAAGGCCAGTGGTGTCAATCCGATCGAATGGAAAATTCGCAGCGGTGTCATGGCCAAAGCCATCGGTCGCGATCTGCCGGTGACCTTCGGCTGGGCCTGTGCCGGGATCGTGGAACGCGTGGGCGCGGATGTGACAGCGTTTAAAGTGGGTCAGGAAATCTATTCCTACCCCGAGTTCACACGCGGCGGCACCCATGCTGAGTTCGTGCTGATTGACGAGCGACAGGCCGCATTCAAACCGGAATCGCTTAGTTTTGCGCAGGCCGCCGCCGCTGCGATGACGGCACAGGCCGCATGGACCGCCATGGACGTTGCCAAGGTTAGAAGCGGCGAACGCGTCCTGATCCATGGCGGTGCTGGTGCTTTGGGCCATTGGCTAATCCAGCTGGCAAATCACGCGGGTGCCGAGGTCATCACCACAGCCTCCGGTGCCGGCGTCCAAAGCGCCGCCGATTTGGGGGCCGCTCGGGTCATCGACTACCGGGGTGAGCAGTTCGAGGAGGCCGGACCTGTCGACGTTGTCTTTGATCTGATCGGAGGGCCGACGCAAATACGGTCTTGGGCGCTACTCGGTCAGGGCGGGCGTCTGATCTCGACCGCGATGCCGCCCGATGCCGAAGCGGCCAAGACCAAGGGTGCGACTGGTCATTTTGTCTTTACGCCGCCAAGCGGTGCAGTTCTGGCCGCGATTGGCGAGCAGATTGATGGCGGCATATTGAAGCCCTTGCCCGTGGCACTGGAACTGCCATTGGCCGACGCGGTCCGCGCGCACGAGTTGGGTGAGACCGGAAAAGCAGGTGGCAAGATGGTCCTGACTACAGATTAGACTACAACAGACAAAAGCCTTTAATTATTACGAGGACGCAAAATGAAACTCTACTACGCCCCAGGGACCTGCGCCCTTGCACCGCATATCGTGTTGGAATGGATCGGTGCGCCTTATGAGGTCGAACTGGCCGACTTGCGCTCTGACGCCTACCGCAAGATCAACCCGCTGGGCATGGTGCCCGCCTTGCAGGATGGTGGATCGCGGATCATGACGCAGGCGGATGCCATCCTGAAATACATCTCGGCCAGTCACCCAGAGGCCGGTCTTGGCGCTGGCGAGGGGGTGATGGCGGAGTTTGAAATGGATGAGGCGCTGGCCTTTCTGACCGGCGACGTACACCCCGCATTCTGGCCGTTCTTCGCACCGCAGCGCTACACGACCAAAGAGGATGACCACAGCCTGAGCGCGGTGCGCGAAGCCGCGTTTGAGCGTGTGGACCGCGCGATGCTGCATCTGGAGCGTCTGCTGGCTGATGGACCCTATGTCGTTGGGCAGAAAGACAGCATCGCCGACCCCTATGCTTTCGCAATGACCCGTTGGACAGAAAACCTGCCCAAAACATGGAAGGAGTATCCGGCGATCACGATGTTCATGGAGCGCATGTATGCAGACTCTGACGTGGCTAAGGTAATGGCCGTACAGGGTCTTACGGAGCATTCGGCGTGACCGACACGGGTTTCTCGCAAAAATCGTTTAATCTGCTTGAAGTCCTTCGGGCAAACAACACCAAAGACTGGTACGCAGCGCACCGTGCGACTTTCAAAGACCATCTGCTGCAACCGTTCGAGGACATGCTGGTCGTCACGTCCGAGCGGTTGAAGACCCGCGAATTTGCGATGTCGGGCGGGGCGCAGACCATGTTTCGGCAAAACCGCGATGCGCGTTTCAACAAGGGCCCCGATGCCTATCACCGCTATGTCAGCGGCATGCTGTCGCCCTCCGGCACCAAGCTCGCATCACACGGCGTCATTTACGCCCGACTGACAATCACTGGGGGATTCCTCTCCATGGGTTTTCATGATCTCAGCACGCAGCAGCTGAACAAAATGCGCGACCATATCTTGCAAAACCCGGACAAGTTCAAAGAAATCATTGCGCAATTACAGGACGCAGGATTGGGTTTTCCGGAGGATATGGATCCCTTTGATCTGCCCAGCCTGACTTTGGCCACGATGCCACGCGGATACGCAGACCATAAGGACTCGGATATGGCCCCCTTCATCCGCCGCAAAAGCTTTGCCATCTTTGAAGCCCAGACCAAAAAGATCTGGATCGATAACGCGATTACTGATCGCATTCTCGAAATTCACGCAGCGATGGACAGTTTCCTGAGGTTTGGCACACACGCCCTGACAACTGGGCAATAGGAGGCTGGATCAGGCGGTGTGTTTTCTGGGTCGCTTCGTCACATTCATCGCGATCCACGGACGCGTGTAAGGGCGGCGAACTGGAAGTCTGAGCGCTCTTTATCAAATGCCGTCCCGCAACATTTCGTATGTACAGGAAATCTAGCTTTCTGCGACCAGTCCAAAATGGGCGCTCGTGTTCCGCGCGAATAACGGACAGCTTTGAACTATCAATAGCGATTTGAAGAAGAGGATGCGGCGAAGGGTATTCCTCCTTAACACTAAAGGGCTTCGTACACAGAGATTTCTCAGCACGATGACAAAAACTTTCAAAGGTCCGAAAAGTCCGCTCACCAGACCTTGCCGCTGACACCGGCGAAAGTCCGATTTGAAACCAGATTTCTGTCAGTCAACCTTATCTTGGTGAGGTAATCCGCGAAGCTTTTTAAAAAACGTCATGATTTCCTCAGCCGTCGAGCGTTCAACAGCACCTTGGTCAATTTCTTCCATAGACCATATCCATGACGCCGCAGGATCGTGCAGCATCGCCCAATCTGCAAACATCCGCTCGGACACGGTTTCTGCGACATGGAGCTTGATTTCAACATGGCGATCATCTCG
>JAGXGZ010000061.1 GCA_024636495.1 Roseobacter sp. | reverse complement strand
ATTCCGGGCATCAACCAGATCATCATTTATCTCGTTGCGATCATCATTTTGCTGACGCGTCCCCGTGGCCTGATGGGCCGCAAAGGCGTGATGGAGGATTAAACCATGCTTGGACTATCTAAAAAGGACGCGGGCCTCCTGCTTATCGTTGGACTACTCTGCCTCTTCGCACCGTTCATCCTGAACCCCTTCCCAGAAGGGTCGGCCATGGCGCAATTCAACGGCGGCTATCCCGACCTGATGCAACGTCTGGTGATCTTCGGGATCTTCGCGATCGGGTTCAACATTCTGTTCGGCCTGACCGGCTATCTCAGCTTTGGGCATGCGGCTTTCTTGGGTGTCGGATCCTATGCCGCGATCTGGATGATGAAGCTGCTGACGATGAACATCGTTCCCGCGATCATGATCTCGGTGCTGGTGGCGGGCCTGTTTTCGCTGCTGGTGGGGTGGATCTCGCTGCGCCGCTCGGGCATCTACTTTTCGATCCTGACCCTGGCCTTTGCGCAGATGTCATACGCGCTGGCCTATTCGGTTCTTACCCCGATCACCGGTGGTGAAACGGGTCTTCAACCGAAATACACCGATCCGCGCATTCTGGACAGTGCCTTGCCTGCGGGTCAGTCCCCACGGGCCAACCTGTTCGGGCTGGATATGAAAGCCACCTCGCAGCTTGAGATCGGTGACTGGGTCTTTACCTTCAACGCAGGGTATTACATCGCCGCCATCATCATGCTGATCGCTTTTTATCTGTCGATGCGCATCTTTCGTTCGCCTCTGGGCATGATGTTGCGTGCCGTGAAATCGAACCAGCAGCGGATGAACTATACCGGGTTGAACTCCAAACCCTATACATTGGCGGCCTTTGTGATCTCAGGCATGTATGCCGGGCTTGCAGGTGGCTTGCTGGTTGCGATGGACACTCAGGTCGGTGCCGAACGTATGTTCTGGACTGCATCGGGCGAAGTCGTGCTAATGACTATCCTTGGGGGTGCCGGTACGCTGATCGGTCCGATCCTGGGCGCTGGCTTTATCAAATACATGGAAAACATCGTCTCGAAAATCAACGAAAGCGTTCTGGAACAATGGTTTGCCTTCATGCCTGACTGGATGGGCGACTTCATGGTGTCCATCGTCTACCCCTTCGTGGGCAAGGGCTGGAACCTGACACTGGGTCTGCTGTTCATGCTGGTCGTGATCTTTCTGCCCGGCGGTCTGGTCGAAGGCGGTCAACGCATCGGCAAGCTGTTCCGGCGCAAAAAATCAGAGCCCGAAACGCCTGACGGCAAAACAACACCTGCAGAATAAGGAGCGGACGCGATGGGTATTCTTGAAGTCAAAAACGTCAACAAACGCTTCGGCGGTCTGCAAGCGCTTGGCAATGTAAACCTGAGCATTGCTGAAAATTCGGTCCATGCCATTATCGGGCCGAACGGGGCGGGTAAATCCACGCTGCTGAACGTGCTGGTGGGCAAGCTGATCCCCGATACCGGGTCAGTGATGTTCGACGGTCAATCTGTGCTGGGGCGCAAACCCTACGAGATCAACCAGATGGGCATTTCGCGCGTGTTCCAGACGCCGGAAATCTTTGGCGACCTCAGCGTGCAAGAAAACATGATGATCCCCTGTTTTGCCAAGCGCGACGGGTCGTTCATGATGAACGGGTATGCTTCGGTCGAAAGCCAGCGCGACATGCTCGACAAAGCCGAGGAAATGCTGGTCGAGATGAAGCTGGCCGATAAACGTCACATGCACGCCGCAGCCATGTCACGCGGTGACAAGCGCCGGTTGGAAATCGCAATGTGTCTGGCGCAAGATCCGCGTTTGCTGCTGCTCGATGAACCGACTGCTGGCATGGCGCGGGCAGATACCAACAACACCATCGACCTGCTGAAACAGATCAAGGAAGAACGCGACATCACCATCGCAATCATCGAACATGACATGCACGTGGTGTTTTCCTTGGCTGAACGGATCACGGTGCTGGCCCAAGGCACGCCGCTGGTCGAAGACACGCCAGACAACATCAAGGGTCACCCCAAGGTCCGCGAAGCCTATCTGGGCGAATCGCAAGACGCGGCCTGATCCCTTTCCCCTCTGACGGAAGCTGGGGTTTCACCCCCTCGCCTCTCGCAAGGATACCAAGATGAATACGACACCTGACTTTTCAAACAACGCCAACAAGGCCGCGACCGCCCCCGCCTTTCTGTCGGTCTGGGACATTCATGCCTATTACGGCGAAAGCTACATCGTCCAAGGCGTCAGCTTTAACGTCCATGAAGGCGAAATTCTCGCGCTTTTGGGCCGCAACGGGGCGGGCAAAACCTCGACCTTGCGCACCATCGCCCAGATCGGCACCCCCGAGCTGCGCAAGGGCGAGGTTTGGCTTGATCACAAACCACTGCACAAAATGGCCAGCCATGAGGCTGCGGCCAATGGGCTGGCACTCGTGCCCGAAGACCGCCGAATCATCGCAGGCCTTACCGTCGAGGAAAACCTGCAACTGGCGCAGATCGCACCTCCCATCGGCTGGTCGCTGGAGCGTATCTATGACCTTTTCCCTCGCCTTAAGGAACGGCGCAAACAGGAAGGCGTGACCCTGTCGGGCGGCGAACAGCAAATGCTGGCAATTGCCCGTGCGTTGGCCCGTGACATCAAAGTTCTCCTGTTGGACGAGCCCTATGAAGGCCTTGCGCCGGTGATCGTGGACGAGATCGAAAAGACGCTGACCTTGATCAAATCGCAGGGTATCACGACAATTCTGGTAGAGCAAAACGCCGTGCGCGCCCTGAAACTGGCCGACCGCGCTGTGATCATGGACACTGGGTCCGTCGTATTTGACGGCACCGCCGAAGAAGTGCTGAACAACGCAGAACTGCGCGCAGAATACCTCGCCATTTAAGAGCCGCGGGTGCGATGGAGGCGGAGTTTTCAAAAACTCCGCACCGGAAAATTCGAATTTTCCGCGCCTGCGTCTGGCGTCAGTCTTTCAACAGTTTACGCAGGTCCGTCTTGAGAACTTTGCCATAGTTGTTCTTTGGAAAAGCCTCTAGCCAGATGTAGGCCTTGGGGCGCTTGAAACGCGCAATCCGGTCCAGACACAGCGCATCCAGCTCATCCTCGGGCGCATCGCCTACGATAAATGCGACCACTTCCTCGCCCCAGTCGGGATGCGGGCGGCCCACGACCGATGCCTCGACCACGCCTGCATGTTCAAGCAACACCTCTTCGACTTCACGTGGATAGACGTTTGAGCCCCCAGTGATGATCATGTCCTTGCTACGATCTTGCAGGGTCAAGAATCCGTTTTCATCCATCAGCCCCACATCCCCTGTCATCAACCAGCCGTCTTTCAGCGTCTTGGCCGTTGCCTGCGGATTGTTCCAATACCCCGGCATCACGGTCTGCCCGCGCACCATGATCTCGCCCACGCTACCCGTTGGCAGCGGTGCACCGGACGCGTCACCGATCTGCACCTCGACGGCGGATTGCGCACGCCCTACCGACCCAAGACGCCGCCGCCATTCGGCGTGTACACGGTCGCTGACCACGTCACGGGGCAGTGCCGTGATCCCCATGGGGCATTCCCCCTGCCCGTAAATCTGCACGAAAATCGGGCCAAAATGATCGACCGCGTCTATGATGTCGGCGTTATACATCGGCCCACCCGCGTAGACGATGGTGCGCAGCCCTTCGCCGCTTCGGCCCAAAGCCCTGGCACCGTCCGTCAACCGCTTGACCATGGTGGGTGCTGCAAACATGTGGACCCGTCCGAAATGTGCAGCCAGATCAAGCACTTCGGGCACCTCAAATCCGCCGGACGCGGGACATACGTGGCGGGCCGCTGCGCGCACATGCATCAGGTTATAAAGCCCCGCACCGTGGCTAAGAGGCGCCGCATAAAGCGCTGTATCCTCGGGCGTCACCCGATCCACGTCCACGTCATAACAAAGCGCCATCGACAGGGCCATGCCGTGCGTGATGATCACACCCTTCGGCTTGCCCGTTGTCCCAGAGGTGTAGAAAAGCCACGCGAGATCAGCCGGCCCCCGCGCGCAAATGCTGTCACTCTTTGGCGCCGCCAGGATCGCCTGATACGTGTCGGACGGTGCAACGACCACCCGTGCGCCCGACCCAGCATCAACCCCAAGCGATTGCGCCTGATCCGCACTGGCAAACACAATCGTCGCCCCGCTGTCATGCAGGATAAAGCCAGCTTCCCGCCCATGCAGCTTGGCATTAATCGGCACGACTGCGGCACCTGCGTACCAGATACCATAGAAGACGATCAGATACTCCGGCGTGTTCTTCATGAAAATCGCAACGCGGTCTCCCGGCACAATCCCTTGGGCTTGCAACCAGCCCGCAACAGCATGAGCATAAGCATCGAACGCGGCATAATCGGCCACACAGCTTTGACCCTCAAAAAGCGCAGGCCGTTTTGCGTTCGATTGCGCACTGCGCGCCAGCCAATGTGCAAGATTCATCGCCTACCCCCTGATTTGTCAGCAGTTTGACAAGCCCTCAGCCCTTAGGCAACAGGTCGCTTTCCATAGCTGCGCCCATGTCCTATAAGACACCAGCTTTGGGGCAGAGGCATGCAAGCCCCGCGTTTTATACTGGCTGAGGAACAAAATGACCAAAAACACCCATGACGCCGATGTGGCCTTTATTCGCGCCCTCGCAGAGTTGCTGAACGACAACGATCTGACAGAGCTTCAGGTCAAGCGGGACTATGCCGAGGATGACAGCTTGAATGTTCGCGTCAGCCGCAAACCTCCTCAGCAGATCGTGGCACCGCAGCAGATGCAGGCCGCCCCTGCGCCGATGGCCTCTCCTGCGCCCGCAGCGATGACCGCACCGGGCCCGTCCGAAGACACCGATCCTGCCAGTGATCCAGGTGCGGTCGTGTCGCCAATGGTGGGCACGATCTATATGCAGGCCGAACCGGGTGCGCCGTCCTTTATCAGCGTTGGTACAACCGTTGCCGAAGGCGACACCCTGCTGATCGTCGAGGCGATGAAGACGATGAACCACATCCCTGCGCCGCGTGCAGGGACGGTCAAACGGATCTTGGTCGATGATGGTGCAGCCGTCGAATTTGGTGCACCTTTGGTTATCCTGGAATAAGGCGCATACCCATGTTCAAGAAAATTCTGATCGCCAACCGGGGCGAGATCGCGTTGCGCGTGATCCGTGCCGCGCGCGAAATGGGCATCGGCTCTGTTGCTGTGCATTCGACCGCGGACAGCGACGCGATGCATGTGCGCATGGCAGACGAATCCGTCTGCATCGGCCCGCCATCGTCCCAGCAATCCTATCTATCGATCCCCGCCATCATCGCCGCCTGCGAGATTACAGGTGCCGAAGCGATTCATCCCGGTTATGGTTTTTTGTCGGAAAACGCCGGTTTCGTGCAGATCGTCGAAGACCACGGCCTGACATTTATTGGCCCCACAGCCGCGCATATCCGCATCATGGGCGACAAGATCACCGCCAAGAACACGATGAAGGAACTTGGCGTGCCTTGCGTGCCCGGCTCTGACGGCGGCGTTCCAACATTGGAAGACGCCAAGCGTGTTGGGGCCGAAATTGGCTATCCTGTCATCATCAAAGCCACGGCTGGTGGCGGCGGCAAGGGCATGAAGGTCGCGCAAACAGCAGCCGATATGGAACGCGCCTTTATGACTGCGCGCGCCGAGGGCAAATCGAACTTTGGCAATGACGAAGTCTATATCGAGAAATACCTGACCACGCCGCGCCATATCGAAATTCAGGTGTTCGGTGATGGCAAGGGCCGCGCTGTGCATCTAGGCGAACGCGATTGTTCATTGCAGCGGCGTCACCAAAAAGTATTCGAGGAAGCCCCCGGCCCCTCGATCTCAGACTCCGAGCGTGCGCGCATTGGCAAGGTTTGTGCCGACGCGATGGCCAATATCAACTACATCGGCGCTGGCACCATCGAATTTCTTTATGAAAACGGCGAATTCTACTTCATCGAGATGAACACCCGCTTGCAGGTTGAACACCCTGTGACCGAAGGCATCTTTGGTGTCGATCTGGTGCGCGAACAAATCCGCGTGGCCTCGGGCATGGAAATGTCGTTCCAGCAAGAAGACCTGAAAATCAACGGTCACGCGATCGAAGTACGCATCAATGCCGAAAAGCTGCCCAACTTCTCGCCCTGCCCCGGTCGGATCACGCAGTATCACGCGCCCGGTGGGCTTGGGGTGCGCATGGACAGCGCGCTTTATGATGGCTATTCGATCCCGCCCTATTACGACAGTCTGATTGGCAAACTGATCGTGCATGGCCGCGACCGGCCCGAAGCCTTGGCGCGCCTGAACCGTGCCTTGGGCGAATTGATCGTGGACGGTGTGGATACAACCATTCCGCTATTCCATGCGCTTTTGCAGGAAAAAGACGTGCTGACAGGGGATTACAACATCCATTGGCTTGAACATTGGCTTGAAACCAATCTGGGCAATGCCTGATCTGACGCCTGACCTCCTGTTACGAGGCTATTCCATGGGGATTTTCCCCATGGCCGAACACCGTGACGACCCGGAAATTTTCTGGGTCGATCCGCGGATGCGCGGGGTTTTCCCGCTAGACGGTTTTCACATTTCGCGCAGTCTGGCCCGCGCCATGCGCAAAACTGCATTTACCATCTCAATCAACACGGCTTTTGACGACGTCGTGGCCGGATGTGCTGACCGTGAAGACACGTGGATCAACGCCGAAATCTTCGCCCTCTACCAAGCACTTCATGCCAGCGGCGCGGCCCATTCGATTGAGGTTTGGGACGGCGCTGATCTGGTCGGTGGCGTTTACGGTGTCACATTAGGGGGCGCATTCTTCGGTGAAAGCATGTTTTCACGCCGCGACAATGCATCGAAAATAGCACTGGCCTGTCTGGTCGACAGGCTTGGGCACGGCGGGTTTTCATTGTTTGATACGCAGTTTCTGACACCGCATCTGGCGTCCCTTGGCGCGACAGAAATTACCCGCGCGACCTATCATATGCATTTGAAGGCGGCGCAAATACAAACGGCGGATTTCACCCGACCAGCGCTTGCCAGCCCTCAGGATGTGGTGCAGCGGATGACCCAAATATCATAGCGGGCGTGTTCTAACGCAGATAGCGCCGGGGCAGATGCAATCATCCAGCCCGAGAAAATCTTTGTCTCGCTGCCTGCTTCCTTGATTTCAAGTTCGGCAAACGCGTCGCCTGCGGGGTTTCCAGCTGGAAAGCGGCAATCCGTCATCTGCACTTCAAGGCTGCCCACACGAACAGTCTGACCGCGCGTGATCTCTACGTCTTTTGATGTGCCCGACACCTTGTCCAGCGCCCGCAAAACCGCAGCGTTTGCACTGGTCACTTGCTGCGCCTGAACAGGGGCGGCAAGAAGTGCCAAACATATCAATATCTTGCGCATCATGTGTGGTCCTCGCTTGATACAGATTTAAACAAAGGAGACATCAAGCGGGGTGCCAACTGAATTTTTTGGCCAAACGTTCAGTCCGGATTATTCCGGGCTCCAGGCCTCGTAGTCGCCACGATCTGCCGGCTTTTCGCGGCGGATCGATCCTGCTGGCGCATACGCCAATGGCGTCCCTGTCAGGTTTTCCTGATGCGGCTTTTCCCATGCCTTATGAACCAACGGCCGATCTTCCGGCGTCTCGTTCCATGTGTGGTGCAGCCAGCCGTGCCAGTCGGGGTTCACCCGCGAAGCTTCAGCCTCTCCGTTGAAGATGACCCAGCGTTTGCTATCATCGGCATTGCGGTAATAGATATTGCCTTGGGCATCATCGCCCACTTTGGTGCCTTTGCGCCAGGTAAACAGCTGCGTGTTCAACGTTTGGCCGTTCCACCATGTAACGGCGCGCAAAACGGAAGTGAGAATGCCCATAAAGGTCTCCTGAAGCTTTGGCTTTATATGCACCAATGACGCGCAAAGGTCTAGCGCGGTTCGAAACCGATTATTACGGTTTTTAGCCGGGCTGAAACGCGGTCACTTCTATTTCGATGCGGTATTTCGGATCGATCAGACCACATTCGATCATCGTGGCCGCTGGCGGAGCCGCGCCAAAGGTTTCCGACAGGATCGGCCAGCAGGGCTCGAACTCGGCGCGGTCGGGCAGATAATAGTTAACGCGCACCACATCGGCCATGGTGCAGCCTGCTTCTTTTAACGCGCCTTCGATTGTTGCCAAAGCGGCACGGCATTGGTCAGTGACGGTGTCGCCCTGCCCCACAGTTCCCGCGACATGCACGAAACCGCCCGCCACAACTGCCCGGCAATAGCCGATCTTGGCCTCGAATTCGCCACCCGAAAAAATACGCTGCGCCATTGTCTGTCCTTTGATATCACGTTGCCCCAGTCAGAGCGGCTGGTAGGTGACGCGTCAAGATGCAAACGAACGTCTGCGCCTAAACACCTGCCACAAAACGAAAAAGGCGCGCCTCGCTTGGCACGCCTTTGTCTAAAATTTAACCTTTACGACAGGCTCAGCCTGCTGTGGCAGGCGCTTTTTCAGCATCGGCGTGGATCATCAAAGGTGCTGCATCAGATGTGACCGCCTCTTCGTTCACCACAACCTCTGTCACTGTGTCCATGCCCGGAAGCTCGAACATTGTATCCAGCAAGATATCTTCGAGGATCGACCGCAAACCCCGTGCGCCGGTTTTGCGCTTGATCGCCCGTTTTGCAATCGCCGCAAGCGCATCATCGGTAAAGGTAAGCTGTGTGTCCTCGATCTCGAACAGACGCTGGTACTGTTTGACCAGGGCGTTCTTTGGCTGGGTCAGAATCGTAACAAGTGCGTCCTCGTCCAGATCTTCCAAAGTTGCCAGAACAGGCAAGCGGCCCACAAATTCAGGGATCAAACCAAACTTCAACAGATCCTCTGGCTCAAGCTCGGTGAAAATTTCGCCGATGCCGCGGGAATCCTTGTCGCGCACGTCAGCGCCAAAACCCATCGCAGAGCCTTTGCCACGTGCCGCGATGATCCGGTCAAGCCCTGCAAACGCCCCGCCGCAGATGAACAAGATATTGGTGGTATCGACTTGCAGGAATTCCTGCTGCGGATGCTTGCGCCCCCCTTGCGGAGGAACAGAGGCAACCGTGCCTTCCATCAGCTTCAGCAACGCTTGCTGTACACCCTCGCCCGACACATCGCGGGTGATCGACGGGTTTTCGGATTTGCGTGTGATCTTATCGACCTCGTCAATATAGACGATGCCGCGCTGCGCACGTTCAACGTTATATTCAGACGATTGCAGCAGTTTAAGGATAATGTTTTCAACGTCTTCACCGACATAGCCCGCTTCGGTCAGCGTTGTCGCATCGGCCATGGTGAAAGGCACATCAAGGATGCGCGCCAAGGTCTGCGCCAGCAATGTCTTGCCGCAGCCGGTGGGGCCAACAAGCAGGATGTTGGACTTTGCCAGCTCGATATCGCCGCCTTTTTGGGCATGATTCAGACGTTTATAGTGATTGTGGACAGCAACAGACAAAACCCGTTTGGCCATCGCCTGCCCGATTACGTAATCATCCAGCACGGCGCAGATGTCTTTTGGCGTCGGAACGCCGTCTGTCGCTTTCAGGCCAGACGCCTTTGTTTCTTCGCGGATGATGTCCATGCACAGCTCAACGCATTCATCGCAAATGAAAACCGTCGGCCCTGCAATAAGCTTGCGCACCTCGTGCTGACTTTTACCACAAAAGCTGCAGTACAGAGTGTTTTTGCTATCGCCGCTTGTCGTATTAGCCATTTCAACCCTTTCAGGTCTGTCGTGTGATCTTGCCCGCCAGCAGGCGATGCACTTAATTCAATATTCAGCCCCAGCTTAGGCCAGAGGTGCGGGGTCCACAATCGCAAAATCATGGACCCTACACGGCTTGGTTACTTGTCTTTTTTGTCCGCGTTCGGATCATCGGCTTTGCCGCGTGCAGCAACGATTTCGTCAATGTGACCCCATTCCAAGGCGTCTTCCGGTGTCATCCACTTGTCGCGGTCCAATGCTTTTTGAACGGTTTCATAGTCTTGTCCGGTGTGGCGCATATAAAGTTTGTACATCCGCTCGCGGGTGTCTTCGATGCTTTTGGCGCTGATCAAGATATCAGCCGCAGTCCCGCGCGCGCCACCCGAAGGCTGGTGAACGAGAAATTCCGAGTTCGGCAGCGAGAACCGCATGCCTTTTTCGCCGCCAATCGCAATCACCGACCCCATGGATGCGGCCAGACCGCACACCAGCGTCGAGACTTTGGGGCGGATATATTGCATCGTGTCGTAGATGCTCATCCCGGCGACGACACTGCCACCGGGGCTGTTGATGTACATCGAAATTTCTTTGGACGGGTTCTCCGCCTCAAGATGCAAAAGCTGTGCCACAACCAGCGACGACATGCCGTCATGCACGGGGCCGTTGACGAAAATGATCCGCTCTTTCAGCAGACGCGAGAAGATGTCGTAAGCGCGTTCGCCCCGGCTGGTTTGTTCAACCACCATGGGGACGAGGTTCATGTATGTTTCAATAGGATCGTTCATAAAGCCTGCCTGATTGTGCCGTTCGCAGGACCATACCCGCGAAACTCTTACCTACAGATTAGTCTCGCCAAACTTGGGGTTCAAGGGGGGCTGTCCCATCCAGTTGATCCAACCGGTCAGCGGTCTACTTAAACCGTCATGACACAAGCCCTTACCCTATTCCCGCCAAGCCGCGCTGCAGCTCTTGAAAGACTGCAAGATTTTTCCCCCAAAGCCGGGCAGGATTACGGTGAGGGGCGGAATTATTATAGCTCTGCCAACGATCCCGGAGCGGTTTCCGCGCTGTCGCCCTATCTGCGCAGCGGTGTCGTGTCACAGACCGAGGTACTGAACGCAGTCTTGGCCCACCACAGCGCGAAAGCCGCCGATCGGTTTATCACCGAAGTGCTGTGGCGCAGCTATTGGCAGGGCTGGCTGGCGCTACGGCCCAGCGTTTGGGACGCGTATCAGACCGATTTAAAACGTCTTTTCAACGAGGTCCAAACCCAGTCAGGCCTTCGACAACGCTGGGAGGCCGCTTGTTTGGGCCAAACAGGCATCGCCCCTTTCGATGACTGGGCGTCTGAACTGGCAACAACCGGATACCTGCACAACCACACCCGCATGTGGTTTGCATCGATCTGGGTGCATACGCTTGGGTTGCCGTGGCAATTGGGCGCGGATTTTTTCCTGCGCCATTTGCTGGACGGGTGCCCCGCCTCCAATACGTTGGGGTGGAAATGGGTCGCGGGCATCCAGACGATCGGCAAGCCCTACATGGCTACAGCGGAAAATATCACAAAGTTTACAGATGGTACTTATCCAACCGTTCCTGGTTTGGCCCAAACGCCCGCTGACATCCCCGCCCTGCCCCATCCAGAACGCCAACCGCTTTGGGAAACACGCAGGCCCGATCCTTCCTTGCGCAGCGCTTTGGTCTTGCATGAGGACGATCTTAACCCCCTGTACGCCGCAGCGTCGGACATATCGCTGAAGGATAATGTCTGCTTGATCCCCACCGCATCACAAACGCCGTGGCAAATGGCACCCCATGTGGTTGCGTTCCGTAAACGCGCTTTGGCGGATGCGCAAAGCCGCTTGGGCAATAGGATTGGCGAGGCCGGACAATCTGTGAACGATGCAGACGGCCTTGCCATTTGGGCGCGCCAAAGCGGGGTCAAGCAACTGGTGACGGCGGATGCCCCGGTTGGGCCGACCAAAACCGTGCTGGATGCGTATGACAAGCTGACTGATGCGCCACCCCTTGTCCGCATCCGAGCGCCCCTGAACGCCGCCGCTTGGCCCCTTGCCACGGCGGGTTTTTTCAAGTTTCGCAAGCATATCCCCGACCTGCTCGCGGGGCTTGACCCAAACGTTTGATCGCTGTCACAAAACTTTCATGTCTACTGCACATCACTGTGACAAACCCGTGGGAACACCTGCGCGACACCCTCGTACACCAGCAGGAGCTGCCATGAACCGCCAAGACATCATCAGTGACACGTCCATCGGGAACAAAGCCGAAGCCTTCGAGGCATTCGATGATATCCCTACAAACCCCAATCTTGACCGCACCATCGGTGACGTGATCAACGCCCGCTATGGCCGCCGCGATATCTTGCATGGGATGTTGGGTGTGACAGCCACCACCAGCCTGTTCGGCACCTCGGCGCTGATCGCCCCAAGCCAAGCCAACGCAGCAGCCCATGGCAGCCGCTACGCTTTTGACGAACTGACATGGGGCAATGACGAAAACCACCACGTCGCCGATGGGTACGATGCACAAGTGTTGCTGCGGTGGGGCGATCCGATCACTGCCGATGCACCCGAATTTGACGTCATGAACCAGACAGCGGCAGCACAGCTCAAGCAGTTTGGCTATAACAATGACTACGTCGGTTTCGTTTCGCTAAACGATGATAACTCGCGCGGTTTGCTGTGTGTGAATCACGAATACACCAACGAAGAGGTGATGTTCCCCGGTCTTGGCCGTCAGGACAACGCCCAGTTTTCCGGCATGACGCCAGAATTGATCGACATCGAGATGGCCGCCCACGGCGGATCGGTCGTCGAGATCGCCAAAGATGCTTCGGGTGCGTGGCAAGTTGTGCGCGACGGCAAGATGAACCGCCGCATCACCCCGCTTGACACCTCAATGACGCTGGATGGTCCCGCTGCGGGTCACAAGCGCTTGCAAACAAACGACGATCCGACAGGCACCAAAGTGATCGGTACGCTGAACAACTGTGCCGGCGGTCTGACCCCATGGGGCACGTGGCTGATGGCCGAGGAAAACTTCCACGGCTATTTCTGGACCGACAATCTAGACGCCGAAGGCAAGCCCGTCATCGCCGAAGACGCACCCGAGGCGGCATCCTACAAGCGCTACGGGGTGCCCGGCATGTGGTACAACTGGGGCCAGAACCACGCCCGCTTCAATGTCGATCAAGAACCCCATGCGCCCAACAAATTCGGCTGGGTGGTCGAAGTTGACCCGATGGACCCGACGTCGACCCCGGTCAAACACACAGCCCTTGGCCGCTTCCGCCACGAAGGTGCCGAAACCACAGTGGCAAGCGACGGTCGGTTGGTGATCTACATGGGCGACGACAACCGCTTTGATTATCAGTATAAGTATGTCTCTGACGGCAAGGTGTCCGAAGATCGCTCGGCCAACGCGGAATTGATGCGCGACGGCACATTGTATGTCGCCCGCTTTGACGAAGATGGCACCATCGAATGGATGCCGCTGGTGCATGGCACGGGCCCGCTGACGGCACAGAATGGCTTTAACGATCAGGGCGATGTGATGATCGACACCCGCATCGCGGCAGACCTGCTGGGTGCGACCCCGATGGATCGCCCCGAAGATGCGCAGCCGCGTGGCGATGGCACGGCCTATATCATGCTAACTAACAATTCACGCCGCGAAGCCGACAACCTTAATGCCGCAAACCCCCGCCCCCAAAGCAACTTTGGTCACATCATCGAGATCAAGGAAGACGGCGGAAACCACGCGGCAACTAAGGGCACATGGTCCATTCTGGTCAAATGCGGTGATCCCTCACTGGCCGAAGTGGGTGCACAGTGGAACCCCGAAACATCGGAAAACGGTTGGTTCGGCAGCCCGGACAACTGTGCCTTCGATGCAGATGGCCGTTTGTGGATCAGCACCGATCAAGGCGGCAGCTGGGACAAGACTGGCAAATCCGATGGTCTTTATGCGCTTGAGACCGAAGGCGAGGCGCGCGGCACGTCCAAGCTGTTCTTCCGCTGTCCCGTTGGCGGCGAAATGTGCGGGCCCTACTTTACCGACGATGGCGAGACCTTGTTCGTCGCGGTCCAGCATCCAGGCACGGACGGCACCAAGAACCTTGCCGGGTTTGAACGTGACAGCACATTTGAAGATCCAGCCACCCGCTGGCCCGACTTTGATCCTGCGATGCCACCGCGCCCCGCTGTGGTCGTGATCACCAAACAAGGCGGCGGCAAAATCGCAGTCTGATTGCAGGAAAAGATTACACCCAAAGTCAGTTTTTAGCACCGATATGCGCCTGAAGAGATTTCTTCAGGCGCATTTTTTCTTATTTGGATGCGTCTGACAAACACGCCACAAAAGCGTCGGTCAATCCTGTCAGAACGCTTGCATAAAGCACAGGCCCCGGTTCCAAACCCGCCCCCAGCGGATCAAGGGACGCCGAGTTCAATTGTCCCTGAGCCTGCAATGCCGCGACCAATCCCGGATTGAACTGGGGTTCCGTAAAAACACATACCGCTTGCGAGGCCGCGATCACATCGCGGACTTCAGCCAACCGCGCGGCACTTGGGGTGGCACCGTCACTCAGCGACAAAGCAGCCCGCGCCTCGACCCCAAAGCGCGCCTCGAAATAATGATAGGCATCGTGGAACACCGCAAAAGGGGTTTCTTGCAAAGGTGTAAGCCGTGCTTGCAGCGTGGCCTGCAACGCGGCCAGATTATCCTGTGCTTTGGCAGCATTTGCGCTGTAGGCCGTTGCATTATCCGGATCAATCTCGCTCAGGGTGCGGGCGATTTCGCTGAGCCAAAGCGAGGCATTGACGGGATCAAGCCACATATGCGGATCGACTGCGGCTGCTGCGTGGCCGTGATCGTCATGTCCTTCCGTATCATGATCGGCATGATCCGCATCTTCCGCATGGTCTTCGTGATCGTCGTGATCATGCTCCTCGAACGCGACGCCTTTGCGGTTTTCCAACAGGACCGTGCCCGCGACCTCCTCCAGCTCAAGATGCACAGCACCTTCGGCCAGTGTATCGATCGGTTCGGCCAACCACGCCGTCAGTGACGGACCCACCCAGACCACCAGATCAGCGCTGGCCAAGGCACGCGCTTCGGACGGGCGCATGGCATAACTGTGGGGCGAAGCACCGGGTGGGATCGTCAGGTCGGGTGCGCCTACACCGTCCATCACCATTGCGACCAAGGAATGCACAGGCGCGATGTCCGTCGCAACACGCGGCACGTCGGCCCAAGCGGCGGTGGAAAGCAAAAGCAACGGAACAGACAGAAGGCAACGCATAATCAAGACCCATATTGTTATACTATAACTCTTGTTAGACCGGATGTTATAACATATCAATACCCGAACATGCGCCGGAGGATAAAATGACCACCATCGGATTCGAAACCCACGACCATCATGCCTGTGTCAGCGATGCTCTGGCCAAAGCCGAAGCGCGATGTGCGGCCTCTGATCTGCGCCTGACACCTGTGCGCCGCCGCGTGCTGGAGCTGCTTTTGGCGGAACACCGCGCGCTTGGGGCCTATGATATCCTTGGTCATCTGTCAGCCGAAGGGCTTGGCACCCAGCCCCCCGTCGCCTACCGCGCGCTTGATTTTCTGGTAAAAGCCGGGTTTGCCCACCGGATCGAGGCGCTGAATGCCTATATCGCCTGCGCGCATCTGGGGGCCGACCACACGCCTGCCTTTCTAATCTGCCGTAGTTGCCGGTCCGTGGCCGAAAGCGATACCGCCCCGAGCCAGGGGCGACTTGGCGATGCAGCACGGGATGCCGGGTTCCAGATCGAACACACGGTCATCGAGGCACAGGGCCTTTGCCCTGCCTGCCAAACCGGGGATGCAGCATGAGCCTTATTTCAACCAATAATCTAAAGCTGGTTCTGGGCGGGCAGATCGTTCTTGATGGTGTCAGTATCGCAATTGAACGCGGAGAGATCGTGACGATTGTCGGCCCGAACGGATCCGGCAAATCCAGCCTGCTGCGCGCATTGATTGGCGCTCTCAAACCCGCGGGCGGATCAATCACCCGCGCCGAAGGATTGCGCATCGGCTATGTTCCCCAAAAGCTGCAAATCGACGCAACGCTGCCGTTGACGGTGCAGGGTTTTCTCAACTTGCCCCGCCGTCAAGACCGCGCAATCGTCACCTCTGCTTTGAACCGCGCCGGCGTTCCAGATCTGGCAAAGCGGCAAATGGCTGATCTGTCAGGAGGGCAATTTCAACGGGTGTTGCTCGCGCGGGCCTTGCTGAACACCCCCGATATCCTGATCCTTGACGAGGCGACCCAAGGGCTGGACCAGCCCGGTGCCGCCGCGTTCTATCACCAGATCGAAGACGTGCGCCGCGACATGGGCTGCGCGGTTGTCATGGTCAGCCACGATCTGCATGTGGTGATGGCTGCATCGGATCGGGTGTTGTGCCTGAACGGCCATGTCTGTTGCGAAGGCACCCCCGAGATCGTCGCAGACGCCCCCGAATACCGCGCCCTGTTCGGAACGGGTACGCAAGGCGCGCTGGCGCTGTACAGACACGAGCATACGCATTCGCATGACCACACCCACAAGCATGAGGCCCCTTGATGCTGGATGATTTTGTTGTCCGCGCGGCCCTTGCAGGGGTCGGCGTTGCCTTGGCCGCAGCGCCTTTGGGGTGTTTCGTCGTTTGGCGGAGGATGGCGTATTTTGGCGACGCGACATCGCACGCGGCACTTCTTGGCGTGGCCTTGGCGCTGTCGTTGGATTTACCGATCTTTGGCGGCGTGCTGGTCGTGGCCCTCGCCATGGCGCTGATTGTCAGCGGATTGACCGGACGCACGGTCAGCACCGATGCGCTGCTGGGGGTGTTGGCACATGGCGCACTGGCAATCGGGCTGGTCGCGGTGTCGGTGCTGCCAAATCAACGGGTTGATCTAAGCGCCTACCTATTTGGCGAGATCCTCGCCGTGACCAAGACCGATCTGGCGGTGATCTGGGGCGGCGCGGCCGTGTCGGTCGCCCTGCTGGTCTGGCGCTGGCAAGCACTGCTCTCGGCCACGCTAAGCCCAGATCTGGCCACTGCCAGTGGCGTGAACCCGAAACGCGAGCAGTTAATCCTGACGCTGGCACTGGCCTTAACCGTGGCAGTCGCACTTAAGGTCGTTGGGGCCTTGCTGATTGCCGCGATGCTGATCATTCCCGCCGCCGCAGCGCGGCCCTTTTCGCGCAGCCCCGAAACAATGGCGATCATGGCCGCGATCTTGGCCACCGTCTCGGCGCTGGCCGGGCTTGCGGCGTCGTTCGTCTTTGACACGCCAACGGGCCCCAGCATCGTTACAGTCGCTGCGATCCTGTTTGCGCTGTCCGCAGGGCTGGCCCCGCTATTACGGCGCTAACGCTTTGAAATAACGGCTGTTGCTTCAATTTCGACGCGGGCCTCGTCCTCGATCAGACCGGCGACCACGACCATCGCCATTGCCGGAAAATGCCGCCCCATCACCTCGCGGTAGGCGCGGCCTACCTCGCTTTGTGCGGCAACATATTCGGCTTTGTCCGTGACGTACCACGTCAGCCGCATGATATCTTCGGGCACGCCGCCTGCGGCCTCGACCACGGCACGGATGTTCAGTAACGCCTGTTTCATCTGGCCGATGAAATCATGCGCTTCGAATTTCTGATCCGCCGTCCAGCCGATCTGACCACCCACGAACAAATGGCCATCGGCACTGAGCATACCGTTGGCATAGCCCTTGGCCGGGGCCCACCCTTCGGGCTGGATCACTTGATGAGACATTTTTTTCCTCCGAAAGTCAGGCGCCTAGACGCCAAGATATTGATCAGCCACAGTGCTGTCGAGCGCCGTCATGGCCCCCGACCAGACAGAGCGGCCCCGTTCCAGAATAACCGCGCGGTCGGCAATCTGCCGCAATTCGGCCAGCGATTTATCCACGACCAGCAGCGCAAGCCCGCTGTCGCGTTTCAGCGTCGCGACCGCCGCCCAGATTTCCTGACGCACGACGGGGGCCAGCCCTTCGGTGGCCTCGTCCAGCAACAACAGTTTGGGGTTGGTCATCAGCGCGCGGCCAATGGCCAGCATCTGCTGTTCACCCCCCGACAGCGACGATGCGACCTGATCGCTGCGTTCGCCAAGGCGCGGAAACAAGCCGCAAACCCGTTCGAAATCCCACGGACCAGGGCGCATGGCGGCGATCAGGTTTTCATAGACCGACAGCGGGCCAAAGCAGCGCCGCCCTTCGGGCACCAAACCCAAGCCCGCTTGAGCCGCCTTGTGGCTGGGCAAGGGGCCAAGGTCGCGCCCATCAAAATGCACCGTGCCGCCTGAATGTTTCAACATCCGGCAGATCACCTTGATGGTCGTGGATTTCCCCATTCCGTTACGCCCCATCAGCGCGCAAACCTCGCCTGCCTCAAGTGACAGATCGACCCCGAACAGCGCTTGGGACGGCCCGTAAGACGCTGTAATGCCTTTGAGTTCCAGCAGGCTCATGCCGCATCCTCCGCACCTAAATAGGCCTCGCGCACGGCAGGATCGCGTTTGATTTCATCGGCCGTTCCCGTGGCAATGATGCGCCCGTAGACCAGCACGCTGATCCGGTCCGCCAAGGCAAAAACCGCGTCCATGTCATGTTCCACCAGCAAGATCGGGGCCTGCGCGCGCAGACCGTCCAAGAACGCGGTCAGCCGTTTTGACCCAGACGCGCCAAGGCCCGCCATCGGTTCATCCATCAAAAACACCTTTGGCTCCAGCGTCAGCGCCACCGCGACCTCAAGCAGGCGGCGTTGACCGTGGGACAAATCAGCGGTGCGCCGCGCTGCCTTATCTTCCAACCCGACACGGGTCAGCGCCGCCATCCCGCGATCCACCAGATCACGGTCTTTCATCACGGGCCGAAAGAACCGCATCACGCGGCCATCTTTACCCAATGCGCCCAACACCACATTTTGCAGCACCGTATATTCCATCGCCAGCGACGAAATCTGAAACGTCCGCCCCAGCCCTGCCCGTGCGCGCGCGACTGTCGCCAAAGACGTGACATCGCGGCCTGAAAATTCGACCCTACCGCTGTCGGACACCAACCCGCCAGCGACCTGTTTGATCAGTGTCGATTTGCCCGCCCCGTTCGGCCCGATCAGCGCGTGGATCTCACCGGGCAATAAGGTCAAAGACACATCATCAGTAGCCTTCAGCGCCCCAAAGCTTTTGTTCAGGTTCGAAATTTTCAACAGCGGATCAGTCATGGGCCACCTCACGTCCAGCCAAAGTGCCGATCAAACCGCCGCGCGCGAACAGCACGACCAGCAGCAAGAGTATCCCCAGATACACCTGCCAGAAATCGCTGATACCGCCCAAGACATGTTCAAGCAGAATAAAAAGCGCCGCCCCCGCAACGGGGCCAAACAGCCGCCCCACCCCACCAAGGATCACGAAAACCATGATCTCGCCGCTGGTGTGCCAACTGAACATCGTGGGGCTGACAAAACGGTTAAGATCGGCAAACAGCGCCCCCGCGAGCCCCGTCACTGCGCCAGAGATCACAAAGGCGACCAATCGCAAACGGAATGGCGTCAAGCCTACGGTTTCGACCCGTTCCGCGTTTTGCCGCGCAGCAAACAGCGCCAACCCAAACGGCGCTTTGGCGATCCGGCTGGCCCCGAACAAGGCGATGGCAAGCACCCCAAAGGCGATGGCGAAAAACTGGATCGGGTCCAGCGTGTTCAACCCCGGGAAATCATTGCGAATATAGATCGATAGCCCGTCTTCGCCGCCGTAAGCGGGCCAGGAAATGGCGAAGTAATACAGCATCTGCCCGAAGGCCAAGGTGATCATGATGAAATAAACGCCTGTCGTGCGCAGGCTGAGCGCCCCAATCGCAAGGGCCGCCAGCGCCGCGGTCACAAGGGCTGCGCCCCAGATCACCAGCATCGATTTGGTGCCCTCGATCAAAAAAGGCGTTTCCATCAGTGGCGTATAGCTTTGCGCGTGGCTGGCAAGAATGCCCATCGCATAGCCGCCCAGCCCAAAAAACGCGGCATGCCCAAAACTGACCAAGCCGCCAAGGCCAAGCGCGATGTTCAACCCCACACCCGCCAGCGCCAAAATCGCGGCCTTGGTGACAAGGGTGATGATGAACGGCTCGTCCAGCAGCAACGCGATCCCGGCGGTCACAGGCAACATCAGGAAAAGCACAATGTTCAGAAGGGTTTCGCGGGCCATCTTACGTCCCTCCAAACAGGCCGGAGGGTTTGAACAGCAACACCCCGACCATCAAGATATATATCGACATGGAGGCCACAGCAGACCCGACCGAATTGGCCGATGACGCCTGCATGAAGCTGGCAAAAAGCGGCGGCAGCAAAACGCCGCCCAAAGTGTCGGTAAGCCCCACCAGCAGCGATCCAACCAGCGCGCCCTTGATCGATCCGATGCCGCCAATCACAATCACCACAAAGGCAAGGATCAGCACGGGTTCACCCATCCCCACCTGCACCGACTGGATCGCACCGACCAGCGCGCCCGCAAGCCCTGCAAGCGCGGCCCCAAGGGCAAAAACGAGCGTATAAAGCTTCGAGATATCAACGCCCAAGGCCGCGATCATCTCGCGATCGGCCTCGCCTGCGCGGATTTGCACGCCGATGCGCGTTTTGGCGATCAGCAGGAAAAGCCCCGCAGCGACCAGCAGGCCAACGCCGATGATCACGAGACGGTAAAGCGGATACAAGATGCCACCGGGTAACATCACAGGGCCAGCAAGTGCTGCGGGAACATCAAGAAACAAGGGGAACGAGCCAAACAGCCAGCGCGTCCCTTCGGAAAAGATCAAGATCAGCGCGAATGTTGCCAGCACCTGATCCAGATGGTCACGGTCATAAAGACGGCGGATCACCAGCAACTCGACCAAGGCCCCCGCAGCAGCGGCAGCAGCAAGCGCTGCGATCAAGGCCAGTATGAACGACCCCGTCCAACCCGCAACAGCCGCCGCAGCAAAGGCACCGACCATGTAAAGCGATCCATGCGCCAGATTGATCAGGCCCATGACGCCGAAAATGAGTGTCAAACCAGCTGCCATCAGAAAAAGCATCACACCGAACTGAAGCCCGTTCAGTACCTGCTCTATCAACAATATCAGGGACATATACGGCGATCCTCATGGATTAGGTCTGGCTGTAAATCGTCAAAAAGCGCTGCGCCAAATCGTTTTGGCGCAGCGCAAGTGATCACATCTTACAGTCAACACCGTAGACATCCTGATGATCTGACGCAGCAACGCCGATCATCTTGTTGGTCACAACATCACCCTCTTTGACGACTTCGCGCATGTAGATGTCCTGGATCGGGTGATGGTTCGGCGCGAACGCAAAGTCACCGCGTACGGATGCGAAATCGGCCTCTTCCAAGGCTGCTTGGAAGGCGGCCGCGTCTGTCACGTCGGCTTTGCCCATGGCACTTTCCAACAGCAGGGCCGTATCATAGCCTTGGGCTGCATAAAGCGATGGCAAACGACCATACTCGGCTTGGAAATCAGCCACAAACTTTACGTTTGCGTCATTGTCCAGATCCTTGGACCAGTGGGATGTGTTGTTGACACCAAGCGCCGCATCACCGATTGCGCCCAGAATTCCCTGATCAAAACTAAAGGCAGGGCCCATCACTTTCTTATCCACACCGGAACCGGCATATTGTTTCATAAATGAAATCCCCATGCCGCCCGGAAGGAAGAAATAGACCGTATCTGCATCTGATGCTCGGATTTGTGCAATCTCTGCAGCATAGTCTGTCTGCCCCAGCTTGGTATAAACCTCGCCCACAACCTCGCCTTTGAAGGTGCGTTTAAATCCTGTCATGCCATCCGTGCCAGCGGGATAGTTGGGTGCCAAGAGGAAGACTTTTTTGATGCCGTTGTCGCTAGCCCACATGCCGCCAGCTTCGTAGAAAGCATCGTTCTGCCACGCCACGTTGAAGTAAAGCGGGCTACAGCCCTTGCCAGCCAGTGCCGACGGGCCTGCGTTAGGCGATAGGTAAAATTTGCCTTGCGCGGTGACCGCAGGAACGACAGCCATCGCAAGGTTTGACCAGATAATCCCGGTCATGACATCGACCTTTTCAGATTGGATCATCTTATCGGCCAGTTGCACGGCGATGTCAGGCTTTTGCTGATCGTCCTCGATGACCAGTTCAAGGTTTTCATTGCCTTTGGCGGCCAGCAGGAAGCCGTCGCGCACATCAATGCCAAGGCCTGCGCCCCCGCCCGAAAGCGTGGTGATCATGCCGACCTTGACCTTCCCGCCATGTGCGTCAGCATAGGCCATTCCGGCGCTTAGTGCGGCAATCGAGGCCGCCGCTATCAGTGATTTCAGTTTCATGTGTCTCTCCGTTGGTGTTTTGGACCTCGTTGGGCGGGTCCGTTCAGTTTGATTACAGTGCCTGTTCAAAGGCTTCCGTCAAGCGTGTCGGATCGTTCAGGTGACCCGCGACTTGATCTTATATTTATCATCGTCCCACAGATTATTATTCATCACATCAGCAATGATTTTCACCGCCGCCGTAACATCCGCGCTGTCGATATAAAGCGGCGTAAACCCGAAGCGCATGATATCTGGCGCGCGAAAATCACCGATCACGCCGCGATCAATCACGGCCTGCATAGCCGCATAGCCATGCTCGAAACGCCACGATACTTGGCTGCCGCGCACCGCGCTGTCACGTGGGCTGGCAAGCGTCAGGCTGGGCACGTCGCGTTCGATTTCTTCGATGAACTGTTCTTGCAGAGCTATGGAAGCGGCCCGCAATTCGTTCAGGTCGACATCTGCCCAAAGCTCCATCGCGACCTCAAGCGCGGTCAGCTGGATCACCGGCGGCGTGCCGACCCGCATCCGCTCGATCCCGTTACCCGGTTGATACTTCAGATCAAATTCAAAGGGCTGGCGGTGTCCCAACCAGCCTGCAAGCGCCGGTTCTACACTGTCGGCCAGATCGGGGCGCACATAGATGAACCCCGGCGCACCGGGCCCCCCGTTAAGGTATTTATAGGTACACCCCACGGCAAAATCCGCGTTCGACCCAGCCATATCAACCGGCAAAGCCCCCGCAGAGTGCGCCAGGTCCCAAACCATAACAGCCCCTTTTGCATGGACCAGCTTGGTGATTGCCTTCATGTCGTGCTTGCGGCCCGTGCGGTAATCGACCTCGGTCAGCATCACGACGGCGATGTCTTCGCCCAAGGCATCAGCCACCTCTTCGGGGGCAACGGTGCGCAGCTCATAACCTTGCTCAAGCAGCTTTACCAAGCCCTCGGCCATGTACAAATCCGACGGGAAATTCCCGGTATCGCTGAGGATTACGCGGCGATCTTTCCGCAATTTCAACCCCGACGACAGCGCCTGAAAGACCTTGATCGATAGCGTATCACCCATCACGACGGACCCGTCAGGTGCCCCAATTATCCGCGCAACCATGTTGCCGACGCGTGAAGGTTGCTCCATCCAGCTGGCCTTGTTCCAGCCGCGGATCAGCATTTCGCCCCATTCATCGGCCATCATCGCCTGCACCCGCGCAGGCACGGCGCGCGGCAAAGGGCCTAGTGAATTGCCATCCAGATAGATCACGCCATCAGGCAGAAAAAATGCTTCTTTATTCAGTATATCAGCCACTTACAGGGCTCCTCTTACGTGCCAGAGTTCGGGGAAAAGTTCAACTTCCAGCATCTTGCGCAGATAGGCAACGCCATTGGTACCCCCCGTGCCGCGTTTAAATCCGATGATCCGCTCGACCGTGGTCACGTGGTTAAAGCGCCAGCGCCGAAAGTAATCCTCAAGATCGACGAGCTTTTCCGCAAGCTCGTAAAGGGCCCAGTATTTCGACGGGTTTTCATAAACTTGCTGCCAAAGATCTTGGATTTCGCGCCGTGCGGTCCAGTTTTCCTGACCCGGTGAACCAGCAAGCGATGCCTGCCCTAAACCTTTGCACAGATGATCAATCGCGACCTGATACAGACTGGGTTGCGCGATCTCGTCCTGCAATGCCGCCAAGGCATCCGCTTTGTGTTTGTGCACTTGCATCAAGGCGTTGTTTCGGTTGCCCAGCAAGTATTCCACCAACCGGTATTGATGCGATTGAAACCCGCTGGAATTGCCAAGCGACGGGCGAAAGGCCGTGTATTCGCTGGGCGTCATGGTGCGCAAAACGTCCCATGCATTGTTAAGCTGTTCGAATATCCGGGCCACGCGAGACAGCATTTTGAACGCCGGCGCTAGTTCACCGTTAACCATTACCTTGCGCGCGGCCTGCAATTCGTGAATGGCCAACCGCATCCAAAGCTCAGAAGTTTGGTGTTGCACGATAAACAGCATTTCGTCATGCGCGTCGCTTAGGGGATGCTGCGACGACAGTATCGCGTCCAATCCCAGATAATCGCCATAAGACATGTCCTTGGCAAAATCCATCTTGGCCCCTGCCGAGGCTTCCTCGAAATTGCTCATGTCTTCTCCCGAAGCGCGAAACGCTGGATTTTGCCGGTTGCCGTTTTGGGCAAGGCGTCCGTGAACTGGATGTCACGGGGGTATTTGAACGGGGCGATCGTTGCCTTAACATGATCCTGCAACAGCTTGATTGTGCTTGTATCTTTTGGTGCGTCTGCCGTCAAAACGACATGGGCCTGCACGATTGATCCCCGATGTTCATCCGGCTTGGCAACAACGGCACATTCCACAACAAGCGGATGGGACAGCAAAGCTGCCTCAACCTCGGGTCCCGCGATATTGTACCCTGCCGAGATAATCATATCATCGTTGCGCGCGGCGAAATGCAGGTAGCCATCGGCGTCCATGGAAAAGCTATCACCCGTGATGTTCCAACCGTTCTGGACATAGACCCCTTGCCGGTCATCTGCCAGATATCGGCAACCCGTTGGGCCACGCACAGCAAGGCGGCCTATCTCTCCATACGGCAAGTCATCGCCCTTTTCATCAACGATTTTAGCCTCATAGCCCGCAACCGGCTTGCCCGTACAGGCGGCTTTGTGATCATCAAACCGATTTGAAATGAAGATATGCAGCATTTCAGTTGCGCCAATTCCGTCCAGCATCGGCTTGCCGGTCTTTGCCTGCCAATCATGGTAAACAGGTGCCGGCAGGGTCTCGCCTGCACTCACGGCGGCCCGCAGGCTAGAAAGGTCCGCCCCTTGATCCATCGCTGCCAACATGGCGCGGTACGCCGTGGGTGCTGTGAAACACACGGTAGCTTTATATTTTTCAATAATTTCAATCATATTCGGGGGTGACGCGGTCTCGAGCAAGGTTGCAGCAGCCCCAAACCGCAGCGGAAAAATTGCCAAACCGCCCAGCCCGAAGGTAAACGCCAAAGGGGGTGAGCCGACAAAGATATCCTTTGGCGTCACTTGCAAAATCTCACGTGCATACCCGTCGGCAATGATCAAAAGATCACGGTGAAAATGCATTGTCGCTTTGGGGCTTCCTGTAGTGCCAGAGGTAAACCCAAGCAGTGCCACATCATCGACGGCCGTATCAACCGATTGAAATTGAACAGGTTTCTCTAACGCCAAACGATCAAGCTCGGCGTCATGGTTGCTGGTGCCATCAAAGCCTACGACAGAATTCAGATACGCCGATCCCTTGGCGCAAGCGGTCATCTCGTCCATTAACCTTGTATCGCACAGCGCATGGCTGATCTGGGCCTTGTCGACAATCGCCGTTAACTCTGACGCGCGCAACATCGGCATCGTGTTGACCACAACCGCGCCCGCCTTGGTCGCGGCAAGCCAACAGGCCACCATTGCCGGATTGTTCGCCGACCGGATCAGCACCCGGTTGCCCGGCTTGATCCCAAGGTTTTCAACCATCGCGGCAGCCAGCTTGTTGGTCCAGTCGGCCAGTTCCTTGTAGGTCCGCCTCCGGCCGTTGCCGATCAAGGCGGTGTGATCTCCGAATCCTTTTTCGACCATTTTATCAGTTAGTTCCACGCCAACGTTCAAGCGATCTAAGTAGTCGAACCCATCCAAAAGCAAGGCGGGCCAATTGTCCAAAGGCGGCAGATTATCCCGCGAAAAGCTGTCGATATGTCCTGAAGGCTGCATGTCCACCTCTCCTTAAATCGCGCCCAAGGTCTGGCGCGCAATCACGACGCGCTGAACATCTGAAGCCCCTTCGTAGATGCGCAGCGCACGGATCTCGCGATAGAGGCTTTCCACGATCATCCCGTGCCGCACCCCGTCCCCGCCGAAAAGCTGCACGGCCTTGTCAATGACGATCTGCGCACGGTCCGTGGCAAAAAGCTTGGCCATCGCGGCCTCGCGGGTGACACGCGGCGCACCCTGATCCTTGAGCCACGCGGCCCGGTAGATCAGCAACGCAGACGCATCAACATCCACTGCCATGTCCGCGATATGTCCCTGCACCATCTGTAAATCCGCCAGTGGCTTGCCCTGGACCTGCCGCTGCGTGACGCGCTGTAACGCCTCGTCCAGCGCCCGCCGTGCAAAACCAAGGGCCGCTGCCGCCACGGTCGACCGAAAGACATCCAGCACAGACATCGCAATGGCAAAACCCTGACCGGGATTCCCTATCATCGCAGAGGCAGGAACCCGGCAGTCGGTGAACCGCAAGGTCGCCAGCGGATGAGGCGCGATTACCTGCAACCGTTCGGCCACCTCGAACCCTTTCAGGCCGGCAGGCAGGACAAACGCCGACAACCCGCGCGCGCCCGGTGCCTCTCCCGTCCGTGCGAACAGCGTATAGACATCCGCGATGCCCCCGTTGGAGATCCACGTCTTCTCGCCGTTCAGCACATAATCATCACCGTCTCTGACAGCGGTCATGGTGGAATTGGCCACATCCGACCCCGACTGCGGCTCGGTCAGTGCAAAAGCCGAAATCGCGCGACCCTCGCGCGTTTGGGGCAGCCAATCGGCCTGCTGTTCGGCTGTGCCAAACAGGCTGATGGCCCCTGTACCAAGCCCCTGCATGGCAAAAGAAAAATCCGCAAGCCCGTCATGGCGTGCCAAAGTCTCGCGGATCAGGCACAAGCTGCGGACATCCAGCGCCTCGCCTGCCATGGCACCCGAATGTTTCAGCCAACCGCCCTGCCCCAGCAACGACACCAGCGACCGACAGGCCGCATCCGTATCGCTGTGATCAACGCCAGCCAGATGCGCACCAGCCCAGGCATCCAGATCATCGGCCAACGCCCGATGGCGATCCTCAAAAAACGGCCAATCCAGAAAACTCCGATCAGACATGCGAACACCCTCTCTTCATTTTGCCAAATAAACTCCTGCCAGAGGCTCCCGAACGCGCAAAAAGCACCACCGCTCAATCCCCCTCGAACACGGGCCGCTGCTTGGCGACAAACGCATTGTAGGCGCGTTCAAAATCGCCGGTCTGCATGCAGATTGCTTGCGCCTGCGCCTCTGCCTCGATGGCCTGTTCAATCGACATGGACCATTCCTGCGCCAGCATCGTCTTGGTCATCATATGGGCAAAGTTTGGTCCGGCCTGAATCTGCTGTGCCAATGCCATGGCGTCCTCCTCCAATGCGTCACCCGCGACCAAGCGGTTGAAGAACCCCCAGCGTTCGCCCTCATCCGCACTCATCGACCGTCCGGTATACAGCAACTCTGCTGCCCGCGTTTGCCCGATGACGCGGGGCAGGATCGCGCAGGCACCCATGTCGCAGCCCGCAAGACCGACGCGGGTGAAAAGGAACGCGGTCTTCGCTTCGGGTGTCGCGATCCGCAAATCCGATGCCATCGCAATGATCGCGCCCGCCCCGACGCAGATGCCATCAACCGCTGCAATCACTGGCTTGCCACAGTTCACGATGGCCTTGACCAAATCGCCCGTCATCCGGGTAAAACGCAGCAATTCCTTCATGTTCATCCGCGTCAAAGGCCCGATGATATCGTGCACATCCCCGCCCGAGCTGAAATTGCCGCCGTTTGATGCGAAGATGACCACATCGACATCATCGGCATAGACCAGATCCCGGAACCAGTCGCGCAGTTCGGCGTAGCTGTCGAAAGTCAGCGGATTCTTGCGGTCCGGGCGGTCCAGACGCACTGTCGCAATGCCCTTGTTGATCTCGCAGATAAAGTGCTTCACATCGCTACGCATTGATATTCTCCTTATTCTCAGCAGCTTGCGCCACTTTTATCAGCCGTTCGGCCATGGCGCGGGCATCATCGGCGCTGATCCCGCTCAGCATATCGTTGATCCAGCCTTCATGGGCGCGGGCTTGCGCGGCAAATTCGATATCGCCCGCAGGTGTCAGCCGCAGCGTCATGGCGCGTCGGTCGCCGGGGACGGGCACACGTTCAACCAGCCCCTCGTCGGCCAGACGGTCCGCGATGCCGGTGACATTGCCGTTCGAGACGCGCAAAACACCCGACAGCTGGCTCATCTTCAACCCTTCGGGATGGCGCGACAGGGCAGCCATCACGTCAAAGCGCGGCAGGGTCGTTTTGAAATCCACCCGCAGCCGGTCGCGCAGATGCGCATCCACATGCCGCGTCAGGCGCAGCAACCGCAGCCATAGGCGCAGCCGGTCTTTTGACGCAGCCGTCATATCTCGCCGCCCGAGACCGACAGCGCGTGGCCATTGACCATCGACGCACCTGACGAGGCAAGGAAAGCCACTGCCGCCACGACCTCGTCCACCGTGATCATGCGGCGCATGGGGTTGCCGCCCACGACCATCTTTTCGGCCTTTTCGCGCGGGATATCAAAGCGGGTCATCACATTCGTCACTGCCGCTTGGCCCATGTCGGTGTCCACAAAGCCGGGGCAAACCGCGTTGCAGGTGATGCCGTCGCGCGCGACCTCTTTGGCCAAGGCCCGCACCAGCCCCAACACGCCATGTTTCGCCGCCACATAGGCCGAAATATTCGGCCCGCCCTGCAAGCTCGCAGTGGAGGCGATGGCAATCAGCCGCCCCCCGGACTGCATCTGGCCAAGGGCAGCGCGAAACGTCAGAAACGTGCCTGTCAGGTTCACATCAATCGTCGATTGCCAGTCTGCCAGCGTCATGTCGCGCAGTTTGGACGGGTTTCCCGCCCCTGCATTGGCAATGACGACGTCAAAGGGCGCGTCAAACAACGCCTGAACCGAGGCTTCGTTCGTGACATCCAATGTCCGGCAGGTCATGCCACGTCCGCCGTCTGTCTCTTGCAGCGCGTCCATGCGGCGGCCCGCGATGGTAACCTCGGCCCCCTCGCCTGCGAAATGCCGGGCGATGGCGCGCCCGATACCCGATCCGCCGCCTGTGACAAGTACCTTAACCATCAGACACGCCCTTCCATTTCCGCTGCGCGGTCGGCATTGCGCCACGCCTGATCGCGTCCTGCCTCATAGGGTTTTGGCCATATGGCCTGCCGATCCCCAATCAAAGCGCCTTGATGAAGTGTCCAATAGGGGTCGGCCAAATGGGCGCGGGCAAGGCACACAAGGTCAGCACGCCCCGCCATCAGGATTGAATTGACATGGTCCGCCTCAAAGATATTGCCCACGGCCATCGTCTTGATCCCGCCGTCGTTGCGGATACGGTCCGAAAACGGCGTCTGGAACATCCGGCCATAAACTGGCTTGGCCTGGGTCGAGGTTTGGCCTGCCGACACGTCAATGATATCCGCGCCTGCCTTGTCAAACATCGCAGCAATTTCAACGGCTTCCTCGGGCGTCACGCCATCGTCACCTGCCCAGTCGGTGGCGGAAATACGCACGGCCATAGGCTTGGCCGCAGGCCAGACGGCGCGCATGGCTGCGAAAACCTGCAAAGGATAGCGCATCCGGTTTTCCAAACTGCCTCCATAGGCGTCCTCGCGCGTGTTCGACAGCGGCGAGATGAACGACGATATCAGATAGCCATGCGCGGCGTGCAGTTCGATCATGTCGAACCCCGCGCGGTCAGCCATTTCAGCCGCAGCAACAAACTCCCCCGTCACCGCGTCCATATCATCGCGGGTCATCGCCTTGGGTGCCGCGTTATCATCAGACCAAGGGATTGCCGACGCAGACAGCAGCGGCCAATTGCCCTCTGACAAAGGCGCGTCCATCTTCTCCCAGCCGACCTGCGTTGATCCCTTGCGCCCGGCATGGCCAATCTGGCAGCAAATTTTCGCTTGGGTTTCTGCATGGACGAAATCGGTCAGCCGTTTCCATGCCGCTTCGTGAGTTGGCGCATAGAGCCCCGGACAGCCCGGCGTGATACGCCCCTGCGCCGATACGCAGGTCATTTCGGTATAGACCAGCCCTGCCCCGCCCTTGGCGCGTTCACCGTAGTGGATCAGATGCCAATCCGTCGGGGCCCCATCGACCGCCTTGTACTGCGCCATGGGCGAGACGACGATGCGGTTTTCCAACGTCATATCGCGCAGTTGAAACGGCGCGAACATCGGCGCGCGGGCAGGCAGATTGGTGCCCGCACCAGCTTGCGCCATAAACCACGCCTCGGCCCCGCCCAGCCATTTCGGGTCTCGGGCGCGCAGGTTTTCGTGACTGATCCGCTGGCTGCGCGTCAGCATTGAATAATTCAACTGCACGGGATCTAGCTCAAGATAGCGCTCCACATCTTCGAACCACTCGACCGAATTGCGCGCCGCCGATTGCAGGCGCAGAACTTCAAGACGGCGGGCAGCCTCGTATTTCTCGAACGCGGATGTCAGATCGGCATCATCTGTCACATGCTTTGCCAGCGAGATCGCGGATTCAAGCGCAAGCTTGGTGCCAGACCCGATGGAAAAATGCGCTGTGGCCGAGGCATCGCCGAGCAGAACGACATTCTCGTGGCTCCAGTGTTCGCACAGCACGCGGGGGAATTTGATCCAGGCAGATCCGCGGATGTGGCCCGCGTTGGTCATCAGCTTGTGACCGCCCAAGTGGTCCTTGAATATCTCTTCGCACACGGCGATCGATTCTTGCTGGCTCATCTCGCCGAAACCGTAAGCATCGAAAGTCTTTTGCGAACATTCCACGATGAAGGTCGCCGTGTCGGGATCGAACTGATAGGCATGCACCCAGACCCAGCCCTTGTCGGTTTTCTCGAAAATAAATGTGAAAGCGTCGTCGAACTTTTGATGCGTACCCATCCAGACAAAGGGGCAGCGGCGCACGTCGATGTCGGGCTTGAACGTGTCTTCAAACTCCATCCGGGTTTTGGAATTCAACCCGTCGCAGGCGACCACAAGATCAAAGTCATCCATGTAGGCAGAGGCGGATTTCACGTCCGTCTCAAACTTTAGGTTCACCCCTAACGCGCGGGCGCGGTCTTGCAGGATCAGCAGCAGTTTTTTGCGCCCGATGCCGCAGAACCCGTGCCCCGAGGACGTAATCACCTGCCCCTTGTGGTGCAGCGCGATGTCATCCCAATAGGCAAAGTTCTTGCGAATTTCAGCCGCGCTGATGGCGTCATTTTCCGCAAGGTTATCAAGGGTTTCATCCGACAGAACCACCCCCCAGCCAAAAGTATCATCGGGTTTGTTTCGCTCTAGCACTGTCACATCCGCATCCGGTTGGCGCAGCTTGAGAGAGATCGCAAAATACAGGCCCGCAGGTCCGCCACCCAGACATATCGCACGCATCGCAGTCTCCTCGTTGAAACCAATATACTTGGACGTTAGGGCGAGTCGTTTATTATTTCAAGCAAAGATATTTTAAATATAAAGCAAACTGATCACCGCAAAGGCTTGCGGTCTTCAAGGCTCAATTGGTTCATGTTCCCGGCCATAGTGCATGACCGCTTCGCTTTGGGCCTTTCCCAGAACTTTTAGAAATTCGTTTTGGCAAACCAAGCTCTCAAGAACCTTTTGCACCCAGCGTCGATACGCAAAGCTACCTGTTGGTTTGTTCTTTCCGATGTATTTGACCGTTACGTTCCGCATCACTTCAGCCCACTTTGTGTGGCTGAACAGGATGCAGCAGGCCAAAAACCCCTTATACATCAATACCTTGCTGGAAATTTAGTGGTGCCCACACGAACCCACACTCAACCATCAAGATACTGATATATATATATTATTTAAATTCGGTTATCTAAAGTACCCCCAACGATACCCCCAAACCCTAATTTGAAGGGGCATATAGATGCCTCTGAAAGCCTATGAATCCGTTCACGACACCTTGCATTCCACCTAAGTCAGCGGCGCATTCGGCGGCGGTCCCATACTTCAGTTTAACGTAATCCGACAACTTTGAACGATCCAAGTTCTCTGCGCCATGTTGGACGTAGCTTTCCAAGACATAATCAAGAAACGCGATCATCTTCGGATCGAATTGATCTTCGATGCGACGACGGCCAACATCTGCACGATATTGGCGAGTTTTCATGTTTCTGTCATATGCAATACAAGCCAAAACGTCGAAGATGTCTGACGCCTCTGCATTCATCGCCTTTAGTACCTCATTCAGGATTGAAGCATCATAGCTGCGTTCCGCCAAGCGCTCCAAGAGCGCCTTGCGAGTGTCAGGATCACTCCATTGCGCAAGTAGATCTTCTTCATCCGTGAATAACGATGGCAAATCGCCAAACAGCCGTTCGATAAATTGCCTGGAACTGATTGGCTTTCCATCAGGCCCCCAGAAAGTGGTCGCAGCGATATTAACGATATGACCATCAGCTAGCTTGACCTCGATCATTGGAGGCGCTGGCACGGTTGGATCATCAGATCCTCCACCACCCGGCGGATCACCCTCCCCTTCCACGGGTTTCGGCCCTCTTGGCCCTTTAGGCTCGCCCGGTGGATCAATGATGATATCAGCAGGATCACCATCCCATTGCGGATCGTCGAACTTTTCGTGCGCTTTTACGAAGTCATAGACCGTGAAATAGTTTTTGCCCTCAAAGGTCCGTGTGCCCCGCCCGATGATCTGCTTGAACTCGATCATCGAATTGACAGGACGCATCAGCACAATGTTGCGGACGTTCTTCGCATCTACCCCCGTCGAAAGCTTTTGTGATGTTGTCAGGATCGTTGGGATCGTGCGGCTGTTTTGCTGGAACAGCTCGAGGAACGTTTCGCCCCCTGCACCGTCTTCAGCGGTGACTCGGACGCAATAGTTTGGCTCGGTCGACGGAACTTCTTGATTGATAAGATCCCGGATAAACGCGGCATGGGCCTGCGACGCACAAAACACAATGGTTTTTTCTTTGAGGTTTATTTCGCTCAGGAACGTCCGGACACGGTGCAACTCCCACTCTTTGATCTCTATCTTTCGATTGAAGTCCGATTCTGTAAAGGCGTCACCATCTTCGATCTCTCCCGTCAAAACCTCGTCTTTGCCGTCGAACTCGTAGACATCCAAAGATGACGCGAACTGACGGACACGGAACGGGGTCAGATAGCCGTCTTCGATCCCTTCGCGCAGGGAATAGGTGTAAACGGGTTTGCCAAAATACTCATAAGTGTCAGTGTTGTCATCGCGCTTGGGCGTTGCCGTCAAACCAAGCTGCACGGCGGGTTCGAAATATTCCAGAATGTCACGCCATGAGCTTTCGGCGTTCGCTCCGCCCCGATGGCATTCGTCGATTATGATGAAATCAAAGAAATCGCGATCATAATGCTCATACCCCAGCTTGCCGCCTTGTTCGGTCGTCAGGGTCTGGAAGATCGTGAAAAAGATTGAGGCGTTTTGCGGCATTCCCCCGCGCTTGGTAATCTCTTTGGGGTTCACGCGGACCCGCGCGCCATCCTCAAAGGCCCCGAACGAATTATAGGCTTGGCTGGCCAGAATGTTGCGATCAGCAAGGAACAGGATACGCGGGCGTCGGGTGGGCTTGCCGCTTAAGTTCCATTTAGCGTGGAACAGCTTCCAACATAGCTGAAACGCGATCCCGGTTTTGCCAGTGCCGGTGGCGAGGGTCAGCAGGATGCGTTGTTCGCCCTTGGCGATGGCTTCAAGTGCTGCGTTGATCGCGTTGTGCTGGTAGTAGCGCGGCTGCCACTTGCCACCGCCTTTCTCGAAGGGGATCGCGCCAAAGCGGTTGCGCCACTCGTTTTCAGCCTCGTAGGTGCGGGACCACAGATCGTCGGGTGTGGGCGGGCCTGCGATGTCACGCTCTGCGCCTGTAACCGTGTCGATCTCGTACCATGTCAGGCCGTTGCTGGCATAGGCAAAGCGGGCGTTCAGGCGGCGGGCGTATTCTTTGGCTTGGGCGACACCTTCGGCGGCTTTGATCCCTGCCCGCTTGGCTTCCAGCGTGGCCAGCTTTTGGTCGCGGTAGGTCAGGACATAGTCGCAGTTCATCGGGTTTTCGCGCTGCCCGGTGGCGGTGATGCGGCCCTTGGCGATCTCTTCGCGGTCGATCCGCGTTGCTTTCACAACATCCCAGCCTGCATCCCGCAACGCCGGATCAATCCGCCGCGCGCGGGTGTCAGCCTCAGTCTCGGACGGGATCAACTCTGAATGGATTTGAGAATAGTCAACCATAGGCAGAGATTAGACGGATTTCGTCAAGCCACAAGCGAAAGACGCATCAGGTCAATTCCCCAGCAAAGGCTTTTTGCAAAAGAGATTGGCGCAGGTCGTCTAGGTCTTGGAGTTTGATTGCATACGACGCTGAAAGTTCCTTCACATGCTGCCATATTCCGTTAAGCTTTTCGATTAGTTCATCTTGGGTTTCTAAAGGAGGCAGATATATCGGAAACTTGCGGACTGTACCGACATTAAGGTTCCCTACACCAGAACTGGATACGCTGCTCTGAGCAATCTTTTTCACAGTCGCAGAATTCAAGTACATTTTTAGAAACTCGCTCCTAAGAATTTCTTTGGGCCTCATGAGGGTTAAACTCACAAAAATGCTAAACTCATCATCGGTGTCAACAACGGCTGCTTCTCAAAAATTGCCGACCCTTGTGTAGAGGACGTCACCTCGACGGGGTTTATTATACTTTGTAAGTATCTCGTGATCAGCCTGAGAAACGAACTTGTAGTCGCCCCAAACGATGTGACCCTTTTTTACGTTTTTCGCTGAAAGAAAGGGGACTCCTGTCGCGTGGTAGTCAGGCCGCTTTGCCACACCGCAGGTTATGATATCGGTCGCATCGACCAGTTCAAGCTTAGGCCACCGTTTTAAACCTGAAGAGAACATGTGTTCAGCTTCACTCTGAAACAACTCCCGCGCGTTTTGGAGGTTGGTTTCGACGTGGGTGCGGGCGCGGCTGAGGCCCTCAAACGCCGCATCCAAAACCGCAACAATCCGCTTTTGCTCATCGAGGGGCGGGAGGGGGATTTGTAGTGCTTTGATTTTAGCTTGCGAGATATTGGGCTGAGCATTGCCTACAGCCTGTGAAACCAAGACGGATTTCGTGCCAAGTAGATAATAATATAGAAACTCTGGAACATGATGCTCGCATGGCAGAACTGCGCAGACTGCTTGATTGGTTGACGCCTCAAACCGCAATATCCCCACTTGGCCAGCAGTCGCGCCATACATGGCGATCAAAACTGAGTTTTCAGGAAAAATCTTGGCGGATGAACCTGCTAGGCCCTGTTCGGTAATGAACTTGGTAGCTTTAACGATGTTTGAGTTAGCAACCTCGCCACTCATCAACCAAGGAATCGTACCGCCGTGGTAAAATTCCGATTTTCCTTTTGTAGGTGTACCGCCTGATCCAGTCTTTGCAAATTCCCCAAGCGCCTTAACCTCCCACCCCGCCTTCACAGCATCCCCCGGATGTTTTCCAAAATCTCGGCGGTCTCGGCATCACGAGCCAGCATATCGGCGATGATCTCTGCCGGATCGCGCAGCGGCGCTTCTTCGGGCGCGTTGGGGTTCTTGACGGACAGATCACAGGTCGTGTCGTCCAGATCGCCCACCTTGACCAGCCACGCCTTGTCGCCCAAGGCACGGACGCGCTGCATGTTCACGAACTCTGCCAGATCCTTGTCGTTCAGCGGGTTGGTCTTGCCCATGTTGCGCCCCGGATCAAGCTGGTAGTACCAGATGTCCCGCGTCTCGCGTCCACGCTCAAAGAACAGCACTACGGTTTTGACGCCCGCCCCCAGAAAGGTGCCACCGGGGCAATCAAGGATCGTATGCAGCGCGCAGTCGTTCAGCAGTTGACGGCGCAGGGCAATGGACGCGCCATCAGTGTTCGACAGAAAGGTGTTCTTGATGACAACTGCCGCGCGCCCGCCCCCTTTGAGCGATTCAATAAAATGCTGCATGAACATATAGGCGGATTCGGACGATTTGACCGGAAAGTTCAGTTGCAGTTGCTTATTCTTGTTCGTGCCAAAGGGCGGATTGGCGAGGATGATGTCGTAGCGGTCCTTTTCCTCGATATCCGCGATGCGTTCAGACAGGGTGTCGGTGCGTATATAGTTGGGGGCCTCTATCCCGTGCAGGATCATGTTCATCAGCCCGATCACATAGGCCAGCGGGGCCTGTTCCTTGGCATAGAAGGTGCGGTTTTGCAGGGTTTGGCGGTCGTTTGGGTTGTTGGCTTTGCCCTTAAGGTATTCAAAAGCCTCGCACAGAAAGCCAGCGGACCCAGCAGCGGGGTCATAGATCGTCTCGCCTAGCTGGGGGTCGATCACCTTGATCATGGCGCGGATCAGTGGACGGGGGGTATAGTATTGGCCCCCGTTGCGCCCCGCGTTGCCCATGTTCTTGATCCGGGTTTCATAGAGGTCGGACAGTTCGGATTTTTGGTTCTGGGTGCCGAAATTGAGTTGGTCGATCTTGTCCAGCGCCTCGCGCAGCATGTAGCCGTTGCCAAACTTGTTGCGCACCTCGCCAAAGATCGCACCGATCTTGGCTTGGATGGAGTTCAGATCGGTGGCGGATTGCCCAAATCGGCGCAGATAGGCCATCAGGTCGTTGTTGACGAAATCGACCAAATCTTGACCGATCCGCATTTTGTCCAGATCAGGCTTGCCGTCCGCCAATTTGGGCGCAGCCCAAGCGGACCAGCGATATTGGGCTTCGAATAGTGGCAGGAAGGGTTTGCCCTCCATCAAGGCTTCGGCTTCGCGTTCGACTTCGAGATCGTCGAGGTATTTCAGAAAGAGCATCCAAGACGATTGTTCGGCATAGTCCAATTCCGAATTGCAGCCCGGTTCCTGAAACATGATGTCATCGAGGTTTTTGAACGTTTGTTCGAACATGGATATTCTTTCATTTTGGCAGACCTTGCCTTGCTACACGCAAGAGGGAAAGTCTATTCGCCAGTCTAACCTTTGATCAATTTCTTTTGCTGTTCCAGCGACACCGGGCAATAGGCGCTGATCGTCGTCACCACGCTGGTATGACCGATGTTCTGAGAGAATGCCTTGAACGCCTCACGTCCGGGGTAGTGGATATCGGCCCATTTCACCAAGGTTTTACGGAAGGCGTGAGGGGTGAAGGCTGGCAGATCGGCGCGGGTAAAAGCGTCTTTGATCACGGCACGGATCGCGTTCGCATTTTTGTAGATTTGACGCTCGACAGCCAACAGCTTCAGGGATTATAATACGCTTCATATGCTCTGCTAGAACGGTGACCGTGTAGCCCTTGCCATAGCCCTCCCCTATTCCTTTGTTGGTCCAACCACAGATGGCGTTTCGCAACTCTTCAGGGGTCTGGACGTCGCGAAGCCGATCTTGAACGCTGTGCCTGAATGAATGGCAGCTCTTCTGCTTGCTGTCAGCGATCTGCAGCGTTCTGAGCCATTTAGCCAAAGCGTTTGAAGCGTGGGTGCTCTTGTTCGCCAAAACCTCCTCGGAAAAGTCGATGTATCTGGGGAACATGAACCCGTTAGATGCTTTGGTCTTTGCTCTCTTTATGGCCCATAAGGAAACCCCAACCAGTGGCACGTTGCGCTCTGACCCTTTGGTTTTCAAACGTCTGGCTTCATTGGGTCGGACTGAAATGTAAGGATCTGGCACGTCAAGAAATACGTCCTCCTCCTTAAGACCAACGGCCTCAGCCAATCGCAGTCCAGTGTCGCAAAGTACCCCAACAAGCCACCTAAGGTCATCATCTTTTTCCAGACACGCCTTTTGTATCAAGCCAATTTCAGTTGCCGAGAATGGTAGTCGTTCACGTTGGTCTTCCCCTTCATTAGGAATGTTAACGGCTTCAAAGATCTTCTTATCGTCCAATTCCCTTTCACGGGACATCTGACTGAAAACTGGTCTTATCGAATTCAGACGCCTTTTGATGGTGGCCGTCTTATTGCCCTTGTCAGTCAGAAACTTAACAAACCCATTCGCACTTTCTCTGGTGTACAGATCGATAGGCAGATCACCGAATTGGGCAATGAACCCAGAGACTACGCTTCGCCTGAGCTTTCCGCCTTTAGAACTCGGGTCTTCGCCCTTCAGCTCCTGAAACTCGGTAATTGCCGCTGAAAGAAAGAAAGGCTCTTTCTTCCCGTAGTATAGGTCTGCCGCTAATCGATGCAGTGGTGGCAGGTCATCGGCCCAGTCTACTGTGTTGTGGACTAGCTCTCTGGCATCAGCCTGATATCGCAACTCTTCCATGAACCTCTCAGGCTCAAGCTTTGCTTTCTGGTATTCGGCATATTGGCCCGCCTTGATGCCAAAAGACCCCAAAAGTGCGTTAGCTGCCCTTACCAACTCTGGTCCCTCAGACACTGAGCCATCACGAAGGCTTGCCCAAAGGGCGTCTTGCTCCAAAGATTGTCGGTTTGCTACCTGCGCTGCCTTGCTGGCGTCTTTGGTCTGAAGAGAGAAGATCAGGTAACCATTTTTCTTGGCTGGATAATGCTTTCGTAGATCATCAGGGATTCTTCGTCTGAAGTACCAAGGACCGCTAGCGTTCTTTTGGAAAATGTACTTGGCCATGATGATCAAGGCTCCGAATTCTAAGACTACAACGGACATATGCGTTACCCTTTGTGTCACCTTGAAGGCAGCACAAAGACTTCTAACGCATTGTTTATTAAGCGAATTTTGAAGAATTTATGGTGCCCCCACACGGACTCGAACCGCGGACCTATTGATTACAAATCAATTGCTCTACCAGCTGAGCTATAGGGGCACTGCGTGGTCGTTTAGAAGATTGCTCGCGATCGTGCAAGAGGGGAAAGTATAGATATTTTGCAGTTTTACACATCGACCAAGAACCGCTATTGCCTAACCTACCTTAAAGAAGTTGAGCTGAACGCCCATGCAGTTGGTTTTGCACACTGGTGCCCATTATACCGAAGAAGAACGCCTGCTCAAAAGCCTGCTGGCCAACAAGCCGCAGTTGTCGCAGGACGGGACAATTGTGCCGGGGCCCAGTACCTATCGGGGGCTGTTTCGCGATACGTTGAATGCGATGTACAAATCCTCGGTGTCAGCGGGGGCGCGTGATGTTTTGCTGGATGCGGTACTGGACGATTCCGACGCAAAGCGCGTGATCCTGTCAGACGCAAATTTCTTCCGCACCCCTGCCACGGCTGTGATCGACGGGATGCTGTATCCCGCTGCCCCTGTGCGCATGATGCGGATGGCGCAGCTTTTTCCCGAAGACCAGATCGAGATTTTTATGGGCATTCGCAATCCTGCGACCTTGCTGCCAATTCTACATGGCGTTTCTGCGGATAATTCGGATGCGCATTTTTGGGGGACAAGGGATCCGGCAGATATTAAATGGTCTGAAACACTGGCGTTGCTGAGAGACTCGGCACCCGAAATTCCGGTGACGGTCTGGTGTAACGAGGATGCTCCGTTGATTTGGGGCAAGATCATGCGCGAGATGGCAGGCGTCCCAGATGCAGCGAAACTTGAGGGCGAATTTGATCTGCTTGAAACGATCATGACACCGGAAGGCATGAAGCGGTTCAGAACCTACATGGCTTCGCATCCCGAGATTTCCGGCACTCAAGTGCAGCACGTCATTGCCGCGTTTCTGGACAAATTCGCCATGGAAGACGCCATCGAGGAAGAGCTGGATATGCCGGGCTGGACCGATGATCTGGTCGAGGAAATGACGGAAAGCTATGATCAGGATGTGTTGCGCATCCAGCAGATCCCCGGCATTCGGATGATCATGCCCTAAAACCGGTGCTGGCCAACCGCATTCCCAACCCTTATTTGCGATCAGTTATCGGGGTTAGACTGCTTGGGTTAGCTGTTGGTTGCATGTCATATTGGCAAAATGGAACGCACAGTCCTGACATCTGAAGACCCTCCCAACGCGATCAGGTGGTGCTGGTGGCGGTCATATTGCTGGTTTTCCCCCTGCTTGATCTGACAGTTAAGCTGCCCAAACGCTTGATAGACCATCCAATTGGGGCGGCATCTGGCCAGATCGATTTTTTTTGGGATCGACCTTGCATAAACCTTTTTGCTGGTCCTGCTCGGCTTTGTTTTTTGGGGATCGGTTATCGTTCATGGCCTCCCGAAAATGCGGGTCACGACGATGAAGAGCGTACGGGCAGAGCGCTTGGGTTGCGCTGTTGATGTGCAAGATGAGAACGGGCGCGGTTTGGTGAACGGCGCGCAGGTGTCGGAGGGTGAAAATGTCATGATGCTGCTGAACCCAGCACCCGCGTTGGATCTGTCAGGCGATGATCTGGCCAAGGCGCAGCGCAGCGGCAATCTGCTGGACCACGTCGCGGTGCCGCGCCCCCACAAGGGGAAAAGATAGCCACCGCACAGGGCGACTGGCGGCGGTTGGTGCGGGCCATTGAGGCGGAAAAAACGCTTTTAGCCTGCGCGCTGGATCAGTTTTTTTGGCAACGGGTCAGGATGTGGCGCTGCAAATTCAGCGCGCGGCGCTCTGGGCCCCGTTGTAGGCGCGGGTGGACGATACAGGCCTAACACATGATTTCATCGGTTTCGGAAAACGAACCTGTTTTGACGATCTGATACCGGCCGAAAATCTGCTGATGGCGCTTGCACCTAAAGACGACTGGATTGATCCGACCGCGACCAAAAAGCTGCGCGGTCTGCTTGTAGGCTTGGGCCATCAGCCCGTTGCCGGTGCGCAATCGCTCATCCTGACGGAACGCGCGTTAATGCCTTTAATGCCTGCACCCCGCAAGCGCGGTGTTCAGGCTTTTGGGTATCCCCGCTGATATGTTGTCTCAGCTGAAAAAAGGTGGCCGACAAGGGCAACAAGACCGGCACTGCGCGCATGAAACCGCCCGATGATGGCGTGCAGGATCGCCAACTGCAACTGGGCCAAAGGCGGTTGACATCGGTGGGCGCGGATATGAGCCGCAAACTGGCAGCCTTGCGTAAATCAGCGCTTTTCCAAAGACTGAGCCGCCCGCAATTTCGCCTGCTGGCGTTTGGTGCGCGTTGGCTGGAATGGCCTGCCGACAGACTTGTGTTTCGCAAGAATGACACGCCCGACCGGGCCTATATGACCGCCTTCAAACTGATCCAGCTTCTGGTTGGCGACATCAGCGCCTCGAAATAATCAAAGCCCTTTAAGGGCGCATTTACTGCGCTATAGGCAGGCCACACCAAACTTGCTAAGCTTTGCACAGTTTCACGATCACCCATTTATTGAAATGAGATAGCTCCATGACCCATAAGCATAAATCCCTTAAGCCGGTGGTCTTATCGACCGCTCTTGCCGCGCTTTGCGCCCCGGCATTTGCATCGGACCACCGCGATTCACCCTATACCCAGCAAAACCCGGCGGCCGACATTGGCGATGTCTTTTTGTTTCAGGGTGCCCAGACTGGCGGGTTGGCCATGGCGATGACATTGAACCCGCTGTCCGGATCGGGTGCCGACGGAACGCAGCCGTCGGACAAGATCAAACTGTCCCCCGATCTGATCTATATTTTCAACTTTGACACGGATGGCGACGCCAAGGCCGATCTGGCCTACAAGGTCAAAGCCGGAGCTGCCACGGGCGGCCAAGCCCAGCCGCTGGACCTGCGCAAGGCAATCGGGGCCGAAGCCCGCGATGCCATGTGGACCGGCACCCAGCTTGGGAGTGGCATGACCACCGCGCTGAATAGCGAACTGCAGGTCGTGACAGGCAAGACCGACGAGTTGCTGTTCGTGGGCCCGCGCCGCGATCCGTTCTTCTTTGACTTTCTGACCGTTGACGCGCCGGTCGCTTTGGCCATCAAGGAAGCTTTGGCCGGCGGGGATCATCTGCCTGCCGCCGGATCGTCTGAACTGGCCTTTGGGCGCACGGACATGACGCTGATCGTGCTTGAAGTCCCAGATCTGGGTCAGACACCGCTGAATTACTGGGTGACGGTGGCGGACGGGTCAGGCAAGACCGTGGACCGGATGGGCCGCGCCGGTATTCAGGGCATCTATCTGGTGGATGCGCCCACGGGCTATAACGCAGAGTATTACATCCCCAGAAATTCAGCCAAATACCCGACAATCGGGGATCTCAACAACGCCTACAACGCCTCAAGCCCGGATCAGGACAGGGCGAACTATGGCGAACAGTTCACCTACAGGTTCGAGCAGCTTGAAGTCAGCCAAAATGTTCTATCGGATAAGGTCGATTTTTATCTGCCCGACATGATCCGTTGGGATCCCAGCCAACCAAAGGGATACCCCAATGGCCGCAACCTGCGCGAGGATGCGATCTATTGGACGCTGAATGACCTGAACCCGTTTGGCCAAGCCGCAGAGGGGGTGGAGTTGCCCCATATCGGCACCCAACGCATGAGCGACCGCTTCCCCTATGTGGCCCCGTCTATCGTCCAGGAATTCAAGCCGGGCAGCCAACTGGAACCCGTCTTTCCGATCTTTATGGAATAAGCAACCGGTACGCTTGCAGCGTGCCTTTGCCCTTGGCTTCGATATCGGCGCGCCGCTCGACCCTTTGAGGGTCGACCAGCAGCGCGACGGTATCTGCCGACAGCAAGATGGTATTAGGCGCACTGGCGCTGACCATGCGCGCAGCGGTGTTGACCGTATCGCCCCAAATATCAAAGCTTAGCGTTTTGGTGCCTACCACCCCGCTTGAGATAGGGCCGGTATGAATGCCAATGCGCAAGGCCCATCCTGCGATCTCGTCTTGGGCCGTCCGGTCCATACTGGTCTTGACGTAGTTCATGATTTCTATCGCCGCAGCACAGGTGGCTGCCACGTGGTCTTGCTTTCCAGACCCATTCAAATCACCTGCAACGGTCAGATAGGCGTCGGCAATGGTTTTCACTTTTTCAACACCCTGATTGGCGACGATCTGGTCAAACGCCCCGTAATAACGGTCCAACATGCCAACCAGTGCAACCGGGTCCATGGCTTCGGTACTTTTGGTGAAATCCACGAAATCCGTGAACATCACAGTGGCGGATTTGACAAAGCGCGGCCTCACGGTTCCGCTGGCCTTAAGTTCGTCCGCAATGGATACGGGCATGATCGAACGGAGCAGTTGGTCCGTTCGATCCTTTTCCGCCGCAAGCGAGAGATATAGCTGCTCGATCTTGGCTTTGGCGGCTTCGATATCATTGATCACGCGGCGCTGAAAAGCCTGCGATCCGTCCATCAACTCCTCAAGTTCTGCCCGGCGCATCTCGGATTTTTCAAGCCGCTTTTGCAAGCGTCGCACTGCCTTTTCAGGATCAGCGGCCCGACGTGATGATGCTTGCGTTTCCATTGCGTATACGTGTCACTTTGCAGGCGCAGAACCAAGCAAGACCGAAAGGAAAGCGTTCGTATGCTGAAACGCCTTTCCCTGATGCCCCGCCGGACCAATTTCACCGTAGGTGTAGAAACCCGCAGTCGGGAACGCATCGCCGATAATCGCCTCGAAGCTTTCGTATTCCTCTTTGGTGCGCGTTCCCAAGGCTGCACGTCGTCCTGCACAGGAAAAGAACAGCGCGGCGTCAGGCTTGTCATTGGGAAAGCCTTTGAATGCGTTTTCAACGGCGGAACGCGCGGCAGCGACGATTTCATCGCGTGACGCGGTGGCCAGTTGGACTTCTTCATCCGTCCCAATCGGGTTCACAAAGGTCACAGCACCGGTTTCTTCGTCGAATGACTGCGGAGACGACAGCAAGAACCCTTCACGCTCGGCGCTGTGGACGGCCAAGGGGAAGTGGACGGACTGCGCCTGAACATATTCTTTATAGAGGTTGATCGCGGGTTTGCCGTCAATCTCGTGGATGGTGGAACCGATGGCTTTGGTCACCTTGTGCCGATTGCCAAGGGCAGTATACCCGGTCGCCACACCGCAAGAATAGACCAGCGGGCCGGACATAATCAGCACCACAACGGCATCCGACGTCACATCGGTATTGCAAAACTGCTTGGTGCCTTTGAACCGCAGCTGGTCGCCCGATGCGCCACCAACGATGGGAAAATCTTCGCCCAGTGCCGCCCGCAAGCCGCCGACGATTTCGCTGATATCAGGGCCAATGCCTTCGGGCAGCGCCACACACAAGGCGGAATCTTTGTCAGTCTTGGATTTGGCATCCGCGACCGCAGTGGCAGTGGCCCCCCTGGGATCAGCAGAAGCACCGTGGCCTATGCCCACGGTAAAGTCGATGTCATCCGAACCGAAAAGCGTGATCACCACGCTGTCCTCCAAAAACCCGTCTGGCCCGGCCACTTCGCCGTCGGTGGTACAGCCAGCAAGTTCGACCCCCGGAAGAGCCTTTGCAAACGCCTTTACCAGCGCGTCCACATCTACATCGATGCCAACGAACGCCAGACCCGCTTTTGGCTTTACTCCATCCAATCCTTCGATTGCGATCTCAAGCGCCTCTTCGACAGCCTCGATCGTATCGGTCTCTTCACTCGCACCTGTTGCGACTTTCAGCATGATCATACCCTCCCCGGTTGAACGTACAGTGCCCTGTTTACGCAGGCCAATTCTTGATATCAGGTTGTGCAAGATGGCCAGCCGGACTGAAACCCATAATCGCACCATAAAAGGAAAGCTCTTCCTCCAATGCCTGAATAATATGCGCTTTTTGTCTGAAACCATGCCCTTCGCCGGGAAAAAACTCCCAAGCCACGGGCATTTTACGTGCCATCAGGCTGTCGATCAACACATGCGCCTGCGGGGGCGGCACTACGGGATCGTCTTCGCCTTGAAAAATGATCAACGGGCAGTTGATCTTGTCGGCGTGGAACAGCGGCGAATGGGCCTTGAAAAGCTTTTGCGCTTCGGGCCACGGCCCGACAAGCAAAGCGGCATAAAACGCTTCAAGCTTGTCCGTGTCTTGGGCGATCATCTGCAAGTCCGAAATGCCGTAATAGCTGGCCCCCGCCGACAGGATATCGGTAAACGTCGCGAGCGCCAATGTGGTATAGCCCCCCGACGATCCGCCGCGCGACGCAATGCGGTAGCGGTCAACCTTGTCTTGGTCGATCAAGTGCTGCGCCCCTGCGACGCAATCGGCCACATCCACGACACCCCAACCGCCATAGATGCGCTGCTGGTAGCTGCGGCCAAATCCGGTACTGCCGCGATAATTGGTATCGAGCACGGCAAACCCCCGCGAGGTAAAGAACGCGATATCGACCGACAACGCACTTGAGGCAGAGGCACTTGGCCCCCCGTGGATCACGATGATCAAAGGCGGGCGTTCATTCTGTGGCCCTGTAAAATCCGGGTTCGACGGGGCGTGATAAAACGCATGGCTGGTCTCGGTCCCGCCATTGCCATTCTCCACCTCAAAGGCAATCGCCTCGGGGGCCTGAAAACAAGCGCGCGCCGTGGCACTGAGACCGGGATTGGCGCTGCGCAAAACGCTGGTCTCAAGGGTTTCCAGATCCAGCCGGACCAATTCGGACGGGCCTTGGAATGACCCGCCAAAGAACACGGCAAAGCCTTTGCCAACTTTGAGATGGGTAATGCTGGTATAGGGCAGATCAATATCGCGGATCACCCCAGAGGTCACATCGACACGCGCCAAAGACCACAGCCCCCCCTGCGTATAACTGGCAAGGATTTCGGTCTCGGACACAAACCCGTAGCTCGACAGGCCCAGCCGCCACAGCGGTGAGGTAAACTCGGCCGCTTCATGGGTCACGGTCACCAGATCATCGCCCTCAACGCGGGAGATGTTCCACCACCGCTCCCCCTTGATGCTGTATCTGTCGCTCACACAATAAAGCTGGCCTTGCGGCGACCACAGCGGCTCTGCCATCGCCTCGTCCGAATAACGCATGGCGTTTTGCAGCACCGGGTTCAGGTTGGGGTCAATCTTGGTTGCCGGTGCGCCGCCGATGGTGCGAACGTCGGTCGCATTGCCTTGAGCATCCAGTGTTGCAACCTGAAGCCGCGTGCCCTCCCACGGCATTGACGGGTAATCCCATGTCAGCCACGCAATCTGGCTGCCATCGGGCGACAGGCGCGGGGCGGCATAGAAATCCCCCCCCGTGGCCACGGTGATGGGCAGTGCCACGCCTTCCATATCCAGCGCGACAAGGCTTTGCTGCGCCTGCCCGTTCAGCAGCACGTCGCTGCGTTCTTGCACCGCAAAGATCACACCGCGCGCAGGATCGGGCACCATATCAGCAAAATGCACCGGCTGGCGCGGAGTGATCGGCACCGGAAACTGCCCCGGCTTTTGGCGGTAGACGCGCTGATCCTTGGTTTGGGGGAAATCCGCAGTTGCAAAATTGGTAAACCACACGGTGCCGTCCTTGGCCGCCATCGCCCCGCCGCCATAGGAATTCACCAGCGTACGGGCACAAAACCCCGGCGGCGTGATGTCTTGGGGGCCATCCGCCCCCATGCGCAAGACAACCGACCGCCCCTTTTCATCGGGGCGGCTTTCGACCCACAAGATGTCATCGCCATCAAGGGCGAGCTGTTCAAACTTGACCGTCCCCGCTGCAAGGTCTTGGGCGGCGATGGGGGATGTCCAGGATCCGAAAGGTGCCGTTGTCGCGTTCATTGGTTTTAGCCCCCTGTCCATGGCCGCAGGTTATTTTTCGCGACGATCAGTTTGGTTTGATCAATCGCGGTCTGTTTCATTGCCTCAAGCACGATGGGCAGCCAGTTGCCTTTTGCCGTCGCTGTCACCCAAGGATCCTGGGTGGTGGAAACAAGAAAGTTGATCCCCTTGCCCTGCGTCGGGGCCAATGACAAGCGTGCGCCAAACGCATCCACAAAGGCCTGACCGTAATCGCTGACCTCAAAGCTGGACGAGGTGACAAACATCGGCTGTTTGGGCACCGTGCCGCCATCATATGTGCCAATGCTCAGCGCTTGGAACATGGCGGTGTTAAAGTCATTGGCCAGTGCCACATCTGAATTCCACCCATCAGCTGTGCGGAAGTTCAGCGAATAGGTGACGATGTTCTGATCCGATCCCATCTCGCGGAACACGTCTTGGGCGTCGGGGTTGGCAGCCAGATATTCGATCAGCTCGTCGTTTTCACGCGGCACGATCTCGTTGCGGATCATCGCCAGCTGTGCGGCGATTTCAGCGTCTGATTTGCCCTGCTTTTGGGCAGGCAAACGCTGGAAAGGCACCACTTTGAAACATTCGTTTTCGCCCGCGATATCCATCAGCTGCGCGTAAAACCGTTTGGAGTTGAAGATACATTTGCCCAGCAGCTTGCCATAGCCCGACTGGTCAGGCCGGATGATCGCGTGCGACAGGTAAACCCCTGCGGCAGCGGCACCGGGCTTGGACCCCTCAATGCCGTAAACCCCCACCGTTGGGTCCACACCGCCGTGGAAAACCACCGGCGCGGTAAAGGCGATCAGATCACGCATCGCCCCATTGCGGTAACACAAGGCCCCCGCAGGATAGGGGATGAACCCCGCCTTATGCGGATCAACCGTCTGGGTGTCGGCATGTTCCAGCGCCTCGTATTGGCGGGTGACATAGTCGCTCATCACCATTGCGGGGGTGTGTTCTTGGGCACCTTGCTGGCCGTCGGGCTCAGGATGACGCGGCTTGCGCAGGATCGAGGCGAAATAGCCCCCCCATGCCCCGTCCACATGGATCGTGAACTCCATCCCTTTTTTGCGGTACTCTTCGCGCAGCGCCACGATATCGGCCAGCGGATCAACCGAGCTTTCCTCGGTCGTGCCCATCACGGCCACGACCTCAAGAACGGGTTGGCGGTTCTGATAGCATGTCTCAATCTGTTCGCGCAGATGATCCATCATCATGCGGCCATCCAGATCGACATAGGTGCTGTGGACGTTATTGGCCCCAAGCCCTAGCAAGGCAGCCCCTTTGGGCCAGGAATAGTGGCGTGTGCTGGGGGCCATGATGACGGGCAGTTGCGTCACATCACGGATATAGGTGCGGTGCATGTCGGCCAGCCCGATGTTCTGGACCGAGTATTTGTTCAACACAGCCTTTACCGTATCGGCGGTGATGCCGGGTATTTCCTGAAGACGCGGCGACATGTTGATCACCTCGTCCACGCCAAGGTTCATCAACGACCAATTGTCCAGCTCGATCAGCTTGGCGGTGCCACCCTGCACCAGCGTCACGGTAAAATCTTTGGCCGCGGCCATCGACGGCTCAAGCTTGATCGCATTGGCCAGCGACACCGGCAAATAGGTCAGATTGCGCGCGGCCCACATGCTTTCGGCATTGGCCACAGACCCGTCACAGGTGATATGCGCCCAAGGCACGATTGTTCCTTTCGTAACGGGATCGGTTTCGGGCACCTGATAGCCCAACATCCGCGCCAGGTCTTTGCCAACCTCGATTTCCAGCAGGGTGGTCACAGGCGACGCTTCGGCGGCGACGTTGTTTTGATTGTACAGCATCGCGGCGAAATAGCCGACAAAGCCGGGCATCGTGCAATCCCAATACATATGGGACTGGTTGCGGTAGCTCGACAGAGGGATCGACCCGTGCAGCGCGTGCAGCATATGATCTAGCTGCGCCTCTAGCGCGTCGATGGTCGTCTTATATTCGGTCGAGGCTTTGATTTCGTCGGTGACATAGACCGGATCATGAAATTGCTCGCCATATTCGCGCCGCGCCCCGGCGTTGGCGGCAACCGCCTTGCCGACCATCTTTTGCATGACTTCTTCGTTTTCCCCCATCGGGCCAATAAACCAGCCCGCCAGCGACGGCGTGCCTTTGGCGTTCAACAGATCAAGACGGTCGTTCTTTTGCTCGGCTGCGTGGAAGGCAGTCAAGACGTTGGCGAAATGCGCTTTGCTATCATGAGTGGTCATAAAATTTGGCCCTTCTGGAAATATTTGGAACGGTGCACGTCGACGCAAAAACTGCGCCACGCTGTGTGAAACGAAACAAGAAAACCGTTAACCTTGTTGAAGGTATATTAACGTCTTTAATGCCTGCGCGGTCAAGATATTGCCACGGTGCCCTCGAAAAACCCCTATAGCCATATTGGAATACAACCTTAGATTACTTTAACGGGTTTGTAGTCGCTCTATAATACTGCTGGCTGTGACTGTCCCAATGGTCTTGCCGTCTTCTTGCACCGAAATCTGCGCAACTTCGTCGCCAAGTTGATGGATAAGGTCATCCACCGGCGTCTCGGCTGCGACAGGCGTGCCGTCAGTCCCTACGATTGGCCCCATCACATCGCGTGCGGTCAACACGCCAAGCGGGTTCATATTAGCAACAAATTCAGCGACATAGTCCGATGCGGGGTTCGAAAAAATCTCGCGCGGGGTGCCACATTGCACGATGCGCCCCCCTTCCATGATGGCGATGCGTCCGCCCAGTTTGAACGCCTCGTCCAGATCGTGACTGACAAAGATAATCGTACGTTTCAACTCGCGTTGCAGGTCCAGCAGTTCGTCTTGCAGACGGGTGCGGATGAGTGGATCAAGCGCGGAAAACGGCTCGTCCATCAGCAAGATCGGGGCTTCGGTCGCAAAGGCGCGCGCAAGTCCAACGCGCTGCTGCATCCCGCCCGACAGATCGCCCACCTTTCGGTCAGCCCAGTCTGACAGCCCGACAAGCGCCAGTTGCTTGTCTGCACGCTCTAGCCGCTCAGCCTTGGGGACATCCGCCAGTTCAAGCCCAAGCGCCACATTCTCGCGCACGCTGCGCCAAGGCAGCAGGCCGAATTGCTGAAACACCATCGATACACATTCACGCCGCACCTGACGCAACTCGTTGGCAGAACAGGTCGCGACATCGCAGGTCCAGTTGCCGTCATTGACCCGCACAGTGCCGCGCGCCATCGGGTTCAACCCATTGACCGCGCGCAGTAATGTGGATTTTCCAGACCCCGAAAGCCCCATAAGCACAAGGATCTCACCCGACGCGACCTCAAGTGTGCAATCATGCACGCCAAGAACCTGCCCCGTCGCGACCTCGATCTCGGCACGGTCCTGGCCCTTGTCCATCAACGGCAGCGCTTTTTCGGGTGCCTCGCCAAACACGATCGAAACATTGTCGAATTCGACGGCGTTTTTCGGGGATTTCATATCAGCGCTCATTTACGTGTCACCCGCAGCATACGGTCCAGCATGATTGCCACGACCACAATGATCAGACCCGATTCAAAGCCAAGGCCCGTGTTTACCGAATTGAGCGCCCTCACCACCGGAACCCCCAGCCCGTCAGCCCCGACGAGGGCCGCGATGACCACCATCGACAGCGACAGCATGATCGTCTGGTTCAGCCCCGTCATGATCTGCGGCAAAGCATAAGGCAGTTCGATCTTCCACAAGGTCTGGCTGGGTTTCGCACCAAAGGCCTGTGCGGCCTCAAGCAGGGATTTGGGCGTGGACGCGATGCCAAGCTGCGTCAACCGGATCGGTGCCGGCAGCACAAAAATCACTGTTGCGATCAGGCCCGGCACCATGCCGATGCCGAAAAACACAATGGCTGGAATAAGATAGACAAAGGTCGGCAAGGTTTGCATCAAATCCAGCACCGGGGCCATATATCGGTATAGTTTGGGCCGGTGCGCCGCTGCAATGCCAATGGGAACGCCAACCCCCATGCACACCACACAGGCCGACAGCACCAGCGTCAGGCTTTCGGTGGTTTCTTCCCAGTAATCTTGGTTGAGAATGAATAAAAAGCCGATCACGATCAGCAAGGGCGTTTTCCAATTGCGCTGGATCAGCCATGTGACTGCCGCGAATGCGGCGATGATCACCAAAGGATGCGGCGTTTGCAGAACCCACAAGATCGCGTCAATCAACCACTCCATCGCGACAGAAAGCCCGTCAAACAACCATCCCGCGTTTATCAGCAACCAGTCAAATAGCGCTTCGGCGGCGTCATCAATCGGGATTTTATTGTCTGTGAGCCAGTTCATGGAGGTCTCCGCAAGGATGGGTATTTCAAGCAAAAAGGGCCCACCGTGCGGCAGGCCCTTTTGATCAATCGCGTTGCATTATTCGACGAGGGTCTTGGCAGCCATCATCGCGTCGCCACCATCCATCGTGGTGACACCTGCCAGCCAAGCATCAAGCACGGCCGGGTTGGCCTTGATCCAGGCTGTCGCGGCTTCGTCTGGGTCTTGGCCGTCGTCAAGGATGGCCCCCATGATCTCGTTTTCCATGGCAAGCGTGAATTCCAGGTTGCCCAGCAGCGTCCCAAGGTTGGGGCATTCTTCAGCAAAACCAGCGCGGGTGTTGGTGTAGACCGACGCGCCGCCCAGATCCGGGCCAAAGAAATCATCACCGCCCTCAAGATAGGTCAGCTCGAAATTAGCATTCATCGGGTGTGGCTCCCAGCCCAGAAAGACAACCGGCTCGTTCTTGCCTGTGGCGCGTTTGACCTGCGCCAGCATGCCTTGTTCGGACGATTCCTTGACCTCGAATTCCTTCAGGTCAAAGGCGTTAGCCTCGATCATTGACTGGATCAGGCGGTTACCGTCATTGCCCGGCTCGATGCCATAGATCGTTCCCTCAAGCGCGTCGACGTTCGCCGCGATATCGGCAAATGTGGTGATCCCCATGTCGGCGGCGGCCTTGTTGACGGCCAGCGTGTATTTGGCGCCAGTCAGGTTGGCGCGCACGCTCTCGACGGTGCCTGCCTCGCGGTAGGGCGCGATATCGGCCTCCATTGTGGGCATCCAGTTGCCCAGAAACACATCGACATCACCAGCGGCCATCGCGGTGTATGTCACGGGGACGGACAGGATTTTAATGTCCGTTTGATAGCCCAAAGCCTTCAGCACGACGGTGGTCGCGGCTGTGGTGGCGGTGATGTCTGTCCAGCCGACATCGGAAAAGGTGATTTCTTCACATCCCGCAGCGGCAAGGCTGGTGGCAAGGCTAAGCGAAAGGGCTGTGGTGGTGGCGAGAATTTTCATATCTGGCGACGTCCCTGAATTGTTATAATTGATGGCGCAATAGAGCGCGATCAGGTTCTAATATGCAACCCGTTATGTTGGACGTGTCACGACGTCGAGGGAACCCACGCGCAAAAATAGTGCCTCGGCAAGCCGAGCACGGAAAAAAAGGGCGGCCACAAGACCGCCGGAAAATATGGTTTGGTTGTGGGAAAAAGGGAGCGGTGTCATCCGCAAACGCTTTGAAACCACCCTGCCCTGCATGCGCCGTTTCAAGCTGTAAGGTCCGTCCGGGCAGACAGGCTGCCCGGACGATTAACATGTTACGCCAAAAGGTCGTAGCGGTCCGCGTTCATCACCTTGGTCCAGGCCGCCACGAAATCACGCACGAATTTCTCGGCGTTATCGTCTTGGGCATAAACCTCGGCATAGGCGCGCAGGATCGAATTTGACCCGAAGACCAGATCGGCGCTGGTCGCTGTCCATTTTGCTTGGCCCGTCTTGCGATCACGCAATTCGTACCGGCCATCTTCTTTGGTTGGGTGCCAGCTATAAGCCATATCGGTCAGATTAACGAAAAAGTCCGTCGACAACGTGCCTTCGCGGTCCGTAAAAACGCCATCCTTGGAACCTGCGTAGTTGGTGCCAAGCACGCGCATCCCGCCAACCAGCACGGTCATTTCCGCACCGGTCAGACCCAAAAGCTGTGCGCGGTCCAGCAACAATTCTTCTGGACGCACGGCATAGGTCTCTTTCTGCCAGTTGCGGAAACCGTCTGCCAACGGCTCGAGATCGCTAAAGCTGTCGCCATCCGTCTGCTCTGGGGTTGCATCGCCGCGCCCTTTGGCAAAGGGCACTTCGATGTTGTGACCGCTGGCCTTGATGGCCTGCTCAAGTGCTACATTGCCGGCCAGAACAATTACATCAGCAAGCGACGCGCCGGAAGCGTCAGCAATCGGGCCAAGAATGCCCAGCACTTTTTCAAGACGGGCGGGCTCGTTGCCTTGCCAGTCCTTCTGTGGTGCCAGACGGATGCGCGCGCCATTGGCACCGCCCCGCTTGTCAGAGCCACGGAAGGTCCGCGCGCTGTCCCATGCGGTGTTCAGCATTTCGGCTGCACTCAGACCACTGTCCGCGATCTTTGATTTGACAGCGTCGACGTCATAATCGGTGTTGCCCGCAGGCACCGGATCTTGCCAGATCAGATCTTCGGCAGGCACGTCCGGGCCGATATAATTGACCTTGGGGCCCATATCGCGGTGCGTCAGCTTGAACCACGCGCGCGAGAAAGTCTCGGCCAGATAGGCCGGGTCTTTGTAGAAGCGTTCGCAGATTTCGCGGTAGATCGGATCGATTTTCATCGCCATATCGGCATCGGTCATGATCGGATTGTGCTTGATAGACGGATCGCTGGCATCCGGCACTTTCAATTCGTCGGGCAGATTGACGGGTTCCCACTGGAACGCACCCGCACGCGATTTGGTGACTTCCCATTCGTGGTTCAGCAGCAATTCAAGATAGCCGTTGTCCCACTGCGTCGGGTTGGTCGTCCATGCCCCTTCAAGGCCCGATGTGTGGGCCGTGTTTGCCTTGCCGTCAAAGCTTGGGTTGCTCCAGCCAAAGCCGGCCGCTTCAACTGATTCACCTTCGGGTGCGACGCCGATGTCAGCGGCAATACCGTGACATTTACCGACCGTGTGGCCGCCAACAGTAAGGGCAGCGGTTTCAACGTCATCCATCGCCATGCGCAAGAATGTCATGCGCACGTATTTAGCTGTTTCTGCCGGATCAGGTGTGCCGTTCACGCCTTCGGGGTTCACATAGATCAGACCCATGTGCGAAGCAGCCAACGGATTGTACATGCTGTTGGCGTTATCGATATCGGTGACACGCTCGTTCGTCGGTGCCAACAAGACGCTGTCATTGCCCCAGTTGATATCGGTTTCTGGACCCCAGATATCTTCGCGGCCAAAGCCGAAGCCAAAGGTTTCCAAACCCATGGAATCGTAGGCAATCGTGCCGGACAGAACAATCAGGTCCGCCCAGGACAGCGCATTGCCGTATTTCTTTTTGACAGGCCACAGCAAGCGCCGCGCCTTATCAAGGCTGGCATTGTCGGGCCATGAGTTCAGCGGTGCAAAGCGAATGTTACCCGTGCCTGCGCCACCGCGACCATCACCCAACCGGTAAGAACCGGCAGCGTGCCATGCCAGACGGATAAAGAAACCACCGTAATGGCCCCAGTCAGCCGGCCACCATTCCTGGCTGTCGGTCATCAACGCGTGAACATCGGCCTTAACCGCCTCGAAATCCAGACCTTTTACCGCTTCGCGGTGGTCGTAATCCGCATCCATCGGGTTGGTGCGCGCACCATGCTGGTGCAAAATATCCACGTTCAGCGAACGTGGCCACCACGACGTGACGGGCCGGTTTACTGTAGTGTTGCCGCCATGCATGACCGGGCAACCGCCGGTCGGGTTCACATTGTTTCCGTCCATGGGGATCCTCCAAAATTTTTATGAGCATCGCGCCGACGACACTGCGCCAACGCTATTGAATGCCTTATATGCCCCCGCTGAGCATAAAATCAAATTGAATAATCTTACTGCGGCGATAAGCTGGGCTTATGAAAGACATCACCCTAAAACAGTTGCGCTATTTTGATGCCTTGGCCCGCTATCAGCATTTCGGCCATGCCGCCGAGGCCTGCTCGATCTCGCAGCCCGCGCTGTCCCTGCAAGTCAAGGAACTTGAACGCATGGTCGGCGCAACATTGGTGGAACGCAGCGCCCCAAAGATCAGGCTGACCACGCTTGGCCATGATTTTATCACCAAGGGCCGTCAGATCCTGCTCGCGGTGGAAGAGCTGGACAATCTCGTGCGCGCCGCCAAGGGGCCATTGGCGGGCCGTTTGCGGCTGGGGATCATTCCCACCGTTGCCCCCTATCTTTTGCCCGAGATCATGGTCGCACTAACTGCGCGGTTTTCACAACTTGAACTCGAAGTCCGCGAATCAATGACAAAATCGCTGATAGAGGATCTGTCCGAAGGCCTTCTTGATCTTGCTGTCGTCGCCCTGCCGATTTCGGAACCGAACCTGCACGAGGTTGCGTTGTTCGACGAAGAATTCGCGCTTGTACGGCCCAAGGGGGACGCAGGCAAACCGATCCCCAGCCCCAAGCTGCTTAAGACGATGCGCCTGCTTTTGCTCGAAGAGGGGCACTGCTTTCGGGATCAAGCGCTTTCGGTCTGCCAGATATCCGATGCGCAGCCGCGCCAGTTGATGGAAGGCAGTTCACTGTCCACATTGGTGCAGATGGTCGGCGCGGGCATGGGTGTTACCCTGATCCCAGAGATCGCAATCAGTCTTGAGGCGCGTTCATCGGATGCATCCATTGTTAAATTCCCCAGCCCTGCGCCGACCCGCACGCTGGGCATGGTCTGGCGCAAGACTAACCCCCTGTCAGATCAATTCACCCAAATCGGAGAGATCGTGCGGAGCGTCGGCCAGAAAAAGCGCGATCTGACACGGGTGGAGTGATTATCAAGCAAGCCACCAGCCGCTGCGTTTACCCGTCGAGATAGATCAATTCCGCCTGCTCTGGCAGCCACGCGATGTTGGAGCTTAAAATTTCACGGGCCCGTTTCGGATTTAGCCCGACAACAACCGTTTTTACATCCGCAGGACAGTCTTCAGGCGACAAGACCGGACTGTTCAGATGCAATTGCCCCTGCAGGAACGGATTGCGGTCCAGAAAACACTCAGGGGTATTGGCAAGCCGCGCCGCGATGACGCTGCCGTAAAATCCGGCACCATATATCGCGATTGGGGTCGGTAAAGTTTGCTCACGCAGCATCAGCAGCGTTTTGGCCCAAGCATCCAAACTTGCCTGCGCGGGCCGCGTGTCAGGGGGTGGCACATCAAAGGCCTCGCCCGGTCTTGCGACAACAACAAAGGCCCCACCGAAACGGTCGGTGTCTATCGACGTGGCCACCAGCCCCGCACGGCCAAGCGCCGCCAACAGGCTTGCGCGCGAAAAGTGATTTAGATGGTCGACAACCAGCAGGTCACCGGTGTTCCCATCCGCATCCGGCACGGTGAAAAACAATTGTCCTTTGGGGGCCAGACAACGGCGCAAATCTTGAAAGATAGCGACCGGGTCTGCGACATGTTCCAAAACAAAATGGGCCGTGATGAAATCAAACTGGCCGCTCCATTCGTCAGGCAGCTGATAGGTAGATTGCTGGCTTTCGGGAATCCACGTCGCCCAATGAGACACATAATCAGTCGATACATCGAAAACGAACGGTTGCAGATCCGGGCGTGCCTCGACGATGCGTTGCAAGGTTGTGGCTTTGCCTGCGCCAAAATCAAGAATTTTCGCCCCTATTGGCGGGGCAATATCCAAGACCATTTCGGCCTGATAGGCCGTGCGAAACACCTGTTCGCCAGCGGCGTTTTCATAAAGCTGGTCATGCCCGTCAATATCAAGCGAGATGCGGTATTGGGTGTCATAAAAATCCTCGAGATCGGGCAGATCGGGGCTTTGCGCATGCCCGCAGTTTTCGCACAGAAAAACCTGCGTCGGGACGTCGATCACAGTTCGGATCGACGTCAGCGACGGGCCTGCATCATCGAACGCAGCATCGGGACATGGGGTGCCACACACGCGGCAGTTCGTGGCCGCAATCATGCGAGCAGCTCGGGCAGAACAGTGGCGAAATCGACGCCTTCGGCAAAGGCACCTTTCCAGCCGATCTGACGACCGACGGGATGGTTGAAATTGAACCACCGAAACTGCATCGACCAACGCGGTTGGTCCGACCGGTTCGCCCCCGATTGATGCAGCGTCAGGAAGTCCATCAAGATCAGATCTCCCGGCTGGGTCAGAGGGGCAACAGACTCGTATTTCGCAAGCCGTTTTTCTTCCTCGTGCAAACGCAAGGCGTATGCCCCGGTTTTACCCGCCCCGCCATCGTCCTTGACCACCGGAACGATACCGTCCTTATGGGAGCCGGGGCAAAGTTCTACGGGCCCCATATCCGAGGTCACAGGCATCAAAGGGGTCCAAAATACGATCCCGTCCGGGCTGCGCAATTGGGCGGGAAATTCCTGATGCCAAAAGGCGCGAAATTTGTCTTCTGACGGGAAATCCATCCGGATGCCGTATCCACCAGCGGCCAAGCCTGGATCACTTTGCGGGCGCAATTCGCGAAATATGTCGGCATTTTTGGGCTGGCTGACCAGTTGCATGAATTCAGGGATTTGCTTGACGGCATCGTAGACTTCGGCTGCGCGGGACCGGTCAGACTGCGCGATGGCCATGATGCCTTTTGTCATCGCCAGCTCAACAGTATCGCAGGGTGCGTCAACGCCATATTTGTCGGCAACCATTGCGATAATACGCTGAATACCCCGCTGGATCGGCTTTACCTGTGTCTCAATGTCAAAAAAGCCGGGGATAATGATATAGCCGTTGTCGTTGAAATCTTTGATCATCTAGTCCTCAAATCCATAGCCGATGCTGGTTGGTGCCGAATTGATGGTTCACCAGCTTGCCCACCAAGTAAGATTTCCATGATTTTCACATCATGGATACTGTCGCCTGAATCGTATTCCTCGCACAATGTCCCCACGGTTCGAAATCCGATTTTCCCGTAAAGCTGCGCCGCGGGGTTGTCAGCCCGCACCTTTAACAAGACTTTGCGCAAATTCATCCGGTCGCGCGCATGCGATAAGGCAAGCTGTGTAGCGTCGGCCCCATGCCCGCGCCCCCGCGCCTTTTCGATCAGGCAAATTCCGAACCACGCGGTGCGGCTGTCGCGGTGAATGCTGCCAATCTGGACATAGCCAAGAAAAGCGTCCGTCTGATCTGTCACTGCGCTGGTCCAGCCATCACCACTGCGCCGCTCAAGCCAGTCCGAAGCTTTTTCGGTGATCGGTTCGCGCGCGCCCAAAAGCAGCTTTTGCAATGCCACATCTGACCGCAACCGATCAATTTCAGCATGATCGTTTGACCTGATATCCCGAAGCCGCGTCGTCAGGCTTTTGTGCATCGTAGATATCCACCCGGCGAGGATGACAGCACAAGTTTACCATTGATCACGGGATCAATCTCAAAGCGATCATTTTCCGCCAGATAGTCGTTCATCGCCGCAAGGGGCTCATTGCCCTTGAACCAGATGTGAGACCGTTTCTTGGGCGCTTCGTCTTCGGTCAGATGTCCGACAAGTGTGTCTGCCACGACGAGGTAACAGTCCGGCGTCACCATCGGGCCGTAGGCGCGACATTCGGCCAGGACGTGGTCACGGCTGTGATCACTGTCAAGAATAACCATGACCCGCGCACCTTCCGGGATTTCCTTGCGCACCTTGGCAAGCGTGTCTTCGTCAACAGATCCGCCTTCGATCAAGGTGACGCGCTTTGACATCGGATGGCTTTCGATGCTTTCGCGATTGTGCGCGCGGATATCAATATCGACCCCGATCACCTGCCCGTTGCCCATCATTTCCAGAATCGACGCCATAAACAAAACCGACCCGCCCCGGGCAACACCAGTTTCAATGATAATATCGGGTTTGGTGTTCCAGATGACTTCCTGGGTGGCCAGAACATCGGCGGGCATCTGAATGATCGGGACGCCCATCCAGCTCCAAAGATAGGAATAGTCGTATTTATCAAGACCCAGAACCAGTTTCTTGGATTGTTCAAACAGGGCCTTGTCTTCACCTAATGCGGCTGCGTTTTTCGAAGCGTTGCGCGCAAATTCTTCGCGGTCGTCGGACATCGTCATATTGAAGTTCCTGTTTTACGGTTCGGCACCAGTGGGCAGAGGGTTTTAGGTCTGGTTTGCAAGGCTTTTACCCCGTGATTTGACATTTGCCCAGCCGGATCGGGCGCCAAGGTCACCATTTAGGACAAGATCATAATCAACCCCAAGCAAGGCATCACAGGTTTGTGCAGCAGTCAGAATGGTGTTTTCACCGCCACGCGCCGTCTTAATTCGAAAGCTGCTCACCTTTGCAAGGTTCTTTTCCCACGTTACAGACAGCTTTCGCAAACGATGCCGCCACGGTTTTTGCGCCGCCTCCAACGCAGGCAACGCGTCGAATTTTACCGCGTGCTGGCGCAGCGACGCGAAAATCTCGGCGCGGGTCTTCTCGTTTTTGCCGCGCATATTGTCCAGACCACTGACATACCATGATGTATAATCAGGATGCAGAGGCGGCGTAGGGAAATGCGATCGAACGGTTTCAAGCGTCCCCAGAAAGCCCAACGCCATTGATTTGGACAATGGGATTACATCGTCGATCGGGTCTGTTTCAAGCTCTGTCTCGAACTTGGATTTGGTTGGCTTGGGATCCGCCGCACTGCCCTGTGCTGCGATGCCACCGCCGGTACTCGCCGGGCTGTATCCATTGATCGAGAACGGATGGGCGCAGTGTAAAAAAGTACCACCGTGCTGGATTGTCCGATAGTTGATGTAGGTATCCGGGCTGCGTGCCAGAAAACACGTCCCGTCCGCATGCGATATCTGATCCAGAAACGACCGCGAGACACACCCGTGATAGATCGCGGGCATCGGATGCTGTTTGTCCATGCGCCCCCCTTCGGCTGCCCGCCTGCGGTCGTTCACATCCAACATTTGCGGGCCACCAAACAGCCGCCGCTTTACAATCCGCAAGCCGCCGAGCCGGCCCTGGTGGCCTGCGGTCGGCCAGCCATAAACCGGGAAATCCCAACTCAAGCCGTCGGGTCGCTGTTCTTCCAGAATGCGGCGCAACATCGGGAACTGACCGGCCAAGATCCCGTCATCATCCCCAAAGAAAATCACGTAATCGCCCGTGCTTTGCTTCAAGGCGAATTCAAAGTTTTGACGCATCGAGACACGCGAGCCGGTGTTTACATATTTGATCCGGGGGTCTTTCGCATTTTCAACAACCTGTGCGGTCTCGTCGACAGAGGCATTGTCGCTTACCACGATTTCAACGTCAGGATCGGCAATCGCCGTTGCAGTGGCCAGCGAATAGCGCAAATAAGCGGCCCTGTCGCGTGTCGGGATAACTATCGATATTCTCACGTTGGAAAGTACTCCAAGAGGTTGTGCGTAACGTCAGCCGCGTGAAGTGACCATAAATCTTTGATCTAGGATCATATTTTCACGCCATTCATCGCTGTACTAAAGAACGATAGCTTTTCGGGCAAGCGTGCTGTGGGCTTAAACTATGGGTGCCAGTGTGGATTAAATTCACCCAAACCCTTTTTGCCTTGTGCCTTGCATGACCCATTTCTACGCCACCATGATCAAGGATACAGCCCCCCGCCCCCCATCAATGCGGGACAAAAGACCAGCCAATCAGCGGCTTCATGATCTCGTTGCTACCGCCATAAATCGTTTGCACGCGGGCATCTGCGTAAAGTTAACCGATGGGTTAGTCGCTCAGGTAGCCATATCCGCCATGCAGTTGCGAACATTCATCAACCACGTCGCATTGCATCTGCGTGCCCTTCATAAAAGGCCAAATACAATCAGCTGCTAAAATGAGTACCCCATGCGATGCAAGCGCGACAACATCTGCGCCCAGATCGACCAATTGCATCGCAGAAAAAGGCACGGGGAAATTGCCCTCGATTGGGATAATGCGAATGCCGCTCAACATCTGTTTTACCCCTCCACCCGACTTAGAGACAGGCGCGGCGACCCTGTCCGCCCCTTAAGTCTCCTTTCTATAGCCAGCAACAGCCCGACTTTACCCTTTATGCGATGTCCTACCGGTCCTATCAAAGCCGGCAGCTTCGCTAAAACAGCGAGGCAAGCAGGGGGTTAGGGAATTTGCGTTTGATGGTCACCGCCTGAAAGCTCTCGGACAGGCCTACATCATGTTGAGCTTCTTTTAGAAGGCCAGTTTCAAGTTCATTCTTCACCACAATCGGCGGCAGCAGTGCCAAACCGATGTCCTCGCGGGCCAGCAGACGCATCATCGCCATGTCGTCGACCTCTGCCGCAAGAACGGGCCGGATATCAAGCCGCGTGCACAGCATGTCAAATCCCGCCCTGATGGGGCTATCCGTCGTGGGCACAATCATCGGGTTTTTCGCCAAAAGGTCTTTCAGGCTTTGGCCCATATTGATCCGCGCGGCAGTCCCGATGATGCTGACTGGCTGTTCGGACACAGGATGCACCATGAACGACGTCAGCGCATCCGAGGCGGGACTGCGGTTGGTCAGCACAACATCCAGCCGCAACGTCTCCAATCCCAAAAGCAGCTCCATCGAAGTGCCCGAGCGCAAGATCAGCTCGACCTCCGGCTTGCCCAGAAGCGGGCGCAGAAATTCAATCTGAAAGTTGCGCGAAAGGGTGGCCAGCGCACCAACCCGCAAGACCTGACGCGGACTGGCTGTGCGTTGCAACGTGGCCAGCAGTTCCTGACCGGCCCCAAAGATCGTATCGGCATAGTCCAACGCGATGCGCCCTGCTTCGGTCAGATGAAGCTGCCTTCCGCGCCGCTCGAATACCGGCTGGCCCAACCGATCCTCCAGCTTTCGGATCTGCACAGAGACGGCGGACTGCGATAGATTCAGCCGCGCCGCTGTGCGTGTCAGGTTCCCGTCGCGGGCGACCTCCCAGAAATATCGCAGATGATTATAATTCATATCATTCGCTTTAAGCGAACGATCCGATGCAAACAATGAATTTTATTAAAGTCTTGGCTTTCAATATCACAGCGCGACACCCATCCCCGCTGACGGAGCCTTCTATGTTGATCCACCTCCTGCCCCTTCTTGCCGCTGCCGTCCTTTCCGGAACGGCCATTTTTCTGCATTTCAACCGCACATTGCCCACGCGCAGCGCTACCCGTCTAAGCGAAGCGGCGGCACTTGCGGCCCTCGCAGTCGCAAGCGCGTCGCTTGCCACCCTGATCACGCAAGGTGCTGGGGATAGCGCCCTGATCGGGGTTCTCGGCGTCGGTCTGTCTGCCCGCATCGATGTTGTCAGTATCACGATGCTGCTGTTGGTGACGTTCATCGGCTGGGTCGTCGTGCGCTATGCCAGGACCTATCTGGATGGCGAAGCGCGACAGATGGATTTCACGGTCTGGCTGCTTGCTACTCTGGCTGCTGTGGTCTTGTTGGTTCAATCGGCGAATATCATCCAATTCGTGGGCGCGTGGATTGCAACCAGTCTGGCGCTGCACAAGTTGCTGTTGTTTTATCCAAGCCGCATCGCAGCCCAGCGCGCTGCATACAAAAAATTTGTCACGGCACGGGCTAGTGATCTGGCCCTTATCGCCGCTACCCTGCTGCTGATCGCAGCGTACGGGACAACACAGATTTCGGAAATGCTAAACGCCGCAGCCTTGGGCCAAGGCGGCGGGTTGGCAACCGGTGCAGCGGCCCTGCTTGCCCTTGCAGCCCTGCTGAAGTCAGCGCAGTTTCCAACCCACGGCTGGCTTACAGAGGTGATGGAGGCCCCAACCCCCGTCTCGGCACTGTTGCACGCAGGCGTGGTGAATGGCGGCGGGTTCCTTTTGATCCGCTTCGCCGATGTCATGCTGCTGTCGCCGCTGGTTCTGGCCGTGTTGGTTGCACTTGGCGGATTTACCGCGCTTTTTGGTGGCGTGGTCATGCTGACCCAACCCACGGTCAAGGCCTCGCTGGCGTGGTCAACTGTGTCACAGATGGGGTTCATGATCTTGCAATGCGGGCTGGCGCTGTTTCCGCTCGCACTGCTGCACATCGTGGCGCATTCGCTTTACAAAGCGCATTCGTTTCTGTCGGCGGGCGGTGCCGTCGAACGGATCGCAGCAATCCGCAGGCCCGGCCCTATTGCTGTGCCTGATCTGGCTGCCGTCACGCGCGCTTTTGGGCTGGCAATCGCAATCTACGGGGTCGTCTATATCTGTTCGGGGGCGCTGATCGGGTTTGGCACAAAGTCGCCGCAGGCCGTTGCCTTGGGTGCGATCTTGATCTTCGGTGTCGCTTATTTGCTTGCGCAAGGGCTGGCCGACGCAGCACCGCGTAACCTGACAAGGCGCACGGCGCTGATGTCTGTCGTGGCGACCATCGCCTATCTGGCGCTGCAACGCGGATCGGAATGGCTGACGGCAGGCACCTTGCCCCCTGCCCCTGTGGCAGGACCACTGGAATGGGCGCTGATATTGCTGTCGCTCTTTAGCTTTGGCGCGGTGGCGCTGGCGCAATCGACCCTGCCACTGTGGTCGCATCACCCCGCTGCACAAGGGTTGCGCATCCACCTGTCAAACGGGCTTTACATCAACGCCGTAGAGGATCGCCTGCTCAGAGGCTGGTCCAGAAAAACCATCCCCACCACAGGAGAGAGCTCATGAAGTCGGGTACACATGCCGGGTTTTCCGGCGCACATCTTGAAATCATCGCAGCGTCCGAGGCGTCAAGCCGCACCATCCCGCCGCTTTGGCCTTTGTCATCTTCTGTCGCGGTGAACCCGTTTCTGGGCCAGACCGGCCAGACCCTTGCCGAGGTGTCCGGGCTGTTGGGGCGGGTGGCGGGCGTCACGGCGACGATGCCCAACGCGTGGTACAACGACCGCATTGCAGACGGGACGATCACGGATGCAGATCTGGGGGCCGCCTTGGTCAACGCACCTGCGGGCGCGCCCCAAAGCGTTGCCGCACTAAAGGCTGCCGCTTCGGCGTGCGATGACGTTGTGCAGGCGCTTCCCACAATTGCGCACTTGGCACAGGCGGTCTCTGGCATTGATTGGCCGGGGTTGATCGAGGACCGGATCGGTGCGTGGGCATCTGGGTATTTCGACGCGGGCCAAGCGCTATGGCAAGTCACCCCCGGGCGCGACGCCTTCGAAAGCTGGACAATCTTTGCCAGTCGGGATCTGACGCCCGAAATCGCAGGCCTCAAGGGATTTGCAGGCTTTGTGGCAGCCCTGCCGGGGCGCGCAAGAACCTCGCTTGCGCTGGCCTGCGACACGCTAGAGCTTACCCCAGACGCCTCAGTCACCTACTTTCACCAGCTGCTGTTGGGTATGGGCGGGTGGTCACAGGTGGCGCGGTATCGCCTTTGGCAGGCCGAGCTGAAAGGGCAAAGCGATCCGATTACGACTGATATGCTGGCAATCCGTCTGATCTGGGAACAAGCGCTGTTGCTTCAGTACAAATCCCAAATTGCGGACAGTTGGGCCGAAATCCGGACCGCCCACGCAACACCGCCAGCGCCGACGGCTGCGCAAATCGCTTCTGGGGTGCTGCAAGACGCGGCAGAACGCGCGGGCCAGCGCGCCCTTGCAACCGCGCTTGCCTCCCAAGGTCAGCCCCAAACAACGGGTCGCCCCGCAGTGCAGGCCGCGTTTTGCATCGATGTGCGCTCCGAAGTGTTCCGGCGCGCATTGGAAAGCCTTGACCCATCCATACAAACACTTGGATTTGCGGGTTTCTTCGGACTGACACCGTCCCACCGCGGCTTTGCATCAGACGTCGAAGAGGCGCGGCTTCCCGTGCTGTTATCGCCCGGCTTGACCAGCACCACGGCCCACAAAGACCATGAGGATGCCGATCAATCCGCCCGTCTGATGGCGCGGGCGATCCGCGCATGGGGGCGGTTCAAACTGGCCGCCGTGTCGTCTTTCGCCTTTGTCGAAGCCACCGGACCGCTTTATGCAGCCAAGCTGGCGCGCGATGCGCTTAGCTTGCCACACGCCCCCCAAAAAGCCGCCCCTCAGCCCCGGTTCAGTGACCAGTTTGACCTGCAAGGCAGGATCGCGGCGGCAGCTAAGATCCTGCGGGCCATGTCATTGACCGATAACTTTGCGCCGCTGGTCTTGCTGGTGGGCCATGGGGCCAGTGTTGCGAATAACCCCCATGAAAGCGCACTGCATTGCGGTGCCTGTGGCGGGTACAAAGGCGATGTGAACGCGCGGCTGTTGGCGGCGATGCTGAACGAACCGGACGTGCGGGCGGGTTTGGAACAAGACGGGATCACAATCCCGGCGGATACCGTTTTTATGGCCGGACTGCATGATACGACGACCGACGGTGTGACCCTGTTTGAGGACGATACAGGCCAATCCAGCCCAACGGTCGCACTGCGCAAGGCCAAGGACTGGCTTGCTGCAGCAGGAAAGATCACCAGAACGGAACGGGCCTTGCGCCTGCCCCGGGCGCAGGACGCCGCCACCCTTAGGCACCGCAGCACAGACTGGGCTGAAACCCGCCCCGAATGGGCACTGGCGGGGTGTAACGCCCTGATTGCGGCACCGCGCGCCAGAACCCGTGGCAAGGGGTTGGCCGGGCGCGCCTTTCTGCACGATTACGACTGGACCAAAGATGACGGGTTCGCCGTGTTGGAGCTGATCCTGACCGCCCCTGTCGTTGTCGCCAGCTGGATCAGTCTGCAATATTACGGCTCGGTCGTGGCACCCGATGTTTTCGGGGCCGGAAACAAGTTGCTGCATAACGTCACCGGGGGCATCGGCGTTGTAGAAGGCAACGGCGGCAATCTGCGCTCAGGGCTGCCGTGGCAATCAGTGCATGACGGGAAACGGTTCGCCCATGATCCGCTGCGCCTGTCGGTCTGCGTCGAGGCACCTGCCAAGGCGGTTTCCGACGTGCTCGCGCGCCACCCGCAGGTCAAAGCGCTTTTCGACAACAGCTGGCTGCATCTGTTCTTGTTGGATGAAAAGGGGCACATGGCACAAAGATACGTTGGCGATCTGGCGTGGGAGGCCGTTGAGCTGCCCGGCAACACGGCGCTCGAGGCTGCCGCATAACGACATTCCAGCAAAGGCGGGCAGATTGGACGTGCTTGCCTTTGCTGGTCTGATGTAGGAGTTTGCAGGCTCAGCGCCAAGGGAGACTGTGATATGATGATGTACGGGATCAGCACCTGTGCGATTTGCCAAAAGGCCCGCAAGGCATTGGAAGCGGAACGCAAGGACGTTATCTTTCGCGATATACGCGCCGACCCTTTGGACGAGGGCGAATTGGCTGAATTGATTGCAGAATTCGGGGACCGCTTGGTCGACCGGACAACCAATGACTACCGCGCGCTTAGCACTTGGCTGAAAAACTCGGAAGCCGAGGCGCAGATATCTTCGCAACCCAAACTGATGGCCCGCCCCGTGTTTCGGGATCAGGATGCGTTCTATCTGGGCTGGGACGACGCCGTTCAGAAAGCGTTGCTGGAAGGCTGAGTTTGCTGGGCCACCGCGTGGCTGCCACACAAGCTGGCCTTTGTTTCTGCCCGAATAAGGGCCACGACCCTTGCCCGCCCGGTCTGATCAGGCTTAGCTGACAGAAACTAAAAAGGAGCTTACAGGTGCCTCCCCCCCAAACAAACCCCGCGCCGTCCGGCCTGACGCAAGCCGTGACCCGTGATCTCAAAGCGATGCTGGACGGGCCGCCCGATGCCGCGAAATTGCATAATTCGCTGCGTTTGCTGGCCAAGTGGCGCGCGCAGATCCTTGAAAACACGTTTGCTGCACGCGAGGGGCGCGTTGTCCATTCCGGCCCGTTCAAAGGCATGAACTATGATGTGAAAGCCACCGAAGGGGCGGGCATGGCGCGCCTTTTGGGATGTTACGAGGCGTCCTTGATACCCGTGTTCGAAGCCATCATCGCGCGCGCCTATCCACAAATTCTGGATGTTGGCTGTGCGGAAGGGTATTATGCTGTGGGTCTTGCGCGCAGAATGCCCGATGTTCAGGTTCTCGCGCATGATACAAACCCCAAGGCGCAAGATACCTGCCGCGCTTTGGCTGCCCTGAACGGTGTCGCCGAACGGGTGCAGGTGGGCGGCACGATCGACCATTCGGGTTTTGACCGCTGTAAAGACCAAAAAACGCTGGTGCTATGTGACATCGAGGGTGCAGAGGCACAGTTGCTTGATCCACACGCCGCACCGGGATTGCAGAAGGCGGATATTCTGGTCGAAGTTCATGATTGCTTTGATGCGGGGCTGTCCGACAGGATCGCCAAGCGGTTTGCCGCGACGCACAAGGTTGAACGGATCGGGCGCAGCGTGGACATGAGCGCGCTTCCCGACTGGATGGAAGACCTGTCTGATCTGGACCGCGTTTTATGTGTGTGGGAATGGCGCATGGGACCAACCCCCTGGCTGTGGATGCAAGCGCATGACTAATCCTGATCGCAATGCGGCCATCTGGTACAAAGATGATGGCTATCGCCCCGATAAAAATGGCATCAATGGCCGCCGCGTGGCGGGTGCTTCTTTTCTCAGGGGGTTCTTTTCCCATGCCGATGTCACGGAATTCGTGTCTTTGACCACAGGAAGCCAAAGCGCCAGCAGTTTTGCCGACCTGTTGAAAGACCATGGGCGCGACATTCCCGCACGCGAGGCGTTCGAAGAAACGCCGCACCAGATGACCCCGGTCGGTACAGTCTATTTCCCGGCCCCAAACTATGCGGAACTGTTGTGGAAACGGCAGGCGTTCGGGATGGATGCCTATTCGATCTGCGGGATAACCCACACCACAGCCACCCAAGCAGTGATGCGCGGCATGCACGATCTGCGGGCCGGACCACAAGCCGAGTGGGACGCGGTAATCTGCACCTCGAAATCCGTCCATGCAGCCACAGTGCGCAATATCGAACTGGCAGACGAGGCGCTGAAGGCACGCTTTGGCAACCTGCCGCCACGGCCGCAAATGCCCATAATACCGCTGGGCATAAACTGTGATGATTTCGCCCATGATCCGGTGGCGGCCAACACCCTGCGCACCCGTTTGGGCTGGACCGAAGACGACATTGCCGTGGTGACCTTGTCGCGGCTTTTGCCCTACGGCAAGTTTGATCCCGGCCCGTTGTTTATATCCCTGCAACGGGCGCAAGCCGCACTTGGCACCACCAAGCGTTTGCATTTTATCGCCTGCGGTATTTTCTCGGATGATTATTCGCGCAACGTATTCAGCGAATGTGCTGCCCTTTTGATGCCGGATGTGTCCTATCTTCACATGGATGGGGGCGATGCAACCGCGCGCGCTGAAGTCTTGTCGGGGGGCGATATTTTCACCTTTCCCATCGACAATGTTCAGGAAACTTTTGGTCTTGCCCCGATCGAGGCGATGGCCGCAGGACTGCCAGTGGTCGTGTCCGACTGGGACGGCATGCGCGATACCGTGACACCCGACGTCGGGTTTCGCATCCCGACCCGCACGGTACAGCCCAACGCAAGCCGCCCCGAAGGCCATGGATATCTGGTCGGCAGCCTGTCCTATCCGCAATATAGCGCGCGGCTGTCATCGCTGACGTCGATTGATGTGGGGCAGATGGCGGATGCGTTTGCCGAACTTGCCCGCAACACCGACCTGCGCCAGCGCATGGGGCGTGCGGCCCAAACGCGTGCCAGACAGGTGTATGACTGGTCCAATATCATCCCCGTCATGCAGGATCTATGGGGTGAGTTGGCGCAGATCAGGCGGGCCAATACGACCGCACAGTCGCGCGCCAATCCGGTCGGCCCCCTGCCGTTCGATCTGTTTGCCAGCTACGCAAGCGACGCGCCCATGATCCAATCAGAGACGTTTGTGGCAACGGGCACCGTGCAACACCTGCGCGAGATTTATAAAACCCGGCGGATCGGTACGATTGGCAATCCGTTTGAACAGCAAGAAACGCTTGAACGGATCCTGTTGGCCCTGATTGATACACCTTCCGATGCGCCTGCCAAAGCCCTTGCAACGCTCTCTCGAGAGCTGAACTGGAACCCTCTGACGATTGAGCGCAGCGTGATGTTTCTTGTTAAATACGGATTGGCCGAACCCAAAAAATAACGCAGGCTAAGGCGTCGTTAAGCAGGGTAATCCTTCCCGAACCTTGCGGTTTATGCCGAAAACAACCGACTTTTCTTTGGAACCAACTGCCCTCATAAGGCGTCCAACCCTATATGTCCGGCCCAACCGGCCATTAACCTTGGGCTATTACAGTTTAATAAAGAGAGTATTCATGCCAGACGTTGCCAATTCCGCCGCCCCGATCCCCAGACTGTTTAAGATCCTTGCGGCGTTCTTGGTCGTTACCCTTTTTGCCCTGATGCCCATGGCCGTAACTGCGCAATCGCTTTTGCCCGGAAGCGGCGCATCTGCGTCTGAGGACCCAGCATCAGAGCAACCAGCTGCTGCCGATCCAACACCCTTGGCGACCCTGCTTGAGGTTCTGAAGGATGATACAGCACGCGAGGCGCTGATTGCTGATCTGGAAAAAACCGTAACCCCCGAGGCATCCGCCGACGGTCTGGCAGCCCTTGAACAGGTGGCACAGGCCGCATCGGATGACGGTATTTCAATCGGGCGGCAGATTGCGCTGATCACCCAAGAAATCGGGCAAGATGCCGCCTCGACATTGTCGTCCTTCTGGGCTGCGCTCAAGGGCGGAGGGGGCGTTTTCTCGGGGCTGAGCGGTGCTGAGATATCTGTGCTTTTGGACGCAGTTCCGGGCCTTTTGGCAGTCATTGCGATCACAGTTGTGCTGTTTGTGGTGCTGCGCAGGTTCGCGCGGCAGGTTTACAAACGGATGGGCCGGAAATCGCAGAATACCGGCGTTTTGGGATCCATCGGCCTGTTTTTGGGCTCAAACCTGCTGGATGCGCTAATCGTGATTATCGCTTGGGCGGCGGGATATCTGATTACGATTTTTGCCGTTGGCGACTTTGGCCAAATCGGCATCCGCCAATCGATGTATCTGAATGCGTTTTTGCTGGTTGAAATGACCAAGGTAATTATCCGGTCGTTCCTGTCGCCCGTCGCCTCTGGCCTACGGATTGTTCCGGTCAGTGATCTGGCCGCACGGGCGCTGACCCGCTACCTCAGCATCGTCGTAAGCGTTCTGGGCTACGGACAGCTGTTGATCGTCCCCATCGTAAACCAAAGCGTCAACACTGCTGCAGGATCGGGCGTATCGGCCCTGCTGTCGGTCATGGTCCTGCTTTACTTTGTGTACATCGTTGTGCGCCGTCGCAAGGACGTGACCCGCTGGCTTCAAAACGAGGCGGACACCACCCTGCCGATCGAGGCCGAAGAGACCACGGTCGATATGCCCACCAGGCGGCAACATGGCTTTATCATGCGGACCGTGATGGGGCTGGCAGGCATCTGGCATTGGGCTGCCCTGACCTATATCGCCGGCATGTTCATTGTCGTGATGACGCAGCCTGCCGATGTGACGCTGAACGCAATCGTCGGGTCGGGCAAAATTCTGGCTGCGATCATCATTGCTGCCCTCCTGTCGGGCTGGCTGGCGCGCGCGGTGCATCGCGGCGTTCTCCTGCCCGATGATATCAACGCAAAGCTGCCCTTGCTCGAACGGCGGATCAACACCTTTGTGCCGCGTGCCTTCAGCCTGTTGCGGCTGGTGCTTTTGGCTTGTGTGCTGCTGTTTACCCTTGATGTGATTGGCATGATCGACATGCGCGGATGGTTGGAAAGCCAGTTCGGGCTGGCGGTAACAACGGCGATGATCTCGGTCGGGCTTATCCTGACGGTGTCTTTCGGTCTGTGGTTGGCGCTGACGTCGTTCGTGGATTACAAACTGAACCCCGAATACGGTGCCGTGCCCACCTCGCGCGAAACGACATTGCTTACGTTGATGCGAAATGCCGTGACCATTGCGCTGGTGATCCTGACCCTGATGTTCGTGCTCAGCGAAATCGGGCTGGACATCGGCCCGCTGCTGGCCTCGGCTGGTGTGCTGGGTCTGGCAATTGGTTTTGGGGCGCAAAAGATGGTGCAAGACATCATCACCGGCGTGTTCATCCAATTCGAGAACGTCATCAACGTGGGTGACGTAATCACCGTGGGCGGCACCACGGGCACCGTTGAAAAGCTGTCCGTCCGGTCGGTTTCCTTGCGCGATGTGCAGGGGGTGTTTCATATGATCCCGTTTTCCACGGTGGATATGGTCAGCAACTACATGCGCGGTTTTGCCTATACGGTAACTGACATGGGCATCGCCTACCGCGAGAATATCGAAGAGGCCAAACAAGCCATGTTCGATGCCTTTGACCGGATGATGGCCAATGAGCCTGATATCGCTGAGAACATCATCGGTGGGCTGGAATGGTTCGGCGTGCAGTCGCTGGGCGACAGTGCTGTGGTGTTGCGCACGCGCATCAAAACCGAACCGGGCAAGCAATGGGGCATCGGCCGCATGTTCAACGGTTACCTCAAGACGGTGTTCGACGAACGCGGCATCGAAATCCCGTTCCCGCAGCAGACCATTTGGCTGGGCGAAAACAAGGATGGCACAACGCAGCCCTTCAAGATCGAAGGGCCCGCGGCCAAGGGGCAAACGCCTGTGGTTGAAAAGCCAACCAAGAAGATCGAAGCCGATGATGTGCCCGACAGTGATGAGAGCGACGGGGACGCGGACGCGGACGGCGGCGCAGATCGCTAGCGCCTGACGGTATAAATACAAAAGGCCCCCGGTCAGCGATTGACCGGGGGCCTTTTTGCGTTCTGAGCAGGGTTCTTACAACACCGCTTCGATCAGATAGGGGCCTTTTGTGGCCAGCCCCGTTTCAATCGCCAATTCAAGCGCTGCACAATCGCTGACTTGGGTCGCGTCCACACCCATCGATTGCGCCATCTCGACAAACTTCAAGGTGGGGCGATCCAGCGACAGCATGTCCATCGCTTTGGGACCTGCGTTGCTTACGCCGACGTTGGTCAACTCTCCGCGCAGGATCTTGTAGACACGGTTCGCGAAGATGACGATTGTCACGTCCAGCCCTTCACGCGCCATCGTCCAAAGCGCTTGCGGCGTGTACATCGCACTGCCATCACCCACCAACGCCAACACTTTGCGGTCTGGGCAGGCCACCGCCGCGCCAATCGCCACGGGCATGCCATAGCCGATGGAACCGCCGCAATTGTTCAGCCATGTATGCTTTGGTGCGCCCGCAGTGGCCGGGAAAAAGCTACGCCCGGTGGTGATCGCCTCGTCCACGACAATGGCGTTTTCGGGGATGGTACGCCCCAGCACCCGCGCGATCCCGTCAGGGTCCAGCGGGCCTTCTGGTTTGTCTGGCAAAACGCTGGTGGCGACATGTGCAGGGGCCACGTCGACAGCGTCAGCGCCTTGGCATAAGGCGTTAAGCGCCGCGTGAATGTCTTGCGACGTTTTGCACAATTCAATGATGTCAGCACCTTGCGCCGTCAGGATCGCGGGCTTGCCGGGATAGGCAAAAAATCCGATGGGCGCACGCGCACCGATCAGGACGATGCGTTTAAACGGGGCCAGCGCCTCGAGCGCTTGGTCAATCGGATAGGGCACGCGGTTGATTGCGACCCGCCCTACCCCGCGCTCCAACGTTGCGTTTGACCATTCACACAGCAGTTTGCACCCCGTCTTTGCAGCGATGCGGCCAGCAATCTGCAGCGTATCCTCGCCAAGCGCTGCGCCGCCCAGCAACAGCAAACTGTCTGGCCCAGATAATGCCGCGAGGGCCTTTTCCAAAGCGCCCTCGTCAAAGGTTGGTCGGGGTGCGGGCGCAATTGGCTGTGCCACCACTCCGCCCTCGTTCCACGCAGTATCACTGGGCAACATCAACGTTGCGACCTGACCGGGGGCCACGTTGGCCGCATGAACCGCCTTCGCCGCGTCTGCCCCCACATCGGTAGATGACAACGACGTGTGCACCCAATGCGACACCGGGCGCGCGATCCCTTCAATGTCCGAGGTCAGCGGCGCGTCAAGCTCGATATGGCTTACCGCATGTTCGCCCACGATATTGACCACGCCCGACCCCGCCTTTTTTGCGTTATGCAGGTTCGACAGCCCATTCGCCAAGCCCGGCCCAAGATGCAGCAAGGTGCAGGCCGGTTTGCCCGCCATCCGGAAATAGCCATCGGCAGCACCCGTTGCCACGCCTTCTTGCAGCACAAGGATCGACCGCATACCGGGGACATGATCCAGCGCCGCGACAAAGTGCATCTCGGACGTACCGGGATTGGTGAAACAAGTATCAAGCCCGCTATCCAGCAGGGTCTTCACAAGGCTTTCGGCACCGTTCATCGGCGTTTCATCAGAGGTGCTCACGTCATATTCCTTTTGTTATGTCTTAGCATTTTCCCAAAACGGGATACGCAGTTCTTTCTTGAGGATTTTTCCGATTGAGCTGCGCGGCAGGACATCGCGGACTTCCACCCCGCTTAGCCGCTGGCTTTTGCCCAGTCTCGAATTGGCATCAGCGCAAATCTGATCGGCAGTGCGGGCGGCGCCCTCGCGCAGCACGACCAGCCCCAAAGGTGTCTCGCCCCACGCCTCTGACGGTACACCGATCACGGCGGCGTCGGTCACATCCGCATCTGCCAGCAACACCAGTTCCAGATCATCGGCATAGATGTTCAGCCCGCCCGAGATGATCATGTCTTTCTTGCGGTCTGACAGGATCAGGAAACCCTCGTCATCAAACCGCCCCATATCGCCAGAGCGGAAAAAAACGCGGCCCGCGTCATCGCGCCAGATATAGTCGGCGGTCAGATCATCGCGCCCGAAATACCCCGCCATCATCGTAGGGCCACGACCGCATATTTCTCCGACCTTTCCCTTTGGAACCTCATTTCCGGCCTCGTCGATCAGGCGGATTTCATTGCCCGGCGCAGGCTGCCCGACTGTGTGCAGTTTGTGAGGGTATTCAGCCGAGTTCAGCACCGTCACGCCGCCGCCTTCGGTCAGGCCGTAGTATTCCAGCAATTTGCCGGGAAACCGCGCCAGAACATCCGCCTTCACCTCGGCCCGCAAGGGTGCCGAGGTCGAGAATTTTACCCGCATCGATGACAGATCAAACTGATCGAAATCGGGAACATCCATGATGCGTTTATACTGGACAGGCACCAGCATGGTATGGGTGATCTTTTCGCGCTGCACGATCTCAAGATAACCGCGTGCATCAAATTTTGGCATCAGATACACCGTCGATCCGCCATAAAGCGTGGGCAGGAACGACACGATTGTGGTGTTGGAATACAGCGGCGTCGACAGCAGCGTGCGCGCGTTATCGTCGTATCCGTTGGGCGTCACCCGGTCCATCTGTGCGGCGCGCATCCAGTGATTGTGCAAAATCCCTTTGGGTGTGCCCGTGGTGCCTGACGAATAGATCAGGTTGAAGGCATCTGACATGTCGAGCGGAATCTTAGGGTCTGTGGTGTCGGCGGTATCCACAGCCGCATCAAAGGCCTGAAAGTCGGGGTGATCAAAGTCGATGGCAAACCGCGCGATATCAAGATCGCCCACGAAGCCCTCTACCAGTTCCAGATATTGTGCTGCCACGAAAATCGCCTTGGCACCGCAGTCGGTCAGCATCTTTTGCAGTGCCTCCGGTGCGGCCATCGTCGACAACGGCGTCACACAGGCCCCTGCCCGCAAAATCCCCATGAACAGTTCCGCATAGGGGATCGAGTTGGGCGAGATGATCGCGATGTTGCAGCCCTTGGTGACGCCCATCGACAGCAGCAAATTGGCAATCTGGTTGATCCGGGTGTCAAACGCGCCCCACGTCACCTCGCGACCGTCGCAGACCAGCGCCAGCTTGTCAGGATGGGCCTGCGCGTTGGCGCGCACCACCTCGACGATGGTTTTTGTCGGCACGTTTGCGGGTGCGGGCGGATTGATCGTTATCATCGGGCAGTCCTGATCTGGTTAATGCACCGTGCACGCAACAATCTTGCGCATCCAGCTTTGACACCCGTTGTAACGATCAGAAATAAACTTGCAAATGGATGTATCTTAAGGCGCTTGGTTTTTCAGCGCACAATAGGCTTCATGCTGGGACAAGAACACCTTGCCCGTCAAATCTGCGATGAAATGCTGTTTTTGCAGACGGTCCATTACCGGGCCTTTGACCTCGGACAAATGCAGTCTGATCCCCATATCACGCAACCGAGCATTGATCGCTTCAAGCGATTCCAACGCGCTAAAGTCGATCTCGTTGACTGCAGAGCACATGAGGACCACGTTCTTGATCTTGGGATCGACCGCCAGACGGTCATAAATATAGTCCTCAAGAAACCGCGCATTGGCAAAGTACAGGCTTTCGTCGATCCGCAAGGTGACCAGCGTGGTATCGGTTTCGACGGAGTGACGATGGATATTGCGGAAATGTTCGGTGCCCGGCACCAGACCCACTTCGGCGATATGCGGTTTGGTGGTTTTGTACAGGTGCAAAAAGATCGACAACACCACACCGCTGGTCACGCCCAGCTCGACCCCACTGCCCAAGGTGATCAGCATCGTCGCAAGAACGGCTGCGAAGTCTGCTTTGGAATAGGCCCACGCTTTTTTGAGGATGCTGAAATCCACCAGCGTCAGCACGGCGACAATTATAGTCGCGGCAAGGGTGGCTTGGGGCAGAAAGAACACCAGCGGCGTTAGCGCAAGGGCCGCAATACCAAGCCCCACGGCGGTAAAGGCCCCCGCAGCCGGCGTCTCTGCGCCCGCGTCAAAGTTCACAACCGAGCGTGAAAAGCCCCCCGTGACCGGAAACCCCCCGGTAAAGGCCGCACCAAGGTTCGCGGTGCCCAGCCCGATCAGCTCTTGATCGGGATTGATGCGCTGGCGCTTTTTCGCGGCCAATGTCTGCGCAACCGAGATCGATTCAACAAAGCCGATGACCGAGATCAGGATCGCCGGCAGCAACAGTGCGCCCATCAGATCGAACGAGAAATCGGGCAGTGTCAGCGGTGGCAGGCTTTGCGGGACAGCGCCCACGATACGCACACCGTGATCTGACAGACCAAACAGCCAAACAACCAGTGTGGTCAGCACAACGGCAGCAACAGGGCCTGCTTTGGTCACAACATCCGCCGCCCCCGCGCTGACACCTTTGGACTTTAGAAACGGCTTAAGCCCTTTGCGCACCCAGAATAAAAACCCCGTGGCGGAAACGCCGATGATCATGGTGATCCAGTTGGTCTCATCCAGATGGGCAAAGATTGAATGAACAAGTTCGAACAGGTTTTCGCCCGATGCGTTGATGCCCAGGATATGTTTGATCTGGCTGGCGGCGATAATGACCCCCGACGCAGTGATGAAACCGGCGATCACCGGATGCGACAGGAAATTGGCCAGAAAACCCAGTTTGAATATGCCCATCGCCAGTAAAATGGCACCGGACAAAAACGCCAGCGTCAGCGCGGCCACGGCATAGCCCATCGTGCCCTGATCGGCGATATTGGCAAGTGCGGCAGCCGTCATCAAGGACACAACCGCGACCGGACCCACGGCCAAGGCGCGGCTGGTGCCGAAGACCGCATATAGGACAATGGGCAAGATCGACGCATAAAGCCCCGCCTCGGGGGGCAAGCCTGCAAGCAGCGCATAGGCCAGCGATTGCGGGATCAGCATGATGGTCACAATCAGCGCCGCAATAAGATCGTTAGACAAGGCAGTCTTGTTGTAGCTGCGCCCCCAATCCAAGATCGGTAGGTATTTTTTAAGGTTCTGGGGCATTGTCGCGCCGACTTTCATGAAGGGGTGACGGCCAAAGCGATAACGCCTTGCCCGTCAAATCTGGTCCCATGGGATGGGACAGCATGGGGTCTTAGCCTGGCCGGGCTTAGCACTCGGCAACCGAACTGCCGACAGATCATCGAAAGCTTACGGGATATTCAGGTTTACAACGCCTCTCTAAAGCCCGTTGACTGGCACCTTGAGCATCACATTGCCGTCTTTGTCTTTTGGCAGATGGCCTGCGCGCATGTTCACCTGCAACGACGGGATGATCAGGCGTGGCATATCAAGCTGTGCGTCGCGTTCGGTGCGAAAGGCGATGAATTCAGCGCGGGTTTTGCCACCGCCCACATGGATGTTGTGCGCCTTTTCATCCCCAACAGTGGTTTCCCACTGAATATCGCGGCCATTGGGGCCGTAATCATGGCACATGAACAGGCGCATCTCGTCGGGCAGCGAAAGCACTTTTTGGATGCTGTCATAAAGTTCGCCCGCATCACCGCCCGGAAAATCGGCGCGCGCCGATCCCCCATCGGGCATAAACAGCGTGTCGCCGGTAAAGGCTGCGTTGCCCATTACATGCACCATGCAGGCAGGCGTATGGCCGGGGGTGTACATCGCAAAACAGGTCATCCCGCCGATCTGGTAGGTATCGCCATCCTTGAACAGCGCGTCAAACTGCGACCCGTCACGCTGGAATTCGGTCCCTTCGTTGAACACTTTGCCAAATGTGTCCTGCACCACCATGATCTTTTCACCCACCCCGATCTTGCCACCCAGCTTTTGCTGGATATACGGCGCAGCAGACAGGTGATCGGCATGAACATGGGTCTCTATGATCCATTCCAGCTTAAGGCCCTTGCCCTCGATTTCGGCAATAAGTGCATCCGCGTGGTCATAGGTGATCCGGCCTGCGGCGTAATCTATGTCCATGACCGAATCGACAATGGCACAAGAGGTAGAGTCAGGATCGCGCACGATATAGCTGATTGTATTGGTCGCCTCATCGAAATGACCAGTCACTTCGGGGGTCACGTTCATATTTACTGGATAGTCTGTCATCGCCATCTGCTCCGTTAGTTACGGCACGACGCGCCGCTATCAAAGCTTGCGCGAGGGCATTTCTTCAGACATATTCATACTATGGAATTTTTGATTTGGGAAGTGACTTATGCCAATGAACAGACGCGACTTCATGTTGCAAGGTGTCGCAGCCAGCACGCTGATGGGACTGCCCGGTGTGGTGCATGCGCAAATGGCAGTCGGTGCCATGACATTGGATGTGGTCAGCGACGGCTATCTGACGCTTCCTGGCAGCTTTATTTTTGACACGATGCCCAAAGAGGAACTGATGCCGATCCTTGATCGCGCAGGCCAACCTTTTGACCAACTGACCCCGCCGTGCAATCTGACCCTGTTGCGCGGTGACGGGCGTGTCGTTTTGTTCGATGCAGGCGCAGGTGCCACGTTCATGCCCACAGCCGGCAAGATGATGGGCGCGCTTGACGCTTTGGGCGTAGCCCCGGAGGACATCACCGATCTCGTGCTGACCCACGGCCATCCTGACCATCTGTGGGGTGTTCTGGATGATTTCGGCGATGCGTTGTTCAGCAACGCCACCCACCATATCGGGCAGGTTGAATGGGACTATTGGACCGATCCCAATACCGTCACCACGATAGACAGCAGCCGTCAGGCCTTTGCCGTAGGGGCCGAGCGGCGGTTGGCCGTGATTGCCGAGCAGATGGAATTCTTTAACGATGGCGACGAAGTACTGGCAGGCATCGGCGCGCGCATGACCCCCGGCCACACCCCCGGCCATATGGCGTTCGAAGTCCGGGCCGGCAATACAGCCGTGATGGTCGTGGGCGACAGCATCGGCAATGATCACATCGCCTTGGCGCGTCCCGCGTGGGAATCGGGTTCGGATCAGGATCCGGGTCTTGCGGCCCAGACCCGCAGCGGTCTGATCGACGATCTTGTCGCGTCACACATGCCGATTGTGGGCTTTCACCTTGGCAAAGGCGGTTTGGGCCGGATCGAAGCATCCACAGACGGCTTTGCCTTTGTAACTGAGGTTTGAAGATGATCCGCTTGTGCTTTGCCTTGACGCTTGCCGCCCTGCCTGTCTTTGCGAGTGAAGACATCGCTGATCAGTATCCCAATTCGATGCTGTATTCAAAACCAGTGGAGGTCATTCCCGGAGTATTCTCGGCCATCGGGGCCACTGCCCCTCCGACGTATGAAAATGCCGGACACAACAACAACCTTAGCTTTATCGTCACCGGCGACGGCGTTGTCGTGATCAACAGCGGCGGGTCTTACCAGTTGGCCAAGGCCCTGCATGACGAAATCAAGGTCGTCACCGACCAGCCCGTCAAGCTGGTTTTTAACGAAAACGGTCAAGGCCACGCGATGTTGGGCAACACCTATTGGGCCGAACAAGGCGTCAAGGTCGTCGCCCAGACAGAGGGCGAAGAAGCCTTCGAGGAAGGTGGCCCCGGATCGTTGCGCGCCGCACAGGCCAGCCTGAAAGAACGCGCGGACGGGACGGAATTGACACCGCCGACCGAGACATTCGTGGATGAATACATCGTCGATATGGGCGACTTCCAGATCGAGGCGCTGCACCTTGGCCCGTCACACAGCCCCGGTGATATCGTCATCTGGCTGCCTGAACAAAGCCTTGTGATCGCGGGTGATATCGCGTTTCATGAACGGCTTTTGCCGATCTTTCCCTACAGCTTGACCGCTGACTGGCTTGACACATGGGACGGCCCGTTTGAGGCGTTAAATGCGACCTATGTCATCCCCGGCCACGGCCACCCCACGAACATGGCACAGGTGCGCCGTTATACGAAGGGCTACCTTGAATATCTACGTGGCAAGATCGGCGCACATATAGACTCAGGCGGATCATTGGCCGACGCTTATTACGTCGATCAATCGCCCTATGCCAAGCTTGATACGTTCGAAGAACTGGCCACAAAGAACGCAGGCCGCGTGTTCGAACAGATGGAATTTGAATAGGCCCTAGAACCCTTCCAAGGCAGTTTGGATGATCTCGTCAAGAAACGTCTGAACCTCTTGCATCGGCCCCTCGGGATAGGTTGGATATCCAATGGCGACCTCGCCCGCGATGTCCGTCACAAAGATGCTGTAGGGGCAATGCGCGATGTTCATCGGGTCCGCCTCCATTACCTTGCGCGACACCACGGCAGAGCAGAACAAGAACACGTCGGCAGCCCTGAAAATCTCGACATCGCTGCCGACATCTGCGCCAGTTCGGGCCAGCATCTCTCCGGTGTGGCTGACGTGGTCTATGACCAGTCCTTTGCCGATGATCGCGTTTTCAACGGCGAAAGTGGCATCGTCAAAGCTGCCATCATAAGGATAGGTCACAGCCTGATCCTGCGCAGTCGCAACGCCTGCAATCACGCTGAACAATCCTGTAATAAGTGCGCGTCTCATAAAGCCTGCTTTCTAAAAGTGGCAGGCAGGGCCGCCATGGCCCCGCCCCGTTATCGCATTTAGCCAAACATATCCGCGACAATACCGGAATACCAACCCTCTGATTCCTCATAGGTGGCTTTGCGGGTGGCGCTGTCTTCACCGGTCTGGGAAATGAACCCTTCCAGTGTCGCTATCTTTTCCGGTGTTGCCTCGTAGGTGGCCCCCACTTTGACACCGTCGTTTTCGGCAATCAGCGACCAGCATGTGTTCGAAAACCTGGCCGGGAAAACGGTGGATCCGGTCAAGGCACCGCGTACGGCGTTCGCGCAAACCTTGGCTTGCGAATTGGCCGAGAACCCGGATTTGGGCATATCGCCCTGTTCCGCTGAATCGCCCAGAACGTGAATGTCTGCGTTGGCCTTGCTGCTTAGATCAACTGCATTGACCGGGGCCCAGTTGCCATCCGTCACACCTGCCATCTCTGCGATGCGGCCTGCTTTCATTGCAGGGATAACATTGCAGACGTCGACTTTGGTTTTTTCGCCATCGATCGTCATCGTCATCGCCTCGGGATCGACGGACACATTGCCGCCGCCAAAATCGCCGCCAACCCAGTCGACCATCCCCGCATAGTGGGTGTTCCAACCTTCCTGAAACAGCCCCTGCTTCGAGAATTTTTCTTTCGGGTCCGCAATAAGAATCTTGGCTGTCGGATTATGGGCCTTCAGCACATGCGCAATCATCGACACGCGCTCGTAGGGTCCGGGGGGGCAGCGGTACGGGTTGGGCGGTGCAACCATCGCGAAGGTGCCGCCTTGTGGCATTGCCATGACCTGCGCCTTGAGCAGTTCGGTCTGAGAGCCCGCCTTGTAGGCGTGCGGCATCTTGTTTTGTGCCTCGACACCCCAGCCTTCGACGGCCCCGTCGATGAAATCAATACCGGGGCTCAGGATGAGTTTATCATATGGAAGCGTCGCCCCACCGGCGAGGCTGACCGTCTTGCCATCCGGGTCTACATCAACGGCCCAGTCGTGGATCACATTGATACCGTACGCGGCGGCAAGCGTGCCATAGGTATGGCCCAGATCGTCCATCTCCTTGAAACCGCCAAGATAAAGGTTTGAAAAGAAGCAGGAAAAATAAGTGCGCGAAGGCTCAACCAGCGTCACATCAATCGCGCCGTCGCTGTCCTTGGCGATGTAGCGCGCTGCGGTCGCTCCGCCTGCACCGCCCCCAATGACAATCACCCGGGGCTTGCCATGTGCGGCGGCCATTACGGCTGGCGCAGCAAGCGTTCCCAAGGCTGCCGCCGATGTTCCCAAGAACAAACGTCTGTTCAACTTAACCATCACTTTCCTCCCTGAAGGGGGGGCTGTTATTGCAGTCCCCCAAAATATGCGGCAAGCGCCGCGATCTCTTCATTCGTCAACCGCCCGGCCATCATCTGCATCACGGGATGCGTGCGGCTCTTGTTCTTGTAGGCATGCATGGCGACGATAAAATCCTCTTCCGGCCACCCTGTGATAGATGGCATCCCCTGAACGCTGCCGTCGGCCTGATGGCAGGTCTTGCAATCCCCCGACAGGTATTCGCCGTATTCCACATCGCCCTTAATGGCCAGAATGGCAGGGTCCAAATCATACCCTGCGTTCGACGGATGGATCACGGCATCAGGCGAAAAGCGGGCAAGATATGCGATGAGGTTCACACGGTCCTGCGGATCTTTCAAACCACGATAGCCCATTTTGGTTTTCGGAACATAGGATTTTGGATCTGCCAGAAACGCATCGAGCGTTTCGTCTGTCCATACCAAGCCCTGCGCACCGGCATCTTGCATCGCCTTTGAATAACGAAAACCATCCAGCGTGCCTGCGGTACGCCCGTTAAGATCATTGAGGTGGGGACCGACACGGTTTTTGGCACCCTCACCAATCTGGTGGCAGGCTTTGCACGCGCGGAAAACGGTTTCTCCGGCTTGTGGGTCCGGTTCGGCTTGGGCTGTCGCGGCAAACATAGCCACCGCGACAGTTAAAACAGATATCAGTCTGTCCCTTTTCATTCCGCCTCAAAGCTATTGAGATACGCAATCACTGCCGCGATCTCCTCGTCTTTTTTAAGACCGGCAAACCCCATCTTGGTCCCTTTGAGGTACTTCTTGGGTGCAGAAAGGAAACCCGCCAGCGCTTCGCCGTCCCAGATCAGGCCTTCTTCGGCGCGGGTCATCAGCGCCTTGGAATATTTGAAGTCTTCAATATGCCCGGCCTTGGCACCGACGACACCGTTCAGGATTGGCCCTACGCGGTTTTTCGCCCCATCACCAACTTGATGACAGGCGGCACATTTGCGGAACACCTTTTCGCCTTCTGCAATCAGCGCAGGGTCAGCAGCGGCGACCTCGGGTGCGGGTACGGCCTGCTCCTGCGCGGCGACAGCGGCGGGTTCGGCTGTGGTCGTTGTGTCAGTAGACGCCACCTGCACCGTCTCGGCTTTGGCGGCTGTTTCCTCTGGCGTGACGTCCAGTACCAGCGCACGCATGGTTACCTCAACAGCATCCTTGCAATCAGTCATGCAGGGCTCGCCCACCCATTTGGTGAATTCGGTTTCCATGCGGTCGTCAAGGATGAAGCCGTCGGCATTTGGCATTTCAACATCCAGAAACGTGTCTTTGGACAAAACGAAATCATCCGCAATCAGGTCATTGGAATACAGAATGTAGGCAACAATGGCATAGGTCTCGTCTGCGCTAAGCGTGCCTGCGTTGCCATACGGCATAGAGCGTCGGATATAGTCAAAAGTGGTCGAAAGATACGGCCAGTAAGACCCAACCGTTTTCAGCGGGTCCTTGCGATCAAGCGTGTCCATGCCCCCGGCCAATTTGGGCCAGTTGCCGATGCCTTCGGCAAAATCACCATGGCAGGCGGCGCATTGGGTCGCAAAAATTTCCTCGCCGTCCAGCGCATCACCCTGACCGTCAGGCAATCCTGCCCCGTCAGGATGCACATCCAAATTCCACGCAGCGATTTCTTCGGGCAAGGCCGCACGGCCCAAGCCGAATGTTTGCGCAGCGGCTGGCACCGCCAAGATGGCAGCAACAGCACCGATGGAGATTGATTTAAGAAACTTCGACATTTTCGGCCTCCCCATTGGGGCGAACCCACCAGGTTTGAATACAATTGTTGTGATAGACAGAGTTTTCGCCGCGCACTTCGCGCAGCTGCGTTTTGGTGGGCTGGACGTATCCGGTTTCATCCATGGCACGGCTTTGCAGGAACATCTCTTCGCCGTCCCACGTGGTATCGAGGTAGAAACGCGTCAGCGCCATTTTCTCGCCGGGTTTAGCCAGACGCGCGGTCTCCCATGTCTTGCCACCGTCCTTGGACACATCAACACGCGTGATCGCCCCGCGCCCGGACCATGCCAGACCTGTAATGACCAACGGCCCTGTGCCATGGGTGATCGGCGCTTGCGGGCTGGGGGATGTGACAACGGATTTCGCATCCATCGCCCACGTCCATTTGCGGCTGATGCCGTTTTCCAGCGTGTCAGTGTATTTTGACGTCTCTTCGCGGCTTTCGACCGGGGCATCCATCACCTCGATCCGGCGGATCCACTTGACCCACATGTTGCCTTCCCAGCCCGGCACGATCAGCCGCACGGGATAGCCATGTTCCTTGCGCAGCGCCTCGCCATTGGCTTTGAACGCGACCAGCACATCGTCAAGCGCCTTTTCCATCGGAATAGACCGCCCATTAGAGGATGCATCGGCACCTTCGACGTAGACCCATTTGCCTGCGGTGTCATAGCCCGCTTCTTCCAACAGCGTGCGCAGCGGCACGCCGGTGTATTCCATGTTGTGGATCATGCCATGGGTAAACTGCGCACCGTTTAGCTGCGCGCCTGCCCACTCCATGCCGGTATTGGCCGCACATTCCAGAAAATAGGTGTGGTTTTCGCGGGGGAAACGCTCAAGATCGGCATAGGTAAAGACCAGTGGACGGTCTACCAAGCCATTGATCATCAAACGGTAATCTTCTTTTTTAAGCTCGATCGCGCCGGAATGATGCCGCTCGAAGGCGCAGCCTTGGGGCGTGATCGTGCCATCCAGCGCATGGATCGGGGTAAAGTTGATCGAGCTGATCGTATCCGCCGTCAGCCATTCCACGTTGCGGCGGATCACATCCCCTTCGAACTGGATCGGCATCCCGTAGGGCGTGGCATCGACGCCATCCCCAAAGGATTGCGCCCAGTCTTGGGTTTCAGTGATCAGCGGATCAGGCGTTTGCGCGCCAGCGGCACCGGCGGCGATGGCCCCCACGCCAGCAGTTGCGGCCCCACGCAAAAATGCGCGACGGTTTGGTTTATTGCTTTCAAAGGTGTCTGACATGACAAACCCCTCCTCTCTGATTAAATATCGGCGTTAGACGCCTTCGACTATTACACTCGTATTTTCGGCAAGCGACACGGTGCCGAGCTTGCGAATATGGCTTTCGACCACGTCCCAGATGGGCGGGCCTTCGGTGCCTTGATTGACACTGGCCCAGCCCGCGACCTGATAGGTCTTGGCGGGATCAATCAGCTCGCCTGTTTTCAGCAGCGTCATTTCAGTGATGCGGCTGCCTTGCGGCTTGCTCACGTCGATGCGGTAGCCAAGCCCGCCCGTGCGCACCATGTCACCACCCTGCTGGTAATAGGGATCGGGGTTGAAAAGGTTATCGGCCACGTCCTCAAGCACCACATGCAGGAATTCACCCGTCATTTCAGTGCGGTAGGCTTCGGGATAGGTCATCGAGGTAACGTTCCAGATATCCTCGCGGGTGATGTCTTGGCCCGGCAGGATCGACGGCCCCCAGCGGACACCGGGGCTGAGCGCGATGTCGGCCTCGCGTTCAGACAGCAGCGCGTCACAGATCAGATCATCCCACGAGCCGTTGAAGTTACCACGCCGATATAGCAGCGTATCGTCAGCAGTTTTGCCGATGACTTCGCTAAGCTGCTCCGCGTAAGGAGCGCGTTGTTCGTCGATCAGCGCGGTGATCGCCTGATCGGGCGCGATCACATCCGAGAAGATCGGGATCAGCTTGTGACGGAAGCCCATCATGCGCCCGTTTTGCACATCCAGATCAACGCGGCTGACGAATTTACCGTTCGACCCTGAGGCCACGATGATCGTCTCGCCCACCAGCACAGGTTCGGGCAGCGCGTCATGGGTGTGGCCCGACAGGATCACGTCGATGCCGGTGACAATACCCGCCATCTGCTTGTCCACGTCAAAGCCATTATGGCTCAGGCAGACGACCAGTTCGGCCCCTTGGGCGCGGACTTCGTCGACCATTTCCTGCATGCGCTCGTCGCGGATACCAAAGGTGTATTCGGGGAACATCCAGCCGGGGTTGGCGATAGGCATATAAGGAAAGGCCTGCCCGATCACTGCGACCTTCACGCCGCCAGTCTCGAAGAATTTATAGGGCGGGAAAAGCTCGGTCGGCTCATCCCATTCGGCATCGAAAATATTCTGGCCCAGGGCGGCAAAGGGCAGACCTTCGACGATTTCGTTAACGCGGTCAGATCCCAGCGTGAATTCCCAATGGAAGGTCATCGCATCGGGCTTCAGCGCGTTCATGACATTCACCATGTCCTGCCCTTGGGTCTGATAGCAGGTATAGCTGCCGTGCCACGTGTCGCCGCCATCCAGCAACAGCGCATCGGGGCGGTCGGCGCGGATCTGGTTGATCACGGTGGATACACGATCAAGCCCGCCCATCTTGCCATAGGCTTGGGCCAGCGCGGAAAAATCATTGTATGTCAAAGCATAAGCAGACGCGCTGCCATCATCGATGCCGTAAAGCTTGCGGAAATCAGCGCCCGTTACATGGGGTACAGCGCCGCTATTGTCGCCCATCCCAATATTGATAGATGGCTCGCGGAAATAGATCGGTTTCAGCTGCGCGTGAATGTCGGTGATGTGGATCAGGCTGACATTGCCGAAAGTGTCAAACTCAAGCAGTTTGTCTTGGGTTAGCGCCTGCTGTGCCGCCAGCTTGCCCCAATTACCAAAGGATGATGCCCCGTAAAGAGCGGTTGCAGCCATGCTGGCTTGAAGAAAATCACGACGAGAGATCATACGGTGGGCCTTCCGCTGCGCCTATACATACGCATGTTTGAATGGGTTATACCTGAAAAAACCCGCCTCACAAAAGTAAGGCGGGGGTTTGATCGTTTAGTTGCGGACGGACGGGCCTTCGACGGACAAACCGTTACCGCGTGAACCGACGTAAAGCTCAAGCGCTACGAATTCCGCGCTACCCGGCGCGAAAGTCTCTGCGCGGGTGTCACGAATGCAGCCCTTAAAGCGGTCCTGCACGGCGTTCAGCTTGGTGTTTTTCAAACGGTAAGCCGGAAAGCCGTTGATCTGGCCCTGGCTCAGGTGGTCGGCGCGGATCATGTTGCCGTAGTTGTCTTCGTGGCAATTTGCACAAGACAGCTCAAGCTGGCCGAAACGGGTGTAGTAGATGTCTTTGCCCTGCTCCCACGTGGATTGTGCAGGACCGTCAATTGCGACGTTCACGGGCATACCGCGCGAAACGGAGGCCATCAACGCTGTCATGTTGACCATTTCATTGCCGATGTACTTCCACTTTTCGGCACCCATACGGTTTTCACGGCAATCATTGATCGCCATTTCCATCGTGCGGACTTCGCCAGCGGCTTCGACGTATTTTGGATAGACCGGACGGACGCCCGCCATTTCGCTTGATGCACCGTGGCAATCCGCGCAGGACTTGCCTTCGGAACCGTCAGCAGTGTTCCACATATCCTCGGCCTTTTCGACAAAGATCATGCCGGGGTTGTCGAAATCATCCATTTCCATGGCGCGGGTTTCCGTGCCGCGAAACAACCATCCCGACATCACTTCGTCCATCACATCAGACAGATGTGCGGGTGCTGCAGTGCGCGTGACGATCTCGATGTCTTCATTGATGACCAGAGTGTCGTCTGCTGGTTCGGCCATCGCACCGGATGCGACGATAATCGCGGTCATGCAGGCACCCAGACCTTTGGTGAATTTATTCATTCTTATTCCTCCCGAGAATGCAGACGCTTAGCCGATTGCGATATCTTTGGTGTCTTCATAGACGTCGCCATCATCGTCATACCAAGTGAAGGTGAACGTTCCGGCCTCTGGCACGGTGGCGTCGAATTCAAGGTATGGGTTTGTCGAAATCGCTGGTTGCAGCGTAATGTCGACAACGTTTTGACCATTAAAATCGCAGGTAAAGCGGTTGATGATCGAACGTGGAATAACGTTGCCGTCGCCGTCTTTGCGCTGGCCGGATTCCATCTTGTGGCTGATCAGCGTTTTGATGGTGATTGATTCACCTGCTGCTGCCGATTTCGGTACTTTGACGCGGGGTTTTACACCAGATGCCATTTCATTAATTCCTTTTAAAGCCTTAGCCGCCGCAGCCGCCGATTGTCACTTTTACCGTGCTCGATGCTTTCGCAAAGGAGCCGTCAGCCATCTTGGCAATCGCCACGACATCTTGCGTGCCAGCAAGACGGATACGTGTCGATGCGTGCTGGGATCCAGCTAGAGGGCCAAAGCCGAATGTTGCAACACCCGGGGTCGGGTTGCCCATGGCCAGAACCATGATCTCTGTTGCACCGGGCGCGTCGACTTCGATTGGCACGGTGTTGCCGTTTTCGGCAATTTCCGGCGCGGTCAGCGTGATCCCGGTGTCTGCCATGTCTGCGCCGCCCGTGAAAGCTGCGATGGCATCGTCGCCAGCGGCTGCAAAGGCCAGCTTTGGCAAGGCCAGCGCCGCGAATGCGCCTGCACCCATGACGATTGCGTTACGTCTTGTGAAATCCATTTTCATACTCCTGAGCAAAGTCCCTCTTGGGGGCTCTTAATCCTTAAGCGTGGCAAGATAAGCCACAACATCTTCAACCTGCTGCGCCGACAAAAGCGGGCCCAGCGTGTCATCGGCAGCCTTACCGGTGTAGGCGTTGCCCGGGCGGATATAGCCTGTGTCCTTGTAAAAGGACGGCATCATCGTGCCTTCGAACATCATCTTTGCGTTCGCGACAATGCCGCGAAGCTCTGATTCACTCCAGCGGTCGCCTGCACCGTCAAGCGCGGGTCCGATCATGCCTTGGAATGCAATGTCCGGCAAAGCGCTGACTTCGTGGCAGGCCACACAATTGCCAAGGCCCTTGTCGCCAACGATATTGGCCCCCTCTTCGGGGTTGCCGGCCATGCCTGTCAAAGACATTTCGACAGCGCCATCCGTATAGCTCACTGCGGTTGGCACAACGTCTGCGGCATAAGCGGTGGCGGCGAAACCAACCGATGCCGCCAAGGCGATTATAGAAACTTTCATGCGTCCTCCCAAAGACTCTTATTTGTATACCAGCGTAGACGCTGCGCTAAAACGACGCAACTATAAATTCGCTTTTATGAATTTTAAATGCAATCCAGATTTCTGCCCAACAATACAAAGGTCAGTTGTTCGGCTCAGAAAGCTTGCGCGCGAGGTATTTCTGGAACGGCTCGTCGCCCTCGTATTCCTTGTCGACAACCCATTGCAGCATGTTGAACGTTGTGCCCGCCCCAAAAGCACCCGGCACTGTCGCCACTGCGGCCTGAGCGGCCGATTGCCCCTCGGCCACCTCTTGGGGAAGAAATACCATTGTCGGGGTGAACAACATACCCCATTTGCGCACCATGTCTTTTTCGGCCATCGCTTCGCCGTCAAAGTCTGTCACCTCGATGTCACCGAACATGTTCAGCTGCACCACAAAAAAGTTATCGTGGATATAAGCGTCGATCTTGGGCTGGGAAAACACCTCTTCGTGCATTTTCTTACAGTAGATGCAGCCGCGCTGTTCTACGATCAGCATCAACCGTTTGCCTTCGGCGTTGGCCTCGGCCAAATCCTCTCCCAGATCTTTGAAGGTCTCGCGCATCCACGCTTCTTTGTGCAGCCCGTCATCGCCCAGCGTCGCGGCAACGGCAGGTGCCACAAAGGTCAGGCTTGAAATGGTCAGGCCCAAGGCCAACAGGCAAGTGTTTAACAGCTTCATAGTCTCGCTCCCCTAAGCTTAGCCAATGGCGCCAAAGACCGGAAAGGTCTCAAGCATCCATTGGGCGATATAATTCATCGAATTTGTGGCAATCAACACACCAAAGACAATCAAGAACGCGCCCATCACCTTTTCAACCGTGCCCAGATGCTGCCGGAACCGCGCCATCCAGCGCATGAACGGCCCGATAAACATCGCAGCCAGCACGAAGGGCGCGGTCATTCCAACCCCATAGGTGAACAACAATAACGCGCCGTTGGTGGCCGTATCGGTGCCCGCTGCGGTAAACAGGATCGCCGCCAGCACCGGGCCTACGCAAGGCGTCCAGCCAAAGGCAAAGGCAAGACCGATCACATAGGCCCCCAGAAGGCTGGTCGATCCGGTGTCTCCTGCATCCGAGCGGAACTGGCGGTACAAGATGCCGATGCGGATCACCCCCAGAAAATGCAGGCCCATCGCGATGATGATGGCCGCCGCGATCCAGCGCAGATAGTCGAAATATTCACGCACCACCTGACCGAAGGTCGATGCAGCGGCCCCCAGCCCCATAAAGATCGTGATCACACCGGCGGCAAAAAACAGCGATGCCACCACGGCGCGACGGCGCACGGCGGCGTCCACAGGGCCATCAGCCGTGATCTGGTTCATACCCACACCTGCAAGGTAGCTTAGGTAAAATGGGACGATCGGCAGGATGCAGGGCGACAGAAAGGACAATAATCCGGCAACTGCTGCGCCTATGAACGTAATTTCTAGCAATTTGGGTGCCTTTAACTTGTGTCATTCACATATTCACATTATGTTATGCGAAATCAACAGGTCTTTCCACAATGCTTCTGCGCGCCGCCCTTTTTGCTTTTTCCACCATGGTTCTTTTGGCAGGACAGGCTTTTGCCGATGCGACCTTGGTCATGGTCGAGGAAAAAGGCTGCATTTGGTGCGCCCGTTGGAACGACCAGATCGCACCGATCTACCCCAAAACCGACGCAGGCAAGACCGCACCCCTGCGCCGGATCGATATCAATGAACAAGCCTCGTCCGACGTGACCTTTCTGCGCAAGGTCCGGTTCACCCCGACATTTGTGTTGACGGTGGACGGACAGGAAATATCGCGCCTCGAAGGATACCCCGGAGAAGATTTCTTTTGGGGGGTATTGGAAAAGATGATGACTGACGCCAAACTGCTACCGTCGCCAAACGGGAACTAATATTCCAAGACCGGCTTGATTTCAGGCCGGATGAATTTGTTATTAAGCTAAGGACATAGACTGTGGGCCTACCCGTTTTTGACAAGAACATGTGTGCAGCCGACCTCGACAAGATGGCGTCGAATGCGGTGCAAGCTTCCAATTTCCTCAAGGCGATCAGCCATGAGGGGCGATTAATGATCCTGTGCCATCTGGCATCAGGCGAAAAATCCGTGACCGAGCTTGAAGAGCTTCTTTCGGCGCGGCAGGCGGCGGTGTCACAGCAACTGTCACGCTTGCGGCTTGAAGGTCTGGTGATCCCGCGCCGCGATGGCAAGACGATCTATTACCGCCTTGCCGACGACCGCCCCAAGCAGATCATGGAAGTCGTCTATGATCTTTTCTGTCGCGCCGACTGACCTCGCATGCAAGATCTAGGCACGCTGCTGCTGGATCGGTTTTCCGAGCCGACGCTGTTGGCCTTTGCGGGACTGTTCGGGGGCGTTTTGCTGGGTCTTGCCGCGCGTCTGGGGCGGTTTTGTACCCTTGGAGCCATCGAAGACCTGTATTACGGCGCGACCTCGGTCCGGTTCGCGATGTGGGGCATTGCCTTGGGTGTGGCCATCATCGGCACCTTCGGTCTGTCTGCCGCGGGGCTTTTGACGCTTAGCGAAACCTTGTATCTGTCGGTCGGGTGGAACCCTACCGCCAGCATCGTGGGCGGCTTGATGTTTGGCTACGGCATGGCCATGGCGGGCAATTGCGGCTACGGGGCGTTGGCGCGCATGGGATGCGGCGATTTGCGGTCTTTCATGATCGTCATCGTCATGGGTGTTTCTGCCTATGTCGCTCTTGGCGGGCCCCTGTCCGCGCTGCGGCTTGCGATGTTTCCAATCAGCGACGCCGGTGCCACCCCCGCCAGCTATGCGCATCTCCTGGGCGGGCACCTTGGGCTCGATATCCACATGGTCGGAATGACAATCGGCACCGCCTTGATCATGTTTACGCTGTTTCACAAAGAATTGCGCGCAAGCCCTTGGTCGATCTTCTGGGGTGTCGTTGCGGGTATCGCGATCGTTTCCGGATGGGCAGGCACGCAATGGGTCACGGCCCACGGCTTTGATCGCAGCATCATCCTGTCGCACACGTTCACCGCCCCCGTGGGCGAGACCCTGCTCTATGTCATGACGTCGTCCGGCAACACGATCAGCTTTGGCACAGGCTCTGTCATTGGGGTGGTAGCGGGATCGCTGCTGGGCTGTCTGATCAAAGGCCATTTGCGGTGGGAAGCCTGCGAAGACCCGCGCGAGCTGCGCCGCCAGATGGGGGGCGCAGTGCTGATGGGGTTCGGCGCAGTCATCGCAATCGGATGCAGTGTCGGGCAAGGGTTGTCGGCCTTTTCGGTCTTGGCCTATGGTGCACCTGTGACGCTGGCCTGTATCGTCTTGGGTGCCGCAATCGGCTTGCGTCAACTGATCGTGGGCTTTCGCCGCATCGACTGAAGCACGAGCAAGGACAAAGTAAAGATGATCAACACTACCCCCGATCTAGCACAGTTATGTGCTGCCATCACCAGTGCGTCGAAATCGGGGAAACGCCGCCTGATCGCCGTTGCAGGCGCACCCGCCAGCGGCAAATCGACGATCGCTGTACAGATCGTGGATCAGCTATGTGCAACCGGCCACACCGCCCAAGTGGTGCCGATGGACGGGTTTCATCTGGACAATACCGAACTTGACAAGATGGGTCTGCGCGCCCGCAAGGGGGCACCGGAAACCTTTGATATCGACGGTTTAACCGGGTTGATCACCCGGCTTAGGGACGCGCCAGATGTCTCTTACCCGACCTTTGACCGCGCCGCTGATCGTGCGATCCCTGCAGGCGGCACCCTGTCGCCCGATGTCGAGACGGTCGTGATCGAGGGGAATTATCTACTGTTTGATGCCGAGGGCTGGCGCGATCTGCACAGTCTTTGGGATTTGCGCGTGTTCCTGCACGTTCCCGAAGCGACCCTGCGCGCAAGGCTGATTGACCGCTGGCTGGCCCATGACCACACCCAAGCCCAAGCCGAGGCGCGTGCCGATGGCAATGACATGGCGAACGCCCGCCGCATCTATGACCAGCGGCTGCCCTGCGATCTTGAAATCACGCTTGCCTGAACAACCCTAGGGCCGCAGCGCGCGGGCTGATCCGTTGGATGGCTTGCCGCGTATGGCTGCCTACGCAAATTTCCGCGCTGGCAATTGCACGCCCGCGATGGCACGGTCAATCTTATGAAGTTATTCTCAGGCAAATCGCGCCCCGTCCATTTTGGCCCCTACCCGCTTGAGCGGTTGCGCAGGCTGGATGCCCCTTTGAAGGCTTTGCCTGACATCCCCTTTCCCAGCGTGTCCTTTGCTGCACCGGACCGCCCCCAAAGCATCATCAACGCCATGGGGCCGTTTCAAGCCATGATGGATGCGCTTCGCTCTGGTAGGGTGGCAGATACCAAGGCCGACATCCCGACGGATCCGCTGGAAAGGGCACAGCACCTCAAGGCATTTGGCTATTACAACGATGCGTCGATGATGGGGGTCTGCGCCTTGCCGCAGGGCGCTATTCTGTCGGCCCCACGCAGAAACGTAGGCGTTGCCGCCTTGGTCCAAGACCTCAAGGAGCGCCAGACCACGACGTTGGCCACCGGGATTGACGCGATCATGGCGGATCTGCGCGAGACAGCTGGGGCCGATCACGCAAGCATTGCCAGTCACACCCATGCGATTGTCGTGCTGACAGCCTTTCCCCGCGACCCTTTGCCAAATGAGGTCGGATCTGACTGGATCATCGACGCGCAGCAGCAACGTGCAGCCCTGCGCGCGACCGAAAACGCGACCGTCCTGGCCGAATATATCCGCATCCTTGGCTTTGACGCGCGCGCCCATTCCGTCACCTCGAGCGATATCAATCTTGCGCAACTGGCGCTGGCCGCCGGGCTGACGGTGATGCAAGATGGCACCCCCAAAGCCCCCTGGCTGGCGCAACGCTTTGGCCTGGCGGCCATCACAACCGATATGATCCTGGCCGCCGATTTGCCGCTTGCGCCCCTCGCCCGCCAACCCGCATCGGTTTTGCGGGGCCATGTCTGGCAGCTTGGCACCCATGGTGGCCTGAATGCCCAAAGCCATGATCCTTATGCCAAGCGCAACTTTGTCGATGGCCCCCACCCGTTCGAGACGTTGAAACGCGTCGATACTCCCACAACCTATATTGATGCTGCCAACGTCCCGCGCGTGCCCAAACGGACCGACATGTTCGCCCGTGGCCAGTTCGGTGACATGGGCACCAAGGTGCAGGATGCGATGAAGGGCGGCCAACATATCGTCAAATCCGCCCCTGCCGCTGCACAGCGCCGTCTGCTTGGGGCGCTGATCTTGCTGCAAGACGGGGCTATGGCTGCGACGCCATTAAGGGATGATCCAAGCCGCAATGCCGCCAACCTAAAGGCTGCCGCATATTTTCTGGGCGTCGATGCGGCGGGTCTTTGTGCCTGCCCTGATTGGACGTGGTACAGCCATGACGCGACCGGCAGCCCCATCACCCCGCCCCATGATCACGCGCTAGGCGTCGTGATAGATCAGGGCTTCGAGACGATGGAGGGCGCGTCAGGCGATGATTGGATCAGTACCGCACAATCAATGCGCGCCTATCTGCGGTTCTCGGTTCTGGGCGGTATCCTTGCGCAGCATATGCGAAATCTGGGCCACCGCGCCAAGGCGCATACCGTGATGGACGGCGATGTATTGCAACCACCGCTGCTTTTGCTGGCGGGGCTGGGCGAAGTCAGCCGCATTGGCGAAGTGATCCTGAACCCGTTTCTGGGCCCGCGCCTGAAATCCGGCATCGTCACCCACACGATGCCCGTCACGCATGACCGGCCCATCGACTTTGGTCTGCAAAAATTCTGCGAAGCCTGCAATAAATGCGCCCGTGAATGCCCCTCGGGCGCGATCACCGCTGGCCCCAAGAAAATGTTCAACGGGTATGAAATCTGGAAATCTGACAGCCAGAAATGCGCCACTTACCGGATCACCAACAAAGGCGGATCAATGTGTGGCCGCTGCATGAAAACCTGCCCGTGGAACCTTGAGGGACTGTTTGCAGAAGCGCCCTTTCGCTGGGCGGCAAGTACGTTCCCCGCGGCGGCTCCGATCCTTGCGCGGCTGGATGATGCCATGGGGCGCGGCGGGCTGAACCCAGTGAAAAAATGGTGGTGGGATCTTGAACGCCAGCGCGATGGCCGCGTCACCAAGCCCACCCATCCCGTCAATGCGCGCGGGCTGCAACGCGATCTCGACCTGCGCCTCCAAGATCAGACGCTGGCCGTCTACCCTGCCCCCCTTGCCCCCCATCCATGGCCCTACCCTGACCCCATGAACCGCGAGGCCGGGATCAAGGCGCATGCAGCACTGCTGTCGGCTGACGACCATCGCAGGCGCAGCGCCGCAGGGCAAACAGACCATCTGCATCTCTATACCGCCGGGGCCGATACGCCTGTTCTGGACCTTCGCATCGGGGCGGTTACGGCCCTAAGCGACCGCGTCAGCCTCTATGATCTGGTCCATCCGGGTGGTGCCGATCTGCCCGAATGGACGGCGGGCGCACATCTTGATCTGGTCGTCGCACCCGAATATCTGCGGCCCTATTCCTTGCTGGGCGATCCCGCCGACCGCAGCCGCTACCGGATTGCGGTGCTGCGCGAAGACGCAGGGCGCGGCGGCTCTGCCCTGCTGCACCGTATTTTCACACAAGGCCGGCGGGTTTTCGTGGCAGCCCCAGTCAACCATTTTGAACTGGTCGAAGATGCGCCGCACAGTCTGCTTTTCGGCGGCGGCATTGGCATTACGCCGATGATTGCCTTCGCCCACCGCCTGCACGCATTGAAACGGCCTTTCGATCTGCACTACTCCGCGCCCTCTCGTGGCGCTGCGCCTTTTATCGACATGTTGGTCAATACTCCTTGGGCAGACCGCGTTCATCTGCATCTGAGCGCCGAAAACACCCGCGCCGATATGACTGCGCTGATCGCAAGTGCCGCGACAGACACACATGTTTATACCTGCGGGCCAGATGCTTACATGCGGTCGGTGCTGGATGCAGGCGTTGCAAACGGCCTGTCAGAAGCCGCACTGCATCTTGAATATTTCGCTCCGCCCAAGCAGCCGGACTATACCAACCATCCCTTCACCTTATACCAACCTGCATTGATCAGAACTCTTGAGCCCATTTTCGGTTTCCGATGGAGGCAATGCGGTCGGGCTGCGCGATCAGCTTGTTCCAAGCGTCACAGCAATGATCAAGGACGTCGTCATAGGAATCGAAGATGTGGTTT